>CAZCGA010000030.1:0-54980 GCA_964498075.1 uncultured Binatia bacterium (SeqCode) | reverse complement strand
GCATTCCGCGCAGAAGCGGCGCTCGGCGCGGTTGTCGTGGTTGCAGGACGGGCAGCGCATCGCGTGTCTTTCGCCCGCGGTGACTACCACACCCGGCGCGGACTGCGGAAGGAGCGCAGTGTTCTTAGAACACCCGAAGAGTAGTAGATCAACGGTGCTCGGTGGTTCCTTCATCACGCTTCGTGCCAGTTTGGCCGCCCGGTCCGAGTGGGGTGTGTCACCCAGTTACCAATCTCTCAAGCATCCTGATAGGGCGATGCTTATGGAGACTCTGCGCCAGCGCGACGACACGTGCGTCGTCACCCCGTCGTGAGCGGCGCGCCGGCGGGCCGGCTGCTGCGTCGCGCCGGCAGGCGGCTGGGCGTTGCGGCACTCATCGTGGGCCTCGGCGTGCTCGTCCCGTACCTTGTCGCCGAAGGGATCTACTCGCTCGCGCACGGAACTAGCCTGGCCTACGACCGCTATCTGCGCTGGTTCGTCGATCCCACCGCGCAGGATCCGAGCATCGAGATGATCACCAACGTCGGCGAGATCACGGCGCTGCTCGATCTCCTCAAGACGAACGCGGTGGCGCTCGGCAACGGGCCGTTCTCTGCGCTCAGGACCGACGCCGCGTCCATCAACCGGGACGAGGGCGGCTGCCTGGTGCAGAAACCCAACCTGCGCAAGACGATGTCCTACTTGCGCTCGAACCTCTTCAACCCGTTCGACCAGGTCACGTACTTCTACGATGTCGGCCGCACGCTGCCGCCGGAGGTCGCCCGCTTCTTCGCCCGCTACGGAGCCCGCGAGCTCCACCTCACGACCAACGAGCATGGCGAGCGTCTGACGCTGCCGTCGATCCAGTCGGTGGACAAGGTGCTCGTCGCCGGCGACAGCGTCGCCGACGGGGCGATGCTCGACGACAGCGAGACGATCGCCTCCCAGCTTCAGGCGCAGGATCGCGCCCGGCAGTACGTCAACTTCGGTATCTCCGGCGCCGCGGCGGCAGACGTCATCTGCGCCCTCGACAAGGCCGTCGCGCGGTACCACGGCCAGATCCGGGAGCTGATCTACGTGTTCTGCGAGAACGACTTCTCCGACAGCAAGCCGTACGGCACGCCGCCGGAGCTGATTGCGTGGATCAGCCAGCTCCGGCAGCGCGAGGCGATCGAACGCGTCGTCCTGCTGTACGTGCCCTACATCTACAACGTCGTGCCCGAGGTGACGCGCCTTCCCGGGCACTCGCACCGCAACTTCCCGACCTACTACGAGCAGAAGCGGCGTCTCCTTGCGCTCGGGAGGCAGGCCGGGTTCACGGTCGTCGACTTCCTCGACATCGCCAACGCACAGCGCCAAGCGATCGGCTCGCAGTTCGCGCCGCTGGCCCTCTACGTCGATCACACGCATCCGTCCAAGCTCGGGGTCGAGCTGCTGCTGCCGCGGCTGACGCGGACGCGCTGATTGACTCGACGTTGTCGCGCGTGGTTAACATGACGCCACTGACGGTATCTACATGGTGGCCGGCGCGCGAGCTTCACAGGACACCGGGGCAGCGTCGATGCCCGCAGAGCGCACGCTGTGGATCATCGGATCGACGGCGGCTGCCTTCGCCGGCGCCGCTCCCGTCGTCGAGTGTATCAAGGCCCGCTTCCCCCGGCTGGGCTTGATCTACACGCCGCGCGATCCGGCGCTGGTCGGCTGGTTGCGCGCCCACGCTCCCGAGGCCACCATCGCGCGCCGCCCGCCGGCGCTCGCGCGGCTCTCGGCGCGCGCCATTCAGCGGCGCAATTCCCGTCTCGTGCTGCTCCTCGACGGCGTGGCGCCGTTCGAGGCCGCGCTGCTGCGCGGGGCGCGGCGCCGCCAGGTCCCGGTCGCCCTGTTGGCGTCCGGCGGTGCCCCGCGCAACGGCGCACCGCTCGGCTTGCTCGACCTCATCGAACGTGTCGTCGCGCCCGACGATCCGAGTGCCGCCGCGGAAGCGCTGATCCCCCTGCTGCGTCGCGACCTAAAGGCGTTGCGCAGTGAGCGGCGCCGGTGGCATCGGGCGACCGAGCGTCTCGCAGTGGCAGCGGTCGATCACCCTTGGGCGCGCTGCGTCACCGGCCGGCGCGCCGAGCGCATCGCGACGCTGGATGATCTCGCCGCTTGTTTGCGCCACCCGCGCACGATCCTGTGTCTCGGCAACGGCCCATCGTCAGAGGACCCGCGCCTGCGCGGCATCGCTTACGACGCGTTGTTCCGAGTCAACCATCTGTGGCAGGAGCGGGGGTTCCTGACCGATCCGGACGTGGTGTTCACCGGCTCGACCGACACGGTGCGACAGATCGAGCGTCCCATCGTGGGGGTCAGCATGATCCGCCACGAGGGTCGCCTCCTGTTGACCGGGCTCACCCGCCGCTCCTTCCGGCGGTTCCGCTTCCTCACCGTCGAGCGGTTGGGCGTCCTCGTTCCCCAGGCCTCGTGGGGCGAGTCGGTGCCGACCAACGGTGCCTTCATGCTGGCAACCGCCGTCGCGCTGTGTCCGGAGCGCATCATCGTGGCGGGAATGGATTTGTTTCGCCATCGCGGTGGTGCCTATCCGGGCGACACGAGCACGCCCAACGCCTACACGCCTCGCCACGAGGCCGACTTGGAGGAACGCGTCCTCCTCGCGACGCTGAGTGCGCACCGCGGCGAGGTGGTGATCATCGGCGACGTGTTGCGGGCGCTGTGGGAGGCGCACCGGGCGGCCCAGGCCCTTGCCCCGGTTGTCATCGCGCAGAACGGTTGCTATACGCCTCTGAGCGACTGATTGCTGGTGCCGCGTTGCACACACATAAGCCAGCGCACGACTTCAAGACCACGCTCCGTCATCGCAAGCTGGGCTACCTGCTGCGGGTAGAAGGCCACCGGCTGCCTGGGAGATTTCCGGCACCGCAACGAATCGTGCTCGACGTCCAGCCCGGCATCGTCCCGAGTGGGAAAGCGCCAGTGCGCATCTTCGTCGGCACCGAGGCGGCACAGTTCCGAGCCGAACGTGTCCTCCTCTGGTCGATCATCACACACCGCGACCCATCGCGACGCTATGAGATCCACCTCATGAAAGACCTCGTCGGCTTCAACCGCCGCAACTGGAAGACCGGCTTCACCTGCTATCGCTACGGCGTTCCGGCGCTGGCCGGCGGTACGGGCCGGGCGATCTACAACGACGTCGACCAGATCTACCTGGCCGATCCGGCCGCGTTGTTCGACATGGACATGCACGGCAAGGGGCAGCTCGGCATCAACGAGCGCGAGAACTCGGTCATGCTGCTCGACTGCGCGCCGATGAGCCGCATTTGGCACTACGCCGACGCGCAGCGCGGGGAGAAGCACAAGGAGTTCCGGGCCGCCGTGCATGCCGCCGGCCTATGGGGCCCGCTGCCCGGGGTCTGGAACGCACGCGACGGCGAGTACGTCGCCGGCGAGTCGAAGCTGCTGCACTTCACCACGCTACAGGCGCAGCCGTGGCGGCCGTTTCCCCGCCAGTTGCGATACCAGGAGCACCCGCTGTCGGACGTCTGGGGTGCATTGGAGCGCGGCGCCGATGCTGCCAGGTTCACCGTGTTCACCAAGGAACGGCCGAGCCAGCGGTACCTCGAGCTGCTTGCCCTCAACCGGGAAACGCACGAGCAGGGCAACGGCGGGCTGGGCCTGGCACCGGAGGAGACCTTCTGGGGTAAGTCGCTCCGGGAGCACGTCGCACCGATTGCAGCCCTGGTGCGCGATTGCCACGCGCGGACCGTCCTCGACTACGGCTCCGGCAAGGCGCAGCTCTACGAGCCCTTTCCCGGCGAACCGCCGGGCTCGCGCTGCAAGACGATGCGCGCCTGGGCCGGGGCGAGGGTGACCTGCTACGATCCCGGCTACGCGCCTTTCGCCGGCCCTATCGACGAGCAGTACGATGGCGTGATCTGTACGGACGTGCTGGAGCATGTCGCGGACGATGACATTCCGTGGATCCTCGACGAGCTGTTCCGACACGCCCAGCGCTTCGTCTACGCCGTCGCGGCCTGCTACCGCGCGCGCAAGACGTTGCCCAACGGCGAGAACGCCCACGTGACGCTTCAGCCGGCGAGCTGGTGGCGCGAGCAAATGGAAGCCGCGAGTCGCCGGCGCGCGGGCGTGCAGTGGGTGCTCTGCGTCCAACGCTCGCGGCACGGCGGGCCTCTGCAGCGCGACCAGATCTACCGCGGAGGCGGCACGTGAGCGCCGTGATCGCCAGCCAGGGCCCGCTCGGCGATGCGGCGACAGCGCCGAGCTCCGTCGCACGGAGCCTCCCGGACGTCGCGCTGCGCCTCGACACACTCTCCTTCGATTACGATCCCTTTCCGATCGGCCTGGCGCAAAACGTCTTTGACCCAGCTACGTATGCGGAGATGGTGGACAGCTTCCCGACTGCCGACGACTTCGTCGCCAAGCACACCGTCGGGGTGAAGTACTCGCTGTCGCAGGCCAACAACCGTCGCGCCTACCTGCGCTTCCTCCGTCGCCACCCGGTCTGGCGGCGGTTTCACGTCCACGTGAAGAGCCGGGCGTTCATTCGGGACGTCCTGGCCGCACTGCGCCGACACGGCATCGACCTCGGGCTCTACGAGCAACCCTTCGGGGAGCGGATGCGCCAGCGGTTGCGTGCCCTCAAACGCGGGCGCCCGATGCCGCGCACCCCCAGGTTGCGGGCGCGCTTTGAGTTCTCCGCCATGCCGGTGACGGGCGGGAGCATCCGTCCTCATACTGATGATCCGGCCAAGATCGTCACCTTGGTCGTGTCCATGGTGCGCGCCGGCGAATGGCAGCCGGACTGGGGCGGTGGGACGAGCGTGGTGTGGCCCAGGGATGCGACGAGGAGCTTCAACCTCGGAAATCGCTACCTCGAATTCGATGAGGTTCGCACGCTCAAGACGTTTCCCTTTCGGCCCAATCAGTGCATCGTGTTCGTCAAGACGCCCAACTCCTGGCATATGGTCGGGCCGATGACCGGGGCCGACCCGAGCGTTCTGCGCAGAACGCTCACCATCAACATCGAGACGAACTGAGGCATAGCGGTGATCGCTCGACTCGCCAACGATTCCATGCCGAGAACGCTCCCAGCCGAGGTGCGGATCCGCGACACTGGCCGACGTCTCGAAAGCGGCCCGCCGGCGGTCTGGGTGCTAGCCGACGACAAGCTCGGTCACACCACGCAGTCTATCGGCCTGGCCGAGGCGCTGGGCTGGCCGTACGCCACGAAAGAGCTGCGCTTCAACGCTCTCAACCGGCTGAGCAACCGTCTGCTCGGCGCCGGCCTCCTCACGCTGGACCGACGCCACTCGGCCCCCCTGTTGCCGCCGTGGCCCGATCTCGTGATTGCGACGGGGCGGCGGACGGCCCCGGTGGCGCGCTGGATCGGTGCGCAGAGCGCTGGGCGAACGCGGCTGGTCCAGCTCGGCCGCAAAGGCGCCGATCGCGCCGACGACTTCGACCTGTCGGTCACCTGCTCCCACTTCGCGATGCCGCGGCATCCCCGCCGCATCGAGACGCGGGCCCCGCTGACTGCGATCAACGACCGGCGGCTGCACGCGGCGGGCGAGCGCTGGCGCGACTTGTTCCGGTCGGAGCCGCGTCCGCATGTGGCGTTGATCGTCGGCGGCACGTCGGCGCTGCATCGGCTCGATGCCGAGACAGCGGCGCGCATGGGGCGCGAGGTGGCCGGCTTTGCCCGGGCGGCTGGCGGCTCCCTGTTCGTCGTCACCAGCCCGCGAACCGGCGCCTCCGCCGGCGCTGCGCTACGCGCCGGCCTGGACGGCGCGGGGCGATTCTACGAGTGGCAATCGGGGGATGCCGACAACCCGTATCTGGGCTGCCTGGCGGTGGCTGACGTGCTGGTCGTGACGGGGGACAGCGAGTCGATGCTTGCGGAGGCCGCGGCGACCGGCAAGCCGCTCTACATCTATCCCCTACCGGGCTGCGGCAACGGCCTGCGACAACGTCTACGGGTATGGGTGAGCGGGCGTGCGCGCCCGCAGCTCCGCATGGGCAAGCGGACCGTAGGTTCGCGGCTGCAGCTGCAGTCGCTGTGTGCCCGCCTCATCGAGCTCGGACTGGTGCGTGCGCCGCGCGACCTCGCCGCCATGCACCGGTGTCTGATCGAGTCCGGCCACGCGCACCCGTTCGGCGCGTCGCTGGACACCGAGCCGCACACGCCCCTGCGCGAGCTGGACCAGGTGGCCGAACACGTACGGGCCCTGCTCGGCGATGCGTCGCTGGACACGGTGGGCTGACGCATGCCGCACGAGGTTGCCGGCACGCCAGCGCCCGCGCCGACCTACCGCCCGGCGGGCGGGGCGGGACAGCTCGTGCTGCTCCGCCACGGCGAGAGCGAGTGGAACCGGGACGGACGTTTCACCGGTTGGACGGACGTCGATCTGAGCGCGGCGGGTGTGGCGGAAGCGGCGCGAGCCGGCGAGCGCCTCCGCCACGAGGGCCTCGCGTTCGACTGCTGCTTTACATCGGTACTGCGGCGCGCGACGCACACCACGGAGATCGTCCTGCAGACCATGCGGCTGGAGCATATCCCCGTCGAGCAGACCTGGCGGTTGAACGAACGCCACTACGGCGCGCTCCAGGGCATGGGTGCGTGGCGCGCGATGTACCGCTACGGGCTGCTTTCGGTGCTGCGCTGCCAGTATCAATTCGCGGCGCGCCCGCCGGCGCTGGCGCCGGGCGATCCACGCTTCCCCGGCAGCGACCCACGCTACGCGGCCGTGCGCGCCGACGAGCTGCCGCTCACCGAGAGCCACGCGGATACCCTGGCACGCCTGCGGCCGTACTGGGTGGAGCGCATAGCGCCCGAGCTCGCCCGCGGGCGCCGCATCCTCGTCGTGTCCCACAAGAACACCCTGCGCGCACTGGCGAAGTTGATTGAGGGGCGCGCCGACGCGGAGGTGCGGAGTATCCACGTCCCCACCGGCGTGCCGCTGGTGTTTGTGCCCGACCAGGTGACGCCGGAGCGTTGGCACCGAGTGCGCGACCGCTGATCGCCCGCGCCCCAATCGCCGGCCCACCCGCGCGCCATGTCTACTCTGTCCCGCTACGTCATGAAGGAAACCGCGTCGCACGCTGCCGCCGGCTTACTGGTTGTGCTCGGTGTGTTCCTGGTGACCCGGCTGAGTGCCTTGCTGAACGATGCGGCTGTCGGCTCGCTCCCGGCTGGTGTCGTCCTCGAGTTGCTCGGACTGCGTACCGTCATGGCGCTGCCATCGCTACTCCCCGCCGTCTTGTACCTGGGCGTGCTCCTCGGGCTGAGCCGTCTGGCGCGCGACGCCGAGATTGTGGCAGTGCAAGCGTGCGGTATCGCCCCACGCCGCCTCCATGCCGCCGTGCTCCTTCTGGCCGTCGGCGCTGCCGGTGGCATCGCGTTCTTGTCCTTCGCCGTCCGGCCGTGGGCCGCTGCCCGCTTCAACGCGGTGCGCGACCGCGCCGTCGCAGAGTCCGGGCTGGAAGACCTCACGCCCGGCACGTTCGTCGAGGTCGACACCGAGCGGCACGACGTGCTCTTCGCCGAGTCGCGGTCGCCGAGCGATCCGCAGCAGGTGGAGAACGTGTTCGTCGAGCAGCGCACGGAGCGCGGGATCACGATCTTCATCGCCAAGCACGCCGTCGAGTCGCGCGACCGCGCCGCGGGCTTCCGCTTTCTCACCCTGTTCGACGGCGTCAGCTATGATCTCGGTGACCGCGAGCATCAGGAGATCACCCGCTACACGCAGTTCACCCTGCGCGCGCCGATTGCCGCTCCCGAGCCGGACCTGGGTCCGGAGAAGACGCTGTCGGTCTGGGCGCTGCTCGGCAGCGACGATCTCAAGGTGCAGGCGGAGCTGCAGTGGCGCGGTGCCATGCCGGTCTCCGCGTTGCTTCTGGCCTTGCTCGCCATTCCGCTGACCCCCACCGAGCCGCGCCGCGGGCGATATGAGAACCTCCTTCCGGCGGTGCTGCTGTACATCGTCTATCGCTCGCTCCTCGGCACGGCGCGGAACTGGGTGGCCGCCGGCACCCTGCCGCCGTTGCCCGGGGTCTGGCTGGTGCACGTGGGCTGTCTGCTGCTCACGCTCGGCTTCCTCATTCGTTCTCGGTCCGCCTGGGGCCGCCGTGGACCGCGCTTGCAGACGTCTGCAGCGTTGTGAGCCCGTCCGCTCGAGGTGAGCCGCACGTGAAGATCCTCGACCGCTACATCATCACCGTGCTGGCGCGGGACTTCGCCTACGCGCTCGTCGTGCTGCTGGCGATCTTCTCCGTCATCAACCTCACCGAGGAGCTGCGGTTCGCCGACACCCCGACCTACGGTATTCCGCAGGCTCTCGGCTACCTCGTGCTGCGACTGCCCGCCGAGGCCTACGCCCTCTTCCCAGCCAGCGCGGTGCTCGGCACCGTACTGGGGCTCGGCCAGCTGCAGCGCGATCGCGAGCTCGTGGCGCTGCAGGCGGCAGGGGTGTCGCGCGGTCGGTTGAGCCTGACGGTGCTGATGGTGGCCGCAGCGCTCGCGCTGGGGGGCGTCGGGCTCGGTGAGATGATCGCCGCCCCCCTGAGCCAGCGGGCGCAGAGCGGACGGGCGCTCGCGCTGTCCGACCACCGCACGCTCATCAGCACACCGGCCGGGCTCTGGCTACGCGACGGCTCGCGTTTCGTCAAGGTGGGCCAGGTCCAGCCCGATGGATCGCTCAGCGACCTCTACGTCTTTGACCTCGATGACGGGCGCACGCTGCGGCGCGTCACTCACGCCCGGAGCGCCTCGCGGCATGGCGCGCAGTGGACACTGGAGGACGTGCGCGACAGCGTCTTCGGCGAGGGGACCGTGACCACCCGCCGCGTCGACACCGAGGCGTGGGACGCGCCCGTCGACGCGGGGCGGTTACGGACGCTGATGCTGCGGCCCGAAGATTTCTCGATCGCCGAGCTGCACCGCGCCATCAGTTGGCGGCGCCAGCAGCGTGAGAACCCGATACAGTACGAGATTCTCTTCTGGCGCCGGCTGGGCGTGCCATTGTACACGGCACTCATGGTGATGCTCGCGCTCCCCGTCGTCCTGGCAACTGGCTCGCGCGTGCACGTCGGCGCGTATATCGTCCGCGGCGCGCTCATCGGGATTGGCTTCCAAATGTTTCAGCAGATGTTCACCAGCTTCGGCCTGGTCGCTGCTTTGCCGCCGCTGGTCACGGTCCTGACGCCTGCGGGCCTCGCGCTCGCCGCGATGGCGGTCCTGTATCGGTCGGACGCCTCATGACCTCTTCCGAACCGGTGGTTTGCATCGTCGGCACCAGTCCGGTGCGCCTGTGGGCGCTCGACGGCGGCGAGCGCCTGCGGCGCCAGCTGGGAGCCCTCGGCATCGCGCACACGATCTCGGAAGTCGACACGGTGCCGGCGGCAGGATCGATCGTCCTCCTGCGCGCCGACCACTTGTTCGACGAACGGACACTGCGCGACCTGGTGAGCCACCCCGGCACCGTCGTTCTCGCTGCAGGGCCGACCGAGCCGAGTCCGGCGGTGGCGGCGCACGTGGCGGTCGAGATGGCGCCGCTGGCGCGCGCCGTCCTGGAGGGAAAGGCTGCGCCGCAGTCGATCCACGGCGTGACCATCGGCACGCCGGCAATGCTCTCGTCCGCCTACGTCGGCAAGCTGCTCAAGTCCGCCCCGCCGCTGGTGCTCCCAATCCGCGCCGCGCAGGCGGCTGCCCTCGAACGCTATCTCTTCGACGGGGCGTACAAGGGGGTGACCGACCTCGTGACCAAGTGGGTGTGGCCGGCGCCGGCGCGCTGGGCGACGCGCTGGTGCGCACGGCTCGGCGTCGGGCCGAATGCGGTGACCGCCACGAGCCTCGTCCTGGCGGTAGCGGCAGTGGTGTTCTTCGCCCGCGGTCAATTCGGCAGCGGTTTGCTGGTCGCCTGGGTCATGACCTTTCTCGATACGGTCGACGGGAAGCTCGCGCGGGTCACCGTCACCTCGACGCAGTTCGGCCACATCTTCGACCACGTCATCGACCTAATTCACCCGCCGTTCTGGTACCTCGCCTGGGCGTACGGGGTGGCAGGGAACGCCGCGCAGCTGTGGACGCTCGACACGGTCTTGGTGGCCATTGTGGTCGGCTACGTCGCTGGCCGGCTCCTCGAGGGCACGTTCGAGTACATCCTGGCCGGGTTCTCGCTGTTCACCTGGCGGCCGGTGGACTCCTACGTTCGCCTGGTGACGGCGCGGCGCAACCCGAACCTGCTCCTGCTGTCGGCTTTTGCGTTGGCGGACCTTCCCAGGCAGGGCCTGATTGCGGTAGCGTGGTGGACCGTGTTGTCGACAGTCTGCCTCGCGATCCGCCTCGGTCAGGCGGTGTATGTGCGGCTGCGCTCCGGAACCCTGCAGCCGTGGCTCGGGAACGTGGCTGACGATCCGACGCGCGCGCCGTCCTACGCGCGCCCCTTCATCTCGACGAGCGCCGCCGTGCAGCGGCTGATGCAGTGAGGTCGCGTGCTGCCTGTGGGAACGGCCGTGACGGCGAGTGACGATCTGCTCGCGCTGGTCGAGGCGGAGCTCGCACAGCCCGTGTCGCCTGGCGCCCGTGCGTTGGCTGAGCGCATTCGGGCACGCCACGGGGCGGCGGTCCGCGCTGTCCTCTTCTACGGGTCCTGTCTGCGGCGCGGCGACGACCAAGAGGGTGTCCTCGACCTCTATGTGCTCGTGGAGGATTACCGAAGCGCCTATGCGAGTTGGGCGCATGCCGCCATGAACCGGCTCCTGCCGCCCAACGTCTTCTATCTCGAAGCTCGTGTCGGCGACCGTCTGGTGCGCGGCAAGTACGCCGTGCTTGCCTGTCGCGATCTCACCCGCCTCACTTCGGCGCGGACCTTCGAGCCCTACTTCTGGGCGCGTTTCGCCCAGCCTTGTGCGTTCATCTATGCCGCCGACGAGCAGGTGCGACGTGAGGTGGCCGCCGCGCTGTCGGCTGCCATTCTGACAACCGTCGGGTGCGGCGTCCCGCTAGTCGCGCCGCGCTTCAGCAGCCGTGAGCTGTGGACGACGACATGGAGCGAGACGTACCGCGCCGAGGTACGGGCCGAGCGGCCAGGCGCCGCCGAGGCCCTCTGGGCGAGCGCGCCGGACCGCTATGAGCGGCTCACACGGCTCGCGCTGCCCGCGCTGCCATACCCAACGGTCGCCGACGAGACGAGCGACCCCATCCTGTTCACGGTCGACCTGCCGCACGCCGCGCCGCGCCGCGCAAGAAGGGTTTGGCGGGTCCGTCGGGTTTACGGCAAGGCGATGTTTCTGCTCCGCATCCTGCGCAATGCGCTGATTTTCGAAGGCGGAGTGGACTACGTCTTGTGGAAGATCCAGCGTCACTCCGGGGTTGAGGTTGACCACCGCTGGCGCGAGCGGCGGCACCCGCTGCTGGCGCTCGGCGCCGAGGCGTGGCGGCTGTATCGGTCGGGAGCCTTCCGCTAACGCCGGCCTTGACGCGCGCGTAGTTCTTTGCCAATGGAGGGCGGGGTGTCTGCCATGATGGGTCGGCGCGGGCGAGAGGGCGAAGACGACGAGGTGAAGGCGATCATTCTCAGTGCTGGCCAGGGCCGGCGCCTGTTGCCGCTCACCGCCAAGCGGCCCAAATGTCTTCTCGAGGTGTGTGGACGCCCCGTGCTCGAATGGCAGTTGCGTGCGCTTGCCGTTGCGGGGGTACAGCCGGTGACGGTGGTCGTGGGTTTCGGGGCGGATGAGGTGCAGCGCCGGCTGGCGCAGGTCTGCCCGGCGGGCCTCGAAGTCCGTACCCTGTTCAACCCTCTTTACGATCGAGCCGACAACTTGATCAGCTGCCTCGCCGCGCGCGGCGAGATGAGCGGCGACTTTCTACTCATCAACGGGGACACCTTGTTCGAGCCCGCGGTTGTGACCCGCCTGCGCGTTAGCGAGGGAGCCCCCGTGGCCATCGCGGTCGCCAGCAAGGCCAGCTACGACGCCGACGACATGAAGGTCTCGTGCAGGGCTGAACGGGTGTCGCGCGTCGGCAAGGATCTGCCCGTGAGCCAGATCGACGGCGAAGCCATCGGGCTCTCGCTGTTTCGCGGGAACGGGCCGCGCCTGTTCGGCGAGGCCCTCGAGCAGGTCGCCCGCGAGCCCAACGCGCATCGCCTCTGGTATCTCTCGGCGGTGTCCCTCCTGGCGGCGGACCGCCTGGTGCATGCGGTGTCGGTGGACGGCATTGGCTGGACGGAGATCGACTACCCCCACGATCTGGAGCGCGCCGAATTCTTTGTTTCCCATTGGGACGGGGTGAAGGGCCACGCCGGCGAGTCGCTCGCGACCGGCACCTCGCTTGCGTCGTAGGTGCTGGGCACTGCGCCCCGCACGGCTACTCGGGTGGCGCCGGCGCGCGCTGACTCAGATAGGCTTCAGCGGCACGCCACTGTGCGACGGTGTCCACGTCGAAGCCGGCGGCTGGCTCCGACAGGCGCACCGCCCGGGTGCGTAGACCGATGCGCGACTGTGCCAGCGCCGTGACGTCGTCGAGGGCAAGGCGGCCGAGCAGGAAGCGGATGAGCACGCCGACACCCAGCGCACCAACCATGCGCCACGGCTGCTTGCGGTGCTGCTCGACTCGCGTCCACGCGGCCGGAGCGGTGCAGCCCCGCGGCGTGAGCAGCCCGTAGAGGTTGCAGCCGCAAAACGCACCGTCGCGAAAGCGGTAGCGGGTGCGCCGGATCCCAGGAAACGCCGCGGTTACGGCTGCGGCCGGCACGATGCCGAAGGTCACGTCGGCATCCTCCGCGGCCGACGCGGCGCAGAACTCGTCCACCGTGTCGGCGGACAGCAACGGGTGGTCGGCAGTGGTGATGAGCACCGGCGGGGTGAGGCCGAGCGTGGCGATCGCCAGCGCTGCGCTCGCACCGGGCGTTGCACCGCCGCGAACGCACTCGAGCGCGCCCAGGGCCGGGTCGAGCCGCGCCAGCGCCGGATCGAGGCCGCAGATCACCAGACGGTCAACCCGCGGCGCGGCGCGCAGCGTGCGGAGTACACGCACCAGCATCGGCACGCCGGCGACCGGTATCAGCGGCTTCTGTGCAACCCCCGCTGCGAGCGCCAGCGGGTCACCGGGCCGGCTACCCGCCATCACCAGCGCGGTGAACGGTTTCCTGGGGACGGACACGCCGCCCTCAGACCAAGGACTTGTCGTACACGCGGTAGGTCTTGCACAGCCGGCCGCCGAGCAGCCGCTTGATGCGCAGCATCGCGAAGTTGTCCTCCAGCGTCCAGCCCATCTCGAGATAGCGCATCTGTCGGTCCAACACCGGCTGCCGCACCGCTTCGATGAGGCCGAACGCCAGGGCCAGGGTCAGCGTCGAGCCCTGGAACTTCTTCCGCACCCCCATGAGGGCGACGCGCGCCGAGCGTGGCGGCCGGCGCCACAGCCGCACCAACAGGCGCAGCCATCCGAACGGCAGCAAGCGCCCGCCCAGATCGGTGATGAGCTCGTTCAGATTCGGTACGATGACGATCATCGCCGCCAGCTCGCCGTCGACCTCCGCGAACTGGACCAGTTGCGCCGGCACGAAGTAGCGGACTGCACTCGCCAGCTCCGCGAACTCGGCCTCGGTGAACGGCACGAAGCCCCAGTGGTCTGCCCACGCATCGTTGAAGATTTCGCTGATGACCGCGGCTTCCGCCTTGAGCCGCGACTTGTCGACCGGGCGGATGCGGATGCGCGCCGACTCGCGCGCGCGCCGGGCGCTCTCGGTCATCGCTCGCGGCGGTGTAACCGTCGGGTCGAGGCGGTAGGCAACGACGTCTTTGGCCTTGCGATATCCCTGCTCCTCCACGCGTGCAGCGTAGTAGGGGCGGCCGTGGCCGGTGAGGAACACCGGCGCCGCGTCGAAGCCGTCGAGCAGGATGCCGATGTCGCCGTTGATCGACAGGTTGAACGGCCCGATCACGCGCCGCATGCCCTGCGTGCGGAGCCACTCCTCCGCCGCGCTGAGCAGGGCGGCGAAGACCGCCGGATCGTCGATCGCCTCGAGCACGCCGAAGTGCCCGGTCGCGTCGTTGTAGCGCTCGATGCGCAAGTGGTCCACCTGGGCGCTGATGCGGCCGACGGGGCGGTCGCCGCGGTACGCCACCCACAGTTGTACAGTGGCGTGCTGGAAGAAGGGGCTGCGCTTGGAGAACTGGTGCCGTTGCTCGCTCAACAACGGCGGCACCCACACCGGATCGCCGGCGTAGAGCTCATACGGGAGGTGGATGAAATCGTGCAGGTCGCGCCGCGTCTCGACGGGTTTGACACGCAGCGGTGCGCCCGGGCGCGGGGCCGCGGAGACAACGGGTGGAACCGGGTCGGGTATGGCGCGTGGCATGCGGGATCCGCTGGAGCAACTCGCCGCTGCCGTTTGCGTGGAAGCCAGACAGCGAGTCTCGACTCCATAGGAAATGTCGGCGGCCGGGTCAAGCCAGCCACCGCGGATTCGTCAGGGCTCGCCGGTGTCACTTCCAGCTGCATCTTGCTAAAGGAAGCCCCGATGAGGCTGCTGCTCGTCTTCGCGCGCGCCTATCCGCGGCGCACTCTCCTCACGATGCTCTGTCTGCTCCTGGCGGCGCTGGCTGATGGCCTCGGCGTGTCCAGCGTCCTGCCGCTCATGCGCCTTGCGGAGCCGGGCGCGGCCGCCCCGGCGATGGGAAGTCGGGGCGACACGGCACTGGAAGAGCGGGTGCGGGGGTTGTTCCACGCGATCGGGCTCGAGCCGACGATGCGCGCACTGTTCGCGCTCGCCCTTGCCGGTATACTGCTCAAGGCGGTCCTCCTGCTGGTCGCCCACCGGCAGGTCGGCTACACCGTCGCGCACACCGCGACGACATTGCGCCTCGAGTTGATCCGCGCTCTGCTGACGGCGCGGTGGGAGTACTATGTGCACCAACCCATCAGCCTCGTGGCCAACGCCTTTGCACGGGAGGCACAATTGGCCGCTGAGGCCTATCTGCGTGCCACCACGATTCTCGCGTTCGTCGTGCAGGCAGTCGTCTACACCGCAGTCGCCTGCTTGGTGTCGTGGCAAGCGGCCGCGGTCGCCCTCGCCGGCGGGGTCTTGATCGTCGTGGTACTGAGCCGCCTGGTGCGCATGGCGCGCCGCGCCGGGGCGCGCCAGACGAAGCTCATGCGTACCCTGCTGGCGCGGCTCACCGACACGTTGCAGTCTGTGAAGGCGCTCAAGGCCATGGCGCGCGAGCCGCTCATCGCCCCGGTGTTGGAGGGCGAGACTCGGCGCTTGAACCGCGCGCTGCAGCGCGAAGTGATCAGCACCGCGGCGATGGACTCGCTGCAGGAGCCGTTGATCTTCCTCTTCCTCGCCACGTCGCTGTACGTCGCAGTCGCCCTGTTGGCGATGCCGCTGGCCGAGGTGATCATGCTGGTCTTCCTGTGCGCCCGCTTGCTCGGCGCGGTGAGTCGGGTGCAGAAAGATTTCCAGTATATGGCGGCGCGCGCCAGTGCCTTCTGGGCGCTGCGCGATCTCACGCGCCACGCTCACGCGGCCGTCGAGGTCCTGCCCGGCGGGCGCGAGCCCAGCCTGCAGCGGGAGATCCGCTTGGCGGGCGTCGGGTTTGCCTACGAGCGGGACTGGATCCTGCGCGACGCTTCGTTGGCGATTCCGGCGGGGACCCTCACTGTGATCACCGGACCCTCGGGTGCCGGCAAGACGACTGTCGCCGACCTGATCATCGGCCTCTTGCAGCCGGGGGCCGGTGGAGTGTTCGTCGATGGCGTCCCGCTGAGCGAGATCGACGCCCGCCGGTGGCGTGAGATGATCGGGTACGTCCCGCAGGAGACGCTGATGCTGCACGACAGCGTCGCGATGAACGTCACCCTGGGCGATCCCAGCGTGTCGCGCGACGACGTGGTCGCGGCCCTCGAGGCCGCCGGAGCCTGGGAGTTCGTGAGCGTCCTACCAGCGGGCCTCGACACGGTCGTCGGCGAGCGCGGCCTGCGTCTCTCGGGTGGGCAACGCCAGCGCGTCGCGTTGGCGCGTGCCGTGGTCCGCCGTCCGGCGCTGCTCGTTCTCGATGAGGCCACAACGGCACTGGACCCGGCGACCGAGCGCAGCATCTGTGAGACCCTGCGCCAGCTGGCGGGATCGATGACCCTGATCGCGATCTGTCATCACGGGCACTTGGTTGAGATCGCCGACAACGTCTACCGCGTCGGCAACGGGCGCATCGCACTCGTGCGCTCCGGCACGGGCGCCGACGAGCGCAGTGTCGCGGGCGGCTGAGACACTCCAGCCTCAACGCGCCGGCAGCGGGCTCAAGAAGGTAACGACGCCGACCCCGAGCCCCTGGACTGCGAGCGCCGACGGCGCGTCGCCGTCCGCGAGGGTGAGCTCGAAATCCGCATCCGCCCAGACGCGCTGCGGCTGCGCCTTGAAGGAAAGCAGGAAGCGGAACGGCTGCGGAACGCTATCGAGCAGATCCCAGCGCAGCCACTCGCGCTGCAGACGTGCCTGCACGTGCGCCTGTCCATTGCGCGCCTCCCAGTGCTGCGCCACCGGATAATGCGGATCCCTCGGGGTCAGCAGCGCGTCGCTAAACGCCACCGGCGGATCGTCCGACCGCTGCCGCACGTCCGCGCCGCGCCAGACGACCAGGGCGCCGCGCCGCCGACCGTCGGCCAGCGTCAGATCGGCCAGGTATAGGCCGACGTCGCCGCTGCGGCCGAACAGCTCGGCACGCCGGTGCACCAGGTCGACCTCGCTGCGCTCCATCCACGTGTGGGTGAGGGCGAGGGTTCCCTCCAGCGGCACCGGCGCGGGCATCCCGTGCAGCCACAGCGTGCCGTGCGTGGCGGCGGGTGCCAACGCTTCGATGGCATATGCACCCGGCAGCGGGCTGAGGGAGACCGGCGCGCCAGCGGGCTCGATCTCGAGCCCGAGCTTGATACCCAGCCGGTCGCTGTCCACCTCGACTCGTACCACCGGGTGGCCGAGGTCGAGCACGGCCGACGCGATCTTGAGCCGGCGTCCGTCCGCACTGAGCGTCCACGCCTCGCGCGTGCGGCCGTACGCGACCGGCACCAGCGTCCCATCCGGCAAGAGCAGATGGCCAACCGCCGCCGCGGTACGCGTGCCGGGACCTTCGTTGGTGATCAGGAAGCGCGCCGCGAAGCGATGCCCCGACTGGAGCACCGCGGTGACGTCCCAGTACTCCATCGCCGCCGCGGCGGAGGACAGCCGCGCCGCGAGGTCCGTCCCACCGGACGGCAGCGCTTGCGCGTTGCCGGTGCTGGCGATCAGGCAGAGGAGCAGCAACCGCGTGAGCCAGTCGATGAACTCGGACTGGACAAATACCCGGCCCAGCGGGCCGGGCTTGATGTCGCGGCGGATGTTGGACACGTCGCCCTTGCGTCCCTCGGTTACAGCCCTTTCGAGCCTTCGTCAACACTACGTCGCCCGGCTTCAAAAGGCCCCACTAGCCGTCTGCAGCGGTGGTTTGCCGCTCGGCACGCCGATGGCCGTGCAGATGACTGCTCCACGACGCCGTGCATTGTTGGCCGGCTCGGCTGCGGCATTCGCATTCGTGGGGCTGTACGCTGGACCCCAGCCGTCCGACGATGCCTACATCACGCTGCGCTATGCGCGCTCGCTCGCGGAGGGAGACGGTTCGTGTTCAGAGAGGCCAAGCACGCCCGATCGCAGCATTCCTCGAACGGATCAAGCTGCTGCTCAAGCTGTCTTTGAAAGAAGCGCCCTGAAGCAAGGTGCAGGCGCGGCGGCAAATGGTGATGGTGAGTGAGCGAGATAGGTTGACAGCCTGGTATTTTTTCGATACGTCGCTCTGGCCGGAATGCACGGGCGGCTTCGCTGCTAAGCGCTCAGTGAGCGGGGCGTTGTGCTCCCACTTTGGCGACGCGGAGGAGAGGAGAGAACAATGACGAGGAGACGGAAGCGCACGGCTGAGGAGATCGGCGGCTTGTGGGCCTTTGTCATTTTGATGTTATTGGTGCCGCGTCCGGGGGCTGGGTCGCTGGTGTTTGATCAGAACGAGACCATCAAGGGTACGGGTCTTGGCGCGGTATTCACGACGCTCACGATTCAGAACAGTCCCAGCGAGTCGGGCTGTGTCAAATGGAACGGGGCGGTGGATGTCGTTGGTGCGCCGTGTCCCGGAGGAGTCGCGGGCGGCGACGAAAAACCTGCCAAGAGCATAACGCGCACGTTCTCGGAGATTGCCCTCACCAATGCCGCCAACTTGCGCGTCATTTTCAACGCCACGGAAAATGACTCAGCGATCATCTTGAACAATCTCATCCTGACCATCTATTCACCTGCCGGCGCCACCATTTTCACCTCCAATGTTTTCACCCCAGTGGACTTCCCCGATATCGTCCACGGCGTCGGCGGGTCTGGAATGGTGTTTCGGCTCGACACGAGTCAGGTTGCTGCCGCCAATGCGGCACCGGGTTTTCCGAATCCCGCGAACCGCATTGGTCTTGCAGCAACTGCCGGGGTCGGAAGCGGAGGGCAAACATCGAGCGGCGGACCGGAAACTCTTTTCCTTGCCAACGTCGCCTGCCCAGCGATTTCGGTTAGTCCGACATCGCTTCCCACCGGAACGGTCGGTACGCCTTATCCGGCGACGGTTTTCTCGGCGAGCGGTGGTGTGACGCCGATCACTTGGACACTCACTGGCGCATTACCGACTGGACTGATGTTCGTAGACAACGGGAACAATACCGCAACCCTCAGCCCGGGATCGCAGACTCCTACAAGCTCGGGGAGTTTCCCGATCACGGTCACCGCGACCGATGCGAATGGTTGTACGGGGTCGGTGAACCTGTTGTTGGTCATCAACCCTGCCACATGTACGACGCCGATTGTCGTGAACCCGGTGGCGATTCCAAACGCCTTGATTGGCAGCTTCTACACCCAGAGCTTTTCGGCAACCGGCGGAAATGGAGGGTTCACCTTCGCTGCGGATCTGACCAGCGCGCCGCTCGGCCTGATGTTCGACATCCCGACGGCGACGCTTTCGGGAACCCCGTCGCAAGTGGGGCTCTTCTCGGTGATCATTACGGCAACCGACTCGACGGGTTGCGTTGGAGTACGCACGTACAGCCTCGTGGTAAGGATTGCGGTAGCCTTGCGGCAAGCCCCAGCCCCAGTGTTGGGTCAGCTGGCAATGGCGTTGCTGGCCCTGACCTTGGCAGGCGGTGCGCTGCGGTTGATCTCACGCCGGCACACTTCGTAAGCGCAGCCTGGCGCGGAGGGGTTGTCGCCCCTCCGCGCTGGCGGCTGTCAGGTCAGCGGCGACCCAGCGCTTCTGCAGCAGAGGGAACACGCACGACGACGTCGTAATCAAGGCGTTCGTTGAGTGGTTGTCGATGAGCTGGCGTGACGGCGAAAGGGGGGAGCGTCAAACACTGCCACCAGCCCCATCCAAGTATGGACCTACGCGACCTTAAGTTGACGCACGGGTACTTCGATCGTCCTTCGTGCTCTTGCCTGAGAGTTCGCAGTGCGTTCCATCGCCTTTACCACCGTGGCTTTGAAATACCGCTCGCCGCATGTGTCGCACACACCGGCAGGGACGTTTTCAGGGTGTATCGGCCTGCTTGCGCCAGCGACCGTATAGCTGCCGTAGTCGGAGCCGCCACGAAAGTCCTTGGATCAGGTTTGCCACCCACCCACAAGACGCGCCCCCGCTGAGCTCGAGAAGCGGCCGCTCAAGTGTAGTCGTCAAATCTCAGAAACGCTTCGTCATCCCGTTCGACCACCGGTTCATCCCGTGCTCCCTCGTATCCCGTTGGCACCGTCGCCTGCTCGTACCCGATTGCGCGGTAACCGCGCAGCCGCTTTTCGAACATACGGGCCAGCATAGGCACTCCACGATCGACGTAGTCGAAGACCCGCACCTCCTGCTTGTCCTCATGCGACGAGATGGTCCCTCCGTTCTGTGAGCAAGATCGGCGACCGACCTTCTTCGAGAGCGTTGAGCACGTCATTGACGATGAGCTGGTTTCGAGACTCGTCAGCGACGAGCGCCCGATAGTCAGAGGGCTTTCGGAACGGATTAGGGTGTTGCTCGGGGTGACAGACCCCACAACGGCAGTATCAACTGCCGCTCCAGCCTATGCGGACGCCGGGCCTCCCGCAGCGGCCGGATTGATCAAGACTAACTCCGGGAAGTACTTGCGATAGAAGCCACGGTCGCGTGAGAGCAGGCGTGAAGTGCGTGTCTTCGCGTGCCCACCAATCAAGAAGTCTGGGAGGATTCGCGCCCGAGGCCCTCCCGCCTCTCGGTATTTCTTCCAAGCACGGGCGGCAAGATCGCAGGCTGGACGCGTGAACGCTTGCAGGCCAATCTGGCGGTCCCGCAAGAACCCGTCGCACGCTTTGCGGTTGGGGAAGTGAACGCACAGCTCCGCGTACGCGATGTCGCAAACGACCAGTCTACCTTCGTTGCCGCAGGCCACGAGCGCCTTCAGGGGCGTCGAGAAAATCAGGATTCGGGCGCAGCACATCGAGGAGGACGTTGGTGTCCACCGCCGTGATCACCGACCCCTCACCATCTCGATGTACTCATCTACGGATGGATCGCCCAAGTCCTCAAAGCTCCTGCGGCAATACCCGATCCATTTGTCCCAACCGTGGGCCCTGCGAGAGGTGGCTTTCTTGCGGATGTACACCCGGCCGTTCTCAGGAACCAACTCAACGTCGGTGCCGGGCTTGAGTCCAAATTGCTTCTGCACTGTCCTGGGAATCCTGATCTGTCCCTGCGCGGCGATTTTCATACGGACAGTATGAGCACACAGACAGAAATCTCAAGCGGCGTGAGCCCGACCGCATCTCGCGACTGATTTCGCACGAATCCCTGAATACGCTTCATCATGGATCCTCGTGCCCTGGCAATGCTGCCTCATCCAGTTCAATCACGGGTTCGTTGCTCGGACCGTCATAACGCGCCGGCAACGTGGCCTGTTCGTACCCGATCGCCCGGTAGCCGCGCAGCCGTTTCTCGAACATTCGGGCCAGCATCGGAATTTCACCATCGACGTAATCGAAAATCCGCACCTCCTGCTTGCCCTCATGCGACCGGTGCAGCCGGCCAGCGTACTGCACGAGTGTACCCTTCCACGAGACCGGCAGAGTGAGAAAAAGCGTATCCAGCCGCGCGTCGTCGAACCCCTCACCGATGTATCGCCCGGTGGCAAGCACGAGCCTCTCCTCGTTCCGCGGGATCGCGGCGATTCGCTCCGTCACCTCCCGCCTCTGCTTCGGGCCCATACCGCCGCGCAGAACCACGAGGTTCCGCGCGGCGGGACGAAGCTGTGCCTCAAAGTACTCGAGATGGTCCCTCCGTTCAGTTAGGAGGATCGGCGACCGACCTTCTGCGAGAGCGTTGAGCACGTCATTGACGATGAGTGATTTCGCGACGCGTCAGCCACGAGCGCCCGATAGAGATCCTGAATCGGCGTCTGGCGCTCATCGCCAGCAACGCGGAACTGCGTCTCCCGGACAATCAGGCGGTGCGCAAACGGCCGTCGTGTGGTTTGGTTCTTGGAATCGATGGTGAAGCGGACAGGCCCCAGCTGCATTTCGATGATCGGATGATGCCCGTCGCGCCGCTGCAGCGTGGCGGTAAGACCGGTCACGTACTTCGCTTTGACGTTGGCCAGCACGCGTTCAAAGGACACCGCCGGAACATGGTGACACTCGTCCACGATCACGTGGCCGTAGGTGGCGACGATGTCGTTTACGGCGTCGCTACGTACGAGGCTCTGCAGCATGGCCACATCGAGATGGCCGTTGGGCGTGCGCTTCCCGCCTCCGATTTGGCCAATCGCTTTGGCGTCAATGCCGAGGAACACGGAGAGCTGCGCCACCCATTGGTCGAGTAGCGGTTGGCGATGCACGAGGATGAGGGTGCTGCGGGCACGCTGAGCCACCAGGTACGTTCCGACGACAGTCTTTCCAACTCCCGGTGGGGCGACGAACACCCCCGTATCGTGAGCCAGGAGCGCGCTGGCTGCACCCTGTTGCATGGCGGTCAACTGACCATTGAAATCAACCTCCAAGGGATCGCCCCCAATTCGCTGGTCTTCGACAACCAAGGCCACGCGGTATTTCTGCAGGAGAGCTTCGAGGTCTACGAGACAGCCGCGAGGGAGGGCGATGTGCTCCGAGAACTCCTCCGCGCAGGCAATCACGCGCGGCGTGAGCGCCGTCGACAGCCGCATGCTCTGCTTCTTGTAAAACTCCGGATTCTGAAAGGCGGCCAGCCGCTTGATCTGGTTGATCAGCGCCGAGGGCAACCCGGCCTTCTCAAGGAAGATCCTCTGCGCGAGCACGACCCGTACAGCCGTCGGAAGTGCTTCAGCAAGCACAGGGCGTCTCGGCATTCCCGACGGAGAGCGGGTCCATGGCACTCGGTTCTCCTCGCCGTCACCAAGATCGGCACTGCGGATCCCGATCACCTGTCCCTTCCTCGTTGCCTCGGCAGCGCTGCGCTCGACCGTTGCGGGCGCGATACGGTCGATCCCGGCGAGGTATGCCCACTGATCTGGATGGGGGTTGAACTGATCATCCAGGAAGACCGTGTTGCCCTGCTGTCGAGCTTCGTGCTGGAGTGGCAGTGCGATCAGGTTGCCGAAGCCGCCGCGGGGCATCGTGTCCTGATTCGGGAAGAGGCGGTCATAAGAGTTCATGCTGAGCTCATGGCGTCGAGCCATTGTCTCCGTGATCAGGAAGCAACCCAGCTTGCGGGCCAAAGCCGCCGGAACCGGTGCGGCAAAGAAGAACCATGCATGCGCACCGTTGCCCGACCGAGATCGTTCGACGCCCACAGAAAGGTGAGCACTCCGGCAGGTCTGCACAAATGCAGCAACGTCCTCCATCCACGACCGCTTGTCGAAGTCCACGGCGAGGAACCAGCACGTCTCATCTTCCAGCAGTGGATACACACCGATCACGTGCCGTCCTTGCAGGTGATCAACGACGACCTGATCGGTCACTGTGAAAAACGCCTGGTTCGGACATTCCCCGCATTTCACCCGCGGCTTCTCGCACACCCCTCGCACCCACTCGTTTGCGCAGGCGGGAGCGTAACCCTTCTTACCCGTCCGCGCGTTCTCCCAGAGCGTTGGATAGACGTCGTCGCGGCCTCGAAAGAGGGAACGGAAGAGGGCCACCTTCTCTGCCGATGTCAGTGAAGAGGACGGACTGCACAACGGAGCAGTGGCCTCTCGCCTCGGCGTTCTGGAGTCGACTGCTGCAAGCTCGACGCCGAGTTGTTTGAGCCGTGACCGAACGTCTTCTCGTTCATGATCGAGTGCCGCCAGCCGTGCCTCTTCGGCGGCGATTGCTGCTGCGATTGAATCCCGAGAACTGGATGCCATTGCGCTCACACCCTTGGAGCAACTGTCTCTCTATACAACACTGCGGGTGGCGGACGCACGACTGTCGAATCGAGCCGGTTCCGTTCGCCAGCAGGCGTGGTACGAACGTCTGCGGAGAGGACAACGGAGATGTCCTACATGCGAGGGCGTTACTATCTGTGGCGCGATGACGAGCGCCTCCACATCTGGGCCGCGGACGGCTACGACGGCTGGGACGAGTCTGGTTGGGCATTTGCACCCGACAAGAATCCCGAAGCTGAAGGATCGCGGGCTAGCGGGGTCTCCATTCTCATGGAGGTCATCGACGAGCCCGTCGTGGTGCGGATCGCCGAGATGATCCATGACACCCCGCGCGGGCGCGCATCGTGAAACGACAGCACGGCCAGACAGAAGATGAACCCCAGCGCGCCCTACTCGTGATCAGTAGAACGCTCGCCATCTTCTAATGCCTCGCCGAGCCGCAGATCGATACGCACGAAAGCCATGTCACCAGCCGGCGAGCTTTCGACTTGTGTATCGCCCACGTCGAAGACCACCAAGGCGCCCGTCTCGAGAAGCTTGTATCCGGCAAGCCGGTCCGAGGACTCGCTCATGATGGAGGAAAAATCATGTTTGCCGGTCACCGATCAAGCGGGGATCACCGCGGTCGTGGTCGGAATCCCGTCCGCCCCCACGTGCTTGACCAGTGCACCCACCTGCTGTAGCTGAGCGGCATGGCGGCGGGGGTTGAGATCGAAAGCACGGCGAAGCACGCTCCTCGAGACAAGGAATAGGCGAGACATGAAGAAGACGGCGTGCGTGGTTTGCTCGGCCGCCAAAGGCCGGCGTGTGTGTCAGCTGAAGCACCACACTATGGTCTGCTCCGTCTGCTGCGCGCGCATCCGAAATCCGGATTGCGAAGGCTGTGGCTATTGGGCCCAGGCGATGGTCTACGCCAGAGAGAAGACGGGGGCACCGCGCGAACCACACTTCGTTGCCATGATCGATCCCGAGGTCGATGCAGAAGTGGATCGGGCCCTGGCAATGGCTGAGAGCGGTCGACTGGAGACCGCCGAGAGCATCATCTCCGGGCTGCTCGGCCGTCATCCCGACCTTCATATCGTGCAGTTCGGGATGGGGGTGATCCGAGCCTTGCAGGGCCGCCACGCCGAAGCGCTCGCCCATTTCGACCGCGCCATCGCCATCTTCCCGTACTTCGTCGAAGCGTGGTTCAACAAGGGCGCTGCGCATCAGAAGATGCTGGAGGTCGGGCCGGCGATCCGGGCGTATCAAAAGGTCATCGAGCTCGGCGATCCGGCGGACGACTTCGTGGGCGAGGCCATGGCAGTCATCCGGGGCCTCGACAAGCAGATCCGGGCAGACAAGGGCTTCTCTCTCGATCGCTACTTACAGCTGATGGACCTGTTCGACGACGCCTTTGCAGCCATGCAGAACCGGGAATGGGAGCGGGCCCTGGCCGGGTTCCGGAAGGTGGTGGCCGCGGATCCCGAGAACACGCAGTCGCATGGGAACATGGGGCTCTGCTACGCGTTGTTGGGCCGGAAGCGGGAAGCGCTCGCGTCCCTCGACCGAGCGCTAGAGATCGACCCGAGCTACGAGCCGGCAAAGACCAACCGCATCGGCGTGCTGGCAATGCAGGAGAGCGAGCGGTTAGCGGCCGACTTCGTGTCGGTCGACTATTACAAGGACCGCCACAACGCCGAGCGCCGGTAGCTCGTATGTGGGTAGATGTCCTCACGGCACCGGCGAATTGGGAAACATTCGGGAAACAGCACAAGACGGCCAGCTTCAGGCGGTCCGCGTTTCAGGCAGAGTTCGCGAAGGTGGTGCCGGGGTTGAATCAGCTGTAGCGTCCGCACGACGGTGGGCCTCACGCCGCGGCGGCTCGAGGCGTGAACACGGTCGAACTCGGTCGGTTTCCTGTCTTACCGTGCAGAGGGCGTCTTATCGCGGCGCTAGGTCGAGACGCATCCGTTTGAGCCGCTTCCTGTCGATCAGCGGAGCGTCGGTCAGGTCGTCCTCGAGCTGCCCGGCGGGCTTGCCCAGCAGAACGCCGTGCCATCGGTCCCGCGCCACGAGCTGGTGAAACATGCGCTCGTCATAGGTCCTGGGGACGAGGCAGTACAGGATCTCGAGCTTGTCCTTGAGGCGCCGGCCGACGCGGTCGCCGCGGCCCTCGCGTTGCTCCATCTTGGCCGGATTCCACTCCAGGTCGTAGTGGACGATGCGCGCGGTGTAGGTGTGTAGGTCGATGCCCTCGGCCCCCACGTTGCTGGCCACGAGTACGTACGGTGGCCCGAGTTCGCGAAACGCCGTGGCAACTCGATCCCGGGCGCTACGACGTTCGTTGCCCGTGTATCGTTCGACGGAGAGCATGCGCCCGTTTGTCCAAGGCGACAGTGCCGATTGCATGTCTCGGACTCGCCGTCGAAGAGCGCGCGCTTCGAATGGATCCTGCAGATCATCTAACTCCCGGCGGGCCTCGGTGATGGCTTTGTCCCATTTTTCCCGCGCCCGGCGAAGTCGCGCGACGAACCCGCGGTGCTTGCCCGCGAGAACCGCCGTGAGCTCGTCAGTACCGACCGCCTGGAGCGCCTCGGCGATCTTCGACGAGGTCGCGCTGGCCGCCTTCTCGATTCGTGCCCGACCAGTCTCGATCCATCTAAACCATCGGCGACCATAGCGTTCTCGAACCGAGGACAAAGCGGGGTCAAACGCATCCTGAAGCAACTTGCGTAGCCCAGCCGCCTCGCCCCGGTTGACGTCGCCGACCCACGCTGTGAATACTATCGTCTTCTGGGGCAGGCCCGTGTCGATAGTGCGGCACACGTCGAACTCGAAGGTCCGCTGAGCCCACTTCTTCAGCGCCTCACGTCGAGGCGACGGATGGTCACCGGTTCCGGTTGCGAGCAGACGGCGCAACCGGGTCGCGACATAGGTCCGGTCGTCACGGGTCGCCAGCCGGAACCGTTGCTTAAAGTAGTCGGCTTCGAAGTCGAAGTCTCGCACTGACTCGTTGGCTCGCCGGAGTTCCCCGAGTAGCGCCTGGACGCGCCCATCGTCGAGTTCATCGAGGCGAGCATGCAAGGGCTTCTCACTTCCGTCCAGGAGGAGCAACCGGTAACGTCGGTTCGACACCTTGGGGTAGCTGCGCGCGACCAGCAGGCGCAGCACTTCGCTCGCGGCCTCGACAATCGCGCGCGTGGGCCCTGGGACCTTCGATGATTCAAACACCTTGGTGAGGGCTTCGATATAGCCCGCCACGTCGACGTGGTTGAGCACCTTTTGACTGCGCTTCAAGAGGTTGCGTGCCAGCAAATTCCACTGCCGGGGTTCCAGCTGGAAAGGGGTTGCTGTGAGCAAGAGCTTTGTATGAGCTCGCCGGGGGCTCTGCAGTGACGCCAACGCCTTGCGGGCGGCCGCGTTGTGGGCCTCGTCGACGATGACGACGTCCCATTCTTCTCGTCGCAGGGCGCTCAGCCCGCTTGCTTGGCGCGTGATGAGCGACTGGCTCACGATGTAGGTGCCGCCTGGCGGATGGAAGTGGCCGTGTTTCAGGTGTGTCGGAACATGCTTGGCGCTGCGGATGGGGAGGAGATGGGTGGGGGTTTCTATGACCCGACGAGCGGTTGCAGTTTGGCCATTCTTCTCAAGCCGACGCGCCCACGCGTCAAGTCGCTGGCGAAATGGTGAGCCTGCGGCGAGCTCGTCCTCCCACTTGGTGACCAGGTTGGCTGGACAAAGAATCAACACGTGACGCCGGCCGTGCTTCGGGCGGATCTTGTAGAGCAGGAGTGCGGCGGCACCCAGCGCCTCCCAGGTCTTTCCCATGCCCACGCTGTCCGCCAGAAGCACGCCGTCTTGATCGTCGGGACTCGAGAAGCAACCGTCGGCCAGTCGTTGCCTTGCCCAGATGGCGGTACGCTCCTGGTGTTGCTTACCAGTCTTGAACTTGACGCGGCTCACGGCGACTCCGGAGAATCTGCGTTCTGGAACAAGGCCTCAAGCACGCGGTGGAGGTGGCGGGGGCAGGCGTTCAGCAGGGTAGGGAAATACTCGCGGAGCATGCTCTCCCTTTCTGAGCCAGATGCGTTGGCTCGCATGACGAGCCGCTTGAGGAGCGCCGCCTTTACCGCGAGCTGATCGAGCTCTCCCTGGTGGCGAACCTCGTCGAGTTGCTTCCCATAGTCGTCTGAATCCGCATCGTCTCCTTCATCGTCCTTCTCCGGCGCATCGTTCGCATCTTCATCACCGCCGGTGACCTGCGGCGCAACGCGGACCCGCCCGATCAGGTCGTCCAGCAGCGCATCGAGGGAGGCCTGCGGGCTCGCTTCTGCCCCGGAATCCGGTGGCACGTGCGGAACGTTGACGATCACCGGGAAGCTCCCGCCGCGGAGTCGCTGGTGCAGCACGATCGGACAGGCGCCGGAGGGATCGAGAAGCGCGTTCAGCTTGGTCCCCTCAACCACACCCTGCCCGTTCTTGATCCGCACCCATACCTGACGGCGCTGACGGCCTTTGTATTTCTGGTTTTCGAGGGCGACATCCCCCTGCTGCACAATGGCATGCACGATGAGCCGACGATCTGCCCCGTCACCCAGCAACTCGCACGCAACGACTGTCGCGTGCGGCCGTGGCGCTGCCGAGGTATCCAAGGGTGGCGAGGCGTCGATTCCTTTCCGCTTCTTGAACAAAAAGCGCAAGTCGGTCTCAAGCGCGTCAACCTCGTCCTTGGGCAACTCTGTGCGCACAAGGATCTCTACGTTCCCACCTTGGGCCAGACTCTTTGTCAGTGCCTGCGCGGTGAAGTTGGCGCTGCCAAGCCATGCCGAGGCTGCACCTTCTCGGCGTCGCTGGAACACATAGGCCTTCGCGTGGAGCGTGCGCGGGAATGACTCCGGGTCGTCGTCGGGCTGATCAGCGGCGTGCGGCGGCTCGTAAACGTGTACGGTAGTGTTAGGAACGGTCGCGGGGAGATCCGTGTAGAGGTGGACTTCGGCCGCGGGGATTGCCGCGCGAGCTGTCTTCAAGCCGCCCTCGCTGGCGTAGAGCGGAGAGATAACTGTTACGCGGTGGGCGTGGCGATCGTGGCTGCTCTGGATACGACGTGCAAAGGACTCGTCGAGAGATGACCAGATGGCACGCGTACTGCGCGCGTCGACTCCGGACAGCGCGCGACGAACGCTGCGCCGAGCGCCGTCGTCTACCACGAGATCAGGCGACTGGACGAGTTCGTACAGGAAGCGCACAAGACCGGCGACAACCTCGGCGTCCTGGGAATCGGTCCAGATCTCCAGGTTCGTGCCAAGCCCTCCGTCCGTCACGTTCGCCGAGCCGAAACAGGCGCGCACGTGCCGGCCGGCACGCAGTAAGACGAGCTTTGGGTGAAAGACGCCGCCGCGTTTCAGGCGCACCGGATGCAGGTTCACCGCTCCGGGCAGCTGGCCGAGGAGACGATCGAGGCTCTGCTCAAGTATGCCCGCATCGCTCAGCACGACGGCGCGAAACTGGCGTCCTCGTCTGGAGAGCGCCGGGAGGAGGGTGCGCGCGAGTCGGTTGAGGTCGATCTCGTATGTACAGACAATCGCCCAGCGGGGAGTCGCTCGACCGTGCTGCCGGATAAAGTTGTCGATGGCTTCAAGCCAGAACTGTCGTTCGAGACCAGAGCGCTTCATCCGAGCATCCTGAGGTCGCGCAGCAGCTGGGCGAACGCGTCGAGCCGGTAGCTGCGAGGCCGGACCTGGAACGCGAGGTTCTTCTTTGGCGCGAGGACCTGGATCTTGTCAGCCGCCAGCGATATCCATGGCGCATCAGACTTTACCATTCGGTGACGGTCGACAAGACGGTGCAACAAGTCGACGGGGTCGCGCTCTTGGACCAAGCGTTCGGCGATCCGAAGGGGACCCGGATCAAGCCCGAGAGCATCGAGCTGCAACCGCATTGCCTCGCGGAGAAACGCGACCACGTGATCTCCGCTCGAGGCACCGTCGGGACGCAGACTCAGTTGGTCGAGAGGAGGACGGCGCGGGCGCTTGCTGAGTGCCGCGCGGAGCGAACGCACGACCGGCCCCATTCGCTGTTCGTTGAGGAGCATCGAGAACGCTAGGGTCAGGCCCAACGAGAGGACCTCCCATGCGAAGGCTTGATGCAGGTGTTTCTCGACATCGCTCCATCGAGGCCTGACCTCTGCGTAGCGCTCAAGAATATCCGCCGAGGAATCGCTCGAGCGGAGCGGGGTGTGAACAGTCTCATAGGTGCTGCGTCGGCGCTCGGCGCGGACGGATAGACGCGATTGCTTCCGGTAGTCGAGACCCAAGAGGCCGCGGATCATGACCCGCTCGCTCGACGAGATGTCGCTGAGGCAGCGCCGCGCTCGACCCCGCGCTTGCTTGAAGGCGCTCGCCAACTTTTTGCCTTCCGGCGTGAGTTTGATTGCACGATCCCGACCGAGCAGGCCGAGCGCCCGCATGAGAGGGCGGTAGGTGGCGAACGCCGTGTTCTTGTACAGCCGCTCAGGGCGCGCGGGTTGCTTCCAGTCATTCTCGTTGAGGTACCCAAGGGCCTTGGTCCGCCCCACGACGCCGGGACACTCGTCCGCCGGATCGTCGCGATGGTGTCGCGCCTCTTCGAGCGCGAGTTGGGCTTCAACGCGGTGGATGGAAAGCATAGGCGTTGGGCTCCCCTCACTCTTCTCGACGGCCCAGCAGAGAAAGCTCAGGTAGCGAGCTCGGGTGGTCTGAACGGAGAGGTCCGGCAGGAGCCGGTCCGCAATCCGATCTGCCTGGGCGCCCATTCCAAGCGGATCCACGGCGCGTTCGCGTGCTGGGTCAGCAAGCACCCAGCGAAGTCGAATATCCGTCGCTCCTGCCATCGTTTCGTCGTAAGTCGCGGGGATGATAGCGGATGGAGCTGACGGTAGTCGAACTCACTTCGGTCGGCGGCTACCCGCTTCGAGATCGTCCGTCAGTTGCTCTTGGACGCGCGCGGTCTCGAAGGCTTTTGGTTAGCGGCATGCGAGTGCTCTCGATCGGCCTGCTTGCGCTAGAAGCTGCGTGGCCGCGATGCACTACGAGCCGGGCTGGGAAGGCCTCGATTCGATGCAGGAGATGAGCATCGACGAGTTCAAGTCGTGGCTCACCGAGGGCGAGACCGTGCTCGAAGCCTACAGCCCCGCACGAGTGACGATGGGCACGTCGGTTTCGCGATCGATACGCAGGGCGACGTCCAGAACGTCTTCCACAACGGCGGCCCTCGCGGTGCAGGCACCGAGGCGATCTTCGCGGCGATCGACCACGGCGGCCCGCACGCTCGACCTGCTTGACGGGTTCCGTCGTTCTACGCGCAGTTCGGCTTCGTCGAGACCGGGCGCATGCGGTTTGATCGCAGTACGCGCCGCCGCAGTGGGACCACGCCAAAGACGGCACGCCCGACGTTGTCTTCATGGCGTGGAAGGGGTATGGAGAACGGCAAGATGACATCCGATCCCGGATCTGGGGCAAGAGCAACTGGAAGGACAAGCCCAAATCCAGCCGGTACTACACCGACTACGACGCCGCCAAGTCGGACGCCAGAGCAGCAGCGCATCCTGGAGCTGGTGGCGGTTCACGAAGGCTGGGACTGGGTGGAGAAGAACGCCAACGGGATTCTCGCGCAAGCGGAGATGATCGGGGAACTGTAACTCTCAGCGCACCGCTCTCCGCGTGGAAGCGGCTCTTCGCCATCGAAGCGTTCAACCCGTGTCACGACGAACGCGGCCGGTTCTGTGAATCCGGTGGCGGCGGGATGAGCGTGACCCCGGTCAAGGCTGGGGTCCGTACCTGGCAAGGCAAGCAAGTCGCCATCAGTGATGAGAACAAAGTGGTCGGCAAGGTGAAGATCGGGAACCTCTCCGAGAACGTCGTGGCGGCCTGGCTCAAGCAGCAGGGCATCAAGGGCGTGCAGTTCTTGAACGTGGGCCGCAACAATGCCCCGTTCGACCTGCAGTACGATCACCTGCTCGTCGAGGTGAAGGGCGGACAGCCGAGCAATGGCAGCTCTGCCTGGCACTGGCGGTTGACGATCGGCGAGGCGCGCGGTATCGCTCGGCAGTGGATCAGGAAGGCGAGATCCACCGCGAAAGCCAGGACCAACGAAAATGAAGATGCGGCAGATCCTGGCGCGGAAAGCCGCTATGGTCCGAACAGTGTCGCGGAAATTCGGCACGCTATTCAAGGCGATGGAGATCGCGGTGATCTTCAACGGCGACACGCAGCAAGCGGACATTCACGTCTTGCAAGGCGTGCATCGACGCATCGGCTGGCAGAGCGAGATGACCCGCCAGGCCTATCGGGCGACGGTGAAGTGGCATGGCAGCAGCCGTTGACGACCTAGTCGAGCGGGCCTACGCCGCCGGCCTCGAACGTCCCGAGCCGATGCAGTGCCAAGGGGTGCCGCAGAACGTGGTGGACGAGTTCCAACGCGGGCTCGAGCACGACGTTGCGGCGCAATACCTCGCTATACTGGAGAATGTGCGGAAGCACGGCGATGAGCCGCAGCCGGACATCCTGCATGGTGAATCAGAGATCGAGGGGTTCAACCCTGATCAGCCGCGGGCACCGAAGGGGTGGCCGGAAGGTGGCCAGTGGTTGTCGACGGCGAGCAGTCGAGCACTCAGTAAAGCCATCACCAAGAACGCCCCAGCCTCTGCGGCGGCGGCGATCAAATCCGGTTGTCTAGCCGAAAGTGAAGTAGTTGTCCTTGGACAGCGAACCAAGGCTCTCAACTTTGGGAAAGACAAAACAGCCGGGCACTTACCAGAACCGCCTGCCATTGAGCGAAAGATCAAGGAATACGAGCGGCCTAGCAAGAAACTCCGCGCGCAGACCGAAGACGTTCCGAACCTCGACGAGCACATCGGCAATGCCGACTGGCCGAAGCGCACGGACGACCGCTTCCCAGATGTGGCGCAGGAGCACGGCGATGAGTCGCAGCCGGATATCTTGCACGGCGAGCGGTGGGCGGAAGTCGAGGAGCTGGAGAAGCAGTACATGCGCGAGCAGCTGCGGCGCGCCCCGAAGCCGGCGCCGCGGATGATCGGGATCGACGAGATTGCCATCCGCAAGGGGCACACGTACCGCATTGTGGTCAGCGATCTGGAACGCGGGCGACCGATCTGGTTTGGGGGCGCGGATCGGTCCGAAGCCAGTATGGATCAGTTCTTTGCGGAGCTGGGGACCAAGAAGAGTGCGCGCATCGAGCTGGCGCTGATGGGCATGTGGAAGGCGTTTCGCAACTCCACCACGCGCCATGCGCCCCACGCCAGTATCCTGTTCGACAAGTTTCACGTGATGCGCCACTTGGGCGACGCGCTGGATACGGTGCGCAAGAGCGAGTACCGGCGGCTGCAGGGCAAGGAACGGCAGTACATCAAAGGGCAGAAGTACACGCTGTTGTCGCACCGCGAGAATCTGACGCTGGATGGGCGGCGGGCCCTCAAAAAGCTGCTGGCCGCGAACAAGCGGCTGAACACGGCGTACGTGCTCAAGGAGTCCTTCGGGCAGCTGTGGGACTACCGGAGCGAGGGCTGGGCGCGGCGCTTTTTCGAGAACTGGAAGGCGGCGCTGAAGCGGCAGCGGCTCACACCCTACGAGCAGTTCGCCGCGATGATCGAGCGGCACTGGGAGGGCATTGCCGCCTATTGCCGGGAGGAGAACAAGGTGTCGCTGGGGTTCGTCGAGCGGTTGAACAACAAGATCCGGGTCATCCAGCGCCGGGCTTACGGACTGCGTGACGAGGAATACCTGCGCTTGAAGGTGCTCACCTGCATGCTGCCGCAGATCTGAGTTCGTTAACGCGGCGCGCCGCCCCCACCGGTCACCGCCCCTCCCCGAGTTGTCCACAAGCTGAAGGACCGCTGCGTCTTCGACCGATCGCTCCCCACCCCGCCGCGGGCCTCGTGAGGGGCCCGCACCCAGCCGCCCCTCGCTCTGCGCGTCAGCTTGTGGCCAACTCTTCCGCCCCATTGCGCTCACTCGATGGATCAACGCCGTGAGAATCTACCCACATGCTTTGGAGAAGAGGCCGAACTTCTTCCCGCTCGCGATCACGTGCAACCAGCCGTGCCTCTTCTCTGGTGATCGTCGATGCAAGGGAATCCCGACGAGCGGATGACTCTTCGCGATCGGGTAGTGCCATTGGACTCAAAGCGTTGCGAGAAACCGCGAGACACTCATGACCCGGACGCCATGCTCCTTCATTCACCGGATGAGATCCAGATCCCGCTTCAGGTCGTCATCGCGGGTGACAAGATATTTCGCCCCGCCCGCAATCGCGGTCTCGAGCACGACATCATCATCGGGATCGCGGCACAGCTTCTGCGTGCCGGCGACCGGCACAACGGCCGCACCGGCTGCGATGAGGCGAAGGTGCTGAACGATTTCTTCCTCACGGAGCTGATACTTCTTCTTCTTGATGCGGGGACGCCGAAGCACGTCACCGATCTCTTCGAGGATGGGCAGCGCGATCACGATGTCGATCGCCCCATCGAGCCAGGCCTGCACGAGGCGGGCGGGAGTCCCCTGTTTGTTGAGAAAGGCAGAAACCCAAACGTTCGTGTCAAGCAGAACGACGGGCTTCACGGCGCTTGGCTTTCACTTCCGCACGCGCCGCGGTGATGTCTGCCTCGATGTCCGCCGAAGCGTGGCGTCGGGTCCGCCGATGGATGCGATTGAGGAGAGCCTCGAAATCCTTCCGCCACTCCTCCTCGGGATAGATCGAGAGGAGACAGATCTTTCGCTCGCTCATCCGCACTCGCTCAAGCGGCTTCAGCACCCCGTTCTCGTATACGGCTCGGATCACGCGCTGCATGTTTTCGTGAGTAGCACCTTTCGAAGTTTCCACCAAGCAGTTCCTGCGCGCCAGCTACTGATTGTACCGCGGCCCCAAGTCCTGCCAGCTCTTCGGATAGCGGCCGCCCTGGCCGTCGTACTTGAGCAACGCGTCGACGTCCTGCTCCTTCTTCAGCAACGCGCCAACGAACGGGATGTGCGTCTCGATCTTGTCCATGCTGATGCCGGAGCGCAGCAGGGCAGTGATCCAATCGATCAACTCGGAGGTCGATGGCTTCTTGCGCAGCTCCTTCTGCTCGCGCAGCCAGTAGAACTTGATCAGTACCTGATCGAGCAGCTTGGCGTCGAGATGCGGATGGTGCACGGCGATGATCTGGCGCATCAGCGGCACGTCGGGGAACTCGATGTAGTAGAAGATGCAGCGGCGCAGAAAGGCGTCGGGCAGCTCCTTCTCGTTGTTCGACGTGATCATCACCACCGGGCGATGCTGCGCGACGATTTCCTCGCTGGTCTCGACGATGGAGAAGCGCATCTCGTCGAGCTCACGCAGCAGGTCGTTGGGGAACTCCAGATCGGCTTTGTCGATCTCGTCGATGAGCAAGACGTGCCGTTCCTGGGCGGCGAACGTCTGCCCGAGCGCGCCGAGCTTGATATAGCGGCGGATGTCGGCGACATCGCCGGTGCCGAAGCGGCTGTCGTTCAGCCGTTGCACGGTGTCGTAGACGTACAGGCCGTCGGCCGCCTTGGTGGTGGACTTGATGTGCCACGAGAGCATCGGCATGCCGAGGCCCTCGGCCACGTGGGTCGCCAGCACGGTCTTGCCCGTCCCCGGCTCGCCCTTGAGAAGCAGTGGGCGCTCGAGTGCGATGGCACAGTTGACCGCATCGACGAGAGGCCCGGACGCAATGTATCCAGACGTACCCTGGAAGCGCGCGAAGCCGTTGCTCTGGTTGTTCATCGCAGCAGAACTACCGTCACCCGAACGCTCATTCAAGCCCTCGGACCCCTCAGCACCTCCGCAAGGCTAATTCGCCTGCTCCCGTTCGATCATCTTGATGAAGCTCTCCAGGCCAGGCTTCTCCTCCGGCTTGGCGAGCCGAAGCGCCGCCTTTGCCTCGACGATGGCCTGATCGAGCTCCCCGGTTTGCCGGTACAGCAACGCGAGGTTGCGATGACTAACCATGTCGTATGGACTGAGGCCGATGGCCCGCAGGTTTGCGTCAATGGATTCTGGAACCCGGTTGAGCCGGACGAGCGCGAGCGCCCTGCCGCTCCACGCGGCCATCGAGTATCGGTTAGTCTCCAGCGCGTGGTCGTAAGCCGCGAGCGCCGGCTCGAACTGCTTCATTTCCATGTAGGCGTTCCCCTGCAGCCAATAGGTCGTGGTGTAGTGATCGTCGACCTTCAGCGACTGATCGAGTGCCGCCAGGGCCTTGTCGATCTCGTGATGTTCGATGTGCAGCGTGGCGATTTCGTTCCACACCGCCGCGCTGTGGGGAGTGCGCTTGAGCGTTTCTTCGTAGTAGCTCAGAGCGTCGGCGGCGTACCGGCTCACCTCCGCCGGGTCATCGGCCAACGCCGCCCGGAGGCGGTAGAGTCGCGCCAGGTTGCGCGGGTGATCCGGATTCAGCGGGCTGATGTCGCGCGCGCGCCGCAGGATCGCCTCGGAGCGAGTGAAGTACTCGTCGCGCTGCGGCCGGTCGCTGTGCGCGATCGACCGCGCCTTCTCCATCAGCGCACCACCGAGATTGAGGGCGTAGCGATCCTCGCCCGGCTGCAGACGCAGCGCCTCCTGGTGAGCGAACACCGCCGCATCCCACTGCGCCCTTTTTTCGTAAAACCTGCCTTGCTTGGCGAAGCTGTTGGCGCGTGACAGGCTGACGTTCTGGATCGCCAGGACCGCAACGCCGCCGAGGAGCGGCAGCGCATACAGCGCCACCTTCCAGAAGCGCCCGGCAGGTGGCGCCGGCTCATCGCGCCGGAGATTGATGGCCACCACCGTGATGCCAGCAAACACCGCGACGTAGACCAACACCACCGCATTTGCGATGTGGCTCGCCACCACGGGGAGCGCCTCCTTCGGCGCATCGAGGGCCCAATTGATCCACGGGACATACAGCGCCGTGAACAGCAACCAGACCCCCAGGGTCGTACTGCTGTAAGGTGCGATCCAGGCCACCCAACTCGTCTGTGTTCCGCCCTGCACCGCCGGTTGGGCCGCGATGACGATGATGCCGAACAGCCAGAGGGAGCACGCGATCACCAGGCACGTCACACCTTCGGAGCCCAGCCGGAAGCTCAACGTGTAGAAGCTGTACGTGAGCACCGCGAGCATCAGGCCGATGACGGCACTCAACGCCAGCGTGTCACCGGTGACCGGCGCCGGGTCGGGCCGATCGGTGTCGGCGGGTGCGGCCTGGGCCGATGCGCGTGGCGGGGGTTCCGTCTGGATCAGCGGCATGCCCGCGGCGACCGCCAGCGCGGCATACACCCAGAAGTACAGGCGTGTAGCACCGATCGCGATCCCGAACTGGATCTCGACGAAGTGCGCCATGACGGCGGCGAAGAGGCCGATCAGGAGCACGCCGTTCGTCGACGGCGCGCGCTCGCCGTCGGGGGCGGGCGAGTCCGCAAACCCGAGCAGGTAGAGCATCATCCCGGCAACCATCGCCAGCGGCAGGCCGACGCCCGAAAAGCGGACGCTGCCGTCGACGAGATAGGGCACGAGACCACCGGCGACGCCGCCCAACGCGACGGCGCCCACGAAGGCGGTGCGCTGCCGCGCCGTACGGATCAGGCCCAGCCAGCGCAGGACGTGATGGAAGAACGCCAGGAACAGCCCGAGCTCAGCGAGGCAGCCCAGGAGCCCGAGCATGATGAGCGCGTCGAAGGTCTCGTTGTGGGCGCGGTCCGGCGCCACGCGCCGGCTTTCATAGTGAGCCAATTGCGCCGGGTAGAAGTACCTGTAGGCGAGCAGGAGCGTGTCCGGACCATACCCGACCAGCGTGCGCGGCGAGGCCGTGCTGAGCAAATCCGCGGCGCCCTGCCAGATGAGCACCCGCACCTGGGCGCTGCCACCGTCCATCGCAAAAACGCGGCCCAACCGGCCAATGTACTTCACCTGGCGCAGTGGGCTCAACGGCGTGTTGGGAAGATTGAACACCAGCAGGAACAACGTGCCACCGACCGCCGCCGCAGCGATCGTGAGCCGCAGCCAGCGCAACCGGCGGTGCAGCGAGAACAGGACGAAGAAGAAGATCAGACCACTCCCCAGGGCGACGAGCGGGCCGCGGCTTTGCGTGAACATGAGCGCCAGCAGCTGCAGCACCAGTAGGCAAACATGCGCCGCCGCAGCCACGGCGGCGCCCGATACCCACCCGCTCCCGCCGGCACGCGCCGCAGACACCGCCCGCAGCGCGTCGACGATGCGCACCAGGGTGAGCGGGACGACCATGATCAGGAACGCGCCGAGGAAGATCGGGTTACCCGCGGTGCCGAAGACCCGCGAGGTGACCTCTGCACCCCATGCGATGGGATCACGCCCGAGGTGCTGAATCACGGCATACGCGCTCGCCGCCAAACTCGCGAGCAGCGCCACGGTGACGATCCGCTCGCGCTGTTGCGGGCGCCGCAGCAACAGCACGATGGCGCCGAAGAGCGTCACGTAGCTCAGCCACGTGTACAGCCCCTGGCAGCGCTGGAAGGCGCCCCACCAGGAGGATCCTGGCGCAATGCTGAAGACCGTGGAGACGCCCCAGGCAGCGGTGAGCAACAGCATGGGCGTGACGAGCGGCACCCGCCACAGCGGCCGCCCGTTCACCGTCCACGCACCTCGCCCTTCGTCGACGCTGCGGAGGATCAACGCGGCGAACACCACGCCGGCGATGCTCCGCAAGAGCGGGATCTTGTCTTCTTCGAAGACGCGATAGGAAAGAGTGTTGAAGAAGATCGGAACGACGGCGAGAGCGGTCAGCCAGCTGCTCTCGATCAGCGTCGCCGCAAAGGCACTTGCTTTGGTCTGCATCCGAGCGCGCCGCGCGCCTCGCGAGTCCGAGGCGCGCGTCGCCCTTCGTACAGCAAACCGCGCCGGCGTTGCAACTCGCCGGGTAAAACGACGAGCACCGCAGAACCGAAGTCCTGCGGTGCTCGGAGATGGAACAGATGCGAGATTGCGACGGGCAGCTATGTGCGCTTGCGATGGCGCCACGAGACCTGGGCACCGCCGATGAGCACCAGCGCCAGCGCCACGAACGCCAAGCTCGCGGGGCTCAACACCGGCGCCCCCGCGGGCGGAAGGATCTTCACGGTCGCCGTGCTGGTCGCCGTGACCGTGACAATGTCGGGCGCAGCCGGGCCAGTAGACAGCGCATCGTCGAACCCAGCTGTATAGGTTGCCACGTTGGTCACGTCGGCGGTGACGTCGTGGGAGCGGATGATCGATGCCGACTCCCCCGGAGCGAGATCGAAGGGCTCATTCGAGAGAATGGTGCCGAGCACGTTATCAACGAGAGAGTGGACGGTGAAGGTCACCTCGCCGGTGTTCGTCACCGTGTAGCAGTAGGCCACCGGCCCGGCCTTCGAGATGGTGATTTTCTGCTGCGACCCGCAGGTGATCGGATCGAGCCCGGCGGTCTTCAGAAGAGAGATCGATGCCTTCTCGCCGGCGTAAGACAAGGTCGAGCACAGCAGCGTCAGAACCAATGCTCCACAAGCAATGCGTGCGGTGCGATCCATTAGCCCCTCCCGGTCCAGTTCCCTTTCTCAACAACGCCGACGGCCTTCCGCATCCGAACCTCCGCGGCCGCCGTAAAATGCACGGGCTACACTGCCACGACACGCCGCAAGAAGCAAACATCAAAGCCGGATTTTTGAGGAGCACGCCGCTGCGCGACGGGGATGGAGGGCAGGAAACGGGCCAACCCCGGCTCTGTGGCTCTTCGCGTAACCTCCGTGTACACTTCGCCCCATGAACTACTATCGTAGTCGGACCACGACTCAGGGCCGAAACATGGCCGGTGCCCGCGCCTTGTGGCGCGCCACGGGGATGCGGGACGCCGACTTCGAGAAGCCCATCATCGCCATCGCCAACAGCTTTACCCAGTTCGTCCCGGGGCACGTGCACCTCCACGAGGTCGGCCAGCGGGTGAAACAGGTGATCGACGCCGCCGGCGGCTACGGCGTCGAGTTCAACACCATCGCCGTCGACGACGGCATCGCCATGGGCCACGGCGGCATGCTCTACTCCCTGCCCAGCCGCGACCTCATCGCCGACAGCGTCGAGTACATGGTGCAGGCGCACGTCGCCGACGCGCTGGTGTGCATCTCGAACTGCGACAAGATCACCCCGGGAATGCTGATGGCCGCAATGCGCCTGAACATCCCGACCATCTTCGTGTCCGGCGGCCCGATGGAAGCCGGCACGTCGGCGGGCACCCACGATGCCGCCGGCAAGCCCTTGCCCAAGCTCGACCTGATCGACGCCATGGTCGCGGCCGGCAACGATGCGGTGAGCGACGCCGCCGTGCTCGAGATGGAACGCTCAGCCTGCCCGACCTGCGGCTCGTGCTCGGGCATGTTCACCGCCAACAGCATGAACTGTCTCAACGAAGCGCTCGGCCTGGCGCTGCCGGGTAACGGCACTGTCCTGGCGACCCACACGGCACGCTGGCAATTGTTCGAGGCAGCCGGGCGCCGCATCGTCGAGCTGGCACGCCGCTACTACGTCGACGGCGACGCTACCGTCCTCCCGCGCAGCATCGCCACCTTCGAGGCGTTCGAGAACGCCATGACACTGGACATGGCCATGGGCGGCTCGACGAACACGGTGCTGCACATCCTGGCCATCGCACACGAAGCGGGCGTGCCGTTCACCATGCGCGACATCGATCGGCTCTCCCGCCGCGTGCCCAACATCTGCAAGGTCGCGCCCTCCTCGCACTACCACGTCGAGGACGTCAACCGCGCCGGCGGCATCTTCACCATTCTCGGAGCGCTGGATCGCGCCGGCCTCATCCATCGCGACGTCGGCACGGTGCACGAACAGACGCAGGGCGCCGCCCTCGATCACAATGACATCCGCCGGCCTACCGCGACCGAAGCGGCCCGCACCCGTAGCCTGTCTGCTCCGGGCGGCGTGTCGACGAACGTCGGCTTCTCGCAGGACAAGTACTACGCCGAGCTCGACACCGACGGTGCGCAGGGTTGCATCCACGAGGTCGAGCACGCTTACAGCAAAGAGGGCGGCCTCGCGGTTCTCTACGGCAATTTGGCCGAAGATGGCTGCATCGTGAAGACCGCCGGCGTCGACGAGTCGATCTGGCGTTTCGAGGGCCCGGCGCGCATCTTCCATTCGCAGGAGGACGCGTGCAACGCCATCCTCAACGACCGCCTCAAGCCGGGCGATGTGGTGGTCATCCGCTACGAGGGCCCCAAAGGGGGTCCCGGCATGCAGGAGATGCTCTACCCGACCTCATACATCAAGTCGAAGAACCTCGGGAAGGTGTGCGCGCTCATCACCGACGGCCGCTTCAGCGGCGGGACCTCCGGCCTTAGCGTCGGTCACATCTCACCCGAAGCCGCCGACGGCGGGACGATCGCCCTGATCGAGGAAGGCGATCGCATCCGCATCGACATCCCGAATCGCCGCATCGACCTGATGATCGACGCCGCGGAGCTCAAGCGCCGTCGCCTCGCGATGATCGAGCGCGGTGAGGCGGCATGGAAGCCGGTGGGACGGAATCGCCCAGTGTCGCTCGCCTTGCAGGCGTACGCGTTCCTGACGACGAGCGCCGCGCGCGGCGCCGTGCGCGATCTGGAGCAGCATCGCCGGACCCGCGGCGGCGCCGCCAAGGCGTGAATTCATCGATTTGACCACACCAGCAACGTGGAGGGAGCAATGAGTTTCGGGCTAGTCTGCATCTCGCGCACGATGGCCGCCGGCGGCGAGCGTATGGGCGAGACGGTCGCGCAACGGCTCGGCTTTCGCTACGTCGACGAACAGATCATCACCAAGGCGGCGCAGCTGGCGCAGGTGGACCCCAAGCTCGTCGCCGCCGCCGAGCACCGCCAGCCGTTGCTGCAGCGGCTGATCGGCAAGCTCGCGATGGCGGCGGACATGGTCGGTCCCGTGAGCCTCGCGACCGGGCTGCCACTCGACATCTTCACTCCAGGCTCCACCGGATATCACGCCACGCCGGACGACCTGCGGACCCTCATCCGCGCCGCGATCCATGAAGTGGCGCACGCCGGTCGGGCGGTGATCGTCGCCCACGCCGCGTCGATGGCCCTGGCCGGCACACCCGGCGTGTTGCGCGTGCTGGTGACCGCATCACCCGAAACCCGGGTGCAGCGTCTCGCGGCCGCGCAACAAATCAGCCACGACGAAGCAGCCGCCGCCATCGCCGCCTCCGATCGTGAGCGACGCGACTACTTCCAGCACTTCTACAACATCAAAGACGAGACGCCGACGCATTACGACCTGGTCGTCAACACCGACGTGCTCACCCCCGAGCAAGCAGCGGAGGTCGTCCTGTGCGCCGCGCAAAGCCAGGCGTAACGCCGGCCTGACCTGCTGTGCCGCCGCGGCCGGTTCTGGCTGCACCCATCGGTGCTCCGCCTTGTGGAAGCCCACCCAATCGACTAAGAGGGTGCCGAATTCCACAGCCGCGAGGATTCCATGCTCCGTAAGATCCATCACGTCGGTATCGTCGTGCGCAATCTCGACCAGGCGTACAAGTTCTATCGCGACACGCTCGGGCTGCACGTCCACAAAGAAGCCGTGGTCGAAGATCAGGGCGTCCGAGCCGCGCTGCTGACGATCGGCAACAGCGAGATCGAGCTGCTCGAGCCGATCAACCAGAATGGCGGCGTCGCCAAGTTCCTCGAACGGCGCGGCGAGGGCCTGCACCACATCTGTTTCGAGACCGACAACGTCGTCGCCGAGCTGGCCGCCACCAAGGTGAAGGGCATCGAGCTCATCGACCAGGTGCCGCGCCGGGGGCTGGCGGGGATGATCTGCTTCCTGCATCCGAAAGCGAACAACGGCGTGCTCATCGAGTACGCGCAAGTCGTGACGGGTGACTCGTGAGCCGTGACTCGGAAGGCGGGAGAACGATGGCATTGGCGAAGAAGATCGATCACGTGGCCATCGCGGTGAAGGACCTCGACGCCGCGGTGAAAACGTTCACCGGCAACTTCGGATTTCCGATCGAGCGCATCGGTGCGGTGCCGCAGCTGCACATTCGTCGCGCCTTCCTCACCATCGGCGACGCGTCGCTCGAGCTGTTCCAGCCGACCAGCGAGCAGAACCCCGGCGCCAAGTTCCTCACCGAGCGCGGCGAGGGCATGTACCTGCTGTCCCTCGAAGTCGACGACATCACCACTGCGGCGGCGGCACTGGCGCAGAAGGGAATCAAAGTCTCCGTGCAGACGATGGACACCGGCATGAAGCTCGGCTTCATCAGCCCGAAGGCGACCCACGGCGTGCTGCTCCAATTGATCGAGCATCCGAGAGCGTAGTCCCCCCACGACTCACGAGCACGGACACGAGCCACAATGAAGCGGCTTGAGGGCAAGATCGCACTAGTGACCGGCGGGTCGCGCGGCATCGGCCGCGGCATCGCGCTGGAGCTCGCCCGCGAAGGCGCGCACGTGGCGGTCAACTACCGGCGCGACACGGCCGCCGCGGACGTCACCGTCCGTGCCATTCGGGAGCTCGGCGGCGGCGCGGTCGCCCTGCAAGCGGACGTCAGCGACTGGCCGGCCGTGCAGCGCATGGTCGACGCGGCGCTGCGCCACTTCGGCCACCTCGACATCGTCGTGGCCAACTCCGGCGTCGCCTCGCGCGTCGCGCCGCTGTGGGCCTTCGACGTGGAGCACTGGCACAAGGTGATCAACGTCAACCTGCACGGTGTCTTCTATACCTGCCGGGCCACCGTCGGGCATTTGGTGGAGCGCAAGAGCGGCAACGTCATTCTCATCTCGTCGATCGGCGCCGACGCCTGCGGCCCGATGGGCGCGCCGTACTACGTCGCCAAGGCCGGGGTGAACGCACTGACCAAATCGCTCGCTAAGGAATGCGCCCCGGCCGGAGTGCGGGTGAACTGCATCGCCCCGGGCCTGGTGGCTACGGACATGGGCGACCGCATGATGAAGTTCTACGGCGACGCGCTCCTCAGCGGTATCCCGCTCGGCCGCGCCGGCCGCCCGGAAGACATCGGCAAGGCCGCCGTATATCTGGCCAGCGACGACGCCAGCTTCGTTACCGGCAAGATCCTGCGCGTCGACGGCGGCGCCTGGATGTGAGGGAGCTGTCGGCCGGTGAGAGTGATCGCGATACGGGACCTCTACCACCTTTTCGTGATTGTCCTGATCCGCCTGAGCAGCTGGCGCTATTCGAGCCGACTCAAGACGCTGGTTGTGGGCGGCATCGCCGTGGCCGCGTACACGTTCTCGAAGAGGAAGCGGCAGGCCATGGAGCGGAGTCTGAGCGCCGCCTTTGAGGGGCGGCTGAGTCCTGCGCAACGCCAGAGAATCATCAAGACCGTCTTCCGGGAAACCTGGGGAGGGATCTTTTCGTGGATGTCATCTGGGGCCGAGCGAAGGTCAGTTGAGCACGCCGAGCTCCAAGGAGTAGAACGTCTGCGTGCCGCGATCGAGGCTGGACGCGGCGTGATTCTCTGGGAAAGCTCCGGGTTCGGAAGGAGAATCGATGCCCGGCGCGTGTTGCATGCGAATGGTTTTCTGATCCACCAAGTGCATGGTCCAGACAATCTTGGCGGATTCTTCTCCGAGGACAGCCCCGCCACTCGCGTGCGCCTCTCGTTCATCAAGCGCTTCTTCGACGACTGTGAGCGGCAATTCGTCACCGACCTGATGTACCTGCCACGCCCGGGCTCGGGCTCGCTGGCCTTTGGGAGACAGCTGCGCCAGCGTTTGGAGCGCAATGCCATCATCTGCATTACCGGAGACGGGAAGTTCGGTCGGAAGTTGATTCCCGTAGAAATGCTCGGCGTCACCGAATTCTTCGCGACCGGCATGGTAACGCTGGCGCGGGCATCCGGCGCCGCGATTCTGCCGTTGCTCTGCGTTCCGCGCACGGACGGAAACCTCGGCGTCATCATCGAGTCGCCGATTGTGATCGATCGTGGCGGGAGTCGAGAGCGCGCGCTACAAGAGGGCGTGGTACAGTATGCGCGGCTTCTGGAGGGCTACATCAGACGCTATCCCGAGCGCTACCGGAATTGGCACGTGCTCGGCACGTCCGGGGGGAAAGACGTACAGGGGCTGGTGCCGCCGGAGGACCTCTTCTTGGAAGCCGGCGCCGCGATGAAAGGCTTCGAGCTCGATGGCGGGTGCTGAGGCGTTTGACAGCCGGTTGCCATGATCGGTGATCAGGTCATCGCGATTGCAAAGGCGCTGGTCCCCGTGAGAGCTCGCCGCTGGTTGCTGGTGCAACGGCGGCGTTTGGGCCTGCTACGGCCGCGATTGGGGACAGTGGAATTTGGCAACTTGCGGCGGGTGACGCCCATTAGCCTCACCTTCGGCATCGACCGCGGGCTGCCCATCGATCGCTACTACATCGAGCGGTTCTTGTTGGCCCGCGCCGCGGACATTGAGGGGCATGTGCTCGAAATCGGCGACGACTCCTACACGCGGAAATTCGGCGGCGACCGCGTCACCAAGAGCGATGTGCTGCACGTGGTGGAAGGCAACCCGCTGGCCACGATCGTCGCCGACCTGACCCGTGCGGATCACATCGCGTCGAACACCTTCGACTGCATCATCCTGACGCAGACGCTCCAGATGATCTACGACGTCCACGCGGCGTTGCGGCACTTGCATCGGATCTTGAAGCCGCGCGGCGTGCTGCTGGTCACGTCGCACGGGATCAGCAAAATCGGGCGCCACGAAGGCCGCGACGCGTGGGGCGAGCACTGGCATTTCACCACGCAATCCATCCGCCGGTTGTTCCTCGAGAGCTTTCCGGAGGCGGCGCTTGAGGTGGAGGCACACGGCAACGTGCTCGCGGCGGTGGCTTTTCTCCACGGCCTGGCGACGGAAGAGCTAAACGCCGACGAGCTCGACTACCGGGACCCTGACTATGAAGTCCTGATCACCGTGAGAGCGCTCAAAGAAGACTGACGAGGAGGACAGCCATGGCCTGCATGCACACCGGGCGGACGTCCGCCGCCGACGCCGACGGCTGAGCATGACGATGCAATCCGAGTTTCACGTGCGCAGCCGGCGCACCTCCGAGATGCTCGACATCACGCCGCAGGTCGCGGCCGTGGTGCGGCGCGCCAATGTGCCGGAAGCGATCTGCTCCGTCTACGTCACGCACGCGACCGCCGCGATCGTCATCAACGAGAACGACGACCCCAACGTGTGCGAAGACGTGCTCGATGCGCTCGACAAGCTCATCCCCGCGGGCGTGTGGCGGCACGATCGCGTCGACGGCAACGCCGCCGCACACATCAAGTCGGCCATCCTCGGCCCCGGCGAGACCATCCCGGTGCGCGACGGCAAGCTCGTCCTCGGCACCTGGCAGGCCATCATGCTCGTCGAACTGGACGGCCCGCGCGAGCGCCGCGTGATCGTGACCGTCCGCTGAAGGTGCCCTGGCTTTGCTCAGAGCTTTTCGAACACACTCTTCATCCCCGCCGCGGCGGCGTTGACGACGGGGGCAATCGTCGGCAGGGTGGGCGCACGACGAGGAGAGTCCGATGGAAGCGCAGCTACAGCACTTGGCGGGCGCCGAGGCCCGGGATTTCGACGACACGGTTGTCCGCTGCGGCCAGCCGCCGGGTGCGGCCGTGCACCCGCAGCTCACGTCGTCGCCATTGTTGGCTGCCCTGTGTCGGGCCGGTACCCTGCACGTCTACGGCGACACCGCCGATGCCAACGAGCTGGGCGCGCTGATCACCACCGCTGCCGGCACCATCGTCCGCGAGGTCGACGGCAATACCGCCAACCAGCCGCTCGTCCACAAGGTCATCGCGCGGTACCTCGACGGCGACGCTCCCAAGGCATGGGTGGCTCAGTTGCACGAGTTGCGGCCGGACCTGACCCGTGCCGAACGCAATGTCCTGCTCTACGCGATCGTCTGCGGCCGCATCGGCAACGACGCGGCGCGGGCGTTCGGCGCCGGCCGGGCGTGGGACGTCAGTCTGCAGCTGCACATGCAGCTCGGCAGCAACGCTGAGGCTTCCAAACGGGTCGGCCGCTACCTGCGCCACATGGTGCCGTCCGGCGTCGTCAAGGTCCCGTTCACCCCGCAGCATCCGCACTGCTTTCTGATTGCCCGCGATCTCGAGCGCGAGGGCATCCCGGTCAACTTCACCTCGACCTTCTCGGCGCGCCAGGCGGTCGCGGCGGGCTTGCTGTCCAACGTCACCCTGACCAACATCTTCATGGGCCGGCTGAACCAAGGGTGCAAGGCGGCGCTGTTGGGCGAGCACGTCGACCTCGCGGCGCAGCGCGCGTTGCGCCAGCTGCGGCGCGAGGCAGCAATCAAGACGCTGCTCATCGTCGCCAGCGTGCGCGAGTGGCAGACCTTCGTGCGGGTTGCCGGCTGCGACGTCTTCACCGCGCCGTTGGAGGCGATCGGCGGCTTCCTCACGCAGACCGAGGTACCCGTCGACGAGGTGCGCAGCCAGCTCGATACCTCCTACGAGGACCGGCTCGGCATCGCCGCCGACGTCGTGCGCGCCTTGGGCATGCCGCGGATCGCTCGCTTGTATGACGTCGAGCCGGAGCTCATCCAGTTCATGATCGAGCTGCGCGGCAGCCGCGAGTACGCCGCGATGCACGACGGCGACCAGCTGTTCAAGCGCTTCGACCAGGCGGGCTTCGGTGATCTGTTCTACGCGCCGACGCCGGGCGAGTGGCAGGAGCTGCGCAAGAACAAGCTGCCCGACTTCACCTCGCCGCTGACCCGCAAGTTGCCGATCGACACGCTCTACACGCTGCTGGCCGACGCCGACTTCGAGAAGCACCAGGAGGAGATGGACGCGATGATCGAGGCGCGCGTCGGGAGCTGACCTCGCCGGGCGTCAGCAAACACGCAACCCCGCGGTCTCGCTGAACCCCAGCATCAGGTTGAGGCTCTGGATGGCGACGCCGGCGGCGCCTTTGCCCAGATTGTCGAGCCTCGCCATCAGCAGCACGTGCCCGGACGGATGCGGCAGGACGCGCAGCTCGATGCGGTTGGTGTCGTTGCACGTCTGCGGATCGAAACTGCGCTCGTGTGCATGGAGCGACTCGGCCATCGGGATCACCCTCACGAAGGGCTCGTCGCGATAACGCGCGTCGAGCAGCTCCGACACGCGCTGCGCTCCGCCGGGTTGAAGCAGATCTGCGTGCAGTGGGATCTGGACGCGCATGCCGCAGCGGAACGGGCCCACCGCCGGCACGAACTGCGGCTCGCGCTGCAGGCCGGTATACTGCCGCATCTCCGGGATGTGCTTGTGCACCCGGTCGAGCGCGTATGGCGCTTCGTAGACGAGTGAGCGGAGTCCGCCTTTCGCGTCTTCCCACCTCTCGATCATGGCGCGGCCGCCGCCTGAGTAGCCGGACAGAGCATGGCAGGTGAGCGGCACGACGGGCGCGAGCACGCCGGCGTCGACCAGCGGGCGGACGAGCAGAATGAACGCCGAGGCGTAGCACCCGGGGTTGGCGACGAGCTTCGCCCGGCGAATCGCGTCGCGTTGTCCGGGCGCCAGCTCCGGTAGGCCATACACCCAACCGGCGGCGACGCGGTGCGCGGTGCTCGCATCGATGATGCGCGTCGCTCCGTCGCTTGCCCATCCCGCCGCCTCGCGCGCCGCGTCGTCGGGCAAGCAGAGCACGGCCAGGTCGGCAGCGACGATGCGCGCGCGCCGCGCCGCCGGGTCTTTGCGATGCGCTTCCGGCAGCGTCAGCAGCTCGACGTCGGCGCGCGCTGCCATCCACTCGCGGATGCGCAAGCCCGTGGTCCCCACATGACCATCGATGTACACCTTAGGCCGCATGGCAGAGCGATGTTAGCGCAGATTCCTCAAGATCGCAGGCGCGTTCATCGCGGCTCCTGCGCGTACGACGCGCCGCATCGCACCGTCACTTCTTTTCGGGAAAGAGGAAGCGCGTCGGATCTTCCGCGCTGGCCAGGGCGATCAGGTCGCCGTCGCCTTCGGTGACGTCGCCGAGCACCGTCGCGCGCGCGTAGGCGCGGAACTGTGTCTTGGTCATGTGCAGTGCCCACGGCGCCTTGGCAGCGAGCCGTTGTGCCCACGCCTCGACGGCCGCGTCGAGCTGATCGTCAGGCACCACGCGGTTGAGCACTCCGTAGCGCTCCGCTGCGGCCGCATCGAAGCGGTCGCAGAGGAGGATCAGCTCCTTCGCGCGCGCCATGCCGACCTCACGCGCCAGGCGCGGGGCCGCGCCCCAGGCCAGCGGCACGCCGAGGTCCACCTCGGGGATGTGGAAGACGGTGCTCGCGGCCGCGATGCGCAGGTCGCACGCCAGAGCGATCGCCAAACCGCCGCCGATGGCGTGCCCGTGCAAACGCGCGATGGTGATCGCCTCGACGCGCTCGATCGCTTCGACGGCGCGCCGGCCCACCTGCGCCACATGCCGTCGTTCACGCGCCCCGGCGCCAGATCCTCTCGCCAGCCGCGCCGGCGGATCCTTGCGGTCTGCGCCCGCACAGAAGGAGGCGCCGCGCCCGCCGAGCACGACGACCGGCGCGTCGAAGTGCCGCTGCAGCTCGGTGAAGGCGGCGGCGATCTCCTCCAGGGTTTGCGCGTTCAACGCGTTGCGCCGCTCCGCCCGATTCAGCCACACCCGCGCAATCGGCCCGTCGTGCTCAACCGTCAGCGTCTCGTAACTCACGCCAGCCCCGACAGGTTCTTCATCCGCTTGAGCAGGCCTTCGTCCTTGCGGCGCTCGGAGAGGATCTTGGTGATGTAGGCGCGCTTGAAGATGCGGCGCTGGCGGCCGGTGGTGAGCACCGCCGGCACGTACTCCCAGCCCTCGTCCTGCTCGAAGGGCTCGATCTCGCGGTGTAGGCGGAAGAAGTAGTCCGCCAGGTCCGGGTCGACGCCGAGCCGTTGGAACGCCGCGCTCAGTGGGTTCTTCGCGCTCGCCTCGATGAGTCCCTCGCCCGCGACGCCGCCTTGCCCCAGCCCGAGCGCCGCCTTGCCCAGCTTCTCGCGGAACTTCATCGGCGGCCCGAGATGAAAGGCGGCCATCGCTTCCTCCGGCAACGCGTGCACCAGGAACCACTTGGTGACGTATCGGCCCGCGATGGTTTCGGTCGGCGGCTGCCAGCGCTGCAGATCTTCGCGTGTGATGCCGAAGGCGGCCTCGCAGAAGTCGGCCCATATCTCCATGTGGCAGCGCGTCAGGTAGCCGCCCGACTCGGTGGCGAACGCCTGCGCCATCGCCGGATAAGCCTTGGCGTCGGCAAAGTGCGACACCTGTCCGGCAATACTGCGCGTGGCATCGAGATGGAAGAAGTCTTTGATCAGCTCCTTCGCCGCATCGAGCGAAGCCCGCCCGGAGAGCAGCAGGCCGAAGGCGGTCTCCTTCGGGCGCGTCAGGCCAAGACAGAACTCGCCCAGCTCCTGCTCCAGTTCCTCGTACGTCTGATCGTCGCCGGTTGTGAACGGCGAGCCCGGCGGCGGCCACACCGTCTCCGGCAGCGGGTAGCGGCCGGCAAGCAACTCGCTCCAGGCGGTCCGCATGTTCTGGTAGATCAGCAGCCAGTGGTGCAAGGTCGTGCGCAGCAGCTCCTGCTGCGCCGCGTCGACGGCAAACTCGCGCACGATGTCCCACACCGGCTCGCACACGAAGCCGCGGAAGTCCTCGTAGGCGCGCCAGTACGCAACCGCATCCTCGTCGAGCTGGTAGGCGCGCTTCATATATTCGGCGATGCCGCGCTGGCAGAGCCACGGGCGCTCGTCGCGCACGACGTCGAGCAGCGATCCTTCGCCGGCCAAGGCGCTGACCACGAAGCCTTCCTCGAAACCGGAGTACTGGAATTGCTGGCGCGTGTAGGTGGCTTGCATGGTCTCCGGACAGGCGTAGTGCGCCTCCAGCTCGGCGGGCGTCACGCCGAAGGCCTCCGCGAAGCGCAGGAACATCTGCAGCGGCGGCCGCGTCACCTGATGGAAGCCGGTCTTGCGGCTGACCAGCGGGCTGAGCGCCAGGTACAGGCCGCGGCGCCGGCAGCGCGCCACCATGGAGGCCGTACCTTGCGCATCCATGCGGATGAACTGGTAGTAGTCCTTGATCCAGCGCTGCATCGCCTGGCGCGACGCGGTCCCGTATTTGAGGGCTTCGGCGAGCTGGGCGTCGATCGGATGCGCGCGGATCAGATCCTTCAGCTCGGCGATGAAGTCGTCAACCGGCTTCGCCGGCGCCGGTTGCTCGAAGGCGTACAGCTCCAGGAACGAGCTGGCATTGGGTGTGGGCGACGGTGGCGCCGGCTGTCGGGCTGCAAGTGCCATGGGTGTGCTCCTTCAGGGTCGCATTTCGGTGCTCGATTCATGGCGCATTCGTTCCGCCCTGGCAACAGCGGCGCCCCACCTTGCTTCCCGCGTATCGGTGTGAGACTGCTCGCCGCATGGAGGCGTTCGAACACGTCGCGCGCGCCGCAGTGGCAGCGGCCGGCGAGCGGCTGCGGGCGGCGTGGCGCGGCAGCAAGCGCATCGAGCACAAGAGCGGGATCGATATCGTTACCGAGACGGATCGCGAGGTCGAAGCGCTGATCGTCGGCCAGCTGCGGGCGGCGTTCCCGGATCACCTCATCGTTGCCGAAGAAGCCGCGGCGGGTGCGGCGCTCCAACGGCCGGCGGACGAGCGCTACGTGTGGTACCTCGATCCGCTCGACGGCACCACGAACTTCGCCCACGCCCATCCGCACTTCTGCGTCTCGCTGGCGCTGGCACACGGGGCCGAGCTGCAGCTCGGCTTGGTGTACGATCCGGTGCGCGACGAGCTGTTTGCGGCGCAGCGCGGTGGCGGCGCGACGCTGAACGGCGCGCCGATCCGTGTGTCGGCAGTCGACGATCTCAACGAATCGTTGATCGGCACCGGCTTTCCCTACGACCGTCGCGAGCGTCTCGACTACTATCTCGGCTTCCTCGCCGACTTCATGCTGCGGGCGCAGGGCGTGCGGCGCAGCGGGGCGGCGGCACTCGACCTGTGTTACGTCGCCTGCGGCCGCTTCGACGGCTTCTGGGAGTGGCGCCTGAAGCCGTGGGACACGGCGGCGGGCGCGCTCATCGTGCGTGAAGCCGGCGGCAGCGTCAGCGACTTCCGCGGCGGCACGTTCGACGTCTACGGCGAGCAGACCCTCGCCTCGAACGGGCACCTCCACGCGGCGCTGGTCGGCGTGACGGCGGCGCGGCTGGGTCATGAATAGCGCAGCCGCGGATCACACGCGGTCCGCCTTGGTCAGCGCATCGACGCGCTGGAAGTAGGCGACCAGCGCCGGGCGGGATCCGAGGACGCGCGTCCCGATGGTCGAGTCGCCGATACACTCGGCTTGCGCGGCGATGGCGATGTCAGCGAGCGTAAGCGTGGTGCCGACCACGAAGCCCGTGGCGCATTGCAGCTCCTCGACGGCGCCAAGCAAGCGATCGACGTCGGCGGCGATCTGCGCGTCCGACTTGCGGCCGATGCCTTGCGTCGTTGTCGTAGTCTTGAAGTTCTCACGTAGCATGGGACCGATGGCGTCGAGCATCTCCTTGGGCGCGCCGCCCATCAGCTTGCCGATGTTGCGGTCGAAGTCCTGCTCGCCGAAGCGCGTGGTCATCTCGTAGAAGTACAGCGACTCGTCGGCCCAGTCTTCGAGCAGCAGCACCTGCGCGCGCTGCGCCGGATCGGCCGGCAGCAGCGGCGGCGTGGGGTGGCGGCGCTCCAGCTCCAACGCGATCGCCGTCGAGTCGGGAATGATCGTGCCGTCGATCTCCACGAACGGCAGCTTGCCGGTCGGGTTCTTCTCGCGGATCAGCGGCACCTCGGCGAGCGGCCACTCATAGATCGTGAACGGCAGCTGTTTGTAGCGCAACACACGGCGGATCTTGTCGCAGTATGGCGAGACGGCGAATTGGTAGAGGGTGATCATGGACGCCTCGGTCACACCGTCACACTCTCGCTACACTGCTTGGACTTCCAGAAGAGCATCTCGGCGCCCTGCTCGAACGGCGCGAAGCGCGCATCCTTGGTTTGGCCGACGTGGTAGCGATAGTAGATCTGCTGCAGCACGACACCGATCTTGAAGATACCGAAGACGTAGTAGAACGGCACGTCGCTCACGTCGACGCCGCGACGTTTGCCGTAGCGCTCAACACCCTCGCGCCGCGTCAGAAAGCCGGGGGTGTTCGACGGCATACCCACCTGGCCGGCGCCCATCGAGCCTTCGCTCGCTTCGATCCACGCGGCGAGCAGCGTGCCGAGGTCTGCGAAGGGGTCGCCGATGGTGCACATGTCCCAATCGAACACCGCTTCGCAACGGCCCGGGTCGTTGGCGTCGAGCATCATGTTGTCGAGGCGCCAGTCGTTGTGCAGCAGCGTCGGTGTCGGTGACTGCGGCAGGTGCTCGCGCAGCCACTGCGCCATCTCGGCGACGATCGGCATCTCCTTCGTCTTGGCACGCTCGTAGCGTGCCGTCCAGCCGTCGATCTGGCGGCGCATGAAGCCGTCGGGCTTGCCCAGATCGGCGAGACCGACGGTGCGCGGGTCGACGTCGTGCAAGTCGGCGAGCGTATCGATCAACACCTCGCTGATCTTGCGGTTGATCGCGGGGTCCGCGCCGCCACCCCACTGCGCCGGGACCGTGCGGCGCACGACGACGCCGCGGCGGCGCTGCATGACGAAGAACGGCGCGCCGATGACGGCGGCATCCTCGCAGAACACGAAGGCGCGCGGCGCCGGCGGGTATCCCTTGTACAGCACGGAGAGCACGCGATACTCACGGCCCATGTCGTGCGAGGTCGGCGCCACCGGTCCGAGCGGCGGCCGTCGCAGCACGTACTCAGCGTCGCCGTAGCGCAGCAAGTAGGTAAGGTTGGCGTGGCCGCCGGCAAACTGCACGACGTCGAGCGGCCGCTCCGACTGCGGCAGCTTCCCCCGCAGGTACGCCGCCAGCTGCGTATGATCGAAGTCCTCACCGTCGCGGATAGGAATCGTTTCCGGCGGGTCAGTGGTTGGTATCAGTTCTGCCATGGCCTCTCCAACTCGCGACTCCAAGATGTCACCTGATAGGTGGCACCGGCCTCTGGCCGGTGTGCACCGGCTGGAAGCCGGTGCCACCGATGGGACATTCTTCACGCCTCGCGCGCCTTCATCGCATAGATGCGCGTGACCTCAATGTCTAGCGCCACCGTGCGGCGCGGGCGACCGGTAGCGCCCGGGCGCGTCTCGCGCAGGCTGCCGGGCACCTCGCGGGCGCGTCCGTAGACGATCGCCGTGGCCCCGTTAGGTCCCCACGTCGTCAGCGCCACGTGCGGGTGGTCGCGCAGGTCGCGGCGCCGCACCGCGTTCTCGTAGATCGTCGAGCGCAGCCGTCCGTCGAGGAACTCGGCGTGCACCGGCGCGAGATGCGGCGCGCCGTTCTTGCCGACCGTCGCCATGGCTTTCATTCGCGACTCATTCCAAAAGGAGATGAACTCCATCGCCGTCATCCGCCGCTCCGGGCGATCGAACGTATCGCGCACCGCGGCGCCGGCATGCGCGCGGCTGCGGTCCAGGATGCGTTGCAGTGCCGCCAACGCCGCGGGCGGCCAGTGCGCCGGATCGCGCTCATCGGGGGTGGCGCCGGCAACGATCGGCTGGCGACCGTGCGGGCTGTCTCGATTCTCCGGTGCACCCATTAAACGTTCAGCGTGAACTCGCGGGTGGCGTGAGCTCATGCGTCAAGTTCCGTGCGGAGATGCCCGGAGCGAGCAGCGCGAGCGGGCCGTCGCACCCTCGCGGGGCGCAGCTCGCTAGTCCAGAGACTTGGCGAACGACGGCCGTCCTTGCACGCGGCTCAGCCACGCCTGCGCGTGCGCGTAGGCCGCGAGGTCGACGCCGACGAAGGCGCCGAGGCCGAGCACCGAAGCCACGTTGAGGTCGGCGACCGTGAAACGGTTGCCGACGAGGTACTCCTTACCCTGCAGCGCGCGGTTGAGCCCGTCGAGGTAGGCCGGCAGCTGCTGGCGCGCGGCCTCGACCGCCTTCGGGTTGCGCTCGGCTTCCGGGCGGATCATGGTGTTCAACAGGATGTCGAGGAAGAGCGGCTGGGTGTTGGAGATTGCCCAGAACGTCCACTCGTATACGTGCGCCCGCTCGACGACGTCCGCCGGCATGAGCCCCTTGCCGTACTTCTCGGCGAGATAGAAGTTGATCGCCACCGACTCGGTCAAGACCATGCTGCCATCGACGAGGGTCGGGATCTTGCCGGCGGGGTTGATCTTGAGGAACTCGGGCTTCTTGTTGTCGCCGTCGCGCAGGCTGATGCGCTTGTAGTCGTACGGCACGCCAACCTCTTCGAGCATCCAGTGCGTGCGTCCGGCGCTGGACATCGGGGCTCCGTAGAAGATGATCATGGCTGTCCTCCTCCTGTCGTCACGAAACGTGGCCGTAGTCTGCCGCAGCGTCCCGGCAGGGGCAAGCCCGTCAGGCCTCCTTCGCATCGTCCGCGCATACCGCGCCCGCGATCCGCCCTCGTCCGGGCGGTTACCGCTTCCCCTCGTACTGCGCCAGGATGCGCCGCGCCACCACCATCTTGTGCACTTCGTCCG
>CAZCGA010000029.1:45060-56256 GCA_964498075.1 uncultured Binatia bacterium (SeqCode) | reverse complement strand
AGCATGGCCTTTGACCGGCTGGTCTTCCGCGTGCACGCGATTCAGCGGATGTTCCAGCGCGGCATCGACGCGGACGGTGTGCGGCGCGTAGTGACCAATGGAGAGGTGATCGAGGACTACCCAGACGACACTCCATATCCAAGCTACCTTGTGCTCGGTTGGTCTGGTTCGCGGCCCATGTTGTGGCGGCCGATGATGCCGCCTCGCAAGAAACGATCGTGATTACCGTGTACGAGCCCGAACCCGGCCAGTGGGAGTCCGACTTCAGGAGGAGGAAGCCATGAAGTGTGTCATTTGCAAGCAAACGGAGTTGCGTCCCGGTAAAGCCACGGTCACGCTGGAGCGGCCGACGATGCCGCCTTCGTTCTTCACCGAAATCGAGGCGGTGTTCCGCGAGATCAACGCCGACATCAAGGTGCGCGCCGTGGTGCTCCGGGTGTCCAGGTCGACATTCGGGAATACCTTGCAGCCTGATTCACGCCGATCGGGGGAAACGCCCACCCTGAACGGCGAATGCTTCAAACCCGTCCCCCCTACGCCGACACCCGGCGTCAATGGACGCCCGGCCGGCAGTTCGATAGCATCGCATCTGAACAAGGTCGAATTACGCGGGTAGGCAACGCCGAATCGGAGCGCCTGTGGCATGAAAAAAAACCTTCTGAAACGAATTACAATCGACCCGAAGGTGATGCTCGGGAAGCCGGTCATTCTGGGCACGCGGATCACGGTTGAGATCATTTTGGAGAAGCTCGCGGCCGACATATCGGTTGAGGAGATCTTGCAGGACTATCCGCGGCTGACCCGAGCAGACGTTTTGGCGGCCCTAGCATATGCGCGCCAGCTACTCAGTACCGACGAGATCATACCCCGCACTGCCTCGCGCGAATGAGGTTCCTTGCTGACCTTCCAGGGATCGCCTCCATACTCGAGCGGCGACTTGCCCGCGCTCAGGAGATGGCTGCGGATGAGGCTGCCGCGCACGTCGTCGGGGACCCTTCGAGAGTGGCCGAGCTACTGATCCGTCTCGCCCGTTTGCAAAGTGCGCGGAGCGCAGCGGCAGTCGCGTGGTTGGGCAGCGATCTGGAGGCGCGCGTTCGAGACCTGCTGCACACCGGCCGGCGCCCCGACTACCCCTCAGCCGCGCTGCTGCTCGGGGCTGCGGCTGCAGCCGTGATCCTCGGGCTGCTTGGGGCGCACCAGATCCACAGCGACGCTGAGTTCCTGCTGAAGGTTCTGGGCCGCTGAAAGGGGCCGCGCTCAAATGCTGCCCGCAAATCGGCTCGCCGGAGAAAATCCGATCTATGATCGGAGTATACCTTCCCCTCGCCGGCGTCCGTGGTGGATCCCGCCTTTCCTCGGCCGGATGCCCAACGTTGAGCCTCGGCTCGTGCGGCTGCTCGGCCTCGTCTCCCTGGCGCTCTTCTTCGAGTCCTACGACGTGTCGCTGGTGACCTCAGCCCTCAAGTTCATCGCCCGTGACCTGGGGATGACGGAAGCGGATTTGGGGAGCTACCTGGGCGCCATACGGCTCGGGGCGCTGCCGGCCTTTCTGCTGCTGCCGTTCACCGACCGCGTCGGCCGGCGGCGCGTCTTTCTCGGGACCATCGTTGGCGTAAGTCTCGCCACCTTCCTCACCGCGTTCAGCCGGACGCCGCTGCAGTTCGTCGCGATTCAGATGGCGGCGCGGACCTTCATGCTCGCCGGTGTGGCGGTGGCGATGGTGATCGTGACCGAGGAGTTTCCCGCTGAGCACCGTGGTTGGGGCCTCGGGATGACGGGGGCACTCGCGGCCGCCGGCTATGGCCTGGGGGCGGCCCTTTTCGCGGCCATCGATGTCCTGCCGTATGGCTGGCGCGCGCTTTATGCGGTCGGCCTCGCACCTTTGCTGCTCCTGCCCATGCTTCGGCGCGAGGTCCGGGAGACGGAGCGGTTCGCGTTGCACCGCAAACGCCGGGGCGCAGCCGGGGACGCGACCGCGGGCCTCGCCGGCTGGCACCGGCCGCTCGTTGGCTTGGCACGCACTCACCCGCTGCGTGCCCTCGGCATCGCTATCACCGCCGGCCTCTTCGCCTTCGGCCAGGGGTCCGTCTTCCAGTTCACAGGGTACTTCACGCAGACGGTTCACGGCTGGACCCCCCGCCAGTACGCCGCCATGGTGATCCTTGGCGGCGCGCTCGGCATCATCGGGAACGTGGCCGCGGGACGGCTGGGGGACCGCATCGGCCGGCGCGCGGTCGGCGCACTCTTTCTCGGCCTCTATCCGGTCTTCGCGTGGATCTTCTACCGCGGCCCCGGCTGGGGTCTGCCGCTTGCCTGGACCGGCGTCGTGTTCTGCGAGACCGGCGGCTGGGTGATCGTGCGCGCCTTCTCGACCGAGCTCTTCCCAACCGCGCACCGGGGGACCTCCGCGGGGTGGCTCGTCGTCGTGCAGACGCTCGGCTGGGCGGCTGGGTTGGCCGTCGTCGGCGCCGGCACGCACGCGCCCGGTGACCTGGCGCGCCTGACGAGCCTACTCTCCTTGACGGTGCTTCTCGGTGGCCTGGCATTGTTGTTCTTGCCCGAAACCCGTCGGCGCGAGCTCGAGGCGATCAGCGGCGACGAGGAGGTCAAGCAATGAGCGACGGGATAGTCGGTCTCGAACCTGCGTCCCGAGACACCGGCGTGGTTGTGCTTGTGCGACCGCCGATCGTCTACGCGGTCTCGATTCTGCTCGGTGTAGGACTCAACTTCCTTTGGCCGGTGGATGTCTTTCCGTATGCCGTAGAGCCGCTGGGCCTCCTCTTGATCCTTCTTGCCCTCGCGCTGTTCGCGCTTTCCATCCGGGAGCTGCGGCGCGCGGCGACGACGTTCCGGACTCGGCAGCCGACCACCGTGGTCGTTAGAACCGGTCCCTATCGCCTGTCCCGAAACCCGATCTATCTTGCCTTCACGCTGCTACAGGTCGGCGTCGGCACTTGGGTCAACAGCGCGTGGGTTCTGGCGATGCTCGTGCCGACGCTTCTCTTGGTCTCCTACGGGGTGATCGCCCGGGAGGAGCGCTACCTGACCGCGAAATTCGGCGAAGCGTATCGCGTCTACCAGGCGGACGTGCGGCGCTGGATCTAGCCGCTCAACCGGTTTTGCACTGGCTGAAGAAATCGTGATCGGCAACTGCTCTGGAGATGGCAGCTTCAAGCGGCCTCAAAGGTCGCAAGTCGCTCTTCGTCCCATACGAGCACCCCTCGTTCCTGAGCGAGGCGCGCCGCGTCGGCGGTCACGCCTGAACGAGCGGCGAGTAGCCCCCGGACGTTGAGATTAACCGGGATGGCACCGAGAAGCTCGCGAACGATCTCTACGCCAACCGGTCGAGCGTGGTCCTTGCACTGGACATAAATTGAGAGTTCCAGCCCAACCTCATCAGTTCTTGTGGCAATGATGTCCACACCACCGTCGCGGCTCTGAGGCGTGCGCTGCACCGCCCAGCCCATCGATGTGAGCACACTTGCACAGCGGGCTTCGAATTCCAGACCCGTGTTGCGAGCCGATCCCGGCCGTTGTCCCGCAGCCCCTGGTGGTGGCTGGAGCCCGAAGAGACCAAAGAGTTCCTCCCGAGTCAGCCGCGATCCAATGTCAAGCGAGACATCGTCGATGATCTGGTCAAACAGCAGCTGCTTGACCGTAAGTACTTCGTGAATGCGTTCTTCAATCGTGCCACTGCACGTGTACTTGAAGACCGTCACGGGAACCGTCTGGCCTAGCCGGTGGCTGCGATCCTCCGCTTGCCGCTCAGCGGCCGGATTCCACCAGCGATCAATGTGGAATACATAGGAAGCTTCTTGAAGGTTCAGCCCTACGCCGCCAGCTTTGAGAGAAAGGATCAGGGCCTTGTGTTCGGGTGTCGTCTTGAAGACCTGGATCGTCCGATCCCTCTCGCGCGGCGACATCCCACCTGTGAAGGTCAGCGGATGGAACGCCTCCAGCGCTTGGGCTGCCGCACCTACGCCGAATGTGTCATCCGTAAACTGCGAGAACAAAAGGGCACGGTGTCCTTCTTGCACAAGCACTTCAAGGCGCTCTCCGATGTCCTGTAGCTTGGCCGACTGGCGCGTCCGCGGACAGCAATTGCAGATCTGCTTGAGCCGGAGGATCAACTCAAGAACGTGCTCAATGCGAATCTCCTGGCCCCGCTCACGAAGCTGTAATACGCCTTCGCGCTCGGCGCGCTGATAGGTCTCTTGCTGCCCGGGGAGCAGCGGGAGCGCCACGTGGATGATTTGTTTGGGGGGAAGTTGATCTAGCACATCGTGCTTCTTGCGCCGGAGTTGCAACTCTTTGTGGCGCTGCAGCAGTTCCGGGCCGGCCACAAATCGACGATCCGGCACCTCGTGCTGGTGATCCACAAACTCCATTAGGGATGCGAGGTCATCGAGCGAATTCTCGAGGGGTGTTCCAGTCAAAGCCCAAGAGCGCCGCCGTCGGAGAAGCTTGCACCTGCGGCTAACCTCAACCTCTCTGTTCTTGATCTTCTGTGCCTCGTCGAGAACGACCAAGTCCCAGGTGAGGCGGCGCGGGGGCGATCCCTGGTCATCCGTGCAGTCGGAACGAAACGTTTCGTAGCTCACGATCATCACGTGCGTCTCGGCCCGCCATTGCCAGGCACGTTCGGTGGCTTGCCCCCGAACAATGATGAGGCGCAGTTCCGGTGCCCAGCGATGAAGTTCGCGCCTCCACTGATCGAGAAGACTTGCCGGGGCTATCAACAACACACGTTGGATGATGCGGCGCAGGCACAGAATCCGAATCGCGGCGGCCGCCTGGATGGTCTTGCCTAGTCCCATGTCGTCCGCCAGTAGAATGCGATCTCGATCCATCAGCGCCCGAACTCCGTCGAGTTGATACGGGTACAAGTGGCCAGGCCATTCGATTACTGCGTCGGGGCCAGGAAGCAGCGCATCGAGGGGTACAGCGAGAATCACGCGGAGTCGATCTGCCAAGCTCGGACCGTCCGCAGCGGCGCCGACGGCGCGGGCACCTACTGATGTACCGGCCAATGCCGAGGGGGACGCCGGCTGAGCCGGCGCAGCGGTCGCTTCCGCCCGCGGCTCCACGTTGACGTTACAGCAAGTGTCCGTGGTGAGTGATGGACCGTGAAGCAGCGACCTAACTGGCTGAGGCTCAGGCCTGGGCACGTCCGTAGCGCCGGGCCCGTAGAGCCGGGCTGGTGCAATCGCGATCTTCAGCGCCGGTTCAACTCTTCGTGCCCGACCACCGCGCCACCAGCGCCAAGTCCGGCGCTCGTCGGCGACTTCTCTCCACCAGGGCGACGCGTTCACGGTTCCTTGAATGCCTCCTCAATACCCGCAGCAGCTCGGTCGAACGGCTCGGTCAATGACTGTCGCGAACGGAGGCAATCGAGCACGCGGCGAGTTGCGGAATCGAGTGGTGGAGCTTGGCCGACCCAGTATAGCTCAAGCGAATCTCCGAGCGATTCGAGGATCTCAGATGCGGCGTGCGGCAAACCGCTTTGCCGAGCGATCCGGCACAACGGAACCATAACTTCGATGTCGTCGGTAAAGACGCGTGGTGGAACATCTTCGGCCAGCGCCAGGAGGAGTACGGGTTCCTTTGCGCAAGCCGTGAACAGCGACTTGCTCAACGCTCGGAGGGCGTGACGCCTGGGCTCGCCAGCACGCCAGAGAAATGGCCGCGCGATCTCTACTCGGTTGAAGGTGAAGTCTATCGGCTCGCCGCGCCCGTTAACCAGAAACAGTGCAGCCCTAATGCCTTTGCCATCGGGCTCTTCGACAAACCGCAGGTACCCAGCAAGCCCAAGGTCGGCTTCCTCCGACAAGTCGCGAAACGGGATCGGCATAGTTCAGGGTGCTATTGAGACTCGCCTTCCGTGTCGGCGGCCGCCTCAGCTATGTCGCTTGACTCGATCTCCGTATCTTCACCGTAGGTGGGCCGTAACACGGCTTCCTCAGTGGTGACGTCGCTTCCAGGGTACAGGCGCTTGAGATCCCACTCGGTGATCCAACGTCGGACGTGCGAGCGCATTGGCCGTCTGATGGTCAGCTCGGCTGCCGCAATTTCGGGAGGGCTCCAGCCGTACGCTCGTGCGTGCACATCTCTGAGACGTCTGTAGGTTTGCTCCAGGGCCTGCTGGTCAGGGGCCTGCAGCATCATGGCCTCGCGTTCGATGATCCGCATCCCAGTTTCAGCGCGCGCAGCGATGGTTGCGAATTCCTCCGTCCCCCTGCTCCGCAAGTTTGGACCGACAGTGTCGCGGTCGCCCTTCTCTTGAAGTACCGCCAGCCCGAAGTCGTCCGTGATAGCTGCTACCGCTGTGAGCCCGGGGGAGGGCTGCGCTTCGATGCGACCCATCCAACGCGCGAGCTCCGCGTATGATTTGCCTCGCTGGAGAAGGCTGTAACGGCCGACGAGTTCTACCTCGTCAATCAGAAGAACCCAACCTCGATAACCCGCGCCGAGAATGAGACGCGGCGTGAAAAGGAAACGCTCCAGTGCGAGTTGGCGAACTGGGGCGGCTTGCAACTGGTAGGTAGCGCCTGCCCCGGCTTGCCTCAGTCCCTGTCGCGCACGCGCAATCGGAAGCCGTTCACCTGACCAGAAGCCGATGATTTCTTCCACCAACTCCGGGTCATTCCGAAGGCGTTCATGCAAATACAACGTAGCCGGAAACAGCTGGCTGATGCCCGAATTCTGGTTGCACCACTGGTAGAAGGTTGCATACTCTGTTGAATCCTGGCGGAGCCGAAGAGCGATCTCCTGGATTGCCTGGCCAGTCAAGCCGGGAACGACGGCTGACTCGACTGCCGCCAAATAGATTTTGCCTGGATCGTAGAGCGGGGTCTCTTTGCTGATCACGACCCTGCTGCAAACGAAGTTCGCCGACAGTGCCTGATGCTGGAGATATTCGAGGAGATGCGACTTCCCTGTTCCGAACCCCCCCTTTACTAGAAGCCCGGAGGTCTGCCGGCCCTCCATGAGATCGTTCGCCGTGGCTTCCAATTGGGCAGCGAAACGTTGCTCCACTTCTTGCTGCCCGCACCCCATCACGCGCACGGCGTCGCGGTTCGGCACACCGTTGCGCAGGGCTTCCAGGGCTCGGCGATAGTCAATTCCGTTGGCCGCGCCAGTTGTCATGTCTGTACCCCTTCGCCAGCGCCATACGATAGGCGAACGAGTGCGGTCATCGGATTCACATGTTGCAGGGCGCGCACTTCGTCAAAGACACGGAACTTGAGCGCTTCGTATCTGCCAATGCCCCGCCCCGTGCTGTCCTCATCGAGAAACGCCGGGTCCGGCACAACCAGCAGGAAGCAGCTCCCCAGCCGGTCCGTGGCGTCGATGAACTGCCTCAGCACTTCGTACGCATCGAGCAAGGACGCCGTGGTGTAGTACGGTTGATCGTCGCGCGGATTCCTGGCCAGGGTCACGCGAGCAATGTCCAGAACGACGACGGTGCCCGGATAACCGGCAAATCTCACCCAGTGGAACAGCGATTCAAGTAGGTGCCGGGCATTGGTGCGGCGGATTGGGCTGAAGATCTTGTATGGCTTGACTGCACTTATCGCCTTGTTGCGGCCAGTCAGCCAGTCTTGAATCGTTTGCACAGTAACGGCACCATCCTGCCCGCCCCTGAGCCGTGCCAAGCAGAGATTCGTCATTGCGACGCGAAAATACTTCGCCAAAACTTGTTGGTAGAAGACCCTCTCGGCAACCTTCCTCTCGAGAGTCATTCGTACCACAGCTGCATCGTTGTTATTCTTCTGCGCAACTCGCTCGAAAAATGGAGCGTTCGATGCACCCGGAGCCTGATAACCTTCTTCCTCGCACAGCCTAAGAAGAACGCGTTCGCTCAGCTGCTCCCAGTCGACCTGCTCGGCAATCCGAAAGAAGATCTGATCAGCCATGTGGATCCTGGTTTCGGCAGCACTCACCGCAGCGCAGACGTAGCCCAGATCGGTTGCCAGAGTGCGGATGCCGTTCAACAGCACCAGTCGAGTTGGTTCGTCAAGCGGCACGGCAAATTTGATCGCGGCACCTCCTTCGCGAATAAAGCTCTCAAGGTATTCGCTTCGCATGAAATTCAACCAGTCTTCGGGGCGCATCGAGTTGGTCATGGCTGTGCCTTCTTGAAGCTGATGCCGTAGTAGGTAACACGCTCCCCATTTTGCGCCACAGAGGCGAAGACGTCTCTTGCCCCCCTCGTGCCTGTGCTTGCGGGTAATGAGACGCGCGCTCCCGACTTCGTGTGCGTTGGTCCGTTTCGGTCCAGAAGGAGCAGGTCGCGCGCGAAGTCATCTCTCCCATACTCGGCCGAAACCCCTGGGAGAAGAGTCATCGCGGCATAAATTCTCGCGAGTAGGACCGTGCTACCCACGCCTTGCTTGCCGACTATCAGATTGTATGCAGCGTAGGCGGCTTCAAGAAAGGCCGCCTGGCTGTTCACCCGTGGCCTCTTGGTCTGTGCCGCCTTCAATACCGCCACCAGCTTGCTGGGGCGCAGCCTCAGTGTCCTGGTTCGGTCCACCTTAACCGCTTTTTCGCTCGGGAGGATTCGGAGCACCGAAGGGTAGGCCACGAGTGTTCCGTCCTGCTTCTGCATCTGCAATCCGTCAGCCTTAGCTTGTTGCAGCAGATCAGCGGCATACTGGTCACGAAGGTATTCTTCTTCGTGTTCGGGCGAAAACGGCCACGCCTCGCACGCGATCGCCACGTCCTGCTTCGCGGTCTCCAGAGCTTGCGCCAGCCGGTCGGCTAACTTTCGTATTTTGGTCAGGTCGCCTTCGCCGGCAGCCTTCATGAGGTGCTTGGCGTTGGTAGCGACAGCCTTGGCTGCCCGCCCGGCGGCATCCGCGGCCTTCTCGACATCCTCAAATCCCCGCTCAAAGGTGTTCAAGCTCAACCCCAACACGCCTACGTGCGCGGCCGCGCGAACAGGTTGCAGCGCCGTCTGGCCGCGTCGGGGTTCTATTCCGGGGCAAGTTGGCTTGTCAAGGCCCGACCAGGAGCGCCGCGTCCTCGGCTCGCCAGTTGTCGTGAGGTCCGGTGGTGGCGTACACCAGGATCCGTCCGTCGGGGATCCCGGCAGCATTCAGCACCCGCACAATCTCGGGGAGAAAGACGGCGGTGCGCGTGCGCCGCGTCCGGCAGGCGATGAGGATTATCGCCGAGCGCCGGCCGTCCGCCTGCACCTCGCGGCGCATCTTCTGGGAGAACGGCGCGCGGGCGTTCGGCCTCGAGCCTCAGGAGCCGCACTGACGACGAACACGAGCAACCATCAGCTGCGGCCAGTCGTACCTCGTTCGATTCGTCTCTGATGAGGAGACGTGTGCAAGCTCAAGCGCCGCTGCCGAGCTTGGCGATGAACGCTTCCCACGGCAGCGCTTGCACCCCTGGGGCGATGGCGCTTGAGCGCACGCCGTGCCGCGGCGCCTGGTGGACGAGCAGCATCTCTACACTACCGCGTGAGGCTGGGCGTTTCTGCCAGGAAGCAGCCAGGCGCTGCATCGGAACGGTCATTGCCGGTGTGGCGGTGGATGACGCTTTCACCTCGATCAGCTGCATGCCCCCGCCCTTGCGGGGCAGCACGAAGTCGACCTCCAACCCCTGCTGGTCACGGAAATAATAGATCTCGCGGCGCCCGCCGGCGTTGAGCTGGGCCTTGACGATCTCCGCCGCAATGAACCCTTCGAACAGCGCACCGTGGAACGGCGATTTCTTCAGCTCGCGTTCGCTCTCGATGCCCAGTAGATGACAGGCGAGCCCCGAGTCAGCGATGTACAGCTTGGGCGACTTGATCAGCCGCTTCCCGAGGTTCGCGAAGTACGGTGGCACGATCAGGATCTGTGCCGTGGCTTCGAGGATGTCGAGCCAACGCGCGATGCCCGGCACGCTCATGCCCAGTGCGCTGGCCAGGTCGGACTTGTTGAGGACCTGCCCGTGCCGGCTCGCCACCAGCGCGATGAAGCGGCGAAAGGCGATGAGATCCTGCACGGCGCTGATCGAGCGAACATCGCGCTCGAGGTAGGTCTGTAGGTAGGAGCTAAACCAGAGGGACGCCGCGCTCGGACGCGCCAGTACCTCCGGGTAGCCGCCGTGCAGCGGGCCCACCCTGGGCATCTCGCGCGCCGACATGGGCCAGAGCTGCAGCACCGCGGCTCGTCCGGCCATGGACTCGGTGACGTTGCGCATGAGGCCGGCTTCCTGCGACCCGGTCAGGAACCACTGTCCCCTCCGGCGCGGCGCGCGGTCGATGCGGCTACGGACGAAGTTGAAGACCTCCGGCACGTTCTGAATCTCATCCAAGATGGCGGGCAGGCGCACGTCGTCGAGAAACCCCTGCGGGTCGTGGCGAAATCGCGCCACGACATCGGGATCCTCGAACAGATGGTAGCTGACCTTGGGGAAGAGGTGTCGCAGCAAGCAGGTCTTCCCTGCCCGTCGTGGTCCCGTCAACACGACCGCCGGGAAGCTCCGGGCGGCCAGCGCCAAGCGCTTTTCCAGCTCGCGACGAACGTACCGCATTGGAGTTTCTTAATCTCATAGATTAAAAAACTCAATCCCATTTAGAGCGTGCCGGTGGCGAAGCCGTGCATCACCGCGACAACCGTGCATCGGATCTCAGCTTTGGTCCACGATCCGGGGGCTGCTGGCCGGATACCGGAACCAGCAGGTGCTCCGCACACCGCGCCGCCAGCTCCGCGATGAAGTCGCCGCGGTAGGCCGGCTGCGCGGCGGTGAACACGACGAGCACCAGCTGCCGTCCGGAGACGTGACGTATGATGCCGGCGTCGGCGTAGATCGGGCCCCAGGTTCCGCTCTTCGAGTAGACCTCGACGCCGGGTAATCGTGCGGCGCCGCCGGCGAGGCGGTGCGCGAGGTAGGGCTGCTCGGCTGCATCGCGTCGCATCCGGCGCCGCACCGCGGCCGCGCTCTGCGGCGACAGCCCGCGGTCAGTCGCCAGCAGCGCCAGGAGCTTGGCGGTTCCGACGGCGGTCATGGCGTTGCGGTTGGCGAGCTCGCCATCGCGGTGTGGCAGGCCACCGGCGACGCGGTGATCCGAGACGAACTGCTTGTCCCTGCCGAACAGGTCGCCGTCACCGTCGTACGTGGGGTTCACGCAGTGGAGGTCGTTGCCCCCGACCGCCGGAAGCCACGCTTGGCCGCCAGGCCGCGCTCGGCGGAACC
>CAZCGA010000029.1:385-45050 GCA_964498075.1 uncultured Binatia bacterium (SeqCode) | reverse complement strand
GTGTTCGGCTTTTTTGCCGGCGCCATCGTGCTTGCCATGGCGGCCTATTGGCGGGTGCCGGACGCCCGCCCGAGCGACGGCTTTGTGGCCGAGCGTCCGTGACGCCGAGCGTCCGCAGCCAGCGCTCGACGGCGAGCCGGCGCTCGCGGAACACCGCATAAGCTTCCGGAGGCAGTACCGGTCCCGGCTCCGTGCCCGTCAAGCGCGCGAACACCGCCCGCGTCGCTGCGTTGCTGCTGTTGTGGATCATCAGCGTCAGCAAATCATCCGTCTCGGGGTCGATGCGGCGCGTGCCGTTCTCTTGCCACGCATAGGCCGCCATCAGGTAAACGAACTTCACAACGCTGGCGGGATAAATCGGCGTCTCTCCATGACGCTGCGCCAGGAGCGGCGCGTCCCCATGACTCATGTCGAGCAGCGCAATGCGCACGTCCGTCTGCCGCAGCTTGGAGTCCGGCGCCTCCAGCGCGTCCACCGTCCGGTCCAGGAAACCCTGCAGCTCGGCGGACGGGCGGATCGAGGCGAGGTAGTCACGCGATCCATCGGGCGGCGCGGCGTTCGCCCGAGCCGCCAGCATCGCGAGGATAAGCACCAGACGCATCATCATCATCATTAGAATGGAATACCGGGAACTCTCCGAAATATACACCGCGGAAGTCACGACGGCGGCGTACCCAGGGGTACCCGGGGGTTCTCAGGCCGACGAAAGTCAGCTAGCGTCACCTGCCAACCCGGCCCCTTCTGAGCTCTGGGCCAAGGAGGAAGAGGTGAGAAAGCTCGTTGCAGTCGGATTCGCCGTGATCACCGTCATCGCCGTCACGACGCCCGCCGTAGCGTTTCGCCCGCTCCCGTTATCGGCACAGGATCGGAAAGCGTTGCGCGACAACTTCGCGCTGTGCAACTCGAAGCTCAAAGGGCCCTACACCGAGAACTTCTGCGTCTGCCCGGGGGGTGCCAAGCTGTCGGTGACGGGGCCGGGTGGACAGATCCGCAATCCGTGCAAGGATCCGGTCTTCTGCGCGGCCTTCCGGGCGCCCTGGGCGGAGGCGCTGGCGAAGCAGCGGATGTACATCGCCAACATCTTCGCGCGCGACCTCTACCTTTGGGACAGTTTCCCGGATCACAACGATCTGGTGCGCGGCTACATTCTCGAGAAGTACTTCACCGAGACCAATCCGGATCACAAGTTGAGTCAGCTCAAGGCCTTTGGCGGCCTCTCCGGCGCCGAATACGAGGGGCCCGCAGCGGCTGCCTTCTTCGAGCGCTATCTCAGCGCGCCGGAGTTCAACGACAACCGCGACTTCCTCTTGGCGTACGAGTTGCAGAAGCGCTACTTCGTGCGTGCAGACCTTGGCCAGATCGAAAAGGTGCGCGCCATGTCGGTGCGCATCCAGGCGGCCAACCCCAAGTTCAAGCCGCTGCGCGATGCCGTCCACAACCAGATCTCTCCCGGCCTGGTGCCGCAGCTCGAAGCGTTTCGCGAACCGCTCCCAGCCGGGCCGACGCGCGCCCAGATCGACGAGCTCATCGCGGAGATCAAGAAGCTGACCGCACTCGACGAAAGTGCGCTCCGCAAGCAAGTCGCCGAGATTCAGGACGCAGCGCTGCGCTCCCAACTGTCGGCGTTGGTTCCGGCAGCGAACGCCGATCCGGTCGACGCCATTTCGTCCCTGGCGCAGCTGACGGTGCGCGACCGGCAGACGGTCGCGGCGCACAAGGCGTCTCCGCTTGCGGCGCGCCAACTCGTCGATCTCAACGTTACGGGCACTGGCGTGATCCAGCAGCGCGGCAACGCCTTGCTGCAGAACGGCACGGGTCTGTCGGTGAAGCAGTACCTGCAGCTCCTCAGTGCCCTCACGGATGCAGCCTACGCTACCGGCTTGCTCGGCGACCGCGAGCGTGAGGCGTCCATCGGCGCGCTGCGTGACCTCATGGCCGCCCCGAAACAATCTCGCCGCGACTTCACGCAGAAGCTCACGGTGGCGGAGCGCGCCGTCGAGTGGGCACAGAGCAACGCGGTGCTCGCCTTTGCGGAAGTGTGGGGTCCGTGGACCTTCTTGCTCCCGCAAACCGCGTCGATCCGGGACGACATCCTGCGCAGCTCGCCGTTGTTGCTCTATGCCCAGGTGGCGCGCCACCTCGACGACTACGCCGCCGGATCGCAGCGCACTCAACACGACCTCTTCGGCAGCGCGGTCGATACCGACGTTCGCGCCCTCAACGCCGGGCTCGCGCTCGGGCGGCTGCGTGTCGCACCGAAGGACGCCGCCTACACCAGGGACGAGATCGTCGCGCTCGCGGAGACCCCTGCGGACCTCGACCCGGCCGCCGGCATTCTCACGCAAGGCGAGGGCAACGTCCTCTCGCACGTGCAGTTGCTGGCACGCGCCCTCGGGATCCCCAACGTCGTGCTTGGTCCCGGCGCCTATCGGAAGATCGCACCACACGACGGGCAGCAGGTCTTTTTCATCGTCACCCCCGGCGGCCGGGTGATCATCAAGGAAGCCTCCGTCATGACGCCGCAGGACCATGAGGTCTACGCGGAATACACGCGCAACCAGGCGCGCAAGGCGGACGGTGGCTTGGGAGGTGGCGGACCGCGGCTGCACATCGATCGCGCCAAGATCGACTTGAGCAAGAACATGCCGATCGACCTGAACCAAGTTCGCCGCAAGGACTCGGGCCACTTCTGCGGACCCAAGGCTGCCTACCTCGGCGAGCTGAAGCACCTCTTCCCCGATCACGTCGCCCGCGGCATCGTCGTGCCGTTCGGCGCGTACTACGACCATTACCAGAACGCCAGGGTCGCCGTGCCCGAGAAGCTTCGGGGTCGCGGCATGGCAACGCCGGGCGAACGTCTGCCCGACTTCACGGAGCGCACGTACAAAGAATTCTTCGAGGTGATGATCCCGGCGAAGAAGAGCGAGAAGGATCTCGCGGCATGGATCACTCCTCGCCTCGACATCATCCGCTACTCCATCCGCCAGTCGCCTCTTTCTCCGCGGCTGCAGCAGGCCATCCGCGACGGGCTCGACCGCGACGGACTGCTCAAGAGCGAAGACAAGTCGCAAAGCGTCGGCTGCTTCGTGCGCAGCGACACCAACGTCGAAGACCTCGACAACTTCAACGGCGCCGGGCTCAATCTCACCGTGTTCAATCGCAAGTCGCTCGACGACATCGACGAGGGGCTCAAGGAGGTCTGGGCCTCGCCGTTCGAGTTCCGCTCGTTCTCGTGGCGGCAGACGCTGATCGATGATCCACTCTGGGTCCTCTCTTCCGTGGTCATCCTCGAGGCGGTGCCGAACGACAAGTCGGGCGTGCTGGTGACCGCCGACGTCACCACGGGCGACACCGGGAAGATGACGGTCGCGACCTCCGAAGGCGTCGGCGGCGCGGTGGATGGGACGTCGGCCGAGACCCTCGAGTGGTCGCCACAGGGCGTCCAGTTGTTGTCGCTCTTCAAGTCGCCATGGAAGAACCAGCTGCTGCCGGGCGGCGGCAGTGCGATCGTGCCGTCGACCGGTACGGACACCGTACTCGCGCCGGACGAGCTGAAACAGATCATCGGCGCGGGTCAGAAAATCTCCGAGACCTTCGACCCGGCGCACGACCCCGCAGGCAAACCACGGCCCTGGGACATTGAGTTCGGCTTCAAGGACGCCAAGCTCTGGCTCTTCCAATGCCGGCCGTTCTTGGGTAACGACGAGCTGAAGAATATTCCGGCGCTCGCCCCGCTGGAGGGCTCGGACGCGAACGCGCATAGAGGAGACATGCTGTCTCTTGAGGAGATCCTTCGATGACCGTTGCTCGAGCGCTGCTCACCGCGCTACTCGCGCTCGGCATGGCCGTGCCGCGCTCCACAGCCTTTGCGGCGCTGGAGGCGAGCGACACGACGTGGGACGGGAGCGAGCCACCACAAGGCGTCTACTTCTACTGGTACGAGCCGTCCTTCTATACCGGTTTCGCGCCACGCACCGAAGACCCGCAACGCGTCCACATCCGCCTGTCGCGCGGCAATCAAGTGCGCGTCACGGTGGTGCTCGGCGACAAGGAACTCGACGTCTATCTGGACGACTTGGCGCTGCGGCGGAAGACCTATCAGGAGTTGATCGACGCCAAGGTGATCGAGCTCAGCGCCAACAAGGAGTACGAGCGCTTCGTGGCGAAGCTCGACCAGGCGGGCGTGGCGGACTTGGTGAAGAGCCGCGACAGCCTCGGGCCGGATGGCTATCGCCAGAAGAGCGCCGACGTCATGAGCGCCCTCAACCCCGAACGCGTCTTCCGCATACGAATTCCGGTTGATGGATTGCTCCAACGCTGGCACGCGCAGCTCGCCGAGATGAGCGCGGCCGACATGGCGTCGATCGCAGAGCAGCTCGACGCGGCCAACGCAATCCTTCCCGGGCGGGTGAATCTGCACCAGCTGAGTCCGGAGCTGACGTCCTCACTGGCTCGGGCAGTCGAGCTGGCACACACCGAGAAGCCGGACGCGCCGGCGTTTCGCGAGGCAGCGCTGGCGTTCCTCGATCGCGCCACCGCGGGGCACTATCGCGTGCGTGATGGCTCACTCGAGGCCATCGAGTTCACCACCATCTACCCGGCAGGGACGATCGACGGGACAACAACGTACAAGGGAGAGCGGCTCCCGGACGTCGGGGTCACCGGCATCTGGCCGCTGATCCGCCGCACGGAAGGACGCGGCATCACCGGGATGGTGGACTATCTGTCGCCCAACCCCGGCTACGGCTTCATCACCATGCTGCCGTATCAGCACGCCGGCGGCATCGAGTACAACGCCTTCCACAACGCCGGCGTGCGCTGCGGGCTGGGCGAGACTCCCTTCCTGCCGAGTGCGTGGCGCAAAGTCATGGGCGAGCGCGAGGCGAAGAAGGCGTACCAGAATCTGTGGATCATCAGCCGCGGCCCCACGTCGCACGGCTGTACGCGGCTGGCCTCCGGACACATGAGCGAGCTGCGGCAGATCGTTCCCAGCAGCTCCAGCGACCTGGAACGGGTCACCACGTTCAGAAGCCTGCCGCAGTGCTACGACGTCTTCGACATCCAAGGCGCCGGCTCGCCCGCAGTCATGGGCGTGCAGTACTACCTCGCGTCCAAGAACCGTGACCCCACGCCGATTCGGTCATACGTGACCAACCGTCGCGAGCCCTTCTACCGTTGGCTCTACGGCGACAACATCAGCATGGCGGAGGTTGGACACGCCAGCCTCAAGCAGGTGCCGGTGTGCCGATACGTGGGGAAGAAAGCGGACGAAGCGCAGACCCTGACGAACGTGCCGCTGTACGAAGCGAAGTACGCGCCCGAGCCCATTCAGTTCTATCGCATCAAATCCGTCCCCTTCGACAGTACGCCGGGCTTCGAGCTCAACCGCGAGCTGCGCAAGGTCGGTACGGGGCACACGCTCGACCGCACAAAACTTTTGTTGAAGTGACGAACCGAGAAGGACCAAGGACGATGCTGACCTACAGCCCTCTGCGTGCTCCCCTCATTGGACTGGTGTGCTGCTTGGCCGCCGTGACGCTGCCGCTGCGCGGCAGCGCGGCCGACGGCGGCGCCGTCCTCGAAGGGCCGCCGCGCTATGGGATGTACTACGACCGTTACGAACCGGCCTTCTACACCGGCTTCGCCCCGCGCGCGGCCGATCCGCAGCGTATCCACCTCCACCTCGGACGCGGCAATCAGCTGCGCGTGACGGTGGTGCTCGCGGACGACGTGCTCCACGAGTACGCCAGAGACCTGCTCGAGCGGGACCGAACCTACCGGACCCTGATCGGGGAAGCTCGCTTGGTACTCACCCAGAACCAGGGCTTCGAGGAGTTCGAGCGGGCACTGAACGACGCCCACGTCGCGCCGCTGGTGTCCGAGGAGTCGACGGTCTCAGACGACGCGCTGCGTGAGCGCAATCTCCAGCTGATGGCGCGGCTCAATCCGGGGCGTGTCTTCCGCATCCGCATGCCACTGGACGAGGTGCTCAAGCGCTGGGTGGCACGCGTGCGCCCGGAGGACCGCACGCACATGGATGCGGCACGCCAGCTGGAGATGGTGAACCTCATGTTGCCGACGCGGCTGTTCGTCACCGAGCTTGCGCCGGACGTGTCGACGCAGCTCGGGGCCCTCGTGCACCGCTGTCCGGTCGGGTCTGTCGATCAGCATTCGCTGGACGACCTGCGCCCGGCGTTCGTGCGCCTCTTCGAGCGCGTCACCAACGGCATCTATCCCGTGCACGACGGCGCGTTGCAGTTCGATGAGTTCACTGCGATCTATCCCGTCGGCACCTTCAACGAGTACACGACGTACCACGGCCGCCAGATCCCGGAGTACCCGACGCCGGGCCGCCGGGCGCTGACGACGCATCAACGGACGCTGACCGTCGACCATGTTCCGACGGACGACTTCTACAGCTACTTCCCGTGGATCCCGTACATGCACGTCGGCACGCGGCTGCACAACGCGGTGCATACCCTCTTCTGGCAGATGCGGCCCGACGAAACCTCTTTCCTCCCGACGAGCTGGCGTTCCGTGAACCGCGGCAGCCGCGACGGCGAGCCGTACCACTACCTTTGGCTGCTGTCGCGCGGGCCGATGTCGCATGGGTGTACCCACCTGAACGCCGGCCACATCTCAGAGCTCCGCCAACTGCTGCCGGCCGATACCGAGCAGCTGTACCGCGTCGACATGTTCCTCAACACATCGTACCTCTATGACGTCTTCGACATCGACGGCGACTTGGTACCCGAGGTCATGGGCGTGCGCTACTTCATCGCCTACTCGCTCAAGGGCAACAAACCGGATCGTCTGCGCGTCCGCGACGAGCGGCACGCCTACTATGATTGGCTCTACGGTGGTGAGCTCGGGTACGACGGCACCGAGCGCGGCTTCTTCCCCACGATCAAGGATTGTCGATTCATCGGGCGGACCGCGGTCGATGGCACTGAGTACGAGCGCATCGCCCTGCGCGAAGCGGACTACGAGCCTGAGAAGATCCAGTTCTACCGCCTGGTCGACATTGCGTTCGCCAGAGAGCTGCGCAAGGTCGCCGTGCACCACCCGTTCCCGGGTCTGGACAAGGCAGTGGTCAGCACGCGATAGTCCGCTGCACCCGCGCCCACCCTCATGCCTCGCCCTCGTCCTTTTCGCCCCGTCCCTCGAGTCGGTTGATCAACTCGCGCACACGCCCGGACAGTGTCTGGCACATGGTGATGGCGATGCTCGGTTGCTCGTCCATGAGCTCCAGGAGATCCTGTCGTTCGAGGCGCAGAAGACGCACCGGGGTCGCAGCAGTGACGGTCGCGAAGCGGGTCTCACCATCGAACAGGGCCATCTCGCCAAAGAACCCCACGGGGTGGATGCGGTTCACGAAGTTCCCCTCCCGGGTGACCCGCACCTCGCCCTCCACCAAGACGTAGAGACAGTCGCCAAACTCGCCTTCGCGCACGATCGCACTGTCCACCGCGTAGGTCTCCTCGCGCACGAGACCAGCCAACTCGCTGAGCTCTTGCGTCGTCAGCCGAGCGAAGAGATTCAGACTGCGGAGATGCAGGATGACCTCCACCTTGTTCAGCATGGCAGGCTCGCGTGCGTCTTGATCACCGGCGCCATGATGCTCCAAGTCGGCGTGCGGGGCCAGGCTGTCGTGGTCGCGCACCGACTCTAGAGTGGCCATCGCACGAGTGAGCACGTCGGCGTCGAGCGTGGCGGCCAGGAGTGTCCGCGTCAGCCAATCGTGATCGGCCAGCGTTGCACCCAGCGCTTCGTCGAAGGAGGGCAGTGCGCGTCGGAGGGCGCGCGCAGCATCCATAGCCTGGGTCGGAGAGCCGCCATGTTCCAGCAGCGGCATGAGGCGCACGCTCTCCGCTGGCGGGAGGAGCGCCTCCAGTGCTTCCAGCAGCACGGCCCGCTGGCGTCCGTCCGACGACCGATCCAAGAGATGCCCGAGCGCCGCAATGCGGTCCTCGTGCAGCCGGGTCGCAAGGAGGAGCAGCGTCGTATGCAGGCCCTCGGCAATCCGTTCGCGGAGTCTTTGGACAACTGCATCGGACACCGGGCCGCGCTTCAGGCCGTGCGCCTGCAGCAGGACGTGTTGGACGTCGCTGATCTCGCGATCGATCAGGGCCTGCAATGTCGCCGCGTTCACCGGCATGTCGCGCAGGATCAGCAACACGGCGTCGCGCACTGTGCGCTTGCCGCGCTGCAGCGTGCGCAGGAGGGCATTCATCGCTGCCGGTCCGAAGTCGCGCACCGCTGCGGCCGCCGCCGCGGCTTCCCCTTCGTCGTCCGCCGCCAGCCGCTCGATCACCCAGCCGATGTGCTGCTCGAGGTGGGTATGTCCGACGAAGCGCAGGACGGCTGCACGCACGCGCGGGTTCGGATCGCGAGCGTGTGCCAGCAGCAGATCGGCGGTCGCCGCCAGCCGTGGACCTTGCAGCGCCGCGACGTCCGCCAGCACCTCGGCCGCCCGCGCGCGGTCGTGGGGGTCGTCGAGCCGTTGCGCCATCAGTGCGATGCGTGTCCCCCAACGCTCCGCCTCGCCGGCCTGGTCAGGGCCGTTGCGATCCATCGCGAGCAGCGAAGCGCCGAGTGCTTCGAGCGCGATGTGGCGCGCCGCCGCGTCATCGCCGGCAAAGGTGTCGGCGAAGACGGCGTCCAGGTCCGCCGCCGTCGCCTCCGACAGCCCGGAGCGGTGCAGGTGCACGGTCGCGGCAAGGCGCACGGCAGGGGCGGGGTCGGCCAGGAGTTGCGTGAGGACGTTGGCGTCGTGCGTGCCCTGTCGCAGCGACGGAATGAGGTGCGCATAGGCCTCGACCAGGTGAGCACGTGACACCGGTGACAGGGCACGCCCATCGGCCAGCAAGGGCTCGATGCTGCGCGCGGCTTCGGGGAGGGGTCGTTGGCCGTGCGGGCGGCGCTCGAGGAAGTCGTGGAGTGTTTCGATCAGCAGCGGGCGGTTCGCCTCCGGCGCGGCGCGGACGGCACGCGCGAGGGTGGCGACGGCTGCCGTCCGCGGCGCCTCGATGACCAGCGCGCACGCGGCGCGACAGCGCCGCAGGTCCGGATCGACGAGCGACGACAGGAGCACACGCACCGTGCCGGGATCCACCAGCTCGGGAAGCGACTGCGTCATTTCAGCGTGCATGGGGCCGGTCGCCGCCACCTCGAGCAGGAGCGTCGGATAGATCCGCCACAGCGCAATCGCGATCGCGAGCCACAGTCCGGCGATCGGCAAGGCTACCAATCCAACCCACGCGGGCGTGCTGACCGCCAGGGCGCAGAGGACCAGGACGTTGCCCAGCGCACTCCCGGTGCGCTGCACCGGACCTTCGACGAGCGACGTCGCCGCCGCCCGCACGCGCTCCGGCAGCAGCGTCACCAAGATGCGCTGCGCCGGTTCCTGAATCGCGTGGTCCTGTAGGTTGGTGCCGCCGACGGCGCCGATACCCGACGGCAGATCGAGACGCGTGCTCACGCCGAGGAAGCCCAGGAGGTAGACGAGTGGTGAGAGTGTCGCGGCAAGCGGCACACCGATGCGCCGAAAGACGCGTGGCGTCCCGACGAGCTGCATGGCGAGCACGCCGACGTTGATGAAGCCGCGCAGCTTGGCGTAGACGTCGAGCAACCGCATCTCGCCGTTCGATCCCCGCGTCGCGAGGTCGACGATGTACGAGAACTGGAAGTAGAGCATCGGACCGAGCGTTCCGGCGAGCAGCGCACTGACGGCGAGCAGTTGGAACAGGCGGCTCTCCCGCCATAGCTGACCGAACTTCGCCAAGGCCGCCGGCGTTGCGGCGGCTGGGCGCCGGCCGGCCATGCGGGTGACGGGCGCCGGCAGCGCGGCTCGCATCCGTAGCGCCAGCCCGCTGGCGAGGCCGAGCGCCACCGCCGCCACGGGGAGGAGGGTCGGAATCCCAAACGCCCCGCCGATCGTGCCGGATGCAAAGCTGCCGAAAATCCTGCCCAGCGTCCCTCCGGCGATCATGGGAGCGTAGAGTCGCTTCGCTTGACGCCCGTGGAGCAAGCCGCCAAGGACGATCCAAAAGACGATCAGCGCGATCGCATCGAGCTGCTTCGCGGCAATCACCAACAGCACGAACACGCCGCTCACGTGGGCGAGGACCAGCAGCCACAGCAGGACGACCATGCCTCCCAGCGCCGCGAAGGTCGCCGTCAGCACGAGTCGATTCGCAGTGCGCGCCGCGATCCGACTCACGACGTAGGTCGTGCCGATCAGCAGCAGCGAGTTGACGAGGAACACCACGGGGAGGCGCTGCACCCCGACGCGCTTCAGGAAGAAGGTCTCGGAGACGTTGGCGAGCGACACCGACGCCCAGCCGATCAGGAAGAGCGTGGTAGCGCCCCAGGCGAACACGCGTCCCTCGCCCGCCTCGACCCCGAGGCTGCGCGCCAGGCGTGACACGGCGGACATCACGGCTGGTTGTGTATCACCGTGATGCGCGAAATTCAGCCGCCGGCAGACGCGGTAGCCTCACCGCGCGGGCTGCTGCAGCGCCCTGATGCGCTGGTGCTCACCCACCACGACAATGCCGATCAACAACCAGAGCACGACCAGGGCGACATTGAACAAGAAGAGGGAGCTGGTCGGCAGCGCATAGAGGCGCACGCCGATCAGGACCGTCACGGCGGCCAGCCCATCGCCGAAACGGACGAAGAAGGTCTCGATGGCCGGCTTCGCCTTGTACTTCATTTCAGTCGTGGTCGGCAGCCAGAGCACCTGCTGCGCGGTGTTGTTGATGGAGTAGGAGGTCGAGCTCTCCGCAGTCTTCATCACTCGGACCACCAGCAGCAGTGGCAGGAACGCCATCGCCGAGTAGCCGAACAGCGCGATCACCGGAAGGAGCAGGAGGATGACGCCGAACCCACCATACTTCAGCAGCCGCGACGCGAAGAACGCTTGCAGCACCAAGGCACAGAGGTTCACCCAGAAAAAGAAGCTCCCGTAGAACGCCGTCGTTCCCTCGCGCACGAAGACACTCATGGCGTGAGCGTCGACACCGCCACGAGCGGCGAGGTCGCTTGCGAGAGCCTCCTGGACCGTCCGGAAGAGGAGGTTGTCGCCGTTGGTGCTCACCCAATGCGTGAGCAGCGTGACGCCCGCAACCGCCACGAGGTAGCGGTTGCGGCGCAATAACTTGAGCGCCCCGACATGCTTGCCGTCGGTCGCGGTGACCGGGACAGCGGTCGGCCGTTGTCCCGGCGGGTGCGACCCCTCGCCCGTTGCACCGCGGGCATCGGCGACCGCCGTCAAGGCAATCGACGCCAGCAGCGGAAGGTTGGCCGCAAGCAGGAGGGCGCTGCTGTCGAGCACTGCCGATCGCACGATGGCTTCGGTCACGAAGGACCCGGTGACCGCTCCCGCGGTCGCACCGATGACGATCATCGGCAGGAGGCGTCGACCGCGCTCGTCGGTATAGAGATCGGCGGCAAACGCCCAGAATTGCGAGACCAGGAACAGCCCGAACATGCCCACCCAGATGTAAAAGACGACGCCTGCGTTGGCGACCTGCGCGTGGCGCAGGAGCCAGAAGATGAGCAGATTGGACATGCAGAACAGCGTGGTCCGCGTGATCAGCTCGCGACGTGGCCAACGCGTGACCAAACGCGCATACAGCGCCACGGCTCCGGGCAAGATGAGACTCTGCGCGAAGCTGGTGTATGCTTTGACCTCGACACTCGAGAGGCCCTGCACGGCAGACACCGCGATCCAGCCGTCACGCAACGGCTTCACCAAATAGTAGGCACACAGGATCACGAACACGTTGGCAAACATGACGACCGCCGTGAGGCCCTCGCCGGGACGCACTTCGGTGAACAGCCGCAGTCCACGCTCCAGCGGCGAGAGCTGCGCCGGTGTGAACGGCTCGTTGGCCGGGGCCAGTGTGGCGGCCTGCGCAAGCTCTGCGTCCGCGGATCCCATGCGTGCGCCGATCCTATATCACAGGTCCGGTGCTAGTCGGCGGGGCACGCGTTCGGGGGGTCGTTCACCACGGTCAGAATCTCGTCCACGGTGATGCGCATGTCGTGATTGCGATCGGCGGCGTCACACCGCGCGAGTGGGGCATTGCCGAGGGCGATGTTCACCACGGTGAGCCGGTCGGCGACGGTCGCCTGACCGTCGCCGTTGCAGTCGCCGACGCAGCTCGCCGGGGTTGTGGCGGTGGGGTTGAGCGCCGGCGTTTGCGTGGGTGTGGAGGGCGGCGGGTTGGTCGGCGTTTGGAGAGGCGTGAACACGCAGTCGTTGAGCAAGATGATCACCGTGTTGTTCCCCCGACTCGCCACGACGAGGTCGGACGGGCCGTCGCCGTTGAAATCCCCCACCGCAACGGAGAAGGGAAACTTGCCGACCCCGAAGTTGGTCGCTGCCCCGAAACCACCGCGGCTATCGCCCAGCAGCACCGACACAGTGTTGTCGCCCCGATTCGCCACGGCGAGGTCGGGCGTGCCGTCGCCGTTGAAGTCCCCCACCGCGACGGAATCCGGAGCAAGCCCGACGGCGAAGTTGGTCGCCTCCCCGAACCCGCCGCGGCCATTGCCCAGGAGCACCGACGCGGTGGCGTCGGCGTAGTTCGCCACGGCGAGGTCGGGCGTGCGGTCGCCGTTGAAGTCCCCCACCGCGACTGAGGAAGGAAACTTTCCGACGCCGAAGTTGGTCGCCGCCCCGAACCCACCGCGGCCATCGGCGAGCAGTACCGACACGGTGTTGTCGTTCTGGTTGGCCACGGCGAGGCCGGAGGTACCGTTGAAGTCCCCCACCGCGACTGAGAGTGTCGATAAACGCGAGGCAGACCCTTCGACAAGCTCAGGGTGAGCGGAATTCTTCTTTGAAATTGAATCCCCAACCGCTCGTGCTGAGCTTGTCGAAGCACTGTTTGCGAGAAAATCGACAGTCTCGACTGAGGAAGGAAACTTTCCGACGCCGAAGTTGGTCGCCGCGCCGAACCCACCGCGGCCATCGGCCAGCAGCACCGACACGGTGGCGTCGGCATAGTTCGCGACGGCGAGGTCGGGCGTCTCGTCGCCGTTGAAATCGCCCACCGCGACGGAGTCAGGAGAATTTCCAACCGCCAAATTGGTTGCCGCCCCGAAGCCACCGTTGCCATCGGCCAGCAGCACCGACACGGTGGCGTCGGTAAAGTTCGCGACAGCGAGGTCGGGCATCTCGTCGCCGTTGAAGTCCCCCACGGCGACGGAGTCAGGAGAATTTCCAACCGTGAGATCGGTCGCCGCTCCGAAGCCACCGTGGCCATCCCCCAGGAGCACTGACACGGTGTTGGCGCTGAAGTTTGCGACGGCGAGGTCGGGCATGTGGCCGCCGTTGAAGTCTCCCACCGCGACGGAGAAAGGAGCATGCCCGACGCCGTAATCCTGTGGCGGTACCTTGAAGCGGGGTGTGGTGCACGATGCCGTGGCCCCGGGCGGTAACAGGAGCGCCCCGACCGCGAGCCCCGCCAGCGCGAGCGCCCGAGCACAGTTCGGCCGCCTCACCGCCGGTTGCGCAATTGCAGCCTGCTCTGGCGCACGCTCATGCTCGTATGCGGTAACGCCCTCCACGCAGGTCTTCTTACCGAAGTCGAGGACGAGGAACCAGCTGAATACCTCCGACCTCACCCCGACTAGTTGACTTGCTCACGCCACTCGGTCCAGACTGCGCGCGCAGCAGTCGGAGGAGTGGTCTCGTGGGAGTTGAAGAGCGGCAGAGACGCTGGCCCGGGCGTATGAGGCCGGTCTGGTCGACCATCACCGCCGTGCTCGCAGTGGCGCTGCCAGCCCTGGCGGACGACTGGGGCATGGGGAGCGCCAACGCCAAGATCGCTCCGTCGAGCATCCTCAAGCCGGTCTCGACTCCGGCGGAGCAGGTGTACACGCTGGGCATCTTCGTCATCGCGATCACGGCCGTGATCTTCGTGATCGTCGGCGGGTTGCTCACCTACAGCATCGTACGCTTCCGGGTGCGACCGGACGACGATGGCCGTGAGCCCCCGCAGGTCTACGGTAGTGGCCCCGTCGAGCTCGCCTGGACGACGGTGCCGATCCTCATTGCCTTCGTCCTCATCCTCACAACGGTGCGCACGATCTACACCGTCCAGGCAGCGCAACGACCGCCCGGCGCGATCGGCGTGCGCGTCATCGGCCATCAATGGTGGTGGGAGTTCCAGTATCCCGGCCTCGGCATCGTTACGGCCAACGAGCTACACATCCCCGTGAGCGACCCGCACAATCCGACGCCGACGTTCCTCGATCTGGAGTCCGCCGACGTCGTGCACAGCTTCTGGGTGCCGCGCCTCGCCGGCAAGACCGACCTCATCCCGAACAAGAAGAACTCGATGTGGATCGACCCGCACGAGCCCGGGACGTACCTCGGCCAGTGCGCCGAGTACTGCGGCACGGAGCATGCGCTCATGCTGCTGCGCGTGGTCGTGCAGCCGCGCGACGAGTGGGAGCGCTGGGTGGCGACGCAGCAACGGCCCGCCGCGCAGGACCTAGCGGTCCGCGACCCGGCGGTCAGCCGCGGGCGCACGGTCTTCGAGTCGACCGCGTGCATCAACTGCCACGTCGTGCGCGGCACGCCGGCGAACGGCCGCTTCGGACCGGATCTCACCCACCTGATGAGCCGCGAGACGCTCGGCGCCGGCGTCGCGCTCAACACGCCCGAGCACCTGAAGATCTGGCTGAACGACCCGGACGTCATGAAGCCGGGCGTCCTCATGCCGGCGATGAATCTGAACGAGTCGGATCTCGACGACGTCGTCGCCTACATCGCGACGCTGCGCTAGCGACGCGAGGATCGCATGGCCGTCATCGAGCAGGACATCGCGCTGCAGCCGGATGCCGTCGAGCTGCCGGTCCTCGGGAAGCTCCACGACTGGGTCGTCACCGTCGATCACAAGCGCCTCGGGATGATGTACATCGGGGGCGGTCTCGTATTCTTCGTGGTCGCCGGCCTGCAAGCGTCGGCCATGCGCCTGCAGCTGGCGATGCCCAACGCCGGCATCGTCCCGCCGGAGGTGTTCAACCGGCTCATGACCATGCACGGCACGGCGATGGTGTTCCTGGTCGGCATGCCGATCCTCATCGGCTTCTTCAACTACCTCGTGCCGCTGATGATCGGCGCCCGCGACCTGGCGTTCCCGCGCCTCAACTCGTTCGGGTTCTGGCTGTGGTTCTTCGGCAGCCTGCTGCTCTACTTCAGCTACATCGGCGGTGAAGGGTTGTACGGCGCTGGGAGCGCACCGGACGTCGGTTGGTTCGCCTACGCACCACTCACCGAGCGGCCGTTCTCGCCCGGCAACAGCACCGATTATTGGATCCTGAGCATCTTCATCACCAGCATCGGCTCGCTCGCCACTGCCGTCAACCTCATCACGACGGTGGTGTGCATGCGCTGTGAGGGCATGACGCTCAATAAGATGCCGGTGCTCGTCTGGATGGCGGTCGTGGTGTCGTTCCTGATGCTCGTGGCCCTCCCGCCGTTGTCGGCGGCGCAGGTCATGTTGCTGCTGGACCGCTTCCTCGGCGCGCACTTCTTCGACACGCAGGCGGGCGGCTCCGCGGTCTTGTGGCAGCACTTCTTCTGGATCTTCGGACACCCCGAGGTGTACATCCTGGTGATTCCGGGCTTCGCGTTCGCCTCGGAGATCATCCCGGTGTTCTCGCGCAAGGTGATCTTCGGCTACCACGTCATGATCGCGGCGACCATCTCGATCGGCTTCATCAGCCTCGGCGTCTGGGCGCATCACATGTTCGCCGTCGGCATGACCCCGGCGGGCAACGCCTTCTTCGCCACCTCGACGATGCTGGTCGGCGTGCCGACGGGCATCAAGATCTTCAACTGGCTGGGAACGATCTGGGGCGGCAAGATCCGCTTCAAGGTGCCGATGCTCTTCTGCCTGGGCTTCCTCTTCCAGTTCCTGATCGCGGGGCTGACCGGCATCATCCTCTCCGTCGCGCCGTTCGACTGGCAGCTCACGGACACGTACTTCGTGGTCGCGCACTTCCACTACGTCTTGATCGGCGGAATCCTCTTCACGATCTTCGCGGCCATCTATTACTGGTTCCCCAAGGCTACGGGTCGGATGCTGAGTGAGACGCTCGGCATGTGGCACTTCTGGCTGTTTCTGATCGGCTTCCACGTGACCTTCGACACGCTGCACTTCGCCGGGCTCATGGGTATGCCGCGCCGCATCTACACGTACCAGGCCGGGCGCGGCCTGGAGATGCTGAACCTCATCGCGTCGGTCGGCGTCATCTTCCAGGGCGCCGGCGTGCTGTGCTTCGTGGCCAACGTCCTGCGCGCGCTGCGCTCGGGGGCGCCCGCCGGGGACGACCCGTGGGACGCGTGGACGCTCGAGTGGTCCACCAGCTCACCGCCGCCGGAATACAACTTCGAGACCTCGCCGGCGGTGCGCAGCCGGCGGCCGCTGTGGGATCTCAAACACCCCAACGATCCCGATTGGAAGTACGAATGACCGCCGCGACCGCACTCGCCGCGCCGCGCGCCGCCGAATCGACTCGCCCGCCGCGCGGACGCGTCGGCATTCTCGCCGTCATCCTCACCGAGAGCGCGTTCTTCGCGATCTTCGTGTCCGCCTACGTGTTCTACATCGGCAAGAGCATCAGCGCGCCGTTTCCGCGCGACGTGCTCGAGCCGCCGATCTTGAACTCCGTCTGCTTGCTGTCGAGCAGCATCACGATCGTGGTCGCCGTACGCGCGCTGCGGGCAGGGCGGGTGCAGAGCTTCGGGCTGTGGTGGCTGATCACCCTGCTGCTCGGGCTCGAGTTCCTCATCGGCACCGGCGTCGAGTGGCACGAGCTGATCTACCACCGCGGCCTGACGATCCGGACCAATCTGTTCGGCACCACGTACTACGCGCTCGTCGGCCTGCACGCCACGCACGTCGTGGTCGGCCTGATCGCCATCGGGCTGGTGTTGGTCCTGACGATGCTCGGGCACGTCCACGAACGCCACACGGAGCACACCGAGGTGCTGTCGTGGTACTGGCACTTCGTCGACGTGGTGTGGGTAGTCGTATTCACCACCGTGTACGTGATCGGTCGTTGAGTATGGGGACCGACGCCGTGCTGAGCGAGAAAAGAAGGGACGAGCTGGCGGGCCGCATCGAGATGCCGGCGCCGACGCCGTGGCCGATGATCACCGCCCTCGGCATCACGTTCCTCGGCGCCGGCCTGGTTACCAACGTCACCGTCAGCGTCATCGGCTTCGTGTTGGCGCTGGCGGGCGCTGTCGGCTGGTTCAAAGAGGTGCTGCCCGCGGAGCGCCACGAGGCGGTTCCGATCGAGCCTCCCGCCGCGGTCGTCAGGCCGGCACGGGTGGCGGTGGCGCACCTGGAAGTGGGCGAGTTGGGTCACCGGGCGCGTTTGCCTCTCGAGATCTATCCGTACTCGGCCGGGATCAAGGGTGGCATCGCCGGCGGGATCGCGATGGCGGCGTTGGCCGCGGCGTACGGCGTCGTGGCGTTTGGCAGTCCCTGGTACCCGATCAACATCCTGGCGGCGAGCGGGATGTCGAAGATGGCGTCCGCCGACGTCGCCGCGCTCTCGGCGTTCATCCCGTCCGCCTTCTTCGTCGCGGTGGTGATCCACGCGGTCGTATCGCTGCTCGTGGGCCTGCTCTACGGGGTCATGCTGCCGATGTTCCCGCGCCACCCGGCGTTCTTCGGTGGCTTCGTCGCGCCGCTGCTGTGGACGGGGCTGCTCTGGGCGACGCTCGACGTCATCAATCCGGTCCTCGCCGATCTCATCTATTGGCGGTGGTTCATCATCTGCCAGATCGGGTTCGGCTTGACGGCGGGCTTCGTGGTCGCACGCGCCGAGCGCATCTCGACGCTGCAACACATGCCCTTCCTGATGCGCGCCGGCGTCGAGGCCCCCGGCGTCAGCGAGCCGGAGGAGCCGCAGTGACGGCGCACCGGCGGCGCCCGTTCGTCCTCTGCGTCGCGCTGGTGGCGGCCGTGGTGGGGTGCGATACGCTCCCCGGGCGGCCCACCGAGGCCGACCGCCCCTTGCACCCTGCGGAGGTCAAGGACTTCGCGCGGCTCTACGGCGAGAATTGCGCCGGCTGCCACGGGGCCGAAGGACGACTCGGTCCGGCGCCGCCGCTGAGTAACCCCGTGTTCTTGGCGCTCATCGACGACGCGTCAATGCGGCGGGTGATCACCGAAGGGGTTGCGGGCACGGCGATGTCGCCGTTTGGACACAGCGCCGGTGGCGTGCTCACGGATGAGCAAATCGGCATCTTGATCGGCGGCATCCGCCAGCGTTGGGGACGTCCCGGCGCAGTTACGGGCGATGCGCCGCCTCTGTATGCGAGCGACGGCAGCAGCGACGCACGCCGCGGCGCCGAGGTCTACGCCACCTTCTGCGCGTCGTGCCACGGCCCGGATGGCCGGGGAAAGGACAAGGTCGGTTCCATCGTCGACACTGCGTATCTCGCGCTGGTGAGCGATCAGGCGCTGCGCACCCTGGTGATCGCCGGGCGGCCGGACCTCGAGCATCCCGACTGGCGTGGCGATGTGCCGGGGCGGCCGCTGACGGCGCAGCAGGTGACGGACGTCGTTGCGTGGCTGGTCGAGAAGCGTCTCCGGACTGCCGCTCAGCCCGCGGCGCAGAATCTTCGAGGAGAGAACGAGTGATGGACGGAACGCCGCAGACCACACCATCGACCACGACCGCGCCGGCCCCGGCCGGCACTTCGCGGCGCAGCTTCCTTTTCAGCTTCGGCCTCGTGCTCAACGCGATCGCGGCGGCGCTCTTCGCGATTCCGGTCATCGGCTACGTCATGTCGCCGATGCGTCGCTTCACCTGGCTGGCGTGGATTTCTCTCGGGCCGGTGACCAACTTCCCGGAGAACCACACGCGGCTCGCGACTTATCAGAATCCGTTCGTCCGGCCGTGGGACGGGGAGACGACGAAGATTCCCTGCTGGGTGCGGCGCATCACCGGCGACTCGTTCCAGGTGTTCGCGATCAACTGCACACACCTCGGCTGCCCGGTGCGCTGGTTCCAGGAGGCGGGGTTGTTCATGTGCCCGTGCCACGGCGGCGCATTCTACACCGACGGACGGCGCGCCTCCGGGCCGCCGCCGCGGGATCTCTATCAGTACGAGTACAAGGTCGAGCACGGCGAGCTGCTCGTCCGCGCCGGCCAGCTGCCGACCCTCGGGCAGCCCGAGGTTTGAGGACAATGAACGGAGCGGCCTGCCACGTTCGCCGCCGGGGAATCGAATTCCCCGGCTACGCTCAGAGGAAGTCGGCTCGAAGCCGACTCCTCCTTCGTCAGTCCACTTCCAGTGGACTTCATACCAACGTAGCCAGGGAATTCTATTCCCTGGCGGGGCGCGTGGCTGCCGTTGGCTTCAGAGCGTCGACGCTGTCTTGAAGGAGCGCCCGCGATGACCGTGAAGGATGGGATCAAGACGATCGGCGACTGGTTGGACCATCGCCTGCAGATCTACCAGCCGGTCGGTGACATGGCCGCGCACCCCGTGCCACGCAGCTCGGCGAGCTGGTGGTACGTCTTCGGCAGCGCGACCCTGGTGGTCTTCGTGCTGCAGGTGGTCACCGGGATCTGTCTGGCGACCGTGTATGCGCCGTCGACGCAAGGGGCGTGGGAGAGCCTCCTCTTCCTCAACTACCAGCAGCCGCTCGGCTGGTTCCTGCGGGCGTTGCACGGCTGGGGCTCCAACTTCATGGTCGCTCTGGTGGCCATCCACATGGCCCAGGTCTTTCTCTTCGGCGCCTACAAGTATCCGCGCGAGCTCACGTGGCTCGCCGGCGTCGTGCTGTTGCTGTGTACGCTCGGCATGGCGTTCACCGGGCAGATCATGCGGTTCGACCAGGACGCTTACTGGGGCCTCGGCATCGGCGCGTCGATCATGGGGCGCTTTCCGCTGATCGGCTTCAAGCTCGTGCACCTGGTGCTCGGCGGTCCGATCATCGCCGGCGAGACGCTGTCGCGCTTCTTCACGCTGCACGTCTTCGTCATCCCAGCCATGATCTTCCTGTTCGTCGGTCTGCACCTCTTGCTCGTGCTCAAGCTCGGCATCAACGAGTGGCCGATGCCGGGACGGCTGGCGACGCGTGAACGGTACCTCCGCGAGTACCAGGAGCTGGTGCACGCGGACGGCGAGCCATTCTTCCCCTATGCCGCGCAGAAGGATCTGGTCTTCGCCGGCCTGATCATCGCCAGCCTGGTCATCGTCGCGGCCGTTGTCGGCCCGCTCGGCCCGACCGGCCAGCCCGACCCGACGATCATCCGCACCGTGCCGCGACCGGATTTCTTCTTCCTGTGGCTGTTCTCCGTGTTCGCGCTGCTGCCGGCGTGGACCGAGACGGTGCTCATGTTGGCGGCGCCGCCGATCGCCATCGGCCTGCTCTTCGCGTTGCCCTTCCTGTCGGGGACTGGTGAGAAGAGCTATCGTCGGCGGCCGGTGTCGGTGGTGATCGTGATCATGGCGTTTGTGATCATCGGGACACTCACCTGGCAAGGGACCTACTCACCCTGGTCGCCGGTCATGGAAGCCTGGAGCAGTGCGCCCACACCGGTCGAGTACGTGAAGGATCGCTCGCCGCTCGAGCTGCAGGGCGCGCTGCTGATTCAGAGCAAGCAGTGCCGCAATTGCCATTCGCTCGGCGGCGCGGGTGGAATGCGCGGTCCGGCCCTCGACGACACCGCAACGCGGCTGACGCCCGATCAGCTGGTCCGGCAGATCGTGCAGGGTGGGGGCAACATGCCGGCCTACGGAAAGAACCTGAGCCCACCACAGGTGACGGCCATCGTCGCCTTCCTGCAGACGATGCACCCGCCCGGCCAGCGCGGGGCGCACGACGCGAGCCAGCCCGCGGCGGGCGCGGCGTCGACGCGGTGAGCCACCGAGAGGCGTGACTGGTGAGTCCCGTCGCGCACGCCGTCCTCGCATCGTGGACGATTCGGCCGGGGTTGATGGTCGTCCTCTTGGCGGTCGGCGTGGTGTACGCGCGCGGCTTCCGCGAGCTGCGCGTGCAGATGCCCGAGCGTTTTCCGCGCTGGCGGCTTGCGGCGTTCGTCGCCGGGCTCGCCACGCTGCTGGTCGCCATCGTGTCGCCACTCGACGCCTTCGGCGGCTTGTTGCTCCAGGTGCACATGATCCAACACCTGCTCCTGATGCTGGTCGTCGCGCCGCTGCTGTTGCTCGCCGCGCCGGCGGTCCCGCTGCTGCGCGGGCTGCCCGGGACGCTGGCGAAGGACGGGCTCGGCCCGTTCCTCGCGTGGCCGGCGCTGCAACGTTTCGGGAGCCGGCTCACGCACCCGGTCGTCTGCTGGCTGGCGCTCTTCGTCGCCACCTGGGGATGGCACGTTCCGGCGGCGTATCAGCTGGCGTTGCGCTCGCCGCCCTGGCACGCGATCGAGCACGGCTGCTTCGTCGGTGCCGCGCTGCTCTTCTGGTGGCCGGTAGTGCAGCCGTGGCCGAGTCAGGCGGCGTGGCCGCGCTGGACGATGGTGCCGTACCTGCTGCTCGCCGATGTCCAGAACACCATCTTCTCCGCCTTCTTCACGTTCTCCGAGCGCTTGATCTACCCGTTCTACGCGACCGTCCCGCGGTTGGGTGGCATCACGCCGCTGGACGACCAGGTCACCGCCGGGGCGATCATGTGGGTGCCGGCGTCGCTCTTCTTTCTGATCCCGGCTGTGGCTGTGATATCGCGAGTGCTGTCGCCGCAGAACCTGGCGCGCTCGGGCTCTGCGGTGGTGAGGCGACTGTCGATAAATTCGTCAAGCCGTGCTTCGAGAGCCTCAGCACGAACGGTACGTGAGTTCATTTCATTCAAAACAAAGGACAACTCCGCTCGCCCTGAGGAGCGGCGATCCTTCGGCGGCGTCTCGAAGGGCGGTTTCGGAGAGAACCGACAGTCTCTAAAACAAGAAGGGTCGTTCGACCTGCTCAGAGTGCCCTTCGTTGGCCGGGTGCTGCGCTGGTCGTACTTCCGGCGTGCGGCGCAGTCCGTCATGCTGCTGCTCGCGGGTGCCGTCGTTGCCGACGGTCTGCTCGGACCGCAGGTGAGCCCGATGAATCTCGCCGGCGTGCTGCCGTGGACGTACTGGCGCGGCTGCACCGTCATCGCGCTACTCGCTGCGGGCAACTTTTTCTGTTTCGCCTGCCCGTTCATGCTGCCGCGCGAGTTGGGGCGGCGGCTCGGGCTCGCGCGTCTGCGCTGGCCGCGGCGACTGCGTTCGAAGTGGCTCGCCGTGCTGCTGCTGGTCGCGTTCTTCTGGGCGTATGAGGTCTTCGACCTGTGGGACAGCCCGTGGTGGACGGCGTGGCTCATCGTCGCGTACTTCACCGCTGCGTTGGCAGTCGACACGTTCTTCGCGGGCGCGAGCTTTTGCAAGTACGTCTGCCCGATCGGGCAGTTTCACTTCATCCAGTCGTTGGTCTCACCACTCGAGGTGCGGGTACGAGAGCCGCAGGCCTGCGCCAGCTGCACGACGCACGACTGCCTGCGCGGTAACCAGCGGCACCGCGGCTGCGAGCTGGGGTTGTTCTTGCCGCGCAAGGTCGGCAACCTCGACTGCACGTTCTGCCTCGACTGCATCCAGGCGTGTCCGCGCGACAATATCGGCATCCTCGCCGTCGTGCCGGGGCGCGATCTGTTCCACGATCGCAAGCGTTCCTCCCTCGGGCGGTTGTCGCGCCGTGCCGACGTGACGGCTCTGGCCCTCGTCCTCGTCTTCGCCGCCTTCGCCAGCGCCGCGGTCATGGTGGAGCCGGTCGCCGTGCGGCTGACGAAGCCCGCCATGAGCGTCGCGCTGCTGCTGGCGCTCGTCGTAGCGCCGATTGTTGTCGGTGGACGCGCGGCCGGCGAGCGGCGGCGCCGCTTCGCGCTCGCCCTCGTCCCGCTCGGGGCGGCGATGTGGGCGGCGCATTTCCTCTTCCATTTGTTCACCGGCTTCGGATCGGCGCTCCCAGTCCTGCAGCGCGTGCTGGCGGATCTCGGACATGGCCGCTTCGCCGCGCCGCGATGGGTGCACGTCGGGATGGGGATGGATCCGCTCGGGTTGGAGCTGCTGCTCCTCGACGCCGGCCTCCTGCTGACCCTCTACGTCAGCTGGCGCATAGCCAGCAGCTACGCGCCGCGCGCGCGCGCCGCGCTCGGGCTCGTGACACCATGGGCGGTCGTCGCCGTCGCACTCTACCTGGGTGGCGTCTGGACGTTTCTGCAGCCAATGCAAATGCGCGGCACGATGATGCACGCTCCGCCGGGCGTTGCCGTCGTGCAACGTTGATGCGCGCTTCGTGGTCGGAAGCGGTCATCCGGTTGCCCCTCTCTCACGGGACTGTCGATAGACTCGTAGCGAGTGTGCCGTCGCGATCGCCGGGGAATGAATTCCCCGGCTCAGTCGACCCAAGTCGGCTGAAGCCGACTACAGATGCAGGCGTTGGAGTCCCCTTCAGGGGACTTTTCACAAACTCAGCCGGGGAATTCATTCCCCGGCGTCGGCGCTGGGTGCCCACCGCACTGGGTGGGGTATTGGCAACGTCATCGACGTGTCTTCTCGCCAGCGCCCTCGCGTTCGTGCTGTGGTGCGGAGCGGCACACGGCGACGGCGGCACCGTCCGCTTGAAGGAGACCTCCCGCCCCTTCGTGATCACGGTCTTCACCGCCCCGGAGCCGCTGCGCGCCGGGCCGGCTGACGTCAGCGTCTTGGTGCAGGAGCGCGGCGAGCCGATTCTCGATGCAGAGGTTTCGATCGCGCTCTGGTCGGAAGCGTCTTCGGTCTTCACCGCTGAGGCAACGCACGCGCAGGCGACGAACAAGCTGTTGTACGCTGCGGCCATCGATCTGCCGGCGCCGGGCACTTGGATGCTCCGAGTCGACGTGCGACACGGATCCGACAACGCCGAGCTGAGTACCGATCTGTCCGTCAGTCCAGGAGCGCCGCCGCTGCACGCGATCTGGATCTACTTGCTCGTCCCGCCCGCCGCGATCCTGCTCTTCGCGCTGCACCAGTGGCGTGCCGGACGGGCGACGGCCGTCTCGTGAATCAGGTCGAAGGACCTTCGCGAGCGCTTGTCAGGGCCGGATCGACGGGTTAGAAGGTGCGACACCGGGTGTTGATCGAGAACAGGGGGGAATCCCGATGACGACGCGCAGTTTGCTTTTCACCGCCTGGTTCTCCATCGCCGTGCTCGCGACCGCGCCGCATCGCGTCTTCGGCGCGACGGCTTGCATCGGCGACTGTGACGGCGCCGGGACCGTCGCCGCCAACGAGCTGTTGCTGGGCGTGAACATCGCGCTCGGACTGGCCCCGACAACGGGGTGCGGCTCGTTCTACGGCGGCGACGCGGCGATCACGAAGCTGGTGGACGCGGTCAACAACTCGCTCGTGGACTGCCAGTTCACGCTCGCGCCCATTGGGGATCACGTGGTGCCGTTGGGAACGGCGCTGACCCTTCACCTGTCGGCAGTCGATCCGCAAGGCGGGCCTTTGTCCTTCTCCGCCGCGCCCCTGCCGCTGCCGGCGAACGTCTCTCTCGACGGCCGGACAGGCATGTTCAAGTTTGCCCCAAATGCGAGTCAGGTCGGGCCGCTCACCTTGACCTTCTCGGCGAGCGCCGGCGAGCTGGCGGCTTCCGAAACCGTAACGATCACCGTCGAGGGGGCGCCGCCGGGTGGAGAGACGGCGCTGACCGGGCGCGTGCTCGACACCAACGACTTCGTTCAACACCTCGAAACACCCATCGTCGGGGCGACGGTATCCATCATCGGTACGGAGCTGGCGACCGTGAGTGACACGGCCGGGCGCTTCACGCTGCGCAACGCACCGGCGGGGAGCCAGATCCTCGACATCAACTCATTCACTGCGCACCCGGCGCCGGACGGCTCGCCCTACGCCGGCTTTCGCGAGGCGATCACGGTGATCGACGGCGTCACCAACGTTGTCGAGCGGCCGTTCTTCCTGCCGCGCATCGCGGCCGAGAGTCTCACGATGGTCGACCCGGGGGCGACCACGACGGTGACGAACCCGACGCTCGGCATCAGCATGGTGATCCCGCCGGCGACGGCGCGCGACCAGGATGGCGCGATGTTCGACGGGGCGCTGTCGATCTCGCTGGTGCCGGGAGCGATGGCGCCCGCGGCGCTGCCCGAGAATTTGCAGCCGGGAATGTTGATCACCATCCAGCCGGTCGGGGTGAAGTTCGACACGCCGGTGCCGATCAGCTTTCCGAACATCGACGGGCTGCCGCCGGGAACGGAAGTGGACCTCTGGTCGCTCGATCCGAAGACCGGCGGGTTCGGGGTGGTCGGCACGGGGCGGGTCAGCGGTGACGGCAGGCGCATCGAAACCATCTCCGGGGGCATCCGCGCGGCCGATTGGCACTTCTTCCTGCCGCTGCAAGCGATCGCCGAGGCCATCGCCAACCTGTTCAACCCACAGGGCACTTCGTGCCAGAGCGGATCGGACACCTCCGTGTCCTCAGGTGAGCTGACGGAGACTCACGTTCTCCCGGGCTATCGCTCCTTCGATGCCGTGCGCTCTCTCAGCCTCGTGTACGGAAGCCTGCGCGCCGACCCGCAACCCATCATCAGCACGACCATGACCGTACCGGTGCGCGCTGCGCTACCGCCCCGGATCTCGGCGCGTCTCAGCGTCGGCGGCGTCGACCAGGGCCAACCGGTCTTTACGACCAGCGCGGGCCTGAACGAGGACGCCAACGAGACCATTCGGCAGGCCGTGCAGTTCGATGCCGGCGACCTGCCGACCGGGTTGTATCCCTACGAGCTCACGCTCACCAGCCACTACCCAATGTCCGGCGTGGCGACCAAAGTGGCGGACCAGATCGTCATCCAGAACGAGCGGACGAGCGCCTTCGGCGCGGGCTGGACACTGTCGGAGCTGCAGCGGCTCTACAAACAGAGCGACGACGAGGTGCTGCTCGTCTCGGGCGACGGAACGACGGCCCGATTCCAATCGCCGCTCGGCAAGTGGCGCAAGCGACCGGCATTGCCCGAGCACCTGCCGCTTCCCGGCACGCGCGGCGGGCTGAGGGCAATCGCGCTTGACGACGGCATTCACGTCATCGGCGGCACTATTTTCTTCTCGGGGTTTGGAAATATCGCTTCCATGGCGCACGACGTCTATGACCCCAAGTCGAACTCGTGGACGTCGCGCGCGCCCGTGCCTGACACCCTGACGAGTAGTTCGGCGCTCGTGGTCGTCGACGGCAAGATCTACATGATCGGCGGGTCACAGGGCTACCTCAGTCGCGTATATGACCCGTCGCAGGACACCTGGGAGTACCGGGCCAACCCTCCCGGCGACGGCTATAGAGAGGGCCACGTCGCCGCGGCCGTTGGTGGCAAGATCTACGTCATCGGCGGCGCCAACCCCGACTACTACCCCGGCTACCCGATACGGAGCTATGACCCGGCGAGCGACACGTGGTCGCCGCCACTCGGGTCCATCCCAATCGGCCGATTCAGTCAAGCCGGAGCAGCGATCGGCGACGAGATCTACGTCGTCGGCACCGGCAGCGAGCTGCAGATCTACAACCCGGCCACGAACACCTGGCGGCGAGGTGCAGATTTGCCGACGGCGACGCGGGTGCCCAGCGTCGCGGTCTTCGAAGGCAAGCTGTACGTCCTTGGTGGGGCCTCGAGAGATATCTTCGCTGGCGGTTCGGGTGATCTCAACGCTGTGCAGATCTACGACCCCGCGACTGACACCTGGGCGACCGGCCCGTCGATGCCGACCCGCCGCGGGTGGTCCGGGGCGGCGGTCTCCGCCGGGAAGCTCTACGTGTTCGGCGGCTTTGACGCCGGCAACGTTTCAACCGCTGCGAACGAAGAGCTGACACTCGCCTTCGAAGGCCCCCCGACATTTCCCGGTCCATCGGGCGACTTCTCGCAGTTGGTCTTGAACGCAGACGGCAGCTTCACGCGCCGGTTGCCCCAAGGTGTCGACGTGAACTTCGATGCGGAGGGGCGCGAGACCTCTTTCGTCGACTTCCTCGGCAAGACCACCAGCTATGAGTACGACGTGAGCGACCGTGTTGCCCGCATCACCGACCCGGCCGGGCTGACGACGACGCTCAACTACGCCGGCGCGCACTTGAGCGAAGTGGTCGACCCGGCGAGCCGGCGGACAACGTTCGAGCACGATGGCACGGGCAACCTCACCCGCATCACCGACCCGGACGGCACGAGCCGGGAGTTCGCGTACGACGCTCGGCATCGTCTGATCTCGCAGATTTCGAAGCGCGGCTTCGTCACGACGTACACGTACGACCTCGCCGGTCGCAACGTGCTGGTGTCGCGCCCGGACGGGTCGACGCGTCGGTTCGAACCGTCGGAGACGGTCGGTCTCGCCGATCCGATGACCGGTCTCGGCACGGAGTCGAAGCCGCTACCGATCGTACGGCCCGCGCAGCTCGAATCCGCCTTCATCGACGGCAAGGGCAACAAGACCCGCTTTACGACCGACGGGTTCGGCAATGACACCGTCACGGTCGATGCCCTGGGACGGATGACACGTACGGCCCGTAACGACGAGGGCCTCGGGGTCGATTTGACCCGCCCCGATGGTGTTCGCGCGACGGGGACGTACGACGGACGCGGCAATCTCACCACGTTGCACGAGGCCGTCGGGCAGCCCGAAGAGCGCGTCACGTCGACGGGCTATGAGCAGTTCAGCCAGCCTACGACCCTCACGGATGGGAGCGGCAATCAGACGGTTTTCTCCTACGACGACGCGGGGAACGTCGCGCGGATCGTCGATGCCGTCGGCACGGAAACGGTGATGCGCTACGACGACGCGCATTGCGTGGGTCTGGTGACCAGCTCGACGAGAGCACCGGGTCTGCCCGAGGCGAGCCGGACGACCTACGCGTACGATCCGGCGACGTGCAACCTGGTGCAGCTCACCGACGCCATCGGCGCCGTGACGACCTTTCAATACGATCCGGCGGGCAACGTCACCGCGGTCACGGATGCCAACGGCCGCACCACCCGCTTCGTGTATGACGAGCGCAATCACATCACGCGGAGGATCGACGCAACCAACTCGGCTCCCGACCCGGCCTGCGGCACGGCCGGCGTGACCTGTAGCGATTACGATGCGCAGGGTAATCTCGCCGCCGTGACCAGCGCGCGCGGCGGGGTCACGTCGTGGGAATACGACTCGCTCGACCGCGTGATCCGCAAGACCGACCCGTCGGGACACGTGGAGTCCGTCACGTATGACGCCAACGGGAATGCGATGTCGGGCACGGATCCGAACGGCCAAACGAGGCGTTACGAATACGATGCCGCCGAGCGGCAAGTCACCGACATCGTTCCAGATGGCGCGAACGAGCAATCGATCGGGCGGACCTACGATACGGTCGGCAACCTCACCGGCGTCATGGATCCGGTGGCGACCCTGACCACCGCGTACAACCGTGTCGACGACCTTACCGCGGCCACGCTCGCCGCGCCGGGAGCGCCCGACACCCACATCGACTACACGCGGACGAAGAACGGCATGCGCGCAACGCTCGCCGTTGCCACGGGCAGTAACCCCGTTCAGAGCGTGGCCTACGGCTACGATGCTCTGAACCGCCCGCTCTCGCTCACCGCCAGCGCGCCGGCGAGCTTCGCCTACGAGTACCAATACGACGGCGCCGGCCGGCTGAAGAGCCGCGGCCCCGGGGCGGGCGGCACGGGTGTTGTGATACGCTACGAGTTCGACGCCGGCAGCCGCATCACACGGGTGAGCAGCGCAAGCCCCGACGGCAGCACGGTGCTGGCGGACTTCCGACATGCATACGACGCCCTCGGCAACGTGCTGACCGCACAGGACGAGGGCGGGACGACGACCTACACATACGACGCGATCAACCAATTGACCGGCGCGAGCGGTCCCGGAATCAGCGAAACCTACACGTACGACGCAGTCGGCAACCGCCTCAGCAAGAACGGGGTCAACTATACCTACGACGTCGCCAACCGCCTCGTCTCGTCGAGTGACGGGACGACATATTCCTACGATGCGAACGGCAACCTCCGCACCCGGACGACCGGCGGCGCCACCACGACGTACGTCTGGAACGCACGCAACCAGCTCACGCGAATCGATTTCTCGGACGGGACTTTCGCGACGTACACGTACGACGGCATTGGGCGGCGGATCAGCAAACGCGATCGCGCCGGCGTCGTGCGTCACTACGTCTACGACGGCGCCGATCTGGTCCAGGAGCTCGATGCGGGCGGCGCCGTGGTCGCGAGCTACGTGTACGAAACCCTGGACCACCCAGTCAGCATGACGCGCGGTGGTGCGACGTACTATTACGCGTACGATCGGCTCGGCAGCGTCGTCGGTCTGACGAACGGCGCCGGCGAGCTGGTCGTGCGTTACCGCTACGATCCCTGGGGTAATTTGCTCGCTGCCAGCGGGAGCAATCCGGCGCTCGAGAACCCGTTCCGCTTCACGGGTCGTGAGTGGGATGCGGAGAGTGGTCTCTATTGCTATCGCCTGCGCTACTACGATCCGGCGGCGGGGCGATTCATCGGCCGAGACCCGCTCGGAACGGGTTACGTGTACGCGAGCAACAGCCCGCTGAACCAAATCGATCCGCTGGGGTTGTTCAGCCTGTCCACAGTGGCCGGCGGTGTCGCGGGCTTCGTGGCCGGAGCGCTTATCATCGCGGCCGCACCAGCAGCACTGGCGGGGACGGCAGTCGCGACCGCGGGATGGGGGGCCGTTGCGGTCGTGACCTATGGAGGCGCCCTACTGGGCGGCGCGGCAGTCGGCGCCGCAGCCGGAGGCGTGACCGGCACGGTCACCGGCGAGGGCTTTACGGAAGGGGCTTATGAAGGTGTCAGAGGGGGAGTCAGCGGAGCCGCGATCGCGGCGGTGCTTGGCCCGACCGCGCTCGGCATCGTGGAGATGGGAGTCAACGGATTGACGAGTCTCGGGGGGCTGGCCGGTTCAGGTCTCGGTGCGGCTGCAACAGCGGCTGAGACTGCAAGCGCTGGCGGCATCGGCCAAGCTCTCGTGAGTTTCCTCACGAATCCGTTCACCAAGCTCGGCTTCATCGGCGCGGGCACGGTTGCTTGGTCGATCGAATACATCAAGAGGCACCCCGGCCCGAACGCGCCGTGTCGAGCCAAGTATTGAGGGCGCGGAAAATCAGCCGGCTGTCGCACCTATGGCCGTCGCGCCGTGGCCGTCTAGCGCTTGCACGACGCGGCAGTTGTTAGTAGATGCCGTGCCACTATGAAGAAGACACTGGTCATCGACGTGGGCGGGACGAACGTGAAGGTGCTCGTCACCGGGCAGGAGGAGCCACGCAAGGTCCCTTCCGGACCCACGATGACGGCGCGGCGGATGGTATCGGCGGTGAAGCGCATCGCTGCCGACTGGGAGTACGACCACGTCTCCATCGGTTTTCCCGGACCGGTGCTCCGCGACCGGCCGGTGAGCGAGCCGAAAAATCTCGGAGGCGGCTGGGTCGGTTTCGACTTCCGTAAGGCGTTCGGCTGTCCGGTGAAGATCATCAACGATGCGGCGATGCAGGCGCTCGGCAGCTACCGCCGCGGGCGCATGCTCTTCCTCGGCCTCGGGACCGGCCTCGGCGCGGCGCTCATCATCGACGGCGCGGTCGAACCGATGGAGATCGCGCACCTGCCCTACAAGAAGGGCCGGACGTATGAGGACTACGTCGGCCTGCGCGGCCTCAAGCGGCTCGGCAAGAAGAAGTGGCGGCGCACCGTCGCAGATGTGGTCGAGCGGTTGCGTGCCGCGCTCGGGGCCGACGAGGTCGCGCTGGGCGGCGGCAACGCCAAGAAGCTCAAGACCGCGCCCGCTGGCGCCCGGCTGGTTCCCAACACCAACGCGTTCATCGGCGGCTTCCGACTCTGGGAACCGCCGTCACTGGGTAAGAAGAAGCAAGGCTGAGCCGAGGGGGTGACTTGAAGCTCCCCTTCTCTTTCCAGAGACTGTCGATTTTCTGCGAGGCAGCCCCTCGATACGGCCCCTGAGAAAACGGGGCCTACTCGGGGCGAACGGATTTGCGGGTCTCCTTCCGCAGATGTTGAACCGTTCACCCCGAGTAGCCGCCCTCTCTTGGCGGCGTATCGAGGGGCGTACCCGTTTATCGACAGTCTCTCCAAGAGAAGGGGTTGGGGGATGAGTTTCTCCACGGCGCGTTCACCGTCGCCAGCGATCAGGCCGTCAGCCGGTAGAGCACGTGCGGCAGCTCGGCGTGCACGGCGTCGCGCTCGTAGCAAAAGCCGACCTTCTCCATCACCCGCTGCGAGGCGCGGTTCGTCGGCAGGGTGAAGCACACGAGGTCCGGCAGACGTAACACGTCGAACGCGATCCGGACGCACGTCGTCGCCAGTTCCGTCGCCAAGCCACGCCCCCAGAACTCCGGCATCAACGCGTAGGCGACCTCGACCTCCTCGCGCCCACCCACCGTCACGTGCAGCAGCCCGCCGCGGCCTGCAAACACGCCGCTACCCTTCGCGTACAGCATCCACAGCCCAAACCCGTGGCGCGCCCAGTGCGTCGCGGTGCGCTGCACGAACCCGACGGTCACGTCGTGCGAGCGCAAGCCGCCCAGCGTCGCCATCACCTGCGGGTCCTGATGCAGGCGGTACAGATCGTCGAAGTCCGCCCCGGTCATGCGCGTGAGCCGCAGCCGATCGGTGTCCAGCACATCGAGCGCCGAGGTGTTCGGCGCTTCCAGAATCTCCTGCACCCCCGAGAAGCGTTCGGGCCATGCGAACTCACCCCCGATGTTCACGAGGTAGGCGACTCCCGTAACGGCGGAGAGATCCAGCGGCCCGTAGACGTGCGGGAAGAAGTTCTCCTCGTCGAGGTGGCTGGTGCCGCCGCCTGCGAGAGGAGCTGGCGGCTCGAAGACCACGTTCGATGTGAGCCGTGCCGGTTCTACCGCAAGGATCAACAGGGGCTCCAAGGCATTGGCGAAGTAGTCGTTGGCGACGGCAAGCACGCCGGACCGGGTGCCCGCGCAATGCACGAAGCCGTCCTGGTCGAAGCCGGCCGGCCTGTAGACGTCTGCGGAGATGCCCGCCCGAAACTCGGCCGCCAGAGCGATGTGATAGATGGACCGTGTGACGTGATGCATCGGCTCCGCTGCCTCAGAGACGCTCCCGCGTTCCCAACTCCACAGCAGGGATATCATGCGCCGGGCGATCGGGCACGTACGGTGCACGCCGGAACCTGCACTGGGTGCAGAAGATGAACCGGTCACAATTCTCCCGCCAGCATGCGATGTCGTTGCTGCGCGCCAGAACGAGCCGTTGAAGATGGTCGGCCCCGCCGGAACCTTTCAACAGGACCAGGTCACCCGACGCCAGATAGCCGCGCAGGAAGAGGTGGAGCGCGTACACGCTGTCGAACGCCATGATGCGATCGTCACTCGCGTCGCAACGAACCTTGAGCGTGGAGCGCGCATACTTGCCGACAAAGATCACCTTCTCCGCCACCGTGAGCGCCTGCCGTGCAGTCGCCCGGTACTTTGGCGAGGCGCTCCCCGGATAATCCGATATCGTACCGATGATCACGACCCGGCGGCGGGCCCGCGCCGCCTGCATGAAACGCAGTGACGCGGGAATCGTCCAGAACGGCGCCTTCCAGTCGTCTCGAATGAAAGTGATCCCGTCGGGGGTCTGGTGCTGGCTCATCCGGCCATCCGCCGGTTTGACGCCCGCCACGGCGTGCGCGCACTCGGTCAACCGCATCCCCACAGCGATCCCCGTCGCCAGCGCGGCGAGCACCGCGGAGATCCAGTGCTCGCCCAACAGCTGCGTGTGGACCGGCACCGTCTCGCCGCCGTACCGGGCAGTGAACGAGAGCGTGTCCGGCCACGCACACGCCGCCGCCTCGCCGCACACCATCGCATCCGCCGAGAGCCCGTAGGTGATGACGCGCGCGCGGCTTCGATCCCGCATGGCCAACACGTAAGGATCGTCCGCATTGAGCACGGCCGTTCCTTCCGCCGGGAGCGACTCGACCAGCGTTCCCTTCTCTGCGGCCGTCGTCTCCTTGTTGCGAAAGGACGCGTGATGATCGCCGCCGATGTTCGTGACGACACCGATCTGCGGCCGAAACACAGCAACCGACGCTGCCATTTGCCCCGGGCTTTGGGTGCCCAGCTCGTGGACGCAGAACCGGTGCCACGGGAGGACAGTGAACATCGTCTCCGCCACGAACTGGGGGCCGTTGTACATCCGGTTGCTCTTGCGGCCCGGGCCGCGTGCGGAGAGAACTGCGGCGATCAGCTCCTTCGTCATCGTCTTGCCGCAGCTGCCGGTCACACCCACCCAGCAGATGCCGCCCAGCGTACCCAGGACGGTTCGATGGGCCTTGGCCAGTGCGAGTTGCGGCCGTGCAAAATGTCGCCGCACCAGCTTTCGCAGCAGGTCTGACGGGGCCATCAAGCGAGATCTTCACCCAGCCCGTAGATGCGCGCCGCGTTCGCACCGCGGATGGCGTCGCCCTCGCCGAGCGTGAGCCGGCGGATGTGGTCGGCGACGATGGCGATGACGTCGGCGTAGCTGCCGGCGAGCGTGCACACGGGCCAGTCGGAGCCGATCATCAGCCGCTCAGCGCCGAAGCACTCCAGCACCACGTCGAGATAGGCGGTGAAGTCCGCCGGCTTCCACGCCTGCCAATGGGCTTCGGTGACCATGCCGGAGAGTTTGCACGCGACGTTCGCGGAAGCCGCGAGCGCCGCGAGGTCGCGGCGCCACGGCTCGATTCGGCGCGCGCGGATCTCCGGCTTGGCGATGTGATCGACGACAAAACGTTGCGCCGGGAAGCGCCGCACCAGCTCGATCGCCGCGGGCAACTGCCGCGCGTAGATCAGAATGTCGTACGTCAGGTCGAACGGCGCGAGCGCCGCGATGCCGCGCACGAACTCGGGCCGCAGGAGGAAACGATCGTCGGGCTCGTCCTGCACGATGTGCCGTACGCCGCGCAGCCGCGGATGCGCCGCCAGCCGGCGCACCTCGCCGGCAACCGTCGCGGCGCAGAGGTCGACCCAGCCGACGACGCCGCGAATGAACGGATGCGCGTCGGCCAGCTGCAGCAGCCATTCGGTCTCCGCAACGTTCTGTTGCGCCTGCACCGCCACGCACGCGTCGAAGCCCGCAGCCGCGAGCAGCGGCTGCAAGTCGGCCGGGAGGAAGTCGCGCCGCAGCGGCGCCATCGAGGCGGTGATCCACGGGTGCGTCTCCGGGCGGTAGCGCCAAAAGTGCTGGTGCGCGTCGATGCGGATCGGCACGTCAGTCTCCCGAAGGAATCGGCGTCGCCCCTCGTGCGCTGGATACGTAGCACGCTTCGACGACCGCCATCGTTCGGAAAGCGTCTTCGACGCTCGAAACTAGCGCGGCGTCCTCGCCTGCAACGACGCGCTGCAGGTTCGACATCGGCCCCTCGAAGGCCTCCAGAAACCACGAGCCGCGCAGCGGGACAGTGGTCCAGTCCGCGTCGGCGGTGGCGATCTCGAGCGTGTCGGGTTCGCCGTGCGGGTAGTTGAGGTTCACGCCCATCGTGGCGACCGCGGCGCCGTGCGTGCCTTCGACCTTCAGCTGCGACATGGCGTCGCGCGCCCCGAAGGTGTGCGTATGGTTGAGCGTCAGGCTGCAGCGGATCATGTCGCCGTAGTCGAGGATGATGCTGGTGCGCACATCCGGGTAGTCGGCAAGGTCGGGATGGCGCACGCCGCGGCAATAGACGCCGGACGGCTCGCCGATGAGGGCGCGGATGAGGTCGAGGTAGTGGATCGAGTGCATCACCACCTCGAGCCGTGGGACGCCCTTCAGGAACGCCCAGTAGCCCCACGGCGTGTGCAAGTTGAGACGTACCTCGACGTCGGTGACGTCGCCGAGGAGGCCGCGCGCCAGTGCAGCGCGCAGCGCCAACATGTTCGGTGCGAAGTGCAATTGAAAATTGATCGCCGCCACGAGGCGCCGCTTGCGGCACAGCTCGCGAATCCGGCGCGCGTCGGCGAGGTCACGGCCCATGGGCTTTTGAATCAACACGGCCGCACCGGCGGGCATGTGTTCGAGGATAGCGCCGATCTGCGACGGCGGCACGGCGACGTCGAAGACCGCGCCGGGCGTCGCCAGCGCGGCATCGAGCGACTCGAAGATGCGCGCGACGCGGAAGGCCTCGGCCTTCTCGCGACTCGCCGCCGGGTTGACGTCGAAGATCCCGGCCACCGGAAACCCGAGCCGCGCGTACACCGGCAGGTGCGCATCGCGCACGATACTGCCGGCGCCGATGACAACGATGGGCCGCGGCGCCGCCGGCAGCGGCCAGCGCTGCTGCAGGTCGGTGAACGCTAGCTCATCCAATGAACTCTTCATCCGCTCACCCTGAGCCTCTCGAAGGCTGTTTGTGCGGGCGCATGCTACCATGCCGCGCGGAGGGATCACCATGCTGCACACGATCACCGGACTCGGCGTGCGCGACATCCGCACGCCGACCTCACGCACCCTCGCGGGCTCGGATGCAGTGCATTCCGATCCCGACTACTCCGCAACCTACGTCGTACTGACCACGGATCACGGCGACGGGCTGGAAGGTCACGGCATGACGTTCACCATCGGGCGCGGCAACGAAGTGTGCGTCGCTGCCGCCAACGCACTCGCCCCGCTCGTGGTCGGCACGACGCTCGAATCGATCACCACCGACATGGCCGGCTTCTGGCGGCGGCTGAGCGGCGACACCCAGCTGCGTTGGATCGGACCCGAGAAGGGCGCCATTCACTTGGCGACGGCGGCAATCGTCAACGCCGTCTGGGACCTCTGGGCCAAGGTCGAAGGCAAGCCGGTGTGGAAGCTGGTCGCCGACCTGACGCCGGAGCAGATCGTCGCGTGCATCGATTTCCGCTACCTCAGCGACGCGCTGACGCCGGGCGAAGCGCTCGACATTTTGCGGCGGCACGCCGGCTCGCGCTCCACACGTGCGTCGGAGATGCAGCGCGACGGCTATCCCGCCTACATCACCTCAGCAGGCTGGATGGGATACCCCGACGAGCAAGTGCGCAGCTTATGCCGTGAGGCGCTCGCCGCCGGCTGGACGCGCTTCAAGATCAAGGTCGGCCGCGACAGCGCAGAGAATGTCCGCCGCTGTCGCGTCGTGCGCGAGGAGATCGGCCCCGACAGCTGGCTGATGCTCGACGCCAACCAAGCGTGGGACGTCGGCGAGGCCATCGCGCACATGCGAGCACTGGCAGAGTTCCGTCCCCTGTGGATCGAAGAGCCCACCAGCCCCGACGACGTCCTCGGCCACGCCGCAATCCGCCGGGCCATCCGACCGATCGGTGTGGCCACCGGCGAGCATTGCCCGAACCGGGTGATGTTCAAGCAGCTGTTGCAGGCGGAAGCGATCGACTTCTGCCAGTTCGACAACTGCCGCCTCGGCGGGCTCAACGAGGCGCTCGCGGTGCTCCTGCTCGCCGCGAAGTTCAACGTCCCGGTCTGCCCGCACGCCGGCGGGCTGGGGCTCTGCGAGTACGGGCAGCACGTCGCGTTGATCGACTACCTCTGCGTCAGCGGCAACCACGCCGGTCGCGCCCTCGAGTTCGCCGACCACCTGCACGAGCACTTCCTCGATCCGGTGCATCTTCGCCGCGGCCGCTACCTGCCGCCGGCGGCGCCGGGCTTCAGCGCCCAGATGCATCCCGCGTCGCTCGCGCAGTTCGAGTTTCCGCACGGCGCGGCGTGGGTGTCGTGATGGCTAGCTCCACCTGCCGCCGGAGACTAGAAGTCTCCGGCTACGTCGCTGGGAAAGTCCCCTGAAAGGGGACTCCGAGGAGGTGTTGGCAGTCGGCTTCAGGCTTCAGCCGACTTTTGGGCGACTCAGCCGGGGAATTCATTCCCCGGCGACCGCATCGGCACGGTCGTTCTGCGTCTCTGGTCACCGGTCCGTTGCGAGGACCGTAGAATGCGCACCTCCCCGCGCGCACCGTCGATCTCCAGCCGATCGCCGGTGCGGATGATGCGCGTCGCCGAGCCGACGTTCACCACCGCCGGCAGACCATACTCGCGCGCCACGATGCTGCCGTGACTCAGCAACCCGCCGAGATCGGTGACCAAGCCGGCGGCGAGCTGGAAGTATGGTGTCCAGCCCGGATCGGTGAACGGCGCCACGAGAATCTCGCCGGGCAATATCCGCTCGGTCGTGTCCGCGCGCAAGATGACCCGTGCCGGACCGCTGACCACGCCGGGACTGACACCCAAACCGCTCAGGCTCTCGACGTCGTCCTGCAGCCGCTGCGTGGGGCAAGCGGCCGGATCGAAACGGCCGACGACCACGGCAGGTGGCGTGATCGCCTGGTGGTGCTCAAACTCGGCGCGGCGCTCGCGAATCAGCGGGCGCACGTCATCCGCAGTGTCTGCCTGCACGCCGCTGATCTCGTGTAGCTCGAGGAAGAAAACACCATCGGGCCGTTCCAGCTTTCCGCGGCCGGCGAGGCGCTGGCCCAACTCCAAGGCCACTCGCCGCGTCAGCGCCAGCAGGCGGACCAGCTCGCTCTTCGCGTTCTCCCGATGTCGCAGGCCGCGCTGCGCGCCTGCAAGCATTACGTCGAAGGCCAGCCGCTTGAGCGGATTCCGCAGGCGCCGGCGCAACGCCGCGGTGCGGCGCGTGCGCTCACTCGCCTGCGCCGCGTGCGTCTCCACCGGGTTCTTCCCGCCCATGTTGCGCAGGTACGAGCGGACTTGTTCGAAGACGTAGTCCGGCTCCTCCGACCAGCGCGCGTTCAGCAGCTCGATCTCGCCGCGTGCGTGATGACCGTGGCAGCGCATGAACGCGTCCCATCGAGCCAGGAACGCCGCACCGCCGTCCGTGCCGTGCAAGCGTTGCCGCGCTGCGGCAAAGGCATCGGCTTCGAGCAACGTGTGGGTGACCTCTGGGTGCTGATGCGCCAGTGCGGCCAGGCGCCACATGTCGAGCCCGGCTTCGGCCGACGACATGCCGCCGATTCCCGTGAGCAGTTGGTTCGCGACGCCGATCTCCCCCGGGAGCCAGCGCTGGCATAAACGATCGAGGTTCGAGAAATGACTGGCCCCCATCAGGGCGTAGCCGCCGAGCGGGATGAGCTCATTCCGAAACTGTCCGACGCAGTCCTTCAACTCCGCCAGCAGGGCGGGCTCGCCGAGCGTTGTGAGATCGCGCCCTATTGTGGAGTCCAGACGGCTGGCGAAGGCGGACAGGTTCCGCTCGGCGCGGCGGGCCGTACACGTCAGCCACCACGCGACGAGTCGCGACGATGGGAGGAGCAGTCTCCAACGCGATAGCGTCACGCGCGGCAAGTGCTGTTCGACGATATCCATCCGGCCGTGCTGCCCACCCATCAGGGCGGTGAGGTCCATGTTACGACCGCCCGGAAGGGCTCTGATCAGCGCGACGACGGTGTTGAGGTTGAAGTAGATCCGCCCGCCGACCCGGCCGATGAGCGGGCTCCGGCTCACATCGAAGCCCATGCTCTTGAGCATCTCCCGGAACCAACTGAACAGGGCCTGATCGAGGAAGGACCAAGTGAGGGGCGACACCACGTCCGGCAACACCTCGCCGACGTTCATGTTGGTCCACACCTGGACGTCGTCGAAGGAAGCTGGCGCGGGCCGCGTCGAAATCGGCCGCGACTGCAGGACGAAGACTTCCCCGCCTGCCACCGCCCACTCGATGTCCTGCGGCTCACCGAACACTTGCTCGGCGGCGATACCGTGTTGGGCGATACGCTGCACCAGCACGTCGGACAGGCATGGCGCTGCGGCAATCGATGCCACCACCGTTTGCTCGCGCACGCCTCCTGTCTCCGCAGAAACGACTTCCAGCGTCTTGGTGCCGACGCTCCGTTCGACGACACGGAGGCTGTCGCGCTCGACGACGAACCGGTCCGGGGTGACGCGGCCCGACACGACGGCCTCGCCGAAGCCATAACTCCCTTCGATAAGGATCGCGTCGCCGGCGTGATTCACGGGATTGATCGTGAACAACACGCCCGCTGCCTCGGCGCGGACAAGCTGCTGGACGACGACGCCCATGTCGACGCGCGTGTGGTCGATGCCGGCGCGCTGGCGATAGGCGAGCGCACGCTGCGAAAACAGCGACGCCCAGCAGCGGCGTACGGCATCCAGCAGCGCGGCGCTGTCGCGCACGTTCAATACCGTGTCCTGTTGGCCGGCGAACGAGGCGTCGGGGAGGTCCTCGGCGGTGGCGCTCGAACGCACGGCGCACGGCGCGGCCGCGAGCGTCTCCGTCCAGTGCGCGAGAATCGCCCGCTCGAGGTCGGCCGCCATGGGCGCCGACAGGAGCTGCCCACGAAGCCGGTCCCCGATGCGCTGCAGTCCGTCACCGTCGCCGAGCTGCGTCGTCGCCAACTCCGCCAGCGTGGGCGCCACGGCGGCACGCGCCAGCATCTGCCGGAACGCTGCGGTGCTGATGCAGAAGCCGGCCGGAACCGGCAGACCGGCACCGATCAGCTCGCCCAGATTGGCCGCCTTGCCGCCGACGCGCCAGCGGTCACCGCGGCCCACCTGGGTAAGCGAGACGACCAGCGCCTCCGCGCCGACGTCAGTCCGACTCGTTCCGCTCAACCGCTGCTCTCCTCCGCGACACTGGCTTGGATGACGCGCGCCGGAGGGTGACTATTCAAACGAAGACGCCGTCAGAGCGTGTAGATGAGCTGCATGTCCGCCCACCACTCGCCCGGCTTGGCTTCGGGCACGCGTTCCTGGAACGACTCCATCAATGCCTGCCATTCGCGGGTGCGCGGATCGCTCTCCATGTAGCGGGCGAAGTCGCGCTCCGCATCGAAGTCGTCGGCGGTTTCCATCAACATGAACAGCCGCCGCCCGAGCAACCAGATCCGCATGCGTTGGATGCCGATAGCACGCAAGCCGTGTTCGACCTCCGGCCACACGGCACGGTGGTGCTCGACGTACTGCCGGATGACCGCCGGATCGTCCTTCAGGTTGAGCGTGCGGCCGTACTGCTTCATGCCGATCCCTCCGCGCCTCAGCGACAGACGAAGACGCCGGCGGCGGTGGCCACGCGAAAGGCGCCGTGCGCGCCCACGTGCGCCTCCACGAGCCGGCGCGCTGCAGCCATGCAGCTGTCCCACGTGACTCCCGCGGGCAGCAGCGGCTCGACCCAGCCGCGCATGCTGGTGAAGTAATCGATCACCGGCTCCGCCTCGGGAAGGACCAGTTCCGCTGCCGCCGGACTCCACTCCACCCGCGCGAACTCGGTGGCGAGGAATTCCCCGCCGTTCTCGGCAGCAAAGCGGAAGAAGGAGCGCCGCAACGCATCCAACTGGGGCCGGGCGCCTCCCGACTCAGTCGCAATGGCGCTCGCGAGCAGGTCGAAGAGCTCGCGCAAATGCGCCTCGCCGTTGGTCGTCGCCAGGAGCACACCGTCGCGCCGCAGCACGCGTCGCAGCTCGCGCACCGCGGCGGGGATATCGGGGACGTGGTAGAGCATGTGCATCGCCAGCACGACGTCGGCGCAGCCGTCCGCCAGCGGCAAGGCCTGCGCGTCGCCCGCCGCCAAGCGCCACTGCACCTCGCCGTCGAGTCCGCCCGCCACATCGGTCAGCATACCCATCGAGAGATCGATGCCGATCAGGTGAGGGACGCGCCCGGCGAGCCGCTGCAGATAGGCGCCGCTGCCGCAGCCCACGTCGACCGCACGTCCGACGCCGGTCCAGTCGGTTTGCCGCAGCGCCCAATCGCCGAAGTACAGCTGCGGTTGCTGGAAGCGGTAGATCGACTGGCGGGCCGCCAGATTGGCCCCGGTGGCGTAGGCAGTCGTAACGAGATGCCGGCGGTCGGTTGTGTGATCGATCATCACTCCCACCTCAGAAGACCAGCACGCCGCCATCGATCGGATAGGCCTGGCCGGTGATGAACGCGGCCTCGTCCGAGCAGAGGTAGAGCGCCAATGCGGCGACTTCCTCCGGCGTGCCCATGCGGCCGATCGGCTGGTACTCGGAGAGCTGGCGGAACATCTCCGGCTCGCGGCCGGGGTAGTGTTCGCGCAAGTAGCCGTCGACGAACGGCGTGTGGATGCGTGCCGGGCAGATGCAGTTACAGCGAATGCCGTGCTTGATGTAGTCGACGGCGATCGAGCGGGTCATCGTCAAGACGGCGCCCTTGCTCATGGAGTACGCGAAGCGATCGGTGAGACCGATCAACGATGCGATCGACGCGAGATTGAGGATGACGCCGCCGCCGCGCCGCATGCGGGTGACCGCGGCCTGCGCGCAGAGGAACACACCCTTCACATTGACGGCGTAGATCCGATCGAGATCGGCCTCCGTAGTGCTCTCCACCGTACCGATGTGCGCGATGCCGGCGTTGTTCACCAGGATGTCGAGCCTGCCCGCGTCGGCATCGATGCGCGCGAACGCCGCCGCGACGGACGCCGCGTCCGCCACGTCGCACGCTACCGCCGTGGCGACGCCTCCAGCGGCCCTGATCCGCCCGACCGTCTCGACCGCCGCCGGCGCGTCGCGTTCCAGGACGAACACCCGCGCCCCTCGCGCCGCAAACGTCGTCGCGATGGCGCGCCCGATGCCGGAGCCGGCGCCGGTGATCGCAGCGATCTTCTGGTCCAATCGAAACATTGAGCGCTGCCCTCCAGAGCCTCGGCGGGTAGTGTTCCCCCGATTCGGTCTTGGATGCAACTGCGAACCGGTAACGCTCGCTTACGAGCAGCTGCACAGCTCCCTTGTCGCGACTGGTCAGGCTAGCGTATACGCAACGGCAGGGACGCGAAGGCGCAAGATGCAGGTAGGGCACTGCCCAGAGAGATGCTGAGTTGGCGCACATGATCGAGCCTGGTCAAGTGTTGACCGGCCCTCAATTCAGCGAACCCATGCGGGTGGAGACGGTGCGCGCCAACGGACCCGACACTTGGATGGCCGGGCTGGTTGGCATGCACTCCGAGCGGTTCCGCAGCGTCACGTTGACGCGCCGCGACCTCGAAGCGCTCAGCATCCAGGAGTCAATCCGCACCTACGACGGCGACGGGCGGCTTCTCTGGCTGGGCTTGCAGGCTTACTCGCTGGGGATCGCGTACGAGTTCGATCCGTATTTCGGGCTATCCGTATCGCGCGTCGATCCCCTGCCCCATCAGCTTGAGGCCGTGTACGGCTACTTGCTGAAGCTCGCCCGTGTTCGGTTCCTGCTGGCCGACGATGCCGGCGCGGGCAAGACGATCATGGCGGGGCTGCTCATTCGCGAGCTGAAACTTCGCGGGCTGGCCGATCGGGTTCTGATCGTTTGCCCGGCGAATCTAACCTTTCAGTGGCAGCGCGAGCTCAAAGAGAAATTCGACGAGAAGTTCCTGGTCATCAAGGGCGGTGACATTCGCGATCAGTTCGGCGTGAACCAGTGGATGGAGCACCGGCATGTCCTGACGTCGCTCGATCTCGCGAAGCGCACCGATATCCTGCCCGGTCTGAAACAAGTGCATTGGGATTTGGTCATCGTCGATGAAGCACATCGGATGTCGTGGACGCCGCCGGCGCGGAAGACGGCGCGTTACGCGCTCGGTGAGCTGCTCCGAGACAGCACGGATCACCTCCTGCTCCTTACTGCGACGCCCCACAAGGGTGATCCGGTCAACTTCAGCCTGTTTCTCCAACTGCTCGACGAGGACGCCTACGCCGACGTGAAGTCGATTCGGCAGGCGATCACCGAGCGCCGCGCACCGTTCTACCTGCGGCGCACGAAGGAGGCGATGGTGTACTTCCCTGAGCGCCAGGCCGAGGGCACTTGGGTCGCGAGGAAGATCTTCACCAAGCGGATTCCGCACACCGTCGACTTCCAGATCGACGGGGATGAGTTCGAGCTCTATCGGAGCGTCACGCGATTCGTGAAGCAGCAGAGCGCCAAAGCTGCGGCGCAGGGCGATGACCCACGCGCGCGGGCGGTTGGCTTCCTGATGTCGCTGTATCAGCGCCGGCTGGCGTCCAGCACGTACGCCATGCGGTGCTCGCTCGAAAATCGTGCGCGCCGTCTCGACGCGGCACTGAAACAGGCGCAGGAACTCGCGCGAATCGCGCCACCCGACCTTCCCGATCCGGAAGAGCTGGAAGAGATGGAGGAGAGCGAACGCGAGCGCTTGGAGCAAATGCTCGAAGCGATCACGCTTGCCGGCAGCGCCGACCAGGTCCGCGAGGAGATCGCCGAGCTGAAGGTGTTGGCCGCAGATGCCCAGCGCGTCGAGGACTCGGGCGCGGAGGCCAAGCTCTCACGGCTCAAGGAGCTGCTGCATCAAGAGGGGTTCTTCGACCATCCCGACCAGCGCCTGCTACTGTTCACGGAGTTCAAGGATACCCTCGACTATCTGATGGGACTTCTCAAAGAGTGGGGCTTCCGCGTCGGGTGCATCCACGGCAGCATGAAGATCGGCTCGCGGGACGAACCGAACACGCGGCTGTATGTCGAGCAGCAGTTCAGGGAAGGCAACATTCAGATGCTCGTTGCCACCGAGGCGGCCGGCGAGGGCATCAACCTGCAGTGCTGCCACATCCTGTTCAACTACGACATTCCCTGGAACCCCAACCGGCTCGAACAGCGCATGGGCCGCATCCATCGCTACGGGCAGCTGTTCGACTGCCTCATCTTCAACTTCGTTGCCACGAACACTATCGAAGGTCATGTCCTCCGGCGCTTGCTCGAAAAGCTGCAGGAGATCCGCAAGGCCCTCGATGACGATGCGGTGTTCAACGTCGTCGGTGAGATCCTGCCGGCAGCACACATCGAACGCGTCCTGCGCGACTACTACGCCGGGAAGCTCGGCGATGCGGATCTCGAGGATCGGCTCCTACGCGACGTCGACGAAAGTCGGTTCCGCGCCATCTGCCAGAATGCGCTCGAAGGTCTGGCCAGCAAGCGGCTCAACCTTGATATGCTCATCGAGCGCCGCGCCCGCGCCCAGGAGCGCCGCGTCGTGCCCGAGACGATCGCACGTTTCATTCGAGATGCGGCCGGGTATGTCCCGTTCGAGCTGAAGCCGGTCGCGTCGCTGCCGCACGCGTTCGATCCCGGCAGGACGCCGCCGGCGTTGCGGCGCCAGAAGAGCGAGCCCGATTGGAAGCTTTCAGCGCTGGTCGCGAAGTATCCGCGGCTGTCGACCGATCGCGAGACGGCGGAGAAGAACAATCTGGAATGGGTTACGCCAGGGCATCCGCTCTTCGAAGCGCTGCGGCGGCACACCGGGGCGCTCGCCCAGGAGGTGTTCGCCAAGGGCGCCTGCTTCTACTCGCTCGATCACGAGGGGCCTGCGCGAATCGACTTCTATCGGGCACGGGTAGTAGACGGCCTTGGCCAGGTCATCCACGAACGGCTGTTCGCTGTGGAGATTGGATCTCCTCACCCCGCAGTTGGAGACGGGCTGCCCTCAGCCCGCGCTCGCAGCGGGATTGAACGCCGTGAGGGCACGGCGTCTCCAAGCGAAGGCATCTTTCAAGAGAATTCTCACAGCGAGGGTGAGGGCAGCATCAAGCTCGTCGAACCCAGCATGCTCGGCAACCTCACCCCGGCTCCAGCACCAGATGACCTGCCGTCCGTCGTTTCGCTTCCGGAGGCAACCGAGTGGCTAAACGCAA
>CAZCGA010000029.1:0-343 GCA_964498075.1 uncultured Binatia bacterium (SeqCode) | reverse complement strand
GGTCGACCAGAAGGTGACCGGTGCCGAAGGCCGCTTGGCACAAGCGGAAGCGCGGCACGCCGAGCTGATGGCGCGGCGCGACCGACGGCGGCGAGAGCTCGAACGCCAACGAGCCCTGACGCTGCAAGCCGTCGAACGTATCGCCAGCGTGCTGGTCCTGCCTCATCCGGAGCGTGAAGCTCCCGACGTCCGCCGGCTGCGGCCCGACTTCGAGACCGAGGCGACCGCGATGCGGATCGCGATGGAGCACGAACACGCCCAGCGGCGACAAGTCTACGATGTCCACGAGAAGAACCTCGGCTACGACATCACCAGCCTCGACGTGAACTCCGGCGAGCTGCGG
>CAZCGA010000028.1:31498-56387 GCA_964498075.1 uncultured Binatia bacterium (SeqCode) | reverse complement strand
CGATCAACCGATGCATCATGGTGAAAATCTACCCACACGCTTTGGAGAAGAGGCGAAAAATGAGGCCTACTGCCCATGAACCTGAAGCAGACCCGGCGAATGAATTCGCGGCAACAAAAGCGCCCAAGCCGCCCTGCGGCGGCTCCCCCAACCGCGCCGCCACAATGATCTCCGTCTCTCTGGGGCGGGGAGGCCGCGCAGGCGGCCTTGGGTGCCCTTTGTAGCCGCGGCTTGAGCCGCCGGGCTCAAGGCCGAGTCGGTTCATGGACCCTCCAAGCCGGCATCCCGCCGGTCGGACTCTCGGGGCGAACGGATTTCGAGACCTTTTCTGGAGACCCCTCCTCCGTTCACCCCGAGTAGCCGCGTTCTCTTCGCGGCGTATCGAGGGGCGCCGCTGTTTAATCGACAGTCCCCTGCGCGGCCTTCCCCCAATTGGCGGTGAGTGCCGTTCAGGCGTAGAAGGACGGGTATGCGGCATGTGTACGCCGAGATCGAGTTGAGCAATCCTCAGCAACCGAAGCTCAGGCCGATCCGGGTTCGCGCGCTGGCGGATACCGGTGCCCTCACACTCTGCATTCCCGAACATGTGGCGCTGCAGCTGAAACTGGAGAAGGAGTCCGAGCGCGAGGTCAACCTCGCTGACGGCCGCAGGCAGAACGTGCCGTACGTCGGCCCCGTCCGCATCGCCTTCGACGGCAGGATTTGCTTTGCCGGGGCGGTGGTGCAGGGTGACGAAGTGCTGTTGGGTGCGGTGCCCATGGAAGACATGGACTTGGTAGTCGCACCCGGTCGCCGGGCGGTCACCGTGAATCCCGAGAGCCCCAACATCGCGCACGCGCGCGTCAAGTCGCTTTAACCCGGCGGCCGCGCTGCGCCGCTTTACAGGACCCGCCGGCGATACTGAACGGCGAGACCGGAGATCCGCTGCAAGATCTTGCAAGCGTCGCGCGGCCGGCGGTACACTCCGTCCGGCGTGCAAGTCAGTGAGTCGGCGGGGGAGGCGTAACGATCGGGAAGCCTACGGTCATGCGTGATGTGCTGACAGGATGTCGCGAGGGTTGCCTACTTCAATGCCTACTTCAACGGGCAGCCTACAAGTAGGTCAGCAGATAGTTGGGCGGCACCGAGGGTGAGTGAGCCACCTGACGTCGCTATCCAGCGGCTCGTGGTGGCGTGGCCAGCGAGTCTCGGCTAGGAAGTTCCAATGCTGAAAGGGTCCTGCGCCTGCGGGCGCATTCGGTACGAAATCCGCGGAGAGCTGCTCGGACCTGTCACCTACTGCCACTGCTGGCGGTGCCGCAAGCACTCGGGCTCGAGCTTCGGGACAACTGCTGGTGTGAACGCGGCCGAGTTCTTTGTAGTCTCGGGGGAGGGGCTCCTTTCCAGTTGGGAATCCAGCCTCGGCGTCCACCGATTCTTCGCGAGCTGCTGCGGCTCTCCGATCTACAAGCGCCACGGCGCCGCGCCTGAGGTACTGGGGTTCCGCCTCGGCACGCTTGACTCCGACCCGTCGAGGATCGCCGAGCTGCATTTCATGGTCACCTCAAAGGCACCCTGGGTGGAGATCAAGGATGGCCTTCCTCAGGAGCCGGGAGGCGTTCCGTTCGGCGAACGTGACTAGCACTCGCTCGATGGGGGTGCCGCCCAACAAGGCCGTTGGAGCTGACGCCGAGCATGAGCCGGCGTGCGAACGCGATGGTTCCGGTGGCCCGCCGCAGCTCAACGGCAGAGCGTTGGACCGCATCGCAATCACGGCGTACTGCAGGAACTAGGGAGACCAGATCGTGATTTACTACGACATCTATGCCGATATCCCATTCGAGACGGTCAAGGCCTTCGTGTTCGAGAGGGAACTGGGCCGTCTCGTGACGGTGAGCCCGGAAGGCCTGCCGCACATCGGTCTCTATCCGTTCGTCTACGAAGGCAACACCATCGAGATGCACTTCAACAGAGCCGACGAGCAGCTCGTCGACCTCAAGGCCCGTCCGCGGTGTGTCTTCGAAGTCGACGAGGTGCTGGGCGTGATCCCGTCCTACTGGGTCCATCCGGAAGACGGGGTCATGGCTACGGCATACCACCGGACGGTCGTCTTCGAGTGTGAGGCGACCGTGTCGACAGATGCAGCCGTGCTCGCCGAACAGCAGACGAGGCTTCTCGCGCGCTACCAGCCGGAAGGAGGGTTTCGTCTGGTCGCGCCGGATGAGCGATCTTGTCGACTTCGAGGTGGTCTCCGTCATCACGTCAACCGAAGCGGCGGAGCGAGTCGCGCCTCGGCTGTAGCGTTCTGCCCGCTTGGAATCGGGAAGACGGCGTGAGGGCACGCCGGCACCACGGAGGGCAAGCGCTTACGTTCGGAAGTGCGGGATGACTTCGCGGGCGAATAGCTCCGTGTTCTTCAGCGCCTTCTCGTGCGGCATGTCGCCGATGCGCCCGCCGCCGATGAACAGGCTGAAGCCGAGCTGCTCCTGTGGTGGTCAACGCCACGACGTACTTCCCGGTGTCGGCGCGCGCCAAAATGAGTCAGATCATCCCAGAGAATCGCAGCGCCGAGGAATGGCAGCTCATGCGGCAGGGCCATCACCACGGCGACGCGACGCTCACGGGCGGCTGGCGCGGCTGAACAGTGAGACCGGCGATACGCTGCGGGATCTTGCAAGAGTTGCGCGGCCGGCGGTACATTCCGCCCGGGGTGCAAGTCAGTGAGTCGGCGGGGAGAGCGTAACGATCCGTGAGCCTCCGGTCATGCGTGATATGCTGACAGGGTGTTGCAAGGGTTGCCCACTTCAACGGGCAGCCTACAAGTAGGTCAGCAGATAGTTCGGCGAGTCTCGCGCACCGTGCTAGGGTTGAGCCCGGTGAAAGACGACCATGCCGATTCTGTCCATGTTCTACGGGATCGTGGTGCGGATGTACTTTTTCGACGACAAACAGCACCACGCGCCTCACGTGCATGCGGAGTGCTCCGGGGATGAGGCGGTGTTTGCAATTCTAACCGGAGAAGTTCTGGCTGGTAAGCTGTCGTCAGGAAAGACGCGGCTTGTGCAGGCGTGGATCGAGATACATCGCGAAGAGCTTCTGGCCGATTGGCAATTAGCGGTAAAGGGTGAAGAGGTCTTCAAGATCGACCCGCTGAAGTAGGAGGATCAATGAACCCACACGTGAAGTCGGTGCGAGCCCTCGATGACTATCAGTTGGAGGTTTCATTTGACAACGGCGAGGCGCGCCGATTCGACGTCAAGCCCTATCTCGATCGCGGCATCTTTGCGCGCCTGCGCGACCACGAGGCGTTTCGGACGGTACGAGTCGTCGCAGGCTCGGTCGAGTGGGCCAACGGGCTCGACCTCAGCTACGACACGCTCTATGTCGAGGGGCAGCCGATTGCTGCACCGACACTGAAGGCCGAACAAAGCAATCCAGCGGACGCGCGATAAAGCCGCGCGTCGCTGATTGCTGGCGTTTCGGCGGCATTCGGCGACAGGTCGCTGGCTTAGAGAGCTACGGCATGAATCAGAACCAACCGCACTCAGCTGTTGCTGCGCTGTTGGGCGGCATTGAGCCGCATGCTCACCTGCTGCATGTCCCGCCGGATGGACAGTCCCTGTACAAGATGATGACCGTCGGGAACCTATTGCGTTCGACGGTTGGCAACTATCTGCACTTCAACCGGGTTGATAGCTACGGCGATTTCCCGAACGCCGATCCTCACGATGGACAGCAACTACGCAAAGACTTGCGGGGTAACGCAGCCACGAGGTTTGAAAAGGCTCCTGAGTTTTCCGCGGCAGACTACTACGACCAATCCCGTGCCCGGACGTTCACCTGTTGTTTCTCGTTGGAGAACTCGGACTATATCTGGAAGAACTATGCGAACGGCAGCCCGCTGGGGAAAGTTTGCGTGATTTTCTGTTACCAACGCTTGCGCGCGATGCTCAACCACACCCTGCAGCCTGGAGACGCTGCGCTCGAATATAACGGAGTCCGTTGTCATCAGATCTTCTCGGTGATTTCCGGCTCCTTCGAGTATAACGACTGGGCAGCGCACACGGCCAACACGGAGCATCTCCCCAATCCGATCCAATACACGTATCTGAAGGACAAGAAGCGCTTTGCGGAAGAAAGGGAGTTTCGCGTTTCTCTGTCAGCCCTAGGGATCGGGCGGTTCGTCCTAAAGGATGGGACGACTATGGAATTCCCTCTGAGTCTGCAACTGCATTTCGACTTCCGAGCTGCTATCGCCGACGGCACCATTCAGGCATTGCTGTGCTCGCGAGGCGTTCAATTCGACATACTTCAAGCAGAGTTGAATAGAGCTCGCATTGTGGTGAGTCAAGGTGAGGCGTAAACGCCGCCGAACAAGCGCATGCACCGGACCGTTCAACAGCGTCGGTTCGCGCCGCCCGCGGCTCAAGCGCACGGCGTTTAGCCCGCAACCAGGAAGCGCAGGCGGCTGACGACATGCGAAAGAAGAGCAGCGCACGAAAGCGCGTGCCTCCGCCAGGCGAGCCGTGGAGCATGCGCCCGGAGCTGATACCCCTATGCTTCGCGGAAGCAGATGACTTCGACGCCCCAGAACTCAAGCGCCAGGCCGAGGAGGAATGGGCACACCGGTGCTGTGTGTGCGATGCACCCGCCGTCTACTACGCGACCCGAGATGAACACTGGCGGAACGGACGAGTTGTTCCGACAGCGACGCCGATCTGTGAGACTCACGCGGCGGAATACGCCCGCTCACATGGCATCCCGCTGCCTCTGCCGACGCTCAGGGTCGGGCGAGAGGCACCATGATCGCAGTCTTGCGGGCTAACCCGCCGCTCCATCGGACGGCGGGGTTGACGCGGCGGCGCGAAACGGAGCATCCTTCACCCCGCCGCCGGTGAGCGGCACAACGTTAGGTCGGCACGCGCTGCGCCAGTATGATTTGGGCGGGGCGTGGTCAGCACAGCGGATTGCGTCCCCGGGGCCCCGCGGTTTGTCGAAGCTGAGTGGAGAGAACAGAATGGAATGGCTCACCAATCCGGTCGGGTGGTTGCGGAAGCGTCGGGCGAAGGCAGAGCGGCAGAAAGAGTTTTGGCAGGTGTGGATGGCGATGACGCTGGCCGAAAGAGCGCTTGAAGAGGTCTTCAACGAGGGTCGCTTCTCCCGTCCAGTCAGCGCGGCCCTCGTGTGTTTGCCGGCGCGAATCGTCGAGAGCTGTCGTGGTCGTTCCCTGACGCTGGGTGATGTCGCGGCCGCAAGTTTCGGGGTGCTGGGGAGCTGCGGGATGAAATTCCAGGGGTCCACCATGGTGAAGTTGGTAGACGCGATCGCAGACACAGGGGAGAAGGTCCGGGGCGATGCGGTAAAGCTGGAGTATGTCGCGTCGGGCTTGGCAACGATTCTGGCGCGTGAGGGGTTGGGAGCGAAGGGTGACGTGACCTGCCGGGATGGCGTGGCTCGGAGCAGCAACTGGGTGCTGATTAGCGGTGTGTTGAGCGCTGTCATAGAGAACTGGGCGAATGGGGTTGATCATTACGGAGCAATGTGGGCTATGCACTCGGGGACGAACGTAGATCATCACGAGGTGGTGGTCGCGTCGCCTCGGGTTTTCGCGTGATGCTTGTTACACTGACTCGCATTGTTACCGAGCCACGACTTCACCACTGACTGAAGGGAAAGCTGAGTGCCTGAGTTCAAACCGTGGCGAAGCTACTGCGGCTTCGATAGCGCGACGAAGCGGCACGCGAGGCACGTACGAGGCGCAGATACGGAAGGATTTCTCGCGACCGTACTCTCAACCGCTGAGAAGCGTGTCGAAGCCATTCCTCCCGAGCGGTTCCTGTGGCGCGCCCGACTAGGGCACGCCTGGGAACCGCTCCACCAAGAGGGGCAGTACGCAGATGACGTGCCGGCTCCTTTTCCACCGGAGCGGATGAAACCCCTCCCGGACCGTGCCGTCAGCGCCCCGGGGCCAGGGCATAATGTCGCCCTCTATGACCTTGGGGCGGCTCAAATCGTCAACTGTTTCGTGTGGGAGGTCAAGTCCGTAAGCTTTGACTTTGCTGAAGCCGCGAACCCATCTTTGTCAAGGCCAGGGATGGTGGTCAGACCTAACAACCCGCTCGGGCGGACCGGCTTGAGCTTCGCGGTTCTCGCGAGTGTCGGTGCGCTGGCCGCTCAGCGTGAGCGTTTGGACCGCATCGCAATCACGGCGTACGCAGGAACTAGGGAGACCAGATCGTGATCTACTACGACATCTACGCCGATATCCCACTCGAGACGGTCAAGGCCTTCGTGTGCGAGAGGGAACTGGGCCGTCTCGTGACGGTGAGCGCGGAAGGCCTGCCGCACATCGGCCTCTATCCGTTCGTCTACGAAGGCAACACCATCGAGATGCACTTCAACAGAGCCGACGAGCAGCTCGTCGACCTCAAGGCCCGTCCGCGGTGTGTCTTCGAAGTCGACGAGGTGCTGGGCGTGATCCCGTCCTACTGGGTCCATCCGGAAGACGGGGTCATGGCTACGGCATACCACCGGACGGTCGTCTTCGAGTGTGAGGCGACCGTGTCGACAGATGCAGCCGTGCTCGCCGAACAGCAGACGAGGCTGCTCGCGCGCTACCAGCCGGAAGGAGGGTTTCGTCCGGTCGCGCCGGATGATCCCCTCTATCGCGGGGCGATCGCTCACATCGCAGCGGCCCGACTCGAGATCAGAGGCCATCGGGTGAAATTCAAGCTGCAGCAGAATCGTTCCCTGGCGGTGCGCGCGAACATCGTCAGGGAGCTTCGTACCCGAGGACGGCCGAACGACGCACGCGCAGCGGACGCCCTTCAATGGACGATCGACCGGGAGACCGGACGATGAGAGCCGGCGACGCGGCCTCGCACAAGAAGTGGGAATCGCTGCGCCCACGACGCTCAGAAACTCATCCCCCGAACCCCCTTCTCTTGGGAAGAGAAGGGGGATGGATCGCAGAACATCAGCTTTGCCTCTTCCCCCTCTCTTTCCAAGAGAGGGGGCCAGGGGGTGAGTTCGACGGTGCAGGGCAGGATGCGACTTTTCGTGCAAAGCCCGTCGACGCCAATTCAACGCCGACAGACGAACTGACATGATCCCCCTACCCACATGGATGCGACGCGCGTTGTTCGCCACAGCCGGCATGAACATCCTGGCCGCAGCCGCCTTCATCCCCGCTGCAGAATCTCTGCGCACCGTTGCAGGACTACCCGAAGGTGGTCACCCGTTCTACCTCGTGACCGTCGGCATGTTCGTCCTGACGTTCGGTCTGGCGTATCTGTGGGCCGCGGTGAAGAGACGGGCCGAGCGCTTCTTCATCGCGGTTGCGGCGCTAGGCAAGTTGTCATTCTTCGGGCTGCTGGTGGGGTTCTGGGTTGCGGGGGATCTCCCCATACGAGCTCCTGCTCTGGGCACGGGCGATCTCATCTTCGGATTGCTGTTCTTGGCGTGGCTGTTCAGTGTGCGCGCACCACTTGCCGGCCAACCAGCGGTTCCAGCCGACACGCCCGATTCTCGGGGGCGCGGCTGAACCTAGTCGTCAGACCTGCAGCGCGACGCCGCTAGTGGCATAGCGAGAAAGGCGACCGATGCTCTACATGATCATCGAGAGCTTCAAGAATGGCGATCCGGCGCCGGTGTACCGGCGGTTTCGGGATAAGGGGAGGCTCGCACCGGAGGGCCTGAAGTACGTCTCGAGCTGGGTCACGTCGGACATGACCAGGTGCTATCAGCTCATGGAGTGCGAAGACCGTCATCTCCTCGAGCAGTGGATCGCCCGATGGAGCGATCTGGTCGACTTCGAAGTGGTCCCCGTCATCACGTCAGCCGAAGCGGTAGAGCGAGTCGCGCCACGGCTGTAGCATTCTGCCCGCTTGGAATCGGGAAGACGGCGTGAGGGCACGCCGGCTCCAAGGAGGACGAGGGATCACGTCCGGAACTTCGGTATCACCTCGCGCGCGAACAGCTCCATGTTCTTCAGCGCCTTGTCGTGCGGCATGTCGCCGGTGCGCCCGCCGCCGATGAACAGGCCGAAGCCGAGCTGCTTCTCGATCTCCTTGAGGCGATCCACGACGGTGGCAGCGCTGCCGACCAGGATGTATCCGCCCTTCTCCAACTCTTCGAAGCTCAGCTCACTCGGCGGACGTAGACCTGCGGCGAGGAATTTTCGCAACGACTCCTCGGTGATGTATCCCGGCGGCAGCAGGAAGTGCGGCGGGATCTTCAGGCCGCGGCGGAACAGCCAGAGGATGTGCGGCTTCGCCTCTTCGCGCGCCCGCGCGTCGGTTTCCGCGACGTACGTCGGCAACGCAAAACCGATCTGCTCCGGCGGCGCCGTGTAGCCGGCGGCCTCCGCGGCGGCCTTGTACTCATCGATCAATCGTTTGGTTTGCGCGAACGAGGTGAACACACTGATGAACGGGTAGCGACGCTGCGCGCCCCAGCGGATGGTCTCGGTGCTGCCTTGCGACGGCAACCAGATCGGCGGGTGCGGCTGCTGCAACGGGCGCGGCCAAATGTTGGCGTAACGCACCTGGTAGTGCTTGCCTTCGAAGCAGAACGGCCCAGGCTCGGTCCAGGCACGGAGGATCAGCTCGTGCGCTTCATAGAAGCGCTCGCGCGAGTACGTCGGGTTGACGCCGAGCGACAGGTACTCGCAGCCGATGCCGCGCACGAAGCCGGAGATGATGCGCCCGCCCGACATGACGTCGAGCATCGCCACTTCTTCTGCGACGCGCAGCGGATGGTCGCGCAGCGGAATGGCGTTGCCGAGGATGGCGATCTTGGCGCGCTGCGTGCGCCGGATGAGTGCTGCGGCCATCAGGTTGGGCGACGGCATCGTGCCGTAGGCGTTCTGATGATGCTCGTTGACGCCCAGACCGTCGTAGCCCAAGGCCTCGGCGTGCTCCATCTCGTCGAGGTACTCGTTGTACAGCAGATGGCCGCGCTGTGGGTCGTAGTACTGGTTCGAGAGCGTCACCCACGACGACGCGTGCCGGCGATCGAAGTCGGCCGGCAGGTGCGGCCACGGCATGAGATGGAAGTAGAAGAACTGGACCATCAGGCTTCGCCAGCGAGAAAGCGGGTCACGTGCTGCGTGAAGGCTTCGGTCTGCTCGAACGGCACGAGGTGGCCACACTGCGGAATGCTCTGCAACCTGGCGCCGGGGACGAGACGGGCGTATGCCTGGCCGTGCGCCAGCGGCAGGAAGGTATCGTCCTCGCCCCAGACGATCAGCGTCGGTGCCGTGATCCGACGCAGGCGGCGTTCCAGCTTCGGGTTGTAGAGATAGGGGTTCCAGCTCAGACGTGCCAAGGTCGCCGCCTCGCCGTAGGCGCGGGCGATCACGTCGGGACCGAACTCCGTCGGCAGCAGCTGCGCGGCGCGGGTCGCATCGTGGAACAAGTGCGGCAAGGTCTCTTCGATCGGATGCAGGAACACATCGAAGCGCTGCACGCCGTCGACCTTGATGCCGGCCGCGCCAACCAGGACGAGCCGCTGCAGCCGTTCAGGATGCGCGACGGCCAGCTCTGCCGCGATCCATCCGCCCAACGATGTGCCGATGACCGACACACGATCCAGCTGGAGGGTGTCGAGCAGGTCGACGTAGTGGAAGACCAGGTCGTCGATACCGTCGAGCCAGTCCGGACGCTCGCTCTGTCCGAATCCTGGATGATCGGGGGCGAAGACCTGGAAGCGCGCCGCGAGCGCATCGTGATAGGGAAACCATCGGCTCGCCGCAAACTCCGGATGGAGGACGAGCACTGGAGCCCCGCGACCGCCGCGGAGTAAGTGGGTGCGCATGCCAGCCACGGAAAGGAACTCGCTGCGGTGCGCCATGCGAGGCAGTTATAGGGTCGGACGGTTCGTGGGTTCAAGGGCGAGTCAACCGCCGCGATGCCGATCGAGAAACGCACGCACGACGCGCTCGAACTCGCGCGGGTTGTCGAGCATGACGTGGTGATGCGCGCCGGGAATCTCGACCGCCTCCGCCTGCGGTGCCGCTGCCAGCAGTGCCGCCGATGCGGTGTGCGACAGCAACGTGCTGTGGGCGCCGCGCACGATCAGGATGGGGCAGGGGAGGTGCCGCAGGATCGGCGTCAGATCTTGCGGCTCGTTGTGTGCCAGCGCCTCGCGATCGAACTTGAGGGTCCAGCGGCCATCCGCCAGCTGGCGGACGCCGTGCACCGCCACGTGCGCCAGGGTTTCGTGGTCCGCATCCGTCGCAATCGGCAGGAGGCGAAAGCGCCGAATCGCCTGCTCACGGTCGCGGTAGACCGGATGGGGGAAGTTACGCAGCCGGGTCATGTAGCGCGCGCCAGCCGGGGTGATCTTCAACTGGCTGTCCACCACGACGAGGGTGTGGACGCGTTGCGAAGCGCCGCCGGCGAACGCCGTGGCCACCATGCCGCCGAGCGAATGGCCGACGAGGTCGAAGCGCGCGCAGCCGGTGGCATCGAGGAATGCCCCGAGGTCGCGCACGTAGTCGTCGATCCGGTACGCCGGGGGATCGGCATGCGCGCTGTCCCCGTGCCCGCGCAGGTCGAGCGCCAGCACGCGATACGCGTCGGCGAGTGAGGCGGCGAGCGCATCCCACCAATGCGTATGCGCCGAGCCTCCATGCAGCAGGACGACGGCTGGCGCGTCCGCAGCTCCCCACTCCCGATAGTGCAACCGCAGGCCGTTGGCGAAAACGGATTTATCCCGTGCGAGCACCTGGGGTGCTTAACCGCGCAGTTTCGGCTTTGCAACCGAGCCGGCGTCCCGGACGTGCGGGGCGCTTACTGGCTGGGCAGGCAGCGGAGCGTCAACGAGTCGGTGTCGGCGATGTGCGCGCTGCTGGCGGCGCGAACGCGGATGCGCTTGCTGGCGGCTCGGAAGCGGCCGTTCGGGCGAGGACGTAGCGGCACCACGACGTTGGCGGAGATGGCGCACCGATCGGGTGTGGCGAGGCTCGGGTTGAAGCGGACGAAACGGTAACACCGACCATCGTTCTTCCCAGGAGAATTGCACTCCGCGTTGATGGTGCAGAAGGGGCTCACCAGCTGATTGCGGCAGATCCCGAGTATACTGCCGGCGCTGCTGAGGCCGGCAACCGAGCTCAGCAACGCATCCGCGTTGGCGGTGTCTTCGGGTTTGTTCGCCAGCCCATTGCGATTCGGCGCCAGCAACTCCACGGTGGCAGTGTCGCTCGGCGTGCAGGTAAGGTTCGGATCGTGATTGTTGAGACAGAGCGCCAAGTAGAACGTGCAGCTGTCGTTGGCGCTGTTATCGAGGTCACAGCTGTCGCCGTCCCGGCAGCTGATCGTCGCCGGTGGGCGGCCGGTGAACGTCGGCGGCGGTTCGAGCCGCCATTCCGCCATGCATTGGGTCACCTGCTTTCCGCCACGCCCCGGCAGACAGGCCCCGCCTGAACAATTGCGCGGACCCAAGCTGGCGTGCACGGTCAAGGTACCGCCGCCTGGTGCGCCGTACTGGGACACTTCGACGAGGTAGGTGTGGCCGGCAACAACATCGATGCTGAGGCGCGATTGCAGGAAACCGCATCCTGATATGCTCCCGACGTCATCATTGCACGCCAGTGCGCTCAGGCTGGAGCAGGTTCCAGTAGAGGCGGTTACCACCGTGTCGTAAGTGCTGCCGCAAGTGTCGAACGTGACGATGCCGTCCTGCGGCGGGACCACCGCATACCACACCGTGTTGGAGTTCCGGCTGCCGGTGCAGCTCTGCACCGGATCGGTGGCGCTTTCGGAAGCGCCCGTGGTGTCCTGACTCGCGTTGTACGGAAAGCTCGCGATCAACGTCGGTTGACTGCACAGATCATTCGGGGGAAGCGTGCCGCTCGCGGAGTTCAAGATCACGTTGATGTTCGTGACTGGGCTTCCGGCTGCCACCGCTACGAGAGTCGCCGCGCTCGGATCATCGGGCGGATTCGTCGCGGCCTCACTCGCCCCGTTCCAGAACTCGGGTACGGAAACAGTAGCCGGCGGATCCAGCGGACCGAGCCTGGAGCCACCCGTAAAGCGCGCGTCGACGGCTTCGATCTCAACGGTATAGCTTGCGCCGGGCGTCAGCCCGTCCAGCTCGAAGAAGCCCTTGAGGCTTGCGGCGGGTGGGCCACCCGGTGCGCCGGGATCAAAGAGAAAGCCCGAGGCGACCCCAACGGCATTGAGGCGTGGGTTGCTGGTGTTCCTGGCGATCACGTAGGCGCCTTGAAAGGGCGTGACACCGTCCGATCGCAGGACGGAGCCACGGATCGAGCCCGTCGCGGAGAAGAACGTTGCCGAAGGGTAGAGCATCGACACCGAGACCTCGTCGTCCAGGCTCAACGTGGCCTGCTCGGCGCCGTTGATCAGGATCGGGAACATGGTGGCGATGGCGTCATCGTTGGCCGGGTTCGCGTCGCCGCCTTCGGTCAGGTTGATCTGTGAATGGTCGAGATCGAGGAAATGTCCGAACTCATGGGTGAACACACCGGCGAAGTCGGCGAGGGAGATCTCCGGATTCAACTGGCTGTTCACCCCGTCGATGAAGCGTCCGTTCAAGATGGCGCCGGCACCGGTGATGACGGGCGGGACACTGCTGAAGCACTCCGGTCCGGCAGCGCCGAGGATGAAGTTCTCGTTGCCGATGCCGAAGAGGGTGCGAATGATGCTGCCGTCCGAGTCGAAGATGATGGGGTTCAGGCTGTCGGAGCAGACGTCGAAGTACGAGAAGACATTCGCTGCGGTCACGTCGACGGGAAGCGGGCCGGCGTTCGTAAAGCTGATGGATGCTGTGGGGACCGCGGACCACGTGGCGAGGCGATCCTCGACGAACGCCACCGCTTGCGCGTTGGTCAGGAAGCCGAGCTCGCCCTGGTCGGGGTTGTAGGGGATCGGGTGCTGCGTCCACACCAGCGGTTGGCCCGCCCCGTTCGTAATCAATGGACCCGCGGCGCGTGCCGGCGCCGCCAGCGCAAGCAACGCAATCGACACGATGAGGCCGCGCCAACAGGCTTCGCGCATCCCCGGCTCCTACCGCCCGCCGTTGTCGGCGACCAGGCGGAGTACCACGGTCAAGAACTGGTCGAGCTCGGCGTCTGCGCTTTGGATCGGAGTGGACGTCTGGGCGCGTAGGGCCCCGCTGACGGCTCCGGCGCTTTCCAGGGTCGCCGTCACAAACGCATGCCCGTCACGGTGCACGATCGGGAACTTGCCCTGGCTGAGACCGATCGGGCTGGAGAAGCCCGCCGGGCTCTTGCCGGCGAGGAACAGCACCATCTCGTCGCCGGGCTTGTAGGATGGGACGCCGGGGATGCGATACACGGAGCCATCGCTCAGCGGTTCGGCCGCGCCGATTTGCTTGATCGTGACCTTGCTGCCCCTCACACCCTTGATGGCTTCCATCACGGAAAAAGTGACCCAGGTGCTCGGCAGGCCGGCGCGGTCACGTCCGGAACGCACGGCGACGACGCGCCCGACGAAGGCGCGGTCGGCGGCGGAGACGACTTGCTCGAGACTGAGGCGTATGGTCATAGTCCCGAGGCACGTCGGCGTTCGGAGACCGATCGAAGCGGCGAGTACCGCGGCGGAGAGCCCGAGACGCCAAGCTCTGGCGGAGCGGGCGGGTGTGTCGCGAGTGAATGAAGTCAAGACAACTTGGGTAGCATGGAGCGTCGAAATGAGTCAACGCGGAATTCGCGCTCTGAGCCGCCTGCCACTACCGACGGAGGGCAGAAAGATGCCGGCACAGCGCAGGGACCACCTCGGCGTAGTCGCCGACAATGCCGTAGTCGGCGGCCTTGAAGATGGGGGCTTTGGCGTTCTTGTTGACGGCGACGATCAGCCCGGCACGGCGGACGCCGACCATGTGCTCGAAGGCGCCGCGGATGCCGATGGCAACGTAGAGCTTCGGCGCGATGGCGCGGCCGGTGAGCCCCACCTGATACTGCTTCGGCAGCCAGCCTGCGTCGGTAACGTCGCGTGTCGTGCACCGTGCGGCGCCGAGCAGCTCGGCGAGCGGTCGGATGGCGTCGAGATGCGCGCGGTCACCGATTCCCTTGCCGACGCCGATCGCGATCTCCGCCGTGTCCAACTCGGCTGCCGTCTCGGCGTCGGCGCGGCGGTCGACGACGCGCGCACGCGGCGCTGCGACGGCGTCCAACGGGAGGGGCTCGATGACCGCAACGCGCGACGGATTGGATGCGGGCATCGCCAGCATTCCCGGACGCACGGTGGCCATTTCCGGTCGGGTGCGCGACACGATCGGTGCGACGACGCTGCCGCCGAAGGCGGGCTTGTATTGGAGTAGCCGGCCCTGTGCGTCGATGCCGATATCGACGCAGTCGCCCGTCAGGCCGAGCTGGAGACGGGCCGCGACCCGCGGTGCCAGATCTCGCCCCACGCTGGTTGCCGGGATGAGCACAATCCCCGGTGCCTGCGCGCGAATCGCTTGTGCGACGACGGCCGCGTGCACCTCCGTGTGGTAGGGGGTGAGCCGCGGATCGTCGCCGAGTAGAATACGATCCGCTCCGTGTGCCACGAGCGCCGCGGCGTGTCGCTGCACACCGTGCCCGAGCAGCACGATGCTGACGCGGCTACCCAGGACACGTGCGAGCGCTGCGCCCTTCCCGAGAAGCTCAAACACCACGGGTCGGATCGCGCCACCCAACTCCTCGGCCAAGACCCATACGTCCGCCGCGCCGGTGCGTGCTGGTGCGGCCGCCAGCTCGGCGATCGCCGGCTGCTCCCGGACCTTCCAGATACCGAAGAGGCCGTGCTCGTCGGTCAAGATGCGCGCCAGCTGCGCGGCGGCTTCGTCAATCGAAGCCGCCTCGACGACGCGCCCCACGCGGGTCGTCTGCACCTGATGCAGGCCGACGACCGCCGTCGGCGAGCCGGCGACGCCGAGCTGCGACGCGTCCGACAAGAGATCTCCGGCGCGCACCTCGACGCATGGCTTTGCCTTTGCGGCTTCGCGCTCGGCTTTGGACGGAAAACGCTCCGGCGCCAGATCCTCGGCTGCGGTGACCAGTGCCGGCAGCGGCGCGGTGATGGTTTCGAAGCCGTCGTCGGTCTCACGTTCGGCGGTCAGTTGCCGTGTCGTCGGATCGATGGTCAGCGTTCGCGCGCCGGTGACTTGGGGCAGATCGAGCAGCTCGGCCAGCTCGGGACCGACCTGTCCAGTCTCGGCGTCGACGCTATTGCGGCCGCAGAGGATCAGATCGACGGGCTCGCGCTGCAGGGCCAGCGCCAGCGTGCGGGCGGTCGCGAGCGTGTCCGAGCCGGCAAAGGCACGGTCGCACAGATGGATGGCGCGGTCGGCGCCTAGTGCCAGGCACTCCTCCAGCGCCTCGCGGGCTTGCGGCGGCCCCATCGTCAACGCGATCACCTCGCCACCGTGTGTCGTCTTCAGCTCCACTGCCTTGATGAGTGCACGGATATCGAAGGCGCTCACCTCGTTGGGAACGCCGTCGCGCTTGAGGGTCTTGGTCTCCGGATTGAACTCCATTGCCGACACCACCGGCACTTGCTTGATGCAGACTGCGATGCGCATGGATTGGCTCCTTAGGAGGGATGAGGGTTCGAGCGGTCGGGGCGGGTCTCGACGAGTGTGTGAACCCGGTCGCTCATGTGGCGTGCATCTATGGTATGGTCAGAAATCGCATGACGGTCAAACGGGCAAGAACCGCGCGGGCGCCCGGCCGATGAAGCGTGAGCGTGCAGCGGACGTGGCTCTGCCGGCGGAGCCGGCGCCGCTGGGCGTCGCCGACAGCACGTACCGGCGCATTTGGGAGTTGGGGTGGCCGGTCAGCATCTCGATGTCGACGATTACCCTGCTCACGCTCGCCAATCTGTACTGGATCGGGCATCTGGGTACGGCGGCGGTAGCGGCCGTCTCCCTCGGCGGCAACATCTTGTTCATCGTCTTCGGCATCTCCGATGTGGTGTACACGGGGGCGCTGGCGATTGTCTCACGGCGGGTTGGTGAGCGGAACCTTGCCGAGGCCTTCAACGCGTCGGTGCACGCGGTCTGTCTGGGAGCATTGCTGGGTGCGGTCGTGGCGGTCGCCGGGCACGCGGCGGCGCCGGCGATCGTCCGCTTCTTCGGCGCCGGGGCGGACGTTGAAGATGCGGCGACCGCGTACCTGCAGATCATGTTCGTCTGCCAGATCTTTCTGTATGTTTCGACGGCGTTGCGGGCAACCTATCAGGCGGCCGGCGACACGCGGACGCCGATGTTCGTGAACGTCTTCGTCGTGCTGGTCAACGGCATCTTGGACCCCTTCTTCATCTTCGCGCCGCGCCAGCTTGTGGTCGCGGGCGTACCGTTGGGTTGGCTCGGATGGGGTGTGAGCGGCGCGGCGATCGCCGCGGGATTCTCCGCGGCCCTCGGATTACTCATCTTTGTGGCGGTCTCACTGGTGGCTGGTAAGCCGTTCGCGTGGCCGACACACCGGCGCGTGCGGTTGGCGCCGGTGCAGTTCTGGCGCATGGTGCGGATCGGTGCACCGGCGAGTGTGACCATGATTGCGCGTCCGCTATCGACGTTCTTGCTGCTGAAAGTTATCGCGTCATTTGGGACGGCGGCCATTGCGGCCTTTGGCATCGCGTTGCGGTCCTTTTCCGTGAACTTCATCCCGTACTCGGGCATCCACGCGGCGGTGGCGACGCTGGTCGGGCAGAACCTGGGTGCCGGCAGGGTCCGCGAGGCCGAGCGGGTGGTATGGCGCGGCTTGGTGGTGACGACGGCCCTGGGCATGGTCTTCTGCGCGCTCTACTTCGTCGGGTCACGCGACATCATCCTGGCGTTCGACCATGAGCCTGCGGTGGTGGCGGCGGGCGAGCCGTTCTTGAAGCTCATGGCCCTCAGCTTTCTGTTCAGTGGGCCGATGTTTCCCCTGGTGAGCGCGATGAATGGCGCCGGCGACACTAAGCCGCCCATGATCACGGCCTTCCTGGCGAACTGGCCGATCAAGCTGCCGTTGGCGTATGCGTTGGCGATTCCCTTCTCCTTTGGCATCAACGGCGTCTGGATCGGCATGTTCGTGTCCATCGTGTTCGAATCGGTGGTCATGTACGTCTGGTATCAGCGCGGCACGTGGAAGACGATGAAGGTCTGACGCCCCGATTCGTTCCTCCATTGTCTGCCGGGTACGTAGGGGCTCTGGATTCCGTTCGCCGGAGCTCGTCCGAACGGACCCCCCGTGAGGTTGGTGCTGGGCTTGCGTAGTTGGGCCGAGCAGTGCTTTATCCAGCACCACGCGGTGGTCGGGGAAGGCTTTGGACGAGCCGTGCGGCGAGCGCCGGTCGTTTTGCGGTTGTCTTAATGAGCAGGCGATACTAAAGGAACGAGAATATGAGGCACATCCACAACCGGGTCGCGAACTGGGGCCTTCGATCCATCGTGCTCCTTGTGGTCGGTGGTGTTCTGGGCTGTCAGTCGGGCGGCACGGTGTCGATGCTCATGCCGAAGAAGATCGTTGATTTGTCGCCCGTGATAACTGAGGACTTGCCGGTGCGCCAGTTCGGCCATCGTGCCACCGAGTTCCTCGGGTTGAAGGAGCGTCTCGCCTTCACCCCCGTGATGCCATCGAAAGACACCTACGCATTTGGGTTGACCTACTTCGAGTTGGCGAGCAACGTGGGCGCGCACCTCGATGCGCCCGGGCGCCTGCTGAAGGGCGGCGATCGAGCCGACCAAGTGCCGTTGGAGAAGCTCTTCGGGCGGGCGCGGCTGATCGACCTGCGCTGGAAGGACCGCAGCAGCCCGTTGGAAATCACCGACTTGGAGAACTACAATGTCGCCGCGAACGAGATTGTGTTGCTCTTCGTGGGCTACAGTCAGCCGCAGGATGAGGAATGGCCGACCTACTCTCCGCTGTCTGTGCAGGCGGCGCAGTGGCTGGCAGCGAAAAAGATACGGGCGGTGGCAACCGACATGCCAAGCATCGGCAGCTTTAGTCGGTACGCGGATCTCATGGAGAAGAATCGCCCGCCCGAAGAAGTCTGGGCGGAGCGCCTCGCGTTCTTTCAGGCGGGGATCCCGGTGATCGAAGGGCTCAGCAATCTCGGCCACCTCATGGGGGAGAAGACCATCGTCTTCATCGGCTTTCCGCTGGCGATCGCGGATCGGAGTGGGGCGCCGATGCGGGCGGCGGCACTGGTGTTCTGACCGGCTCGCTGTCGGGCCGCTCGGTGATCTGGCGCAGGAAGTCGTGCAGTCGCTCTTCCGACGCCCCCGGATTCTGCTGGACCTGCACGACTAGGTGCGCGACGTCGGCGAGCGGCAGACCTACTTTCGGAACCAGCCACCCGACGATGTCTCGGTGACGCGCGAGCACCTGCGTCCGCCACGTGACGTCGTGTGGCAAGCCGTCTGCCCAAACCGCGGCTATCAGGTGTGCACCGAGGAGGAAGGCGTCCGAGTCCCGATGCTCTTGCACGTTCTTCTCGAGCTGGCCGCGGATTAGGCGGTACGTGGTTGCGTACGGGGCCTTCTTGGCGATGGCGGACGCGACCACTGCGGCGCCTCGCTGGATTTCGGCGCGCAAGTTCGCTGCCGTGGGCGGAGTGGTCGCCGCAACCCTCCGAGGCTGGACGACCCCGGGCGAGACGAGCAGCACTGCACACACTGACAAGACGTGGGTCAATCGCCTTTGCCCGCTGCGTTGATGCACGCGGGTCAGGCTAGTTGAAGACGGGAGGCGCCGCCAGCAACTACGAGTTGCTGGCGGCGCGATACTGCGGAGAAGGGGCTGGCGAACCCGGTCAGGGAAGATGCAAATGACCGGCTCGATGGATGCCGCGCCGACCTGATGGAGTTACGCTGGTTTGGTGCTGTAGGCCGCGGGTGTATCGGCAAGGTTCGACGAGGTTTGAGCTTGGGTGAGGAGCCCTTCCATCGCCTTGCGAGCCAGGCGACTCGGTTCAATGTGCCCGTTCTCCCACCGGTTCACGGTCGAGACGGTCACCCCGATCGCATGTGCGAACTCTTCCTGCGTCATGTGGAGTCGGCGGCGCAGCCCCGTAACGGGTGAACCGAACTCCTGCTTGTTGTCTGACATAGCTCCTCCTTTGCTCACAGTTCAGGATTGGTGAACGTCGAAAAGCACGGCACGTGCCATCCAGGGCAGGGCGGCCTCCCTGCCGGAAGCCGGAGCGGTGTCCGGGCTGGCGTCAGCAAGATGACGGCTGTCGGAGAAAAATTAGGCGCGGGGTTGATTTCTCCGGCACGCTCTGGCAGCAGGATAGGCGGTGACCAGGCCTAATCCTCGATAGAGGAGCGGAGGAACCACAGTTCTTAGGGGTGTGTCTCGATCGGTCGTCCCGGTCGGGAGGGGTAACTTCTTGAGCCCCAACCCGTCAGCTAACTTCGTCGGCCTTCAAGGAGAGGAGCCTTCAGGGCGGTCTGCAGTCGAATTCAGCCGTCGATGGCGCCAGCGTTGGGTTGTGTGGATGTGGATGTACCTCTCCAGGGTGTCACCGCAGGAGAACGGAGGGGTATATGGACCGAATCAGCTCCACTCGACTGTCATGCCTGGTTGGGCTCTGTCTGCTGGCGGTACCGGTCGCGGCGCTCCCCGTATATGCCCGCGGCGCTCGGCGGGCGCCATCGAAAGTCACCACGCAGATCACGCGCGCTTCGTGGTACGGCGAATTCTTCAAGGGGCGCCGGACCGCGGGTGGGGGCGTCTTTGACCCGCAGCATTTGACCGCCGCGCACCCGACCTTGGATATCGGCAGCATGGTCAAGGTGACGGAGCTGCACAGCGGGCGCTCGGTGATCGTCGAGATCACCGACCGAGGTCCCTTTTTGCCTGGGCGAGGGATCGACCTTTCCTACGCCGCCGCGCGGCAGCTGGGCATCGTGCGGCGCGGCATCGCCCGCGTACGACTGGACCTGGTCGAAGCGGACAAGCCGCCGGTGTCACCGCCGATCGTGACCGCGTTCATTTGGCCGACGACGGCGAGGCTTCCAAAGGCGATCGTCGAGTAGCGCCTCCACGCCTTCCTTGACCCGGGGCAGCGCATCGGGGATTCTCGGCGGCGTGGGTACGGTGGCCCCCACGCAAAAGGAGGAGGAGGATGCAGAAGATCAATCAGATTCTGGTGCCCACGGATTTTTCCGCCACCGCGAACGCCGCCTTCAAGTACGCCAACACGATTTGCCACCAGCTCAGCGCGCGACTGTGTGTGCTACACGTCATTGCGCCAGTCTATTACGTCGAGGCCGCCGACCTGACGGCATTGATGCACGAAGCCGAGAAGGCAGCCGACGCGGCGCTCCACAAGCTCAAACCGACGCCGAGCCGGGCCTTGATTGAGCGCGGCACGCCGCACGAAGTGATCGTCGCCGCCGCAGGGCGCGTCGGCGCGGACCTCATCATCATGGGCACACACGGGCGGTCCGGGATACAACGCCTGGTGCTCGGAAGTGTGGCCGAGAACGTCCTGCGTCACGCGCCCTGTCCGGTGCTGACATTGCGCAGCCCCTCTCAGTCCGGGCGCCGGCCGTGACTGCCTAGGAGAGATGCGCCGCGCGCTGCGAAACCGCAGCCGCTATTCAACCGCCGGTGCGGCTGGCGCTTCCGAGGACGCCGTCGCCGGGCGCGTCGTCGCCTCAGCATCAGTCTTTCCTCCCCGGCTGGGCCGTAACCGACGCTCGAGTTGTCCGATCCGTCGAGAAAGCGTGTGGACCTCTTGTCGTGAAGGGACGTCCAAACGTCGCAGCAGCGGCCCCAGCCGCTTCGACGCTTCTTTCTCGAGCGTCGAGAGGAACCGCTCGGCACGTGACTCGACATCTTTGGATGCCCGCTGGGCACGTTTTTCGAGATCCGTGCGTAGCCGCTGCGCTTGGCCGAAGAGACGATCCAATGCGCGCTTCTGGTCCCGAGAGATCAGGCTGGTTGCCTGTTTGCGAGTCCGGCTCATTAGCGACTCGGCGTCGCGTTGCAGTCGCTTGATGTTGCCCTGCAGTCGGGACAGAACCTGAGCCGTTTGCGGTTTGTGACTGCTTGCTGCCTTCTTCTTCGCCATGGCCGCTCTCCTCTGTCAAATGTCAAGCCGTTCTTACTATTACCCGATTGCGCAGGCAATAGCCGCAGATCGCTCGGCTCCCAACGTATTGACGCTCCCGAGGCCGATGGGCATAGTGACGCCGCTTTTTTATGAAGGAAATTCGGCCCCTGAGGGGCTTCGTCATCGGTTGCGTTATCTTGTGCCTGATCAGCCGAGCGACCGGCGCTGCCGTCGGAGATGTGAACTGCGATGGGAACCTCGACCCGCTCGACGTAACCGCAGTGATCCTCGAAGTGTTCGGCGATCAGCCCGTCGATGATACTGGCAACCCCAACTGTCCTGGAGCCGATGTGAATGGCGACGGGGCGGCGACCGCCGCGGATACGGTGGCCGTATTGGGGCTGTTGTCGGCGGCCGCGACACCCACCGAGGTGCCCACCGACACGGCGACCGAGACGCCGACGGTGACACCGACACCGACGCCGCGCAGCGGGCCGCTGATTGCCTTCTTCGGCTTGGCCGGTGCTGACGGGACGTTGATATCTCCCGTCGAAGCCGACCCGGATGGTGCCGTCTATCAACGGCTTGGCGGGTCGGGCTTTCGCCTAGTGATTGAGACGACGTCCGGAGCGAACGGTGTGCCGCCGGGACAGGTGGTCTTCAACTCCAACCCCGATGATCCCGCCGTGCGTCCCGATTTGCAGATCGAAGCGACGCGCTCGCTCGGCAACGGAGGCCCTGGCGTCTGTACGGACGGCGTCATTCGGGGGTTCTCGCCGCCGGATTTTGGCCCCACGCAAGAGGTCGCAAACGCCCTGAATGGACTCAGCTGCGGGTTCGACGTCATCACGAATCCGCGTACCGCCTGTACACTCGACATCTTTCGGAATCCCGCTTTTGTGACTGCCCCGTCGGGCATTGTGCAGTTCTGCCTGGCGGTGACCGGCGCCGCGATCTTCCCCGCCGGCGATACGGTTCTCACCGTACAGGTCCGTGACGTCGGTGGCACCTTGGGGCCGCAGGCGCGCATGGCGGTGCGGATCGGCAATCAACCGTCCCCCACCCCCTCCAATACGCGGCGCGCCACGGCGACCGCAACGCCCACGGCGACACGAACGAACACGCGGACGCCCTCTCGGACTCCAGCGAGCCGACCATCCCCATCGGCAACGCCGGCTGCGAGCTCGACAGCGCCGCCGCTGAGCACTGCCACCGCAACCCCCGCGCCGTCGCTGACGGCAAGCTCAACCTCGTCGCCGAGTCGAACACCCGTCGCCACGACGACACCCACAACGACCAGAACGCCGACGAGGACACTCACGCCTAGCCGCACCCCAACCTTCACTCCAACGATCACTGGCACGCGCCCTGCGACGTTTGCCGTGACCGAAACGCCCACGCTGACCCCGAGTGCGAGCCCCACGGTGACCGCGTCGGCAACGTCGACCCCGTCGTTCACAGCCACGCCAACGACCACGCCTCCATCCACGCCAACTCTGACGGCAGTCGCCCCGTCCGGGACCGCAACGCGCACCGGGACGCGCACGACGACCGCCACGGCCAGTGGGACGCCGACGCGCACGGCATCGCCGAGTCGGACGCCGTCGTCAACGCCGACGCCCAGCGTCACGCGGACCCCGAGCCGCACACTCACCCCGAGCCTGACCCCGACATCGACCCCGACCATTACCGGAACCCGCGCGGCGACGCCGACCCCGACTCAGACACCGACACCGTCGCCGACGCCGACGCCGAGCGAAACCCCCACACCGACCTCTACCCCAACGCCAACGTTCACGCCGACGTCCACCGCCACCGCCTCCAGCACCGCGACGTCGTCACGGACCGGCACCCCGACGCAAACCCCGACCGCCAGCGCCACCCGGACGTCGACCGCAACCCGGACTCAGACTCCATCACCCACGGTAACGCCGACGACGACTGCGACGCCGACGCGCACGCCGACGCCCAGTGTGACACCCACGTCGACCCCGACGATCACGGGGACGCGTCCGCCAACATTCACTCCGTCGTCGACAAAGACTTCCACCGAAACGTCGACGCCGCGGTCGACGGCGACGCCGTCGCTGACCCCAAGCCTCACTCCGAGCGTCTCCCCCACGCGGACACGGCCGCCAAGCGCGACCCCGTCGCTCACCCGCACCATCACCCCGACACCTTCGACGACGCCGAGCTCTACCCAGACCGGCACGCGCCTGCCGACCAACTCACCGACGGAAACACTGACGCGCACACCTTCGTCAACGCGGACCTTCAGTCAAACGCCCACGGTCACCGGCACGCCCACGATCACGCCGACCCAGACACTGACCAGGACGCCAACCAACACGCGCACGCCCACGTCCACCCCGACGGTCACCTTGACCCGGACGACCACGCCAACACCGACACAGACCCCGACGCGCACGCCGACGAAGACCCCGACCAATACCCGCACGCCGACCGCAACGCCCACGGAAACGCCCACTCGGACGCCGACGCTGACGCCGACAGTCACTCGCACCCCGACCTTCACTCGCACGCCCACGGTGACGCGCACGCCCACGGCGACCGTGCCGGTGGAGCCGAAGATCACCTTCTTCGGCGTCCTGAACACCAATAAGGCCATCGTTGATCCGGTTGATATGGACGGGATCATCCCGATCTATCAACGCCCAAGTGCCGGATTCACGCTGGTCGTCGAAGGCCGGCCGGGAGGAACCCGTGCCGCGGTCGGCACCAGCGTCTTCAACTCGAAGCTCAATGATCCGACTGTGCTCCCCGATTTGCAGATCATCGCGTCAAACAACCTCGGCAACGGCAGCTTTGCCGTGTGCGACGACTCGCCAGATATGCCGGGCGGCGTGCCGGGTGTCCCGGACTTCGCGCCGACTCAGATGGTCGCCGATGCGATCAACGACTTGGCCTGCCGTTTCCTGGACGGCAGCGGAACGCCCGGCGGCCGCGGACCCAACGACGCCTGCATCGTGTTCGAAGACGACCCGGTCCTGTTTCACTTCAAGGACCCAACGAGCACCGTCGAGTTCTGCGGAGAGATCAATCAGGGGGCGGTCCCCTTTCCGAAGGATGAGACCCTCGTAAGCGTGCGCCTCCGCGACATTGCCGGCCACTTGAGCGCAGTGGCCCAGCTGATCATCCGCGTGCCGGGGTAGAGCGCGCCCGCGTTGCGCACCCCGCGCGGCGCTACTTCGGCGGACGCTCCGGAAGCTCGCCGCCTTGACCACCGACCAGCTGCTCGGTGGTGTGCTGCTGGCGCAAGATCTCGTTCTCTTGCGCCAGCCGCTCTTGCTCTTTGCTGACTTGTTCTACCTTTTCTTCGAGCTGCTGCTTCTGCTCGCGCAAGCTCGTCAGCTCAGAGGTGGTTGCCTGCAGGCGTTCCTCCACGCGTTCGATGTGTGTTGCCTGCGTGCCCCAGCGGACATAGCCGGCCAGCAGCCCGACGCCCGCGGCGAGTGTGATACCGAACAGGATGGCGGCCCAGCGACCCATGCCGACGCTGCACGGACTAAGTCACCGTCCACGTATCGCCACCGTTGAGCAGCGCTTCGAGGTTCCCCTCACCTTGCCGCTGCTTCGCCCTGTCGATCTGCTCCGCAAGAATGGCCTCGTAGGTGGGACGCTCCACGGCACGAAAGATTCCGATCGGCGTCGGGAACTTGGGCGGCATCATCAGGCTGAGCAGGAACGCGAGCGCCGTGTCACCTTCATCGTGGACGACCAGATCGGACTCGCTGACGCCGTTGCCCAGCTGCACCACGTCCAGCGCATGGCCGCGCATGATGATGCCCTTGTCACGCTGCTTGCCGAACACCAAGGGCTTGCCGTGCTCGAGCACCAATTGCGCATCGGCCTTCGTGTCCTTCTCCGTCAGCGGC
>CAZCGA010000028.1:5888-31488 GCA_964498075.1 uncultured Binatia bacterium (SeqCode) | reverse complement strand
AACGCGCCGTCGTTGAAGATGTTGCAGTTCTGGAGGATCTCGACGAACGAGGTGCCGCGGTGCTCATAGGCCCGCCGGACGATCTCCTGCAGATGCTTCGCCTCGACGTCGACGCTGCGTGCCACGAAGCTCCCTTCCGATCCGAGCGCCACGGAGATCGGGTTGAAAGGGAAGTCCACGGAACCGAGCGGCGTCGACTTCGTCACCTTCCCTTTCTCGGAGGTCGGCGAGTACTGCCCCTTGGTGAGCCCGTAGATGCGGTTGTTGAAGAGCAGGATGTTGACGTCGAGGTTGCGGCGCAGGATGTGAATCAGATGGTTGCCACCGATGGACAAGCCGTCGCCGTCGCCGGTGACTACCCACACCGACAGCTCCGGTCGCGCCGTCTTGAGCCCGGAAGCGATGGCCGGTGCGCGTCCGTGAATGCTATGGAACCCGTAGGTGTTCATGTAGTACGGAAAGCGGCTCGAGCAGCCGATGCCGGAGATGAAGACGACGTTCTCGCGCGGCACGCCGAGCTCCGGCATTACCTTCTGCACCTGGGCGAGGATGGCGTAGTCGCCGCAGCCCGGGCACCAGCGAACGTCCTGATCGGTGACGAAGTCCTTGCGGGACAGCTTCGGATTGGCGACAGCGGTTGCCATACGTGTTAGGCCTCCAACATGCGATGGATCCGAGTGGTGATCTCCACGACCTTGAACGGGAGCCCCTGGATCTTGTTCAAGCCGACGGCGTCGACCAAGTACTCGGCGCGCAGCACTTTGACCAGCTGGCCGAGATTCATCTCCGGCACCAGCACTTTCTTGAAGCGGCGAATGATGTCCCCCAGGTCCGGCGGTAGCGGGTTCAGATAGCGCAGGTGCACCTGCGACACCGACTTGCCTTGTCGCTGGACCTCCTGCACCGCTGCCGCGATCGAGCCGTACGTGCTGCCCCAGCCGACGACGAGCAGATCACCTTCGGGTGCGCCCTGGACCTCGGTCGGCGGGATCTCGGCGGCGATGCCGGCGATCTTGCGGGCGCGCACCCGGACCATCTGCTCATGGTTCATCGGTGCGTAGCAGACGTTGCCGCTGAGATACTCCTTCTCCAGCCCACCGATGCGGTGCTCGAGTCCCGGGGTTCCCGGAATGACCCACGGACGCGACAACGTAACCTCGTCGCGTAGGTATGGGTAGAATCCCTGCGGCTCGGTGCGGAAGTGCACCGGTAGCTCGGGCAGATCTTCCACCTTTGGAATCAGCCACGGCTCGGCGCCATTGGCGAGGTAGCCGTCGGAGAGCAGGAACACCGGTGTCATGTACTTGATCGCGATGCGCACCGCTTCGAAGGCCGCGAAGAAGCAGTCGGCCGGTGTGCAGGCGGCGATGATCGGGACCGGCGAGTCGCTGTTGCGCCCGTACAGGGCCATCATCAGATCCGCTTGCTCTGTCTTCGTGGGCAGTCCCGTGCTCGGTCCGCCGCGCTGAATGTCGGCGATCACGATGGGCAGCTCGACGCTCACGGCGAGGTTCACGGTCTCGGCTTTGAGACACATCCCGGGACCGCTCGTGGTGGTCACCGCGACCGAGCCGCCGAATGCGGCGCCCAGCGCCGCCCCGATACCGGCGATCTCGTCTTCCGCTTGGAAGGTGTAGACGCCGAAGTGCTTGTAGGTGGCCAGCTCATGCAGGATGTCGCTGGCGGGCGTGATGGGGTAGCTGCCCAGAAACAGCGGCAGCTTCGCCTGGCGCGCCGCGGCGATGAGGCCCAGTGCTGTGGCGGTGTTCCCGGTGATGTTGCGGTACTTGCCCGGCTCGATGCGCGCCGGTCTGACCTCATAGGAGTTGGCGAAGATCTCGGTGGTTTCGCCGAAGTTGTACCCCGCCTTGAGCACGCGGACGTTGGCTTCCACTAGCTCCGGCGTCTTGGCGAAGCGCTGCTGGATCCATTTGATCGTCGAATCCATCGGCCGGTGGAACATCCACGAGGTTAGTCCGAGCGCGAAGAAGTTCTTGCAGCGGCTCACCGTCCGCGCCGAAAGATGCATGTCCGCCAGGGCGGCGGAGGTGAGCTTGCTGATCTCGATCTCGAAGAGCTGATAGCGGTCCAACGACCCATCGGTGAGTGGGTTGGTCTTGTACTCCGCCTTCTTGAAGTTCTGGTCGTTGAACGCTTCGCGATCGACGATGAGGATGCCGTTGGGCTCCAGGTCGACGATGTTCACCTTCAAGGCTGCGGGGTTCATGACCACGAGCACATCCGGGTTGTCGCCGGGCGTAAATACCTCGCGGCTCGAAAAGTTCAGCTGGAATCCCGATACGCCCGCCAGCGTCCCGGCCGGGGCGCGAATCTCGGCGGGAAAATCCGGCAGCGTGCTCAGATCGTTGCCCGCCAGCGCCGTCTCGTTGGTGAACTGCATGCCGACGACCTGCATGCCGTCGCCGGAGTCTCCAGCGAAGCGGATCACGACGGAGTCTCGTTCTTGAACGGGTTTGGTCGCTTGGACCGCGGCGGCGGACTCACTCGGTGGCACAGCCATCGGTAACTTCTCCTTAGAATGGGATAGTATCGGAATCGTGGGCGGGGGGCAGGGGACGACGCAACGGAAGCATGATGCCGCCAATCTTACCGGCCGCGCCCCTTCATTTCAACGCGGGTGCCGGAACGCTTCCGGCACGGCACAGTGGCGCCGCGGACATTCCGGGCCGTGCGCTTGGCGGCGACTCCCCTGAGCCAAGTCTTGTCCTCTTGCCCTCGAACGTACGGAATCCGCTTGGCAATAGCGTACCGGCTGTTGTATGCGAACACTCGAATCGGCACAGCAGCAGGGGGCACGTATGGAGCAACCGAGCCCGAGGCGAGCAACCTTCGTCGGGCGGGAAGCAGAGATGGGTATACTGTGCACGGGCGTCGACGAGGCGCTCGGGGGACAGGCGCGCTTCGTCCTGCTGTCGGGTGACCCGGGCATCGGCAAGTCGCGTACCGCCGAAGAAGTCGCTGCCTACGCTCGCGGGCGCGGCGCCCAAGTGCTCTGGGGCCGCTGCTACGAGAGTGACGGCGCGCCGCCGTTCTGGCCATGGGTTCAGGTGTTGCGCGCGGCGCTCGGCAAGGCGGATGAAGCGGGTCTCCAGGCGTTGCTCGGCGACAGCGGCCCCTACGTCGCGCAGCTACTGCCCGAGTTGCGCGCGCGTCTGCCGGGCCTGCCGCTCCTGCCCGAGAGCGTGTCCGCCGAGGACCGGCAGCTCCTCTTCGAGAGCGTCGGCGCGGTGTTGAGAAACATCGCCCGCGCGCGGCCGCTGGCGATCGTCGTCGATGATCTGCAGGGTGCGGATCAGCCGTCCGCGCTGCTGCTCCGGTTCGTCGTCGAGTCGCTGACAGCCGCGGAAGGGGTGCCGGTGCTGTTCCTCGGAGCCTGTCGCGCGGCGGCGCTCGACCGCGGCTCATTTCTCGGCGACCTGCTGGCGGCGCTCGCGGGCGCCGACGCCCACCGTCGGGTGGCGCTGCGCGGTCTGCAGGCGCCCGATGTGGCGCGCTTCATCGAGGCGCACGCGGGTTCGGCAGTGCCACCTGAGCTGTTGTCGCGGCTCTGCGAGGTCACCGAAGGAAACCCGCTCTTTCTCAAGGAGTGCGCGGCGCTGCTCGCCGGGGCGCCCGCAGCAGAGCCCGCCGGCGCGATGTCGGCGCTGACCGTCCCGGCGACGGTGACGATGATCATCCAGCAGCGCCTCGCCACCCTCGCACCTGCCTGCCGAGAGGTGCTGGCCATCGCATCGGCTATCGGACGCGATGTTCCTGCCGACATCCTCGAACAGGTCGCAGCGCTCGAAGCGCCGGCGATGTCCAGCGACGACGCCGTGCGCGAGGCCGTGCAACAAGCGCTCTTCGTGCCGTCCGACCGGGCGGGAACCTATCGATTTTCGCACGCGCTGGTGCGCGATGCGCTCTACGCGCAGCTTGCGGCGCGGCCCCAGGTGCACCGCCGGATCGCCGCGGCGCTGGTGCGGGCGCCCGGTGTCGACGAACGCCTCGCCGAGCTGGCGTATCATTTCTTCCAGGCTGGCGGCCCGGATGATGTCGTCACGGGTGCGGGCTATGCGCAGCGCGGCGCCGAGCGCGCCCTGAGCGTGCTGGCGTTTGAGGAAGCCTTACGCCTGTGCGCGCTCGGGCTTGCTGCGCTCGACCAGCTCGGCCACGGCCACGACGTGTCCCGCTGCGAGCTGTTGCTCACGCTCGGCCACGCGCAGAAGCGCGCCGTCGACACGGACACGGCGCGCGCCACCTTCCAGCGTGCGGTCGAACTGGCCCGGGGCCTCGGCGCCCCCGAGCTGTTCGCACGTGCGGTGCTCGGCACGCGCTGGCGGAAGACCCGAGGCAACACCGAGCCCGTCGGAGTCCGCCTGCTCGAGGAGGCGCTGGCGATGCTCGGCGAGCGCGACAGTGTCCTGCGCGCGCGGGTCCTGGGAATTCTCGCCGGCGAGTTGCTCTACAACCCCGACACGCAAGAGCGTGCTCGTGCGCTGAGCCAGGAAGGCCTCACAGTTGCCCGCCGCGTCGGTAACCCCGGCGCGTTGGGCGACGCGTTGCTCAGCTGGTTCTCCGGCAGTTGGCGATGCGACAACCTCGACGAGCGGCTGGCGGTGGCCAACGAGTTGGCGGCATTGGGCGACAGCCAGGGCTCTGCCGAGATGACGGCGCAGGCCTGCCTCCTGCGCGCCCGCTGCTTGTTCGAGTCGGGCGACATTCCCGGTGTCGAGCGCGAAGTCGAACGCTATGCACAATTTGCAGCCGCGCTGCAGCGTCCGAGCCGCCTGTACGTCGTGGCCTTCTGGCGCGTCGTGCTGGCCTGGTTCGCGGGGCGCTTTGCCGAGGCCCAACGCTACGCCTTCGAGGGGTTGGAGATCGGCCAGCGCGCAAAGGAGCCGATCGGCCGCCAGATCTTTGCCGTCCAGTTCGCCTTCATGGCGTCAATGCAGGGGCGCCTCACCGCGGAGACGCGCCAGATGGCCGGTCGCACGCTGCAAAACGACTTCGCGTGGAATTGGGGCATTCGTTCGGCCCTCGCCATCGGCGCCTTTGACAACGCCGAACCCGATGCCGCGGCACTCTATGAAAAGTTGGCCGCACACGATTTCGCGGACGTGCCCGACGACATGAATCGCATGAACTCGTGGGGCAACATCGCGATGCTGTGCGCGCGCCACCGGGACGCTCGTCGGGCTGCACTCGTGTACCCGCAGCTGCTGCCCTTCAAGGACCGCAATTTCGCGTCGTCCGATGCGAGCGTCGCTCACGGCGCCGGGACACGCTACCTGGGCCTCTTGGCTGCCACTGCCGGACGCCTGAATCTCGCCGCGCAGCATTTCGAGGAGGCAATTGCCCACAACACGCGTATGGGCGCGCGCGCGTATTGTGCGCTCAGCCAAGCCGAGTACGCGCGCGTGCTCCTCGAGCGCGACGCGCCTGGCGATCGCGCAAAGGCCGCGACGCTGCTGCAGGCGGCGCTGGCCACCGCGAACGAGCTGGAAATGGCGCCACTCGCGGCGGAGGCGAAGGCACTCTTAGATGAGAAGTAGGCTGACAGGCGCGGACGCGGACAGCAGCGGCCGAAGCGAGGTTCCGAGGTCCGAGGCTGGAGCATCTGCCTTCGAGCCCGGAGCAGTCGGTCCCGACCTTGCCACCACCGGCGTTGCGCCGTTCGTCGGCCGGGCGCGAGAGTTGAGTGTGCTGCGCGCGGCGGTGGCGGATACGCTCGACGGCCGCGGTCGGCTCGTCCTCCTCGCCGGCGAGGCAGGGATCGGCAAGACGCGCACGGCGGAAGAAGTCGCGGCGCACGCAAGCCAGCGCGGTATGCAGGTGTTGTGGGGCCGCTGCTACGAGGGCGAAGGTGCGCCGGCCTTCTGGCCGTGGGTGCAGCTGCTGCGCGCCGCTAGCCGGCGTCTGCAGGACGACGCCCTGCGGGCGGCGCTCGGCTGGGGCGGTGCCGAGCTGACGCAACTCGTCCCCGAGCTGCGCGAACGACTACCGGATCTCGATGCAGCCGCGGCAGCGGATTCGGCACAAGCCCGCTTTCGGCTGTTCGAGAGCGTCGCCCGCTTTCTGGAAAACCTGTCGCGCCAAGCTCCGCTCGTCTGCATCATCGACGACCTGCACGGCGGCGATCGGTCATCGTTGCGGCTGTTGGAGTTTGTCGCCCGCGAACTGCGTGACGTGTCTACCTTGCTGGTCGGCACCTATCGGGACGGTGCCGCGATGATCGGGCATCCGCTGACGGAGCTGGTGGTGGAGGCGCTGCGCCTGCCCGGCGTCGAGCGGCTGACACTGTCCGGTCTCAGCCTGGAGGAGGTGGCGGAGCTCGTTGAGCGGACGAGCGGCGTGCGGCCGGCGCAATCAATGGTTGCGGCCGTGTACCAGCAAACTGAGGGCAACCCGTTGTTCGCGGGAGAGTACGTGCGCCTGTTGCTGGCGCGACACGACCAAAGCGCGCTGGCCGATTCACAGGCGCTGCGTTCGCTCCCCGTACCGGACAGTGTGCGCGCCGTCGTGCGTCACCGAGTTGCGCCGTTGTCGTCGACGTGTCGCGCGGCGCTGAACGTCGCCGCAGTCATCGGCCGCGAGTTCCACCGCGACGTGGTCGAGACCGTCGTCGCTGCCGACGCGCGCGTAGCCGCCGACGCCAGCGTGTTCGCGGCACTCGATGAAGCAGCGGCCGCGGGTATCGTCGGAGAAGGGCTGGAGCGCGGCGGTCGCTACCGTTTCGCGCATGCCGTCATGCGTGAGACGCTCTACGAGGAATTGGGGAACCCGCAGCGGCAGCAGCTGCACCGGCGCGTCGGCGAGGTGCTGGAACAGCGGCGCGATGCGGACGAGCACCTCGCCGAGCTGGCGTATCACTTCTTCCAAGCTGGGGCTGGCACCGATCGGGTCAGCGTCGAGGCTGATACTGCCAAGGCGGTGGCTTACGCACGCCGCGCCGGCGAGCGCGCCATGGCCTCGATGGCGTACGAAGAGGCCATACGATTGTACCAACTGGCGCTCGCGGGTTGCGCCAGCGATGCTGAAGGAGACGCGGTGCGCTGTTCCGTCCTCGTCAAGCTCGGCGTGGCGCAGAATGCGGCCGGCGACCTCGACGTGAGCAAGCAGACGTTGCTGCGCGCTGCGGAGTTGGCCAAACGCCTGGGCCTCCGGGATGAGTTGGCGACTGCGGCGTTACACTTCGGCACCAAGTTGGCGTGGGGCGATGGTGCACTGGATCGGGTGCAAGTGGAGTTGATCGAGAGCGCCCTGACGCAGTGGAACGGCAGTGACACGGCGACCGAAGCGCAGCTGTTGGCGCGGCTTGCGCTCTCGCTGGTGTTCTCTGGCGACCATGAACGGCAGGAAGCGGCCAGCCAACACGCATTGGACCTCGCACGGAGAATTGGCGACCCGGTCACGCTCGTCGCTGCCCTCAATGCACGCCACGCCACTTGCTACGGATCGCACACCTGGGATGAGCGCGTGGCGATCGCGGCCGAGATCATCGAAACTGCAGAACCTCTTCCAGATCTCGAAATGGTCTTCCACGGACACGCGTGGCGGTGCGATGCTTTCCTCGAGGTCGGGGACCGCACCGCGTTCGATGCAGTGCTGGCGACGCGCCAGCACCTGGCTGAGAAGCTCCGACAACCCTTCTGCCACTGGGTAAACGGGGCGGTGCGCGCATCATTGCTCATACTCGAAGGCCGCTTTGCGGAGGGAGAACGACAAGCGCAGGCGGCGCTCGCCATTGGCCAGGCAATCACCCCAGGGGCCGTGGTGGGCTACGCGACGCAGACGCTCACCCTCGGCATAACGCAGGGGCGGCGCGATACGTTGGAAGCCGTCGGGCAGATGATGCGCGCCTACGCCAGCGAGTATCCGGCTCTGCCAGTCGTGAGCACCAGCGTCGCGCACATTGCCGCCGTGCTCGGGCTGGAGGACGAAGCCCGCGTCTGGTTCGAGCGCTTCGCGGCAACCGGCTTCCGCGAGCTGCCGCTTGACCAAAACTGGCTGATGGCCGTCGGCCAGCTCGCCGCGACGTGCACGATCCTCGCGGACGCGCCGCGTGCCGCGCAACTGTACGCGCTGCTGTCGCCGTTCGAACTGCGGACGGTCGTTGTGCCATCCAGTTGCATCTACCACGGCCCCGTCGCGCACTACCTCGGCACCTTGGCCGCGCTGCTCGAGCGGCGAGCCGACGCCGTCCGACACTTCGAAACGGCGCTGGCGATCAATACGCGTATGCGCGCGCGGCCGTGGCTGGCGTACACGCAGTACGAGTACGCACGCGCACTATTAGCCGGCGGTGAGCCGGGCGACCACGCGAAGGGACGCGATCTCCTAAGCCGCGCGCTCGCCACCGCGCACGAGCTCGACATGAAGAGCCTCGAGGAAAGAGTTGCGGGTCTCTTGGAGAGCACTCCGCCATCCGCCATCACCGATCAGTCAAGGAGCAGCAGCCAGCTCTCAGCCGTCAGCATTCAGCAACCAGAAACCAGAGACGAGAAACTGGAGACCAGAGACCGGCAACCAGAGACCGGCATCTTCCGCCGCGAAGGACAGTACTGGACCCTTGCCTACACCGGCTCGACCGTGCGCCTGAAGGATACGAAGGGCCTCCAGTACCTCGCCCACTTGCTGCGCCATCCGGATCAGGAGTTCCTGGCGCTCGATCTGGTCACAGAGCTGTCAGCTGTCAGCGATCAGCCGTCAGCGGCTCACCAAGAACGGTTCTCGATCCACGAGTCACAACGCACGAACACAATTCACGAACCCGTGTTGGACGCGCATGCGAAGGCCGAGTATCGCGCCCGGCTGCACGAGCTGCGCGACGAGCTCGAAGAGGCGGAGGGCTTCAACGACCTGGGGCGCATGGAGAGGCTCCAGGCGGAGATCGACTTCATCAGCGAACAGCTGAGCGCCGCGGTCGGGCTGCACGGCAAAGACCGGAAGGTCGGGACGAACGCCGAGCGGGCGCGACTGACGGTGACCAAACGCATCAAGGACGCGTTGAAGACAATCGGCAAGATCCATCCGCCTCTCGCGCACCACCTGCGCGCCTGCGTGAAGACGGGCTACGTGTGCACCTACACGCCGCCGCCCGACGAAGCGGTGGCGTGGAAGTCTTGAGGGCCGGCAGCGCCACCGCCGACGGGCAGGGGTTGGGGAGCGCCTCCCTAGGGCCTGCGGCCGGCGTTATTTCTATGGCCCGCTCCCCGTTGGGTCGCCGGGCTGCCAAGTCCGACAGGCTGACTAGGGAATTTGACCAGCCGAAGCCGCCAACACCGCGCGGGTGAATTCGAGAAAGTCGTCCAGACGCGTCGTCACGATGCTCTTCACGATCTGCAGATCGAGCTTGTGGTAATCGTGGACGGCGATGTTGCGGAAGCCCACCATCCGGGCCATCCGATCGGCCAGATCGGCCGGGAGTCGCCGCGCATCGCGGAGCATTGCAAAGCCTTCGCGGGTCTCTTGCGGAATGCCAAGATGGTGGATGCGGACGAGATGCATGGCGAGGTCGATCGCCGCCTCACAGGCCCGCTGCAGATTCAAGATGATCGCATCCTGGCGGGTTTGGTTGCCGAGCAGGTTCGCCTCGTTGTCCGCATACTCTTCGCGCACGCGGGTGACGCAGCGCTCGATGATGGCCACCTTGTTGAGGAGCACGTCATCGGCCATAAACCGTCCGCTCCCGCTCGATCTGCTGAAGAATCGCCTTGCGTTCCTCGTTGAGGCGCGCGTACGCGGAATAGGTGTAGGTCTCGAAACGTTCCTTCTCAGCGGCGTCGAAGACGGCGAGCACGGTGCCTCGGGAGATCACCTGCATGCGCATCACGGTGGACGCGGCGCGCAGGTCTACAAGGTCAACGTCACACCGGAGGAGTTGCGCGAGCCGTTCCTGCAGGTCGAAACGCTGCACCGGGTCGAGGGCGCGCGGAGCGAGGACCGCGAGATCGAGGTCGCTGCGGTCGTGGGTCGGACCGGCGACGGTCGAGCCGAACTGGTAGACCACCATCACGTCGGGGATCGCGTCGCAGATGGTCCGAATGACTTCAGAATCGTTCATCCCAGCCCTGTCGTCCTCGACACTACTCGACGTAGGCGTACGAGACAACCAGCGCGCCCTGCTCGGGATTTCTGTGCCGGTGGTTTGCCGCGCTCGGCTCCGGCGCTGGTGATCTCGCGCATCTCGTGCCGCAGTTGCGCGAGCGCCTGCCCGACCAGCTGGTCGCGTGGGAGTCTTGAAGGGCGTTCGGGTACCCGCCAGACTCGGAGGTGCGCTTGGCACCCCGTTGGCAGCTGTTGTATTGATCGAGCGCTCGGTCGTGAGCAGAGCGAGAGAGGGCATGGAATCGCCGCAGCCGGCAGCAAGAAGCCTGTTCGTCGGGCGCGACAGCGAGATGTCGGTGCTGCGGACGGCCGTCGATGAAGCTCTGGCGGGCAGCAGCCGCTGCGTATTGCTGGGCGGTGAGCCGGGCGCCGGCAAGACACGCACGGCAGAGGAGATCGCTACCTACGCGCTGCAGCGCGGGGCGCAGGTGGTGTGGGGCCGCTGCTATGAAGGTGAGGGAGCGCCGGCCTTCTGGCCGTGGGTGCAAATCGCCCGCGTCTGCAGCAACGCCCTCGAGCCGGACCGCCTCGATGCCGTGCTGGGCTCCGGTGGCGGGATGCTCCGACATCTCGTCCCACAGTTGCACGGCTCTGTGCCCAACGCCGCAGTGGCGGACGTCGAGTCCGCGCAAGCGCGTTTCTGGCTGTTCGATGCGGTGTGCCGCCTCCTCGTCGACACCGCGAGACGCACGCCGCTGGTGGTGATCATCGACGACCTGCATGGTGCCGACCAGTCATCCTTGCTGCTGCTGCAGTTCGTTGTGCGCGAAATGCGCGACGTGCCGTTGATGGTGCTGGGCGCCTACCGCAGCGTCGGCCCGCACACCGCGCCCGGGCTCGGCGAAACGCTTGCCGAGGTCCTGCGCGGCCCGGCGACCGAGCAGCTCACCCTGGCCGGCCTCAGTGAGGAGGAGGTCGCGCAGTTCATCGTGAACGTTGCGCACGCACCCGCACCGCACACGTTGGTCGCGGCCTTGCGCGACCGGACGGAGGGGAACCCGCTGTTCGTGTCCGAGATCGTTCGCATGCTGATGGCCGAAGGTCGTCTGGGGCCGGGCAGCGACACGGCGGTCGGCATCGTGATCCCCGACACTGTGCGCGCCGTGATCGGTCGTCGTCTCGCCGCGGTGTCACCGGACGCCGTCGACGCCCTCGGCGTGGCAGCCGTCATCGGGCGCGAAGTGCGCGGCGATGTTCTCGAAGGGGCATTGGGGAAGGAACGCGCCTCGGCCATGCTGAGTGAAGGCCTCGACGCCGCGGTGCTGACCGAAGCTCCGGGCAGAGCCGACGGCTTTCGCTTTGCGCACGCGCTGATTCGTGAGACCTTGTATGACCGGATCAGCGCTGCGCAGCGTGCGCAGTGGCACTACCAGATCGCCCACGTCATCGAGCGTTTGCCCGACCGAGAAGACCAGCTTGCGGAGCTGGCGCATCATATGTTTGCGGCGTGGCCTGAAGGTGATCCTGCGAAAGCGGTGCACTACGCGCGTGCGGCTGCCGATCGCGCTTGGGCGTTGCTGGCGTTTGAAGAAGCCGCGCGTCTCTACGAGTTGACGCTCGCGGCGCTCGGCCGGGTTGGAGCCGTCGACGAGGCCCAGCGCTGTGAGCTGCTCTTGGCGCTGGGGGACGCGCAGAACATCGCCAAGGACCGCAAGCGGGCGCAAGAGACGTTTCGCCTGGCGGCGAGCAGCGCGCGGCGGCTGCTCGCAGAGCGCCGCAAGGAACCGGCTGCACCGCTGCTGGCGCACGCCGCGCTCGGCTTCGGCGGCGCCTGGGCCGGCGTGAACGAGGTGGCCCATTTCAATCCCTCCGGCACGCGCCTGTTCGACGCCGAGGTCGTCAACCTGTTGGAAGAAACGCTGGCCACCCTCGGCGAGAACGACAGCGCGCTGCGGGCTCGCGTGGTGAGCCGGCTGGCCGTGGAGCTGTACTTCATCGCGCCCGCCGCCCGCCGTGCCGCGTTGATCGACGAGGCCGTCGCTGCCGCTCGTCGTCTCGACGATCCAGAAACCCTGGCCTTCGTCTTGAGTCTCGGTCACACGGCCATCTGGGGAGCGCGCAACGTCGAGCAGCGAGTGGCCATGGCCACGGAGTGGATCGGCGCCGCCACGCAGGCGGGGAATCGCGCCTTGGCAGCCGCCGGGTACGGTATTCGTGTCCTCGATCTCTTGGAGGTGGGAGAGGTCGAGCGCATGGAGCTCGACGCCGCGGCCTTCGCGCGACTGGCGGAAGAGACCCGGCAGCCTTTCTTGCTGTGGGCGGTGGGGGTCCAACGCGCGATGCGGGCGATGCTCGACGGGCGCTTCGAGGAATGTGAGCGCTTGATGCACGCGGCCCGCGAGCAGGGGCGCCACGGCCGGACCTCCGCGAACCTCCACTTCAGCCTCCAGCTCTCCGCGCTGCGTCTCGAGCAGGGTCGTATGGAAGAGCTTGAAGCCATGGCAGCCGTGTTGAAGGCAGCGCTGGAGCGGCATCCCACGATGCTGACCCTGCGCACGCAGTTGGCCCTCTTCTATACAGTGCTCGGCCAACACACGGCGGCGCGCAGCGAGTTCGAGTATCTGGCGACGCACGACTTTGCCGACATCGCCGAGGATGCGGTCTGGCTACGGTCAATCGCCGAAGCCGCCGAAGTGTGCGCCGCGCTTGCAGACGCCGGACGGGCAGAAACCTTGTACGCACTGCTCCTCCCGTTCGCTGGCCACAATGTGGTCGGCCTGGGTGGAACTTCCTGCTGGGGCTCGGCGGGACGCTTCCTCGGCTGGCTGGCGGCGGCCATGTCCAACTGGAATGATGCCGAGCGGCACTTCGAAGCGGCTTTGGCCGCCAACCGCCGGCTCCGCACCGCACCCTGCACTGCACACACCGAGTACGCCTACGGCGCCATGCTGCTCGCCCGCAATCGGCGCGGTGATCGCCCTCGCGCCCACTACTTGCTGACGCAAGCTCTGACAACGGCACAGACCCTTGGCATGAAGGCTCTCGAACATAAGGTCGCCGGTCTGCTGCCCACGCTGTCCGCTCCCGAGGAGGATCGTCGACTGCCTCCGATCGACCATCGGCAGGGAGACACGGCAGACCAGACGCAAGAGATGAACGTCTTTTGCCGCGAAGGGGACTACTGGACCGTCACGTTCGAAGGGCGGGTTGTGCGTTTGCGGGATGGGAAAGGCGTCCGGTACCTCGCGCAACTGTTGCAGCATCCCGGACGGGAGTTTCATGTGGTCGATTTGCTGCCTGTGGTGACGGATGACGCCACTGCTGAAGCAACCATGCCCGCGGCGGCACCGCGTTCGGTCATCGACGCGGGCATGCCCATTCTCGATGCCACGGCCAAGGCTGAGTACAAACAGCGCCTCGAGGAGCTGCGCGCTGAACTCGATGAGGCCGAAGAGTTCAACGACATCGGACGCGCGGCCCGATTGCGGGAGGAGATCGCGTTCATCGCGACCCAGCTGGCAGGCGCGGTTGGCCTTGGCGGTCGTGATCGCAAGGCCGGTTCCCACGCCGAACGCGCGCGGCTGATGGTCACCAAGCGCATCAAGGACGTCGTACAGAAGATCCGCGCGCAGCATCCCGCTTTGGGCCGCCACCTCGCGAGCAGTGTCAAGACCGGATACTTCTGTACCTACGTTGCCGACCCGGTGCGCACCGTCCGCTGGTCCTTCGCTCCGCTGGGTGATGGTAGGGAGGAGTGAACGATGTCGTGGACAAGCGTACGGCAGCGCCACTCGTCCTTGTGGCGCCATCTTCGCGACGATCTGTCGCGTGCTCGAGAAGCCGATCTCAGCCTTCGCGAGCGCGGCTGGCGCGTGGGCTTTGCACTCGCCGACTACGTTTACGGCTGGGGGAGCGCATCGTTCCTGGAGGAATCAGATCAGAAGTTCGTGGACGATTGGGAGCACCAACACGACGACCCCTTTTGGGTTCAGCTCGCGAGGTTTCAACCATCAGTCGAGCTGGTCGATGAGCTGTGGAAGCGCCGCTTCGAGGTGCAATACATCGAAGAGTCGCTGAGTCGTGAGAATCGCGAGTTTGTGCGCGATACCGTCGGCTACGTCAATCACGACTTCTACCCCGTGCGCGTCGCCCGGATGCCGTCCCTGGGCGGCGCGGCTCTCACGCCGGCGCAGCTGCTCCACCACATCCGTGTGCATCTGAACGACTTCATCGACTCGCGGTATGCACGCTTCACCTGCATGGACAGGGAGGTCGACGGACCGCGGTGGAACGCCCCAGTCGCGTTGGGTGCGGTGATCAAGATCGATTGCAAGATGTGGTGGATCACCGACCATGCCGGCGTGGTGGTGAGCGCGCACTGCCCGCAGGGCTGGATCTTCACGACCTTGAAAGGGCCGAGGGGAAGCGGCCCCGGAACCCATCCAGTCAGTGGGAACCGCCAGTTTGGCTTTCGCCCCGACGCCGACGGCGGATCTTGGTTCTTTACCCGCGGCCTCGACCGCGTGACCGGCGGCACTCGCATCCTCGGCAGCGCCCTGGCGTTCCGCGTGGCGGATCGGCTCTGGAAGAGCTTTCAGCGTAAGGTCTGCAGCTTCGTGAACGAGCACGGCGGCAGCGCGCAGGTCGTGCGTCGGATCTCCAAGCGCCTACCGCCTTCGACGCTCAATGAGTACATTACGATGTGGTCGTCGGAGGCCGTTGTGCGCTATCACCCCCCGCCCGTTGAGGGTGCTTGCGCCACAGCTTCCGCTCGCGTTCGAGGAGGTTATAGCCGCCGAGCACCGCCACAACGGGGAACGCCGTGAACTTCAACGGCTTCAGCACCCACCACGGCAGCCGCTTCAAGACTTGCGGCCCGACACCCGCCGCGGGCTTGCCCAGCGCCGTCAGAATCGCCGCAGCCGTGGCCAGTCCCGAACCAACGGCGCTCTCCATCGACGTGAGGTCGGCGTCGGTCTGACAGTAATCGCCCGCGATGAACAGGTTCGGGAAGACGGTGCGCGTTCGCGGCCGGTGGGCCCACGAGCCGACCGTATTCAGGAACAGCGGCTCGTTGATGTGTGCGCGCTCGTCAACCGCCATCCACGAGCCCTTCGCCGCGGGCAGGTACTCGAGGATCTCCGCGACCACCTGCTTGACGCGCGTCGCTTGATCCACATGCTTGAGCTGCTTGTAATCCGAGGCAATGACGCTGAGCACGGTCATGTCGCGGGTCTTCAACTCCGCCCAGTGCTGTGAGATATCGACGAAGCTGGTACGGAATCGCGACCCGTACAGCACCACCGGCTCCGCCGGGAGATGCTTGAGCTGGGGCTGCAACCACAGGTGGAAGGCGGCCATCGGCTCCGAGACCAAGTGGTGCAACCCGGATAACGGCTTCACGTCGTCGAGCTCATCTGGTGAGCACTGCGCAAGCACCTCGTGTTCGGCGGAGTAGACCGTCCCATCGACGAACCGGGCGGTGACCTCCTGCGGTGTTGCGAGCACGAAGAGGTCTTGTGGGACGCCGACAACGTGTTCCCCATCGTTCGAGGCCAGACGCAGCCGCGATACACGGGTCCCCTCGATATCGAACCCCGAAACCTGCTGATGATAGTCGACTCGGACGCCGAGCGATTGCAAGCAACGGGCGAACGGATCGATGAAGGTGGTCTGCAAATCACCGTCGAGGATGGAGAAGAAGGGCTTGGGTTTGGCGAGGAAGCTCTTGGCCACGTTTTGCAGCGTCATGGCGGAGAGGTCGTGTGCCGGGATGGATGAGGCCTGCAAGACGTTTTCGTTGTGGAACCGTGCCACCGCCTCGCTGCGATAGAAGCGCGAGCGCAGCAACCCGATGACGCTGACGGAGTCCAGATATGCAGCGGCAGTGAGCCGCGCCCCCATCAAATCCAGGAAGAAGTAGGCGGCGAGGATCGATTGATGCCACGGTTGTTCCCCGGAGAAGACGCCACGCAGCATTCCGGTGATCGAGGCGGCACCGCTGTAGCTGTAGATCCGCCCGTGTTGCCCGGCGTTGCGCTGTTGCGCGGTGGGACGGTGGAGATGGTGGAAGCACTCGATATCGATCAAGTGCTCGGTCAGCTTCAGCTCGCCGAGCAACGCCCGCACGTTGAGATACCACGCCGGAAAGACGTGGTACCCGTGGTCAACGAGTGCGGGCTCGGTCGTGCCGTCTTGGAGTTTCACCGCCACCGGGTCGGCTCCCGCCTTGCCACCCAGCCGACTGCTTCTCTCGAGAACGGTGACCGGCACCTGACGTTTGGCCAGTTCCTTCGCCACCGTCATCCCCGCCAGCCCGCCACCGATGATGAACACGTGCGGTTCGTGCGCCATGTGCCCCCCGTCTCCGGGCTTATACTCCAGTCGTCTTGCCGCGTGCCATACAGCAACGGCACCGCCGGCAGCAAGTCTGGACCGCGCGATCAGGCCGCTCAGCGTTCGGGAAGATACGCCGCGAGCTGTTCGAGTAGTTGCGAGAAGAAGCCGGCGCCCCAGGCGCGCAGCCCTTCCTGCTCGCGGGCGGGAACAAAGCGCGCCACGTCGGCGCGCGCCTGCCGCCAGTCGATCTGGCTGATGCGGGCGCGCATCGCATCCAGGTACCACTGGCGCGTCACCGTGATGCGTCGGCCCGCCCACGGTCCGATCTGTCGCAAGGCGTTGGCCAGCAACCGGTAGCTCAGGCCGGTCCGCCGGCGCACGTACCAGACGAAGTCGTACCAGTCGCGCCCCTTGGCGTAAGGCCTGCACAACAGCGCGTGCGACTTGGTCGCGAAGCCGCAGTCCAGCGTCTGCGTGGTGACGGCGCTGACCACTGGGAAGGTCAGGTACTTCGTCTCGCAGGCTGAGCCGGCGGGTGGGTGGGTGTCGATCTCCAGCTTGATCTTGATCTTCCGTGACGCGTGGCGGGAAAAGGGAAGGTCTAGTTCCAGGACCTTGCCGATCGAGTCGGTCTTCAGGAAGGCGGCCTGCACCGCGGCGCCGGCGCGCGAGCGGTCCTGTACCTCGAAGTGGATGCTCTGCTGGGCGCAGTCCGCTTGCACCGCGCTCAAGTAGGGCTGCCAGCGAAAACGCGCGTCCGCCTTGCGCAGCAGAAAGTCGAGATCCTCCGAGAAGCGGCTCATCCCATACAGCATGCGCAGGCAGGTGCCACCCTGGAATGCGGCGTGGGAGAAGAAGCCGCCGCGCGCCAGGCTGGCGAGCACGAACGCCTGCATCACTTCTTGAACGGCATTCTCCTGCTCGACGGCGTTGGCCGGCTGCAGCTCGCGGACGCGCGCCTCGATGAGACCCTCGATCATCGGCGCAGCGCCTCCCGCAACCCCGTCAGATAGGTCTGCACACGCGGGTTGCGGAAGCTCGTGCAGATCTCCTCGAAGTCATCCAGGGGTAGGCTGCGCAGGTCCTCCCGGTCGATGCGCATCGAGTCGGTCAGAAAGGCGACGCCGTCGGTTCGCCAAGCGATCCGCCGGCGTGCACAGACGAGATCGGCGATCGCACGCAGCGGTGACGCCACGAAGGCCCACCAGTGGCGATCCAATCGCACCGCCTTGACGCCGGCGCTCGGGTCGGCGGTGGGAATGCGGACGTAGGTGAAGTGGCCGAGCGGAGTGTCGTACTCGCGGCTCCGACGCAGCGTCGCACTGGTCACTCCAAAGACCGCCTCGGGGATCAGCGCGTGATGAGCGAGCGCCGATTCGAGGCTGACGTGCGAAGGGAAGCACAGGAAGGCGGCGACGGCGAACGGGTGGGGATGATTCTTGCGGTACGGTTCGGCGAGGCAATAGAACCCGCGCGTCAGACGCAGGATCTCGCCCCGGTCGACGGCCCGGTGCAGCAGCAGCCGGCGTGCGCCAGCGGAGGCCTCTGGGAAGAGATTGCGAATCACCGTCTGGTCGAAGAGTCCGCCGGGTGGCGCCAGCGCGAAGAGGCGCTCAGTGAGGGTTTGCATCTGCACTGAAATTACGCTGCGAGTAATTTGAGTGCAACGCAACCACCTCTCTTCCCGCCGGATACCATCAGGCCCCGACCCGCAGTTTCCTCTCGATGTACCGCGATCGCGGTACACTGTGCCGCGTTTTGTCACGCTTCTCTGAGTAGAGACCATGCAGTTCGGGGAGTGGACGACATGAGAGGAACGCCTGGGGCAGGGCGCCGTGCAAAACCGCTCGATGCACAGCTCGCATGCCCTGACTATCGCCGCGCCGTGGCGCTGCTTGCCGGGAGCGACGGGCGAACCGACCCGCTTGCGTATGTGACCCGCGCGGCACGCGAGGCATGCGGCGCGTTGATCGTTGTGCTCATGCTGATCTCGTCCGCGCAGGCCACACCGGCCGTGGTGCGGGCTTACGGCCGATCCGCCACTCGCGTCGGGCGCAAGCTCGCCGCACTGGGAGCAGACTGGCTCGCTACGTCGCTCCGTGTGACCGACGCGGCCGGTTACCGGATCCTGGTTGTTCCGGTCACCACACCGGTGGGGGTTGCGGGCGCGCTGGCGGTCGGCGTGCGCCCACCGCATGGGTTCTCGGCACAGCAACGCCAGCACCTACGCGGCCTGGCCGACATCGCCAGCGTGGCGCTGCAACTCGCCGCCGTGCGACCGCCAGCGTTGGACCCGGCGCCGGCACTGGAGCACGGACCGCGGCCGCTGAACCGGCGCGAACGCGAGGTGGTGACGCTGCTTCTGGCTGGAGCCTCGGTGAAGGAAGCCGCCGCCCGCCTCGATATCAGCCCTCGCACCGTCGAAACCTACCTGCAGCGCCTCAAGCAGCGCGAGCGCCAACCGCGTCTGCACGCCTTGCTGGCGCAACTGGTGCGGGCGGGAAGGGCATGAGCGCCGGTGCGCGACCACTGCCCTCCTGTAGCAGGCTGCTGAAAAAGGCTTCGGAGACCCTTCGACGAGCTCAGGGTGAGCGGAAAAGAGTAGGAAACACGGGGAGGGGAACCGCTCATGCTGAGCCTAAGGACGCACCTGCTGCGGTGCGGAGCGGGCGCCAGGGGTCGCATCATGTCCGGGAAAACACGGACTTTCGCGACGTAGCCGGGACATGGGAGAACCAGATGCAAACGAGGGGGGCTCGAGTGATCGAAACAGCGTACGCTTGGGGCACCAGCCCAGCCATGCGAATGCAAACGGTCGCTCACGCGCTGAAGGCGCCGAGTCGAACGCAACCGAGGCAAGGAAACCTGTCACTTCGAGGTTAGCTAAGCTATGCGGCATTCGCCTTTCGTCACAGCGATTGTTCTCGCGGGAAGGGTTGCGGGCCACGCACCCTCGGGCCTGCGGTTGGACGCGCCCGGCGGAAGCACGATGTACCGCGATCGCGGTACATCGTGCCGCGCTTTGTCACGCTTCTCTAGGTAGAAGCGATGCACTCCAGGCAATCGATACGAGCCCTCCCGCTCACAATGGAGCGGCGGCCGCAGGAAAACCTCTTCCGACGCGAGGGCGAGTATTGGACCATCGTCTATGACGGCGTTGTCTTGCGGCTGCGCGACACCAAGGGACTGCGCTACCTGGCCTGTTTGATCAGCCATCCGGGCGAACCGTTTGCCGCGCGCGAGCTGGTGCAGGCGTTGGTTGAGGGGCCGGGGGTCGACAACCAGAGACCAGAAACCACAAACCACAAACTACTCTCCGACGAGCGCGCTCGTTTGGCAGTGACCAAGCGGATCAAGAGCGCCGTCCGCAAGATTCAGGAACACGACCCCCGCCTGGGCTACCACTTCACCCTCACCGTCAAGACCGGTTTCCAATGCGTCTACCGCATCGATCCGGCGCAGCCGGTCGCGTGGGCCACATGAGAGGAACGCCTAGAACTGGGGGAGGGCGCCGTGCGAAGCCGCTCGATGCGCAGGACACACGCCCGGACTATCGCCGCGCCGTGGCGCAGCTTGCCGGGAGCGACGGGCGAACCGACCCGCTTGCGTATGTGATCCGTGCGGCACGCGAGGCATGTGGCGCATTGACCGTGTTGCTCATGCGGATCTCGTCCACGGACGCAACACCGATCGTGGTGCGGGCTCACGGCCGGTCCGCCACTCGCGTCTGGCGCAAGCTCACGGCATTGGAATTCGACTGGCTCGGTACGTCGCTCCGCGCGGTTGACGCGGCCGGTTACCGGATCCTGGTTGTCCCGGTCACCACACCGGCGGGAGTCGTGGGCGCGCTGGCAGTCGGCGTGCGCCACCGCATGGGTTCACGGCACGCCAGCGCCAGCACCTGCGCGGGCTGGCCGACATCGCCAGCGTGGCAATCCCGGCGGGCGGCACGGCTGGCACACACAGTTTCGCAGGAAATCGGCGCGGAGCGCAGGCGACAACTTGGATTGGAGGTATCACGATGAAATGCACCGCATCATCACCGTTTCGCACCGCTGCCGTTATGCTGCTGCTGTCGCTGCCGCTTCCGTGCGCCGAGCGCACTGCGACGGCTCTCACCTACACCCTGTACGTGCTCGGCAATACACCCAGTGACCGGGTTGGATGTTTCGCCATGGATATCAGCGACACAGGACGTGTAGTTGGTACCTGCAACGACCACGGCTTCATCTTCGACGGATTGCGGCCGCCACGCGAGCTGCCGCGGCTGAGTACGCCGACCGCCATGAAGGCCGAGCGTGCGGAAGCCGTCAACGAGTTCGACGAGATCGCTGGCGCCTCGCAGGCGGCGGACGGGAAGTCGCACATGGTCCGCTGGACGCGCACGAGCCCATCCGGTCCGTTTGCCATCAGTGATTTGTCGCAAGGCAATACGTCGGCCGGAACCGATATCGATTTGCTTGGTCGGGTTGTTGGATGGCTGGGTGATCCGCCGCACGGGGCGATGTGGCACGGCCCCACCATTGGGCTTCAAGACGTTAGCCTAGATTTCCCGATCGGGTTGCGTGCCATTCTCACAGGGATTTTCGCGGACACGGCGAATACGTTCGTCGTCGCGGATCCCGGTTCGGTCACGAATCTGCGTGCGGGCCGTATCAATAATAGTCCGTTCAACTCCTGTCCACACTATTTGGACCGGTTGGGGCTTCTCACCGGGAGGATCGCCGGCCAGCCCCCGCTATCCACCGGCCTGGCCGCTACGGAGCTCCTGGTCGCCGGCACGTTGCAGTTTCCGACCCACAGCGATGCGATGCTCGCGCGTGTCGACGTCGCCACCCTCGGCCAGGGGGGCGGCGGTGTTAGCTCCTGTAGCCTCGCGGCTTCCCCTGTCGCGTCGCACCCGTTCGCGCTGGCTTCAGGTGTGAACTCGAGCGGGTGGGTAGTTGGCCTGTTGCACCCCGGAGGCAACGCACCCGTCACTAGTCTGATCGGATTCGTCTGGGACGGAACCGGTATGTTGAACCTCAACACGCTCTTGCCCCCGGGGTCCGACCCGGTCATCGACGCCCATGGAATCAATGAGGCCGGGCAGATTGCGGCAACCGTGGTCGATCAAATCAACTTTGTTCCCAGGCCAGCGATCCTGTCGATCTGTGGCAACGGCAGGGTGGAGCTGGGCGAGGACTGTGACGACGGCACGCTGAATGGTGCCGCACCCTCCTCCTGCTGTTCAACCTTCTGTCGCCGCCAATGCGGCGACGGCGATCCGTGTACTCAGGACACCTGCGACGCGAGGCGGAGCTGCCAGCACACGCCGATTGCGGGGTGCGATGCCGGGAAGTCAACCGAAGCACTGGTGGGGGGTTCTAGGGCCGCTTGCGAAGGAGGTCGGCTCGAGCTTACGCCGGAGCCGACGTGTGTGCTGTCGACGCCGGACGCCGAAGTGCGCATCCCTATTGGCGATGGCGATCGTGCGCTCCCGACCGCCACGAACGTGACCGTGGCGGCCGTGCCCACCGCGGACTGCGCGCAGTCATTCGGGTTCGGAGCGAATGCTGGACGCCTCGTTTCGTGTACAGAGCTCCGACCCGATGGCCAGACGTTTGCCCCCCGCAGCGGCGTAAGCATCAGCTACCACTGGAGCCCTGCAGCGGGAGATCCGAGCGGTTGCCAAGTCGACGTACCCTCCGGGAGCCCCTTCCCCGAAGGGCAGTTGGTTCTGTTCGCCGAAGGGAAGCAAGCCACTGCCGGGTGCGGCCAGAATGCGACAGTAGGGACTCCCGACTGCCCGCGGGATGCGGCCCTGACGAACGCGTGCGTCGACGCAACCTTCTGTGCGGAGGCAACCTGCCGGCCAGACGACGACGTGCTCGAGGTCAATGACGTCCGACACTTCAGCCGGCACGCTTTGGGATTCAACCACGCGCCGCAATGCGACCGTGCCGTCGCCACTCGCAGTGACCTCTGGCCGCCCAATCACCGCCTCAAAGACGTGGGAGTCGTGGTCAGCGATCCGGACGGTGACGCGGTCCAAGTTACGATCACCGGTGTCACGCAAGACGAGCCGTTGGTCGGGCTCGGTTCGGGCAACAAGTGCCCGGATGCCGGTGGCATCGGTGGTCCCACGGTCGCGCTGCGCGCCGAGCGCGCCGCGCGCTCCGACGGGCGCGTGTACCATGTCAGCTTCGAGGCCGACGACGGGCACGCAGCGCAGTGCACGGGCACGGTAACGGTGTGCGTGCCGCATGACCGAGCGCGGGGTCGCCTGTGCGCAGATCAGGGATCTCTCGCGGACTCCACCGGCCCCTGCCCGCTCAGCAGATACAACAGATGAACGAGGGCAGAAGATGAAGCGTTCGCTCTCCGCGCCGAGCTGCCCCGATGCGGTGGTGGGCGGTGGGACGATAGCGATGGGTACGGGTTGAACGTGCCGGGAATTCAACTGGGGCATCGCACCGTGATACCGCCGCTCGATCAATGCCCAGGATGAGTAACGCACAGCTGCAACCGGAAGGAGACGTCATGAGAGATTCCAAACACGACAACGCTCTGAGCGAATCGCTGGTTCGCCGGACGAAGAGCGCCGTGCTGGTAGTCGCAGGATTGCTCTTCCTCGCTGTAGGTTCGGCTGCCGCTGCGGATGGCGCCCTCGACCCTACCTTCGGCGCTGCCGGCAAGGTCATTACGGATTTTGGGGCGCGCTCCGACGGGAACGATGTCGTACTGCAGCCCGATGGAAGAATCGTGGTGGTGGGGACCGTGGGGGCCACCGATGGCTTCGCCCTCGCACGTTACTTCCCAGACGGCAGCCTCGACTCGGGCTTCGGCGCAGGTGGTAAGGTCACAACGACTTTCAGGATCGCCGACTTCCTAGGTGCAACCATTAGCGACGGTGGGAGAGCAGAAGCCGCCGTTCTTCAGCCGGACGGCAAGCTCGTGGTAGTCGGGGGCAGTTTTGAGTCCGGGCTTGGCGGCAAAGAGGCATGGGCGTTGGCGCGCTACAACTCAGACGGTAGCCTCGACGGAACCTTCGGGACGGGCGGCAGAGTCATCACTTTCAACGTCTTTGACTCGGGCCCGACGCCTCTTGGAGTCCTCGAACCGTTTGCCAGCGCGGTTGCCCTGCAGCCGGACGGCAAGCTCGTAGTAGGCGGGCACATGAACCGGCCGGACAGCAACTTCAACGGCTTCGTCGTCGTGCGCTACAATCCCAACGGGAGCCTCGATCTGAGCTTTGGAATCGTAGGTTTCGCGGAGGTAGCCGGCTCGCTCGACGACTCTCGCGTTCTGGCCGTCGCGGTCCAAGGCGACGGAAAGGTGCTGGCAGCTGGAAATGCCTTTCACAGCACCGACGCATCCCGTTTCGCGTTGGTCCGCTACAATCCGGACGGCCGTCTGGACGCGACCTTTGGAAACGGTGGCATCGTCACCACCGATATGTCTTTCCTTGCTCCGGACGAACTCACTCATGCCATCCTCCAACCCGACGGCAAGCTGGTCGTGGCCGGAACCGCTCGAGGGCGTGTCGGCGATCGCGTCGGCAACTGCGACTTCGCACTGGCTCGGTATAACACTGACGGCAGCCTCGACTCGACGTTCGGATCTGGTGGTCGGGTCACCACCGATTTCACCGGAACCTGCGACAAGATCTTTGGTATCGCCCGCCAGTGCGACGGCAAGATTGTCGCCGTTGGAGACACGGTAGTTGCCGGAGTCTTCCACTTCGCCTTGGCGCGCTACAATCCAGATGGCAGCCTTGACGCAACCTTCGGGCAAGGCGGTACGCTCACCACAGATTTCGCGCCGGGTGATAACGTCGCCCACGCCGTTGCGATCCAGCTGGACGGCAAGCCGGTTGCGGCAGGATATGCCACGATTTCCGGCCTCGCAAAATTTGCCGTCTCGCGTTACGAGGTCTCGTTCAGCACCGAATGCTGCGGCGACGGACTCGTGGAGGTTGGCGAACAGTGCGACGATGGCAATCGCCAGGGCGGCGACTGCTGTTCACCGGTGTGCACCGTCGACCCGCGTGATACGGTATGCGACGCCGATCAGAACCTGTGCACCATCGATCGCTGCGACGGCAGCGGGCGTTGCCTCATGACCGGAGAGACTGTCGCCTGCCCGCCGGCCAGTACGTGCGAACCGAGCAGCGGGCAGTGCCGCGGGCGGTGCCGCTGCCAGGGCCCGTTGTTCATCGGTGAGGCCGACCAGGACCGTATCTTGCGCGAATGCCGCAACGCAGACGGGTCCTACACCGAGCAGGTGGTGGTCGACGGGGTCAACCCCGGGCCGATGACCTTCGGGCCCGACGGGAACCTGTACGTGATGACCGGCGGGGCATCAGACGTCTTCGACACGGTGGTTCGCATTAACCCGGATAGCGGCGCGCCGCTAGGTACCTTCGTGCCTGCGGGAAGCGGGGGGCTGACCGTCTACCCGCAATCGAGCATTCGCTTCGGGCCGGATGGCGACCTCTACATAGGCAGCGCGGATGCCGTGAAACGCTACCGGGGCTCCACCGGGGCCTTCCTCGGCAACTTCGTTGACGACGTGTTCTCCCCCAAATGGGGAGGTGACGGCTTCCTGTACGGCATCGGACGAGATGGCGGCCTGCTCCGCATCGACCCCACGCGTGGCGTGCCCGTCAATTGCTATCTCCCCGGTGCGCCGTTCGGAGGCCTCAATGCGCTCGCCCTTGAGCCGCTTCTGAACTCGTTCCTGTTCGTTTCCGACTATCGCGCCATCGTCCACTTCGTCCTCCAGACCGGGGACGCCGAGGTCTGTCCGATCCTCAGTGGAACAATCGATGGTTTTCAAACGTGCGGCGGACGCGTGTGTGAGGATATTCTCCCGGGGATTGGGTTCTGCAGCAACTACATGGGGCCGCTGGACATGGTTTGGGCGCAGAGCCACCCCGGAGTGAGCCCGAAGCAATACCTGTACGCTATCAACCGCCAAGCGGTGGACTGCGGCGATCTTGATGCTCTCTTCGATGGCGTGACAGTGGTGGATGTTGCCGCCGATACCGCTCAACGGATTACTCCCGAGGGCAACTCGTACAGTGGGATCGCTCTCCAGCCACCGCTGAACTGCGACGACCACAACGCCTGCACGGCCGATGCGTGTGACGACACGCTGGGCTGCCAACACACGCCGCTGAGTGGGAATCCCTGCAGCGACAACGACGAGTGCACCACCAACGACAGAT
>CAZCGA010000028.1:0-5878 GCA_964498075.1 uncultured Binatia bacterium (SeqCode) | reverse complement strand
TGATTGTGGCGACGATCTCCTTCTTCGGGTTGGACGAGCCTTTCTCGATCCCGATCGCCTGCTTGATCAAGTCGGTCGTTAGCGGCTGCTTGACGACAAAGCTGTAGCTGCGGTCCTCGTACACGAGAATCTCGACCGGCAGCACATATCCCATTTGGGGCTGCGTCATCTCGTTGAACTTCTTGAGGAACTCCATCATGTTGATGCCGGCTTGCCCCAATGCGAGTACTCGCCGGGCTGCCATCCCGTCGACGGCTGCATCATCAAGTACCGCGAAGGTGGGGGTTGCGACGATGGCAATCTCTGTACGACGAATGACTTTTGCTGCAGCCGATTGGATGTGGGTCCGCCGTGCAATCTCGAGCGCAAATGCGTTGGCGGGCCGCCGGTCGTCTGTAGCGCGCTCGACCAGTGCCACGATGTCGGCACGTGCAACCCCGCGACCGGCGTCTGCTCCAATCCACCCAAGGCAAACGGCACGCCGTGCACCGACAGCAACGTCTGTACGCTGAACGACACCTGCCAGAGCGGCACGTGCGCCCCCGGCGCAGTGAAGGACTGCCGCGAAACGCCGACCGACAATGTTTGCACAATCGATAGTTGCGATCCCGTAAGGGACTGCCAGCATTCCGCTCCGGTGACGCGCTGCGACGCCGCAAACTCCACGGGGGGCTTCGTCGGCGGCCCCAACAACACTCAGTGCGCGAACGGAACGCGGGACGCCAACAATAACTGTACGGTGAGCACCGGCGTCGTCGATCTCACCTTCCCGCCAGAGGCGCTCACGACGCCGACGAACATCAACATCATCTCCACCCCGGCGACCCCGGGCGGCGCCTGCGACTTCACGTTGGAGAACTTCCTGAGCAAAGTGGCGAGCTGCATCGAGCTGGAGCCGTCCGGTCAGAAGTTCAACTCACCGGTCACGGCCACCTTCAAGTGGACCAATACCACGTCGCAATGCCTCGTGGGCGCCACGGCCAAAGACGGCAGTGCGACGGCGTTGCAGGAAGGCACCCTCACGGTCCACTGGAAAGGCCAGTGCAACGCGGGCAAGTGTGAAGACACGACGACGCCGTGTACCGGCACCAGCTGCAATATCCAGCTGACCCCCAGGTGCGATGCGAAGCAACTCCCTTCCACTTGCCAGATCTGCTGCCCGGCCTGCCCTGGGGCGGGCTGCACCGGGAGCGCGCTCAACTATTCCTGCCTGAAGCCTGACCCCCTGAGTCCGTGCACCGGCACGCCGAGTTGCAGCCCGGGGGCGAACAAGTGGACGGTGCCGCTCACTCACTTCAGCGACTACGCCCTAGGCTTCAATCCGCCGCCGCCGGACCACTTCCAGTGCTACAAATCCGGCCTCTTGAGCACCACGTCGCTGCCCGCGCCGCTGACGTTGGTCGATCGATTTGGGACGGTATCCGCCTCAATCATCAAGCCGCTGAAGCTGTGCTCCCCGACCGACAAGGACGGCGAGGATCCGGACGCAGTGTCGCATGCCAACTACCTGCAGAGCTACGGGATTGAGCTCCTCAATCGGCGCGCGCTGGACGCGCGGCTGCCGGTGCGCGGTCAAAACATCGTCGACACCTTCGGCACGCATACCGTGGACGTACGCTTGCCCGACCGCTTCCTGGTCCCCACGACCGAGAACGTCGACAGCCAGCCACTGGCGCCGGACGCATCCGTGCTCGACCACTTCACCTGTTACAAGGTGAAGCAAACTAAGGGCACGCCGCGGTTTGCAAAGACCACAGTGACGGTCGTGGATCAGTTCGATCAGTTCCCGCAGACGATCACGCTCAAGAAGCCGGCGCACCTGTGTGTCCCCAGCGACAAGAACGGCGAGCAACCGGGCGCGGAGGACAATCGTTGGCAGCTGATGTGTTATCGGGCGAGCCGGCCGTTCGTGCAGGTGCGGCGGCGATTCACGAACAACGAGCTCGGGCCGAGCTACGTGTACCCGCTCTTCCGGGAGGAGCTGTGTGTGCCGGCGCTGAAGGGCTGAGGAAGGAGTACCGATGACCAGAAGATTGACCACAGCAGCTCTGGCGCTCTTGGTCACGGCCGCCGCTACGCATTCGCAGCTCGCCGCCCCCGCCTCAGCGCAACCGTATGCGGAAGATGTCAGTCCGAACAACCTCATCCTCAATGGTCGTGAATCGTCCGCCGGATTCATGATCGGCCTTGCCGGCGACGACAACGTGCTGTACGCCGTCAGCCCGAATGCGGGGATCTGGAGATCAGACAATCGCGGACCGTGGGTGCAGCTCCTGTTGTCGCCGCGCTACGCCAACAGCATCGTGCAAGATCCGAACGACGCGGCGCACCTGCTCGTCGGCGAGCGTAATGGTGACGCCGTCAATCCGGCTTTCGAGAATACTGGAGTATGGGAAACACTCGACGGCGGACTGTCGTGGCGCTCTCGCCTTGTGCCGAGCTGCCAGTCGCGGGCTGTGCCGGCGGTCGCGTTTAGTCGGATCTCGACGTGGTTCGCGGCCACGACGTGCGGCCTGATTCGCGATGGAGGGCAGGTCACCCTGCCGGCCGGGGGCGGTGGCCCCGGCTATAACGGTGGCGATCGCTCGATCCTTGCCGTCACCACGAGCGCCAATACTGTTTGGGCGCGCACGCTCGACACGCTGCTGATCTCGACGAACGACGGCATCACATGGACCGCGGTGCCGATTCCGCGGCAATGCGATACCACCAACGCGTGCGCAGTCGACATCCCCGATTCCAGCACGACGAGTCCCATGATGCGACTCCGTGGCGATCGCGGGGACGACCGCTCCCTGGCCGCCTTCGATGGCTTCGCCGTCATCTCGGTGCAGTCCGCGGTGCCGGAACCCCGGCTTCCGCAAGGCGCGGGCACCTGCGACCTGCTGGTCTATCGACCGGCGCACGACCCCGTGTGGAGCCTGCAGCGCGTCGCCGACGATCGCAGTGGGGGCAACCATGTCTTCGGTAGCGGCATCGGGCTGGGTGGCAGGCGGTTCCTCCGCGCCTTCGATCTGAATCGCCCCGACCTCTCGCCGACAGTCGGGCAACGGCGGCAGCTGATTTACAGCGCCGCTCAGGATGTGACCATCGCTACCGGCGTCGACGCGAGCGGCATCATTCAATGGAAGTCGTTTGCGGTCACCACCGCAGCCTTCCCGCAACCCGTGGATGCGCTGTACAAGAATCGCCTTCATCCCGACATGTGGGACGTTCGTCTTTCACCAGACGGAACGGTCGCCTGGATTGCGGATGACGGGGGCGTGCACGAGAACCGTCTGACCGGCGACGGCTGGGTGGCGCGGATCGATGGCTTGCACACGCACCACATTCACATGCTGAATGTGTTGCCGACGCAAACGGGGCGCTCGCGCATCCTTTACCCGACCGGAGACAATGACGGCTGGGATGCAGACAGCGCTGGGGTTTGGCGCAACACGGACGGCCTCGGAGACGCGAACTGGTCGGTAGGTGATCCCGGAAACCCCGACATGGCGCTCGTCTGGCGCTTGCCGCGCGACGGCACGCGCCCTACCCGCGGGTCCGCCCGTCTCACCGCCTTCGGATCTTCAGGCCCCACTGGCGCCAGAGACATCGGCGCAATCATCAGCCTCAATACGGACCTCACCTTCGATGGTCCGCTGTTCTTCCAGTTTCTACCCACGCAAGTGGGCGAGTCGCCGACCTACCCGCTCCTGGATGCCGTGATGCTGACGAAACTGCCGCTGCAGTACTTCGACGCCAATGGCAACCTCGTTCCGGTGCCGGGCGTTCTTGGCACCAGCAGTGGTGGGCCGGTGTTGGTCCGCAACCGTCAATTTGCCGCGAATCCTGACATCAACAAATTGTATCGCGGCTCTTACGCGAACAGCGTGCCGTGGCTCCTTGAAGGCAACCCTCCGGCCAACACCAAGGGCTTCTGGGCGTCCGGTGGGCATGCCGAGCCGGTCTATTACGCGATGGTGGAAGAAGGGAACACGGTCGTGCTCTACCGCAGAGACGCCGGTGCGCAGCAATGGTATCGGCTGCCGATCAGCGGTTTGCTGCGAGAGGGAAGCTCCAAGTACGGGGTGCACGGGCCCGCCTTCATCAACCCGTGGGATGCCGAGCAGCTATACGCCCTCACGGACCGCGGGGTGCAGGTTTCCAACAATGGCGGACGCTCATTCAGCTCTGAGGAGGTGTTGACCCGCCTGATCACCGGCAACGGGAAATATCCCTTGCGAGCGGCTTTTCCGGGCGCCGACGAGACGGACGTCGACGGTGGTTCTGGGACCCGCGCCGCGCCCATGGGCACACTGTCGCACATGGCCTTCGATCGCGACCACCCGCACGCAGTCGTCGCAGCGTCACCCTACACGGGCGTGTTCTACAACCCGGGTGACGGGTCGTGGCGGGATCTCACTGCGTACTTGCCGACGGGTGCGCAGCGCAACGCCAACTTCGGCCCCTTCGCGCCGGTCTCCGCGGTCGGCATCGACCGCGAGGCGGTGTATGCCGCCACCGAGGGCCGCAGTCTGGTGCGGATCGTCGGTGGCGCCGCAGCTCCAGGCATTAGCGGGTGCGCGCATCCGTCTCTTCGCGACGGCGCCCCCTGCAGCGACAACGACGAGTGCACCACCAACGACCGGTGCCAGAACGGCACGTGCGTCGGGGGTCCGCCGCCGGACTGCAATGCCGGCCTTCCCCCGTGCGAGTACTCGCCCGGCTGCCACCCCGTCGACGGCTGCATCATCAGGTACCGCGAAGGCGGGGGTTGCGACGATGGCAATCCCTGTACGACGAATGACTTTTGCTGCAGCCGATTGGATGTGGGTCCGCCGTGCAACCTCGAGCAAAAATGCGTCGGCGGGCCGGCCCCCGATTGCAACGACGACAACGTCTGCACTACGGATTCGTGTAACCCGGCGACCGGCTGCATGCACACAAATCTCCTCAGTTGTCTCGACAACGATGTGTGCACCGTCGACAAGTGCAACCGCACCAGCGGATGCCAGCACACCACAGTTGCAAACTGCGCGGCAACCGACTCGAACGAAGCGTTCGTCGGGGGACCGAATAAGCTGTGTACGAACGGTGCGGCGGACGCGACCAACACCACCTGCACGCTGTCGTCGCCGACCGTCGATCTGCGTATTCCGTTCACTGCCCTGTCTGAACCGACCCACATCAACATCGTCTCGACACCAGCGGTGGCCGGCGCCTGCGACTTCGCGTTGCGCAATGCTTTGGGCAAGGTCGTCAGCTGCATCCAGCTGGAGCCTTCCGGGACACCCTTCGGAACTCCCGTGACGGCGACGTTCAAGTGGACGAACGTCGCACCGTCGGCCGCGTGCCCAACCACTAGTCAGACGTGCTGCGTCAATGCGACGGACGCCAGCGGCCCCACCGCGCTCTTGGAGGGATCCTTGAAGCTGTACATGCACGAGCAGTGCAACCTCACCACGGACCGATGCGAGGTGATCCCGACACGGGCATGTACGGCGCACAGCGATTGCACGGTTGAGCTGACGCCCAACCCGTGTGGCCAGAAGCAGAATGACGCTCTGTGCCCAGTCTGTCCGGGCACAGGGTGCAGCGGCGCGACGTTGGTCTACACCGCCTGCACCCTTCCGTGCACGCCGCCAGCCACATGCGAACCTGCGGCCAACTCTTGGACGGTGAAGCTGTCGCACTTCAGCGAGTACGCGCTGGGCTTTACGCCGCCGCCCCCCGACCACTTCCAGTGCTACAAGTCCCGCCTCTTGAGCCGCACGCCGCTGCCCGCGCCGCTGACGTTGGTGGATCGATTTGGGACAGTATCCGCCTCGGTCATCAAGCCGTTGAAGCTGTGCTCCCCGACCGACAAGGACGGCGAGGATCCGGACGCAGTGTCGCA
>CAZCGA010000027.1:0-57943 GCA_964498075.1 uncultured Binatia bacterium (SeqCode) | reverse complement strand
ACCGCTCGTGCTGAGCTTGTCGAAGCACTGTTTGCGAGAAAATCGACAGTCTCTCGTAGGAGAGGGTCAGGGTGAGGTCTCTTCTTCCTAGTGATTCGGCCGCGGTCGCCGCCGCAGACCCTTCAGCGGTGCGGGCTTCGTTCCGGGTGAGGCAGCCGCCTCGCCGACCGGGCGGCGCAACGCCACCACCATCCTCCACCGCTTCTCCGCCTTCGACCACTTCCCGGTTGCGATGACCTGCATGCTCGTCCTCCCCTTCACGGTGCGAGGGATGGCAAGCGAGGTGCCAATACCCGGGAGGTTGGATCGCCGCTTCTCAGGATGCGGCTGCACAGGTTTGTACAGCGGGCGGCGCGGGCCTCGAACATCTCTGTGCGGGAGTCCGTGTCGGCAGGCCGCGGTTCGTGGTAGAGGGGGAGCCACATGAGTCAACGCAGCGACACGCATCTCGTCTGGATGGACATGGAGATGACCGGGCTCGCTCCGGACCGGGAAACGATCCTCGAGATCGCGACGCTGGTCACCAACAACGAGCTGCAGCTGGCGGCGGAGGGGCCGGTGCTAGCGGTCCATCATCCACCGGAGGTCCTCGCGGCAATGGATCAGTGGAACCGCGAGCACCACGCGGCGTCGGGGCTGACGGCGCGCGTGATCGCCTCGACCATCTCGATGGCGGAAGCAGAAACGCAGACGCTGGCGTTCGTGAAGACGTACTGTCCAGAGCGCATCGCGCCGCTGTGCGGCAACTCGATCTATCAGGACCGCCGCTTTCTCGCCCGCTACATGCCGACGCTGGAAGCCTATCTGCACTACCGGAACATCGACGTCAGCACGGTCAAAGAGCTGGTGCGCCGCTGGTATCCGAACGGACCGCAGCCGCCGGAGAAGAAACACAGTCATCTGGCGCTCGACGACATCCGGGAGTCGATCGACGAGCTGCGCTTCTATCGGCGCCATTACTTCCGCACGCCGGCAAGCTGACTCTGCGGAGCGTGCTCACTCGTCCACGACCCGCGCGGCCTTGTATGCGAAGCGCGGCAGGTCGCCGCGCGGGACCAGATCGAGCTGGGTTGCAACGCCGAGTCCCTTGCGGAACCGTTCGGCGAGGCGTTGCGTGATGCCGCTCACGTCACCGACCTGCTCCGGGCCGTACTCGAGACGCACGTGCAGCCTGTCTGACGGTGCCTCGCGGCGCACGATCTGGTACTCGGCCGACGGCGTCGAGACCTCCGGGAACTCGTAGAGCACGAGCGCTACGTCGATCGGGAGCACCTCGTGCTGTCCAACCGGCACGATGTCGCGCACCCGCCCTTCGTAGAAGAGCCGGCGGTGCGTCTCGCCGCACGGGCAGGGCTTTGTGTTCCAGCGCACGATGTCTTCGAGGTCATACCGCAACAAGAAGTTGTCCTTCTCGAGCACCGTGACGATGAGGTTGCCGCGCTCGCCGTGGCCGCAGGCGCGGCCAGTGTGACGGTCGATGACTTCGACGATGGCGAGATCCTCTGCCAGATGCGCGCCGTCGCGCTGATCGCAGGCGCTGCCCAGCAACGGCAGCGCTTCGAGCCCCGAGCTGGCCATCAGGTACTGCTCCGCCGGATGATCGCCGGCAATCGTGAGGTTGAGGTCGCGCGCCGGATCGAGCCCATGCTTGCGCGCGGCGTCGGCGTACGTCGTGGCGACGTTGCCGAAGAGCCGGTACATGTGCGGCCGCAACCGCCGCCATACTTCGATCACGTCCTTGACGTGCTGCTCGCCGACCGGCGGCCCCGACGGGATGCTGAGCGCGCCGAGCCCTTCGATGCCGTGACTGAAGTGCCAGCCGCCGGCGTTCATGCCGAACGGGTGCGCGTTCGCCAAGCTCATTCCAGGTCGCAAACCCCAGCGCCAACGGCCGCGATGCGACGCCGCGTAGTCGACCGCGAGATCTTTGCGGGTCCACAGGATGAGCGTCGGCCGTCCGGAGGTGCCGGTGGAGGCGCCGAGGCGCACGCAGGTAGTGATCGGCGCACCACGGTACTCACCAAACGGGGGGTACTCTTCTTCGCTGCGACGCAGCTCACCCTTCACCGTGGTCGGGATCAGGCGGAGATCATCGAGCCCGCGCACGTCGGCAGCGCTTCGTATGCCGGCCGCTTCCAGCTTGCGCTTGAAGAACGGCACGGGCACCGACCAGACGCGACCGAGCTGGCGCGCCAGGCGCTGCGCCTGCAGCTGACGCACCTGCGGCAGCGGCATCGTCTGGATGACCGGATCGTAGTAGGGGCGATCCTCGGGATGCGCGACCGCGCTCACAGCTTCGTCCTCCGATCCACCATCGCCTCGGCAAAGCGCGGCGCGCCGGCGGCTTCGGGGATCTCGGCCTCAGGCACCAGCTCGACCTCCATCTGGATCAGCACCGTCGCCTTCAACTGCGCCGCGAGAGCGCGCTTCAGCTCGGCCGCATTCGCCGGTTGCTGCACCGTGCCGGCGCGCAACACGGCGCGGTCGTAGCGCTCGCCTTCCGGATGCTCGACGACGATCTGAAAGCGACCGATCTCGGCGAACTGCTTGGTCACCGCGTGCACCTGCGCCGGATGCACGAGCACACCCTTGATCTTGCGAATGACGCCGACCTGACCGACGAAGACGATGCGCAACGACGGATCGCCGCACCCACACGTGCCCGGCAGCAGCCGGAACGCATCGCCGGGCGCGTAGCGCACCAGCGGCAACGCCCGCGGGCCGAGCTGGGTGGCGACGATCTCGCCGACACTCCCCGCCTCGACGGGCGCGCCGCTCTCCGGATCGAGGAACTCGCAGAACAAGTCGCGCGCGTGCAGGTGCATGCCTTCGTGCATGCGGCACTCGCCGGCGAGCGGGCCGATCTGCGCTTCGCCGCAATGGTCGAACAGCTCGATACCGAACATCTCATGCAGGTCACGTCGCAGCTGCGGCGTGAGCGCTTCCGCGGTGGAGAAGCCGACGCGGTAGTGCAAGTCGCGCCGCGGGTCGAGACCCATCTGGCGTGCCGTGTCACCGAGGTTGGCAAGAAAGCTCGGCGTGCCGGCATACACCGTGGCCCGCCAGGCGCGCGCCACTTCGACCTGGAGCTGGCTCGCACCGGTGCCGCCGTTGATGACCAAGCACCCTGCCTCCTCGAAGGCGCGATGCAGTCGCAGGCCACCGGGCATGATGTGATACGAGAGCGTGACGTGTGCGATGTCCCCCGGCCGCACGCCCATCGCCGTGATCGACTCCTTCAACACCGGTGTCCCGCCGCGTTCCTCCGAGAGGCGCGGGATGAAGATCGGTCCGGGCGAGGTATGCAGCGAGCCAAACTGTTCGCGCGGTACGGCGAGGAACTCACCGAACGGCGGATGCTCGCGTTGGTTAGCGACCAGGTCGGCCTTGGCCGTGCGCGGCACACGGCTGCGGAAGTCGTGGTAGCTGCGCAGCTCGTCCGGACGTACCCCGGCGGCGTCGAGCAGGCGCCGGTAATAGGGGGAGTGCTCGTGCACCCAGGCGAGGGTGTCGCGCAACCGAGCAAACTCGTCGGCAGTCGGTGGCCAGCTCATGGAACGCATCACGCGTCGCTGATCACTGGCCTTGAGCGCTCGATGATGCGCGCGAAGTCCACACCCGCGGGCAGTGTGCCGAACGCCAGGCCGTGGTCGCTGTTCAGCCGCGACGCGCAGAAGGCGTCGGCGACTGCCGGATCGCTGTGACGGATCAGCAGCGACGCCTGCAGCGCAAGGGCCATCTTCTCGACGAGCCGGCGGGCACGCGCCTCGATGTCGTCGAAGTTCGTCAGCTCGCGACGCAAGGCGGACACGAACGCGTCGAGCCGCGGCTCGCCGCTCCGTGCGAGGCCGACCTCGTCGAAGAATGCCTCGACCGACTCGGGGCTGCGGCCCATGGCACGCAGCACATCGAGGCAGATGACGTTTCCCGAGCCTTCCCAGATCGAGTTCAGCGGCGCCTCGCGGTAAAGCCGCGGCAGCATCGACTCCTCGACGTAGCCGCTGCCGCCCAGGCATTCGAGTGCCTCGGCGACCAGCGCCGGGGCGCGCTTGCACACCCAATACTTGACCACCGCCGTAGCCAGTCGTGCGAACTGCTCCTGTCCTTCATCGCCCGGATCGTAGGCGCGCGCCAGGCGCATCATTGCGGTGGTTGCCGCTTCCGACTCGATGCACAGGTCGGCCAGCACGTTGCGCATCAACGGTTGCTCGATGAGTCGCTTGCCGAAGGCGGAGCGGTGCGCCGCGTGGTGCGTCGCCTGCGCCACCGCCTGGCGCATCGTCGCGGCGGCCCCGATCACGCAATCGAGGCGCGTGTGGTTGACCATCTCGATGATCGTCGGCACGCCGCGGCCTTCCTCGCCGACCATGCGCGCCCAGGCGGCGTCGAACTCCACCTCACTCGAGGCGTTCGAGCGGTTGCCGAGCTTGTCCTTGAGCCGCTGGATGTAGAAGCGGTTGCGCGTGCCGTCGGGCAGCCAACGCGGCAGCAGGAAGCAGGTGAGGCCGCGCTCGGTGTGCGCCAACACCAGAAACGCGTCGCACATCGGTGCCGAGCAGAACCACTTGTGCCCGGTGATCTCGTACTCCGCGCCCGGCCCGCCGCGCCCCAGCGCCCGAGCGCGTGTGGTGTTGGCGCGCACGTCGGAGCCGCCCTGCTTCTCGGTCATCGCCATACCGCACAGCGCGCCCGTCTTCTGCGTGGCCGGGATCATCCGCGGGTCGTACTCCGTCGAGGTCAGCCGCGGTTCCCATTCCGCGGCGATCTCGGGCTGTGCGCGCAACGCCGGCACGGCGGAGTAGGTCATCGAGATTGGGCAACCGTGGCCCGCCTCGGCCTGTCCCAGCACGAAGAACAGCGCCGCCCGCGCCGCATGGGCGCCGGGGCGTGGTTCGCGCCACGGCAACGCGTGCAGCCCGTACTCGACCGCGAGACGCAAGAGTTGGTGCCAGGCGGGGTGGAACTCCACCTCGTCGATGCGATGGCCGTAACGGTCGTGCGTGCGCAAGACGGGTGGATGCGTGTTCGCCTGTACGCCCCAGGTCATCGGCTCGCCGCTGGCCAGCTCGCCGAGCTGTCGGACCCGCTCCTCGGCCCAGCCGGCGCCGTCGCGATGCAGCGCTTCAACGAGGGCGCGATCCTGCGTGAAGAGGTTGTAGCCTTCGAGCGGTGGCGGTTGGTTCAGGACTTCATGGGTGGGGTGGCTGGGCATCGTGGCGCCTCCTCAGGTCAGGCATGTTAGCACTGCGACGCGCGCAACTCAGCCGGCCGAGTCATTGATTTGGCGGCGCATTACGGTAATCATCCGCTGCGGCTCGGAAGGAGGTCCCATGCGGCGGATCCTGACAGCGGTCCTGGTGATCGGATGGATGACGAGCGCAGCGGCACAAGCCCCACCGGCAGCGCCCGCGAAGAAGATCCTGTTCGGCATTCAGACGGGGCAGCAGGACGTCACGTACCAGGACATCCTGGCGATCTGGAAGGAGGCCGAGGCGCTCGGCTTCGACAGCGCGTGGGACTTCGATCACTTCGCGCCGATCCGCGGCGACATCAACGGGCCGTGCCTGGAAGGTTGGACGCTGCTGAGCGCGCTGGCGACGCAGACCACCAAGCTGCGGATCGGTACGCTGGTGACCGGCAACACCTACCGCAACCCGGCGCTGCTGGCGAAGATGGTGACGACGGTCGACCAGATCAGTGGCGGCCGTGTCTACCTCGGCATCGGCGCCGCCTGGTTCGAAGCCGAGCACGCGGCGTACGGCTTCCCGTTCTACACGCCGAAGGAGCGCGCCGACCGGCTCGGCGAAGCGCTGGAGGTCATCACCAAGCTGTGGACGGTCGACCATCCGTCGTTCAGCGGCAAGTACTACCTGCTCAGCAACGCGCCGTTCAACCCGAAGCCGGTCCAGCAGCCGCACCCGCCGATCGTCATCGGCGGCAAAGGGAAGAAGTGGATCATGCCGCTGGTGGCCAAGTACGCCGACGGCTGGAACGTGCCCATCGGCGTGAGCCCCGCGGGCATCAAGAGCCGCATGGCGATCGTGCACGAAGAGTGCAAACGGATCGGCCGCACGCCGTGCGACCCGGAGGTCTCGGCGTTCCTCGTGCTGTACTCCATGTCCGACATCCCGCTGGCGGGCGCGGTCACCAAGCTCGGGGCGCGGATGATCGCGGGCAAGGGCGTGTCGCGTTCGGTGCTGGCGGGTTCGGCGCAAGAGATCACCGAGCAGATCCGTACCTACGTGGACGCCGGCGCCTCGCACATCATCGTCCACATCGAGCCGCCGTACGACAAGGAGCTGCTGCGCCGCTTCGCCAAGGAAGTGATGCCGAACTTCAGATAGGACGTCCGATGCGGCGCGTCGTTGTCAGAGGCCACCCTTCGAGAACCTCAGGGTGAGCGGAAGGTGTCCTTCATCTTGAATGAGAGGAATCCTATACCGCTCGTGCTGAGGCTCTCGAAGCACGTCTTGGTCTGATGCACTTCGGGATTGCGCTGCCGAATTACGGTCCGCTGGCGACACCCGAGGTGCTGGTGCGTCTGGCGCGGCAGGCGGAGGAGCTCGGGGTCGATTCGATGTGGGTGAGCGACCATCTGGTCGCGCCGGTCGATGTGCAGAGCATCTATCCCTACGACCGGCGCCCCGATGCGAAGCCGGGCGACATGGGGGTGATCGAGCACTTCTACGAGCCGATGATCACGCTGGCGTACCTCGCCGGTCAGACGACGCGCGTCCGCCTGGGGGTCAGTGCGTACGTGATGCCGTACCGCAATCCGGTGCTCACGGCGAAGCATGTCGCCACGCTCGACCGCCTCTCCGGCGGCCGTCTCATCCTCGGCATCGGCACGGGATGGTTGCGCGAGGAGTTCGAGGCGCTCGCAGTGCCGTTTGCGCGACGTGGGCGGCGGACCGAGGACTACATCGCCGTATGCAAGCAACTGTGGAGTGGTGCGGAGGCGCGCTTCGAAGGAGAGTGTTACCGCCTGCCGCCGGTGCACACCGGGCCGACCCCGGCGCAGCGCCCGCATCCGCCTCTATGGATCGCCGGGAATTCGTCCGTCGCAATCGAGCGCGCCGCGCGCCTCGGCGACGGCTGGCACGCCATCGATCTCACGCCGGCGGAACTGGCGCCGCTCGTCGCGCAATTGCGAGTCCTCCTCGCCGCGCACGGGCGAGCACCCGATGCGGTGACCGTGAGCTTGCGCAAAGGTGTGCTCGTGCGAGCTGACGGTCCGTCGGATTCACGCCCGCTCTATGGCGACCGCGCCGCGATCCGTCGCGACCTCGAAGCATACCGTGAAGCAGGACTCGACTATCTGGTTGCCAACCTGCGCCAGGCGCGTACGGTGGACGACCTGGCGCAGGCGATGGATGAAGTCGTCGAGGTACTCAAGGGCTGAGAATCCCAAACAGCACGACGGAGGCCCGCTGCGCGCGGGCGCCGATACACCACTGCCTCGTGAATAAAGCGCCAGGCCGTGAGATACTGAGATATTCTTCCGCCGCGAACGACTCGCGGTGGCGCTGGCGTCGCAGCCGCCGCTCGAATGTCGAAGGGATCGAGAAACGTGATTCGCCGATTGCATTCTCCTTACACGCTTGGGAACCAACCTTGGCTTACCGCCCGCATCTACATTCGCGATACGCCCAGGTCGGTCGGAATGGCCCTTGCAAACACCTCGTCTCTCTCATCCGCCTTCTCCAGTAGTTTGCCCAAGGGGGAAGTGTCTCACCGCCATTGTCGCAGAGGGCCCATGACTTGGTCCGGATCGCGACACCCGCGGGTTTACTGTCTGGCGCTGGTGGAATATCTAAGACGAGCATTGGGGACTCCAGGATGGCGGATCAGAAGTCGGTGCCGCTTAAAAAAGCTGAGAAGTTTTTCGAAGCACGAGGCCTGCTGGAAGAAGCGAAGGCCATGGGTTTCGGCAAGGCCCAAGTCGGAGGGTACAGCCACAGCCTCTGGAAAGGAATCGCGCTTGCACTTCTCAAGCGCAGAGGACTGCTCGATGAGTTTGTCAAAGAGTGCTGGCCGAGCGGAGCGAGCGGAGAGGGTGGCGGTGAGATCAAACGGTGCGAGAGGATCTACGAGCGCCACCTCACTCAAGGAGGCCACAACCGTCCTGACAGCGTCCCACCCGAGCGGTACGGTGACGGACACGCCGCCGCGTGGATTTTTCAGGCCAACCCTAAAGCGTACGACTTGGTGGGGGCCATCCGCGAGCTACCGGAGCTGGCCTGGCTCGTGCGGCAGCACGCGGATCAGATTGAGATCGGGGACCCCGTGTTTTTGTGGGAGTCGGGCCCCGATGCGGGAATCGTCGCTGCCGCGACTGTTGTAACAGAGCCCTCTGAATTGGGCGGGGATGAGTCAGAGACTCGATTCATCCGCGATCCGAGCGCGTTCGGGGCCAGTGAACTACGCGTGCGATTGCGCATTGAGCGGATCCTCGACGACCGCGTGAGACGGCGTACTTTGTTGGACCACCCTGTGCTCAAGTCCGTTAGCATTCTCAGATCCCCGCAGGGGACAAATTTCCCCGTCACGCGGGAGCAGGTCTGGCTGCTTGAGGCACTCGTCGCCGAAAGCGGCGGGCGCCTCATTAGGAAGATCGCACCTGGTGAGCAAGCAAGATTCTGGGGCGACTGCCTCCGCGGTGAGTACATCTGCGTGGGGTGGGACGATGTCGGCGACCTGCGAGCGTATTCGAACTGGGAGGACTTCCGGATCGCGTTCAAGCAGTCGTACCCATACAACGACCACGAGGGTCAGATCTCGCGCAAGGGCGGAGAGCTGTGGACACTCCGGGAGCTAAAGCCCGGCGACCTGATCGTCGCCAACAAGGGTACGTCCGAAGTGCTGGCGATCGGACGCGTGATGGACCCTGGGTACGAATGGCGAGGGGATCGCGACGATTACAAGCACACGATGCGAGTTCGTTGGGATGCCACAGTGGCTAAGACCGTTCCGCCCCAAGGTGCCTGGGCCACCACAACGGTGTTCCCGGTATCCGTGGAGCTGTTCCGGCAGATCATTGGAGACCAGCCGCCCGTTGAACCGCTGGCACGGTTGGCCGACGAGTTACTGCTGGACCACGAATACCTCGCAAAGGTCGATCGCCTGCTGAGGGACAAGCGTCAGGCGATATTCTTCGGGCCTCCCGGAACGGGGAAAACCTACGTCGCACGCGAGTTGGCGCGGTTCTACGCTAGTGGCATCGGCACCGTGGGCCTCGTGCAGTTCCATCCCTCGTATGCGTATGAGGACTTCGTCGAGGGGTACCGCCCGCAGCCGGGAGGCGGTTTCGCTCTGAAGGCCGGCCCGCTCAAACGGATTGCTGCTGCCGCGCGCGGCAACCCCGACGTCCCGCACGTCCTTGTCATCGACGAGATCAACCGCGGCAATGTGGCCAAGGTCTTTGGCGAGCTGTACTTTCTGCTCGAATACCGCAAGGAACAGATCTCCCTCCAATACTCCGACGAACCATTCGATCTCCCCGAGAACCTGTGGATCATCGGAACCATGAACACCGCCGACCGATCGATCGCACTCATCGACGCGGCACTGCGGCGGCGCTTCTACTTCGTTCCGTTCTTCCCCGACAAGCCCCCGGTGAAGGATCTGCTGCGCCGTTGGCTCCGCAAGTACAAGCCCGAGCTTCTCTGGGTGGCCGACATCGTCGACGAAGCCAACCGCCGCCTCGGCAACCCGCACGCGGCGATTGGTCCTAGCTACTTCCTCCGCCGCGACCTGACCGAGCAGTGGGTATCGATCATCTGGGAACACGCCGTGATTCCCTATCTGGAGGAGCAGTTCATCGGCGAGGAGGACCGGCTCGACAACTTCACCTTGGACAAGCTCCGGCAGACGGTGCCGACAGCTCCCGAGGCCGAATCGGATGGTGGACCGACCGAGGCTGATGATCCGGCACCTGACACTGAGTGAGTACCTCCGGACGCCGGGCGTGCCGCTTTCCGCGGCGGAGGTGGACGGATTCCAGAAGATTGAACGCCACCCAGTGGACATCACGCCATCGGTGGGCCAACCGGGTTGTTATGATCTCACCCCGGGATCGCAGGTAGAAATCATCGAACTGGAAACGCTGGCAGTCGAGATCCGCCCGAAAATCGAGATCGATCGCGTTCTGTTCCTTGTCTCATACGCTGTCGACCCGGATCGGTGGCGTGACACGCTCGCGGGCTTCGCAACAGAGCGATCCTTGGTCGAAGCGATCGCGCCAGGATTCGCGGCGCAGGCCCGCCGTGCATTTCGGCGCGGCCTCCTCACAGGGTATCGGGCCGAAGAAGACGCGCTCCAGACCGTGCGTGGTCGCGTGCGCTTCGAGGACCAGCTCCGCAGGCGGTTTGGGCGCTTCCCCCCTGCCGAGGTGCGGTACGACGAGTTCACGGCGGACATCGAGGAAAACCGGCTCGTGAAGGCGGCCATGGCTCGACTTCGGCGCACACGTATCCGCTCGGCGGCCGTGCGTGCCTCGCTTCGTGCCCTTGACGGCATTCTCGAGGCGGTGAAGCTTGTGGAATACGATCCTCGGCGGCTGCCCACCATCATCTACACGCATCTCAACTCACACTACCGACCGGCCGTCGAACTGGCCAAGCTCATCCTCAGGACGGTATCAATCGAATTGCGCCGTGGGGAGATCCGAGCGTCAGCGTTCTTGGTCGACATGAACGAAGTGTTCGAGAACTTTGTCGTTGTGGCACTTCGGGACGCGTTAGGTCTGTCGGAGCGGGCGTGGCCGCAAGGCGCAAGGTGCAGGCGAATAGTGCTCGATCAAGCTGGAATCGTCGATCTGGAACCGGATCTGTCTTGGTGGGACGGCAACGTCTGCACGTTCGTGGGCGACGTGAAGTACAAGCGTGTGTCGGTTACAGGGATCAAGCACCCGGATCTCTATCAGCTCCTCGCGTACACGATTGCGACCAACCTTCCCGGCGGCCTCTTGATCTACGCGGCGGGTGAAGGAGACGAACGATTCCACCGCGTGGTCCATGCTGGCAAAGATCTTCATGTGATCCCATTGGATCTGCGCGGCGGGCCGCATGCCATTCTCGCGCAGATCGACCGAGTGGCGACTATGGTTCGGGAACTCCGAGTGCGACCGTCGCACGTGTCCGCGGCCTGAGAGGCGCCATTCGCAAAGGCTCGAGGGTCAGATCTTGATTTTGGACTAGTGCGGCCGATGGATTTCATGCTGGTCCGCCGACCGACTTCGAGTCGTGCGCGGCGATCTGCTGGGCCTGCTTCAGCGTGCCGCCGTTCTCGAGGTAAGCCGTTGTGCCGATCGTGCAGAACGTGTGGCAGCCGATCTCTCTCTCAATGTTGACGGCTCTCGCCCGTTCTGCGAATCATCCGCCACGCGTCCGCCTGGATCATCGGGGTTTCAGAACAGCTCGGCGATATCTCGCGCGCCGCGTAACACACGGGCGATCTCGATCCCACGCTTGGCGCGCCGGTAAAAGATTACATACGGTCCGACGGGAAAGCTCCGCAATCCAGGCCCCAACTCCTCACGGCGGCGGCCCGCTTCCGGCGCCGTGGCCAAAAGCCGACAGCGCTTCTCAATGGCGTTAACGAACCGTTGCGCCGCATCGAGGCCGCCGTGCTCCGCGATGTACTCCCAAATCTCGTCGAGATCGCTGCGCGCATCAACTGCGAACCGGACGCGACTCATCTCGGCTTGCGCCGCCGCTCCCGTGCCTTGGCGCGCAGCTCGGCGAATACCTGCTCACCGGGAACGCTCTCGCCGCGGTCCAGTTGATCCAGTCCCTTCTTCACGTCGCGCCGGAGTTTCATGAGGCGCCCCCGATAGAGCCGTTCCCGCTCTTCCAGAAGGCGCAGACCTTCGCGAATGACCTCGCCGGCGGTGTGATACAAGCCAGTCTTGACCTTGTCGTTGATGCGCTTCTTCAGTTCGGGGCTGAGAGAGACGTCCATAGATGACGCGATACTCGTGATGTCAGGGAGTGTCAAAGGCTGGATGAGCAGGCGGTTGCCGCCTTCAGCCGCCCAGCTGGTTTCGGACACGCCCTTCCGCCTACGCGCAAGGCCAATTCGTGAAGGACTGGTCGAGCCGTCTCCGCGGCGCGCCGCGAGTGAATCGCCGCGCGTGCACCGCTGGGCCAGGGGTGAGGAGGCGTGATGGCCTTCTCCGCCAGTCGCGGACAACGAAAGAGGCAACCATGAGCAGACCGAAGATGTCCACGACCTGTTTTCCGCCCGGCGGAGAGCCGAAGGGCCGGACGCCGTTCCAACGCTTCGATGATGTCATGCGGCGCATCCTCTCCTTCCCGAAGGAAGAGGTTGACCGGCGCGTCGCGGAGGAGAAGCGGCGCAGGAAGAAGCGGAAGTCATGATATGGGCAACCTCATGTTGGGCTCGCGGATTCCGAAGTGGTCGTCGCATTGGTCATCGACGTAGAGCTCAAATGTCTGCTGATGCAGCCCTGTGGAATGCCGCACTTGGACCGTGAAGGTAATACAAGAACCGAGTACCGCATACTGCGTGAGTAGCCACCTGTCGGCCTCACAGCTGCCGTTCGTCAGCGGAAAGACGCAGCGGACGCTTTCCTTGTACTGAAGCGCAATTGCAAATTCCCGATCATCCTTCGTCCCCGGCGCTATCTCGATCGGTGAGAAGTCGAGCGAACGCATGAGGCGGGTATTGCGGGATGATGGGTCGAGCCAGCCGATAGATAGGTTCAATGGGTAGCCCGGGCTCTCTCCGCTCCAGGCCACGCGCACGCTCACCTTTTGCGCGATACATTGAACCAGAGAGTTGTCGCGCATGTCCAAGGGAAAGTTCCCAATGCTCAGCAGTAGAACGCCAGGGGCATCATCCCTGTCGCCTGTCGTGATCGCGCTTAAGGGTTTGTCAGTGATGAGCCGACGATCCCAATACGCCTGAACGTACAGGCTCGGTTGCGCCAGTAGCGATGCTGACCCAGTCTTAGCGGCTGCGCTTGATTCAGAAGCGCCCTCGCCTGACTCTGCTCGCCTGCGTCGCGCATCCTCAATTTCCGAGAGATGCTGCTGCAATGAAACGCCGAATCGCGCAAGGTATTCAGCCGCAAGTGTCCGAGCACGTTCGGCGGCGCGAAGGTATTGCCCGTCAAATGCTTCTGCGAAAATCCACGGTCCCATCTCTGTCGAATAGGATTCCCTCCTCAACTGTCTCAATGCTGCCATCAGCTGCGGCGCTTCGGCGTCGAGGCGAAGACGTGCGGCCAATTCAATCAACTGAGACAGGCATCGAGATTCAACACGAAAGATCCGCGTGTCGCCGGTTGGCTCTGATGGCGCCGCTTCATTTTTGGATATTTCGGCGAGGAAGCTCCCGAAGCACTCCTGAAGATCTGCACGTCGCGGGTCCGTGAGGGCCACTACGACAAGTGGCGATGTGTCTAGACGGGCCGCCGGAGCCTCGGACGCTTCCGTTTTGGGATTCGAAGGCGCTGACTCCGAGACCGTCTCGCAGTCCCCCAAGATTATCCAGCTATCAGAGATTTGCTCAAGGCGCCCACTCGCGCGGAATGATTGGCCCTTGCCGAGATGCGAAACCGCAGCGCCACGATCTGCCGGAAAATGCAAATGAGCCCATCTTTCTTCGTTCGCTCGCTGAAGCCGTACGGCGTAGTAGCTTCCCCGCCGCTGAACGTTGACAACCTCACCATCGACCCTCATCCATTTGCCGATGTAGGCAGTCGCTAGTTGATCGGCCTGCGCAGCGGTGTGATCACGATACATCTGGGTAAGAGCTACTACGCCCTCCTCAACCCATATCTTCGCGGGCTGTGCTTCAGCCGTTCGGCTTGCCTCAGCTGGAAGAAGCCTCTCTTCTTGCTGCTCAGATAGCCGGCCGGTCACCGGTTTTCGGACCCACGACAGGGTAGCGGGGACGCCTACGAATAGAAGCAGCAGCCCCGTCACGCAGAGAATCAGCACAGAATCGGTTGACCATCCCAAGGCAACCGTGGCACCGGCGCCCTTGAGGTACGTCGCCAACAGAACACTGGCTATCACGACGGCTGGAATCCCTACCGGATGCGCGAGGAACCTCACGACGTGGTTCCGTCCGGTCTGCGGAATGCCCCAACGTTCCAGCCATCGGTTCGCCCACGCATCGAACCGATCTTCGAGGACGCTCTTGATGACCCAAGCGATGACAAAGGTGGCCGCGATTCCCGGATGCGACCATGCAAACCTGGCGGCCCCGGAGAGAAGACCGCCGATCGTGTCCTGCTCGGGCATGCCGCCTTGTAACACTTCCGGTTAGGGAAGGATAAAGTTACGTTCTCTAAACCGTAGCCGGGGAATTCCATTACCCGGCACTCGCCGCACCCGTGGCGATTCGTACCGCGAGCGAATCCGCGTCGGCAGGCGCACCGCCGTGGAATGGAATTCCGCGGCTACGTGGATTCAAAGTCGTCTGGAAGACGACTGAGGAGTGGCGAATCGTGCTAGGAATTCCATTCCACGGCTCTCCAACGGTCAGGCTCTGACGCGACCGGCGCACAGCCCACGCTTGACTCGCGAAGCGGCCGGTTGTTAACGTCCGCCATCGATGCAGATCACCGGCGGCAATCTTCATGGCTATCGCATCCTCGATCTCACCGGTGAACCCGGCTTCCTCGCCGGGAAGCTGCTCGGCGATCTCGGCGGGGACGTCATCAAGATCGAGCCACCCGGCGGCGACGCCGCGCGTCGGCGTGCCCCGTTCGTTGGCGGCAAGACGGACCCGGAGCGTTCGGTCCTCTGGCTGGCGCTCAACACCAGCAAACGCGGCGTGACCCTCAACCTCGATCGCCCGCGTGGGCGCGAGGTCTTCCTGGAGCTGTGTCGCCAGGCGGACGCGGTGATCGAGTCGGCTGTGCCAGCCAGCCCCAAGTCGTTGGCGGCGCGCGGCTTGGGTTACGAGACGCTGCGGGCGGCGAACCTGAAGCTCGTGCTGTGCAGCATCAGCCCATTCGGCCAGAGCGGTCCGTATCGCTCCTACCGCGGCTCCGACATCACCTGCGTCGCCATGGGCGGCAACATGCATCCCACCGGCAATCCCGATCGGGCGCCGGTGCGCTGCTCGCTGCCGGTCGCCTACTACCACGGCGGCATCGAGGCCGCGGTCGGCGTGGTGTTCGCGCTGTGGGGACGCGAGACGCTCGGCGAGGGACAGCACGTCGATGTGTCGTTGCAGGAAGTGATGCTGATGCCCAACATGACCAGCCCGACGCAGTTCCCGCTCACCGGCTTCAAGGGCGGTCGCGTCGGCGGCGGGTTTCGCGGCGGCAAGGCGTTCTTCCACGAGCTGTGGCCGTGCAAGGACGGCTTCGTGTCGTTCGCATTGCGCGGCGGACCGGCGCGCATTCCCGGCATCATCGCAATGGTGCGGTACATCGATGAGCACGGCATGGCGCCCGAGTCGCTGACGCAGCGCGACTGGACGAAGTACAACCACAACCTGATCACGCAGGAGGAGGTCGACGAGATTGAAGGCGCGATCGCCGCGTTCTTCCGCACCCAGACGATGGGCGAGCTGTTCGCAGCGGCGTGCGAGCGCAATCTCATGCTGGCGCCGGCCAACACGGCGCGCGAGATCCTGGCGTCGCGGCAGCTGGCGGCGCGCGAGTTCTTCGTCGAGCTGGAGGATCACGGCCGCGGCATCACGCTCAAGTATCCCGGTGCGTTCGCCAAGACGAGCCTCGGTGGCGTCGGGATTCGCTGCCCGGCGCCGCGGCTCGGCGAGCACAACGCCGAGGTCTACGCCGCGCTTGGCTTGGATGCCCGGGCGCTCGCTGCGGAGGGGGTGATCTGATGCCGCAGCTCTTCACCGGCCTGAAGATCCTGGAGTTCGGTGGCGGTGCCGCGGGTCCGTTCGGCACCCGCTACTTCGCGGATCACGGCGCCACCGTGGTGCGCGTCGAGTCGCACCAGCGTCCCGACTTCATCCGCTTGTTGCGATTCACGCCAGGATTGGAAGGCGGCGTCGACGCCAGCCACATGTTCGCGATGGTGAACTTCAACAAGTACGGCGTCGGCCTCAATATGAGTCATCCGAAGAGTGCGGAGATCGCGCGCCGGTTGGTGCGCTGGGCCGACGTCCTCGCGGAGAACTTTGCGCCGAAGGCGATGGCCAAGTGGGGATTGGATTACGAGTCGCTGCGCGCCATCAAGCCGGAGCTGATCATGATCAGCACGTGTCTGAACGGGCAGACGGGTCCGGACCGTAACTATCCGGGCTTCGGCGGCCAGGGCTCGGCGATCTCCGGCTTCAATCATCTCACCGGCTGGCCCGATCGCGAGCCGCTCGGCCCGTACGGGACGATCACCGACTCGCTGTCGCCGCGCTTCGTGGCGTTGCTGGTTGCCTCGGCGTTGCTGCATCGCCGGCGCACCGGCCAGGGGCAGTACATCGATCTGTCGCAAGTCGAAGGCGGCGTCGTCTGCCTCAGCGAGAGCATCCTCACGTACGCCGCCACCGGCGACGCGCTCGGCCGGATGGGCAACCGCTCGCGTCACGCCGCGCCGCACGGCGCCTTCCGCTGCGCAGCGCAGGACGGCGACGACGATCGCTGGGTGGCGATCGCGGTGCACGACGACGACGACTGGCGGCGCTTCCAGCGCGCCATCGGCGAGGCGCCGTGGGCGAAGGAGGCGCGCTTCACGACCACCGCCGGACGGCTCGCCAACGTGGACGAGCTGGAAGAACACGTCAGTGCGTGGACGCGAGAACGCTCGGCGCAGGAAGCGATGACGACGCTGCAGGCCGCGGGTGTCGATGCCGGCGTCGTCTCGAACTTCGAGGACCTGGTCAATGACCCGCAACTCGCGCATCGCCGGCACTTCCGCGAGGTCGAGCACCGCGTGATCGGCAAGCACCTCGTCGAGGCGGGTGGGATGCGCTTCTCGCGCACGCCCGAGGAGGTTCGCACGCCTGCCCCGTGTCTCGGCGAGCACAGCGAGTACGTGTATCGGGAGCTGCTCGGTATGTCGGCCGAAGAGTACGCGGCGCTCAAGGCCGACGGCCTGTTCGAGTGACAGTGATTTCACAATGGACCTGACCAACCTCGGCGGCAAGAGTGTCCTCGTCACCGGCGCCGGCAGCGGGATCGGCAAGGAGACGGCGCTGGCGTTTGCGCGGCGCGGGGCGAATCTCGTCGTTTGCGACGTGAACGAAAGCGGCCTGCAGGAGACCGAGGGACAGATCAGAGCGCTCGGGTGCGACGTGCTGGCGCAGCGCGTCGACGTGGCGCAGCGCGACGAGATGCGCGCCTTTGCCACGGCGGTGCACGCGAAGGTCGAGGCGGTGGACGTGCTGATGAACAACGCCGGTGTCGGAATGGGTGCCGGCTTCCTCGACACGGAGCTCGACGATTGGGACTGGATCATCGGGATCAACCTACGGGGCGTGGTGCACGGCTGCCACTTCTTCATTCCGCCGATGGTGAAGCGCGGCCGGGGCGGTCACGTGATCAACGTCGCGTCGGCGGCGGCGTTCGCCGCCACGGAGCAGCTGGCCGCATACAGCACCACCAAGTTCGCGGTGCTCGGTCTGTCGGAGGCGTTGCGTGACGAGCTGCTGCGCCATCGCATCGGCGTCACCGCGGTCTGTCCCGGCATCATCAACACGCCGATCACCGGCTCGTCCCGGATGCGTGGTCCCAATGCGACCGAGGCAATCCGCCGCCGCATGATCGAGATCTACCAGTGGCGAAACTATGGGCCGGAGCGGGTCGCCCGCAACATCCTCAAGGCGGTGCAGCGCAACCGCGCCGTGGCGCCGGTGTCACCGGAGGCGTGGTTCATCTACTACTTGAAGCGGCTGCTGCCGGGAGTCGCCTTCCGCCTCAACCGCGCCGCGGCCGACCGCCTGCAGCGACAACTGCAACAGCTTGCAAGGTAGGCACGGGCCCGAGGCGTCAATGGCGGACCTGCAGCTCGAGGTCGAGCGGACCGCGTTGTGCATCGTCGAGATGCAGAACGACATGGTGCACGAGTCGAACATCGAGAAGCGCGGCATCCGCGGGGTGCTGGCGGCGCAGGTCAAGAAGCACGGCGTCATCCCCAAGCTGCAGGCGGTGATCGCTGCGGCGCGCCAGCGCAGCGTCCCGATCCTCTACATCAACTTCTGCCTGAAGCCGGGCTTTCCGCGTCCGAACACGTTGCTGCACCGCCGCGGGCAGCGCGAGCCGACGCTCGTCGAGGGCAGCTGGGGCGTACAGATTCATGACGCGTTGGCGGCGCGGCCGGAAGACTTCGTGCTCGAACGGACCGTCGGTATCGACGGCTCTTACGGCACGCAGCTGTACCCGGTGTTGCGGCAGCTCAAGCGCACGACGATGATGATGGCCGGCGTCTCCACCAACCTCGCCGTCGAAGGCATCGTGCGCGCCTCGGTGAACCGCGGCTTCGACCTGGTGGTGATCGAAGACTGCTGCGCCAGCTACCCCGACGAGTGGCACCGCTTCTCGATCGAGAACATCATGCCGCTGATTGCCACGGTGACGACGTCGGAGGCAGTGATCGGCGCGTTGACGGCCGCACCGGCAGGAGGGACGACATGAAGATCGAGCCATTCCGGATTCACATCCCCGATGCAGTCCTCACCGACCTCCGCGAACGGCTGCGGCGGACGCGGTGGCCGGACCAGATCGCGGGCTCGGGGTGGACGTATGGGACGGACGCGGCCTACTTGCGCGAGCTGGTCGACTACTGGATCAACCGCTTCGACTGGCGCGCGCAGGAAGCGGCGCTGAATCGCTTCGCGCACTTCCGCGCCGACGTCGACGGTTTCGGATTACACTGCATCCATGAACGTGGCCGCGGCCCGGCGCCCCTGCCGCTGTTGATCAGCCATGGCTGGCCGGGGTCGTTCGTCGAGTTCACCGAGGTCATCGGCCTGCTCACCGACCCGGCCGCCCACGGCGGCGATGCGGCCGATGCCTTCGACGTCGTCGCTCCTTCGCTGCCCGGCTACGGTTTCTCCGATCGTCCCACCGAACCGGGCATGGACGTCATGCGCGTCGCGGCGCTCTTCGCGCAGCTCATGGAAGGTTTCGGCTACACGCGCTGGGGTGCGCAGGGCGGCGACTGGGGCGCGGCGATCTCCACCGCGCTCGGCACCGCCTTCGCCGATCGCGTCTGCGGCATCCACCTCAACATGCTGATCGCCGCGCGCGTGGGTCGAGAAGACCTACAACATCACGCGCTGGACCGAGATGCCTGCCGGCGGCCACTTCGCCGCCATGGAGGAACCGGCGGCGCTGGTCGACGACATCCGCGCCTTCTTCAGGCCACTCAGAAGAACGTGAAGCGTATCTCGTGAAGCGTGAAGCGCAGGAGACGGTAACCAGCAGCGCTTCTTCTCGTCAACTCTTCTAGCGCGGCAGGCCGAGAATGCGCTGGGCGATCAGGTTGCGCTGGATCTCGGAGGTGCCGCCCATGATGGTCTCGGAACGTGAGTACATGTATTCGCGCGCCATCGCTTTGCTGTCGGCGGCGCGCGTCGCGTCGTAGACAACCCCGTACGGGCCGAGGACGGCCATCGCGACCTCTTGCAGACGCTGGTCGGTCTCGCTGCCGAGCACCTTCTCGATCGAGCTTTCCACGCCGGGGTGCCCCGTGCGCAGCAAGCGCGTCAGGCTGCGGTAGCCAACGAGACGCAGGATCTCGACCTCGATGTACGACTGCGCCAAGCGCTGGCGCGCCAGCGGATCACGCAGCACGCCGGCGCCGCGTCCGTCGGCGACGCGCACCAGGTGCTCGAAGCTGCGGCGGATGCGGCGTTGGAACGTGAAGGTCCACACCGGACCGCGCTCGTGGGCGAGGATGCCCATGGCGATCTGCCATCCCGCGCCGGGGGCGCCGACCAAGCGATCGGCCGGCACGCGCACGTTGTCGAAGAACACCTCGCAGAACTCGGCGTCCCCCGTCATCTGCTTCAACGGGCGTACGGTGATGCCGGGGTCTTTCATATCGACCAGCAGCAGACTGATCCCCTTGTGCTTCGGCGCGTCGGGTTCGGTGCGGCACAACAGGAAACAGCAATCCGCAATGTCGGCGTGGCTGGTCCACACCTTCTGGCCGTTGACGACGAACTCGTCGCCGTGGCGGTCGCCGCGGGTGCGCAGCGACGCGAGGTCGGAGCCGGCGCCCGGCTCGGAAAATCCCTGGCACCACAGATCGTCGCCCGACAGCAGCGGTTTGAGGAACCGGCGGCGCTGCTCTTCGCTGCCGTGATTGAGGATGGCGGAGCCGATGAGATCGACGGCGCCGCTGCTGGCGATGGGACGCGGGGCGCCGATGCGGTCGAGCTGCTCTTCGAACAGCCAGCGCTCGATCACCGTCGCGCCACGACCGCCGTGCTCGCGTGGCCAGGAGATCGCCGCCCACCCGCCTTCACACAGCTTGCGTTGCCACTCACGAGCGATGGCGATCCACAGCGGGTCGTCGGCGCGCGACCACGCGTGGTCGCGGCGCCAGGCGCGCGGAACGTTGCCCTCCAGCCACGCGCGTGCCTCCGCGGCGAAGGCTTGCTCGGTTTCGGAGAAGGAGAAATCCATTCTGCGTCCTTGTCGGTCGGAATCGATGCGAACGGACATTCATCGGACAAATGTCTGATTGTCAAGCAGACCCCAGTTGGGGTGGTGTCCTAATTTGAAGTTGGCGCGGAGGGGTGGCCGGGACAGCTAACGTCCCTGCCCGCCACATATAGGCACCCTGTTCGAGTATCGATTACAAGGCCCTTGCTAGTGACGTGATACCGGCCATTGCTCGCGAAGAGGTAGAGGCAGGCGACGAAGATCGCCCCGAGAATAAGAAGCGACCAGCGCCATAACCAGTCGGACATCAGTGCTTAGGAACGATGGCGCCTAGCGATCCAACGCGCAGCGTGCTCTCTTGCTTCCTGTTCACTGTCGAATTCCCGATCCAGGGAGTGGAAGGGCTCTTCGACTAGGGAATTCCCATCGTAGATCTTCTTCACGATTGTCAGCGCCCACTTGCCAGCAAATTCTGCCGCAAGGGGATATGGCTCGATGCTGTAACCGATTCTGAGAGGTTTCATGGCCCCGGCTTCCCCTTCTAGCTTCGAAATAGCTCTGCTACAAGACCGAGGGTGGCGAGCTGCGGCACGTTGCCGTGCTAGGCGTACCGCCGATCAAGAGCGCTGTTGATGCCGTGCGGGCTGCAGCTGCTGCGCACATCAAGAAGCAGATGGAGCAAAGACGATGACCGTTCGAATACTGATAGAGGGATGTGACCGTAACGTGGGCGCTATGGTCAAGGCGTTGGCTGTGGAGGTTGCGGGCTTTCAGTCAGTCGCTGGGGCGACAAAGGTCTTCCTCCAAACGCATGGTTACTACGAGTTCGCGTTTCCATCAGGATCACATGCGGAAGAGTTCTGCCTTGCCGTTCGCCGCTATCTACCCGACCTTGCCCGCGTGGCCACAGAATCAAACTAGGACACCACCCAGTTGGGGTATGTGCGACAGCACATCGAACGAGGAGACCAGCATGCCACACACCACGCACATGGCAACGATCGCGGACGACGAGCGACACGTGCCCGGGAAGGATTCGTTACCGCTGTGGAACGAGAGCTATTGGTTTTCGATCTACGATCCCAAGAGCGAGATCGGCATCGTGCTGCGCGCCGGAATGTACGGCAACCAGAAGACGTCGAACGTCTACCTCTTCATCACGCACAAGGGCGCGATCGTCCACACCTGGATCGAGCAGCGCGCGCCCTACCCACCGATGGAGCCGCGGCGGGTGGTGATCGGCAACCTGACGATCGATATCGAGCAACCCCGGGAACGCTTGCGCCTGCGCTACGTTGCGGGCAACAGCGGATTCGACTTGCAATGGGAAGGGTATAGCCCCGCCTACATGTACCCGCGGCCGCCGGACGTGCCCTTCCAGCAGTACCCGGGCCACATCGAGCAGAGCGCCGTCGTCACCGGTACGGTCACGGTCGGCGGCGTCGCCCATCGCATCGACTGCCTGGGCCATCGCGATCACAGCTGGGGCGGTGAACGCGACTGGAGCAAGTTCTACGGATGGGACTATCTGAACGGCGAGTTTGGACGCGATCTCTGGTTCCATGCGGTGCGTTTCGAGATCACGCCAGGCTCCGACATCTTCATCGGCGCCTTGTGGGACGGGACCGAGCTGCACGAAGGGCAGGACATCCGGCTCGACATCAAGACGACCGACGGCGGTACCCGTCAGATCGGCTGCGACCTACGCATGAAGGACGAGCGCGGCCGCGAGTACCACATCGTCGGCGAGCAGGTGCTGACCAACCTGCTCGTGCAATTCGGGAAGACCTGGCTCAAGGACGGCATCGCCCGCTACCGCTACGCCGACCGCATCGGCTACGGCATCCACGAGCACGGTTACTTGGAGCGGGAGTGAAACCGCCGATACACGCCGATGGACGCCGATGAAGTGAGTGCGAATCAGGTTGCTGCGTTCCAGCGCGATGGCTTCGTCGTGATTCCCGACTTGCTGTCGGCCGCGGAGTTGGTCGAGCTCGGCACGGCCGTCGACGCGGCGGTTGCGGCGCGTACGCGGCACGATCGTCGTCGTCTCGAAGACAAGAGCCGCTACGAGCAGTCCTTCCAGCAGTGCATCAACCTCTGGGAAGACCATCCGGCCGTGCGTCCGTTGACCTTCCATCCACGCATCGGTGCGGCCGCGGCACGGCTGCTCGGCGTGGCGGCGGTGCGGCTGTGGCACGACCAGGCGTTGTACAAGGAAGCCGGTGGTCGCGGCACGGACGCGCATCAGGACCAAGGGTACTGGCCGATTGCCGAGGCCGATACGATCACCGCGTGGATCCCGTTCGACGGCTCGACGCTGGCATCCGGAGCCATGGGATACATCCCCGGCTCGCACCGTTTCGGCGTGCGCAAGTTCGTCAACATCTTCTTCGGTGAGCCGGAAGACCTGCTGGCCGCGCCGGAGTCGCGCGGTATGTCGCCCGTGTTCGTCGAGGTGCCGCGCGGTGGCGTGGCGTTCCACCATGGGCTGACCTTTCACCTCGCAAAGCCCAACCAGACCGGCCGCGCGCGACGCGTGCAGACTGTGATCTACTTCCGCGACGGCTGCACGCGCGGCTCGACATGGTTCCATCCGTCTGTCGATCGTGACGGGATTGCCGTTGGTGCGCCGATTGCCAGCGCTGTCACGCCCATCGTCTGGCCGCGACCTGCGGGAGACCTGCCGCCGCGCCCGCCGAAGGTGGAGCAGCCGCTCCCGGGCTGGCCGCAGGACTAGAGCCGGCAATGCCATCGGTGGCTCAGGTACCGCCGACCCAGCGGGCACCCTTCGAGACGGCCGCCGAGAAGATGCGGCCTCCTACCAATGAACCGTTCGTCGAGCGTTCCCCTCCTTACCAAGGAGGGGTCAGGGGAGGTTTTGCAACGGCGCGTCAGCAACCTCCCCCTGGCCCCCTCCTTGGTAAGGAGGGGGTTCATTGGCCCAACAGACCAGCGCCACAGCGCTGGTCGAGATCTCAGGGCGAGCGGTTATCCTGCCGTGAGAGAAAGTTTTCCGCCCACCCTGAGGAGGCGCCGTTTCTTCAGGCGCCGTCTCGAAGGGTGCGATCTTGGTAGACCGCCGCCTCAATTCACCACGTTGATCGGACGGCCGGCGAGGAAGGCGCGGACGTTTGCCACGGTGGTGGCCATCAGGCGGCGGCGTGCCGCCAGGCTGCCCCACGCCATGTGCGGCGTGATGATGCAGTTGGGCGCGTGGAGCAGCGGACTGTCCGGACGCATCGGCTCGGTGGAGACCACGTCCAGGCCCGCGCCGCCGAGCTGACCTGCATTCAGCGCAGCGGCCAACGCGGACTCGTCGACCAGCTGGCCGCGGGCGGTGTTGATCAAGAACGCGGTGCGCTTCATACGGCTCAGCAGGGTGCGATTGACGAACGCGGCGTTGTCGCTGGTGAGCGGGCAATGGAGGCTGACGACGTCCGCAGCGGAGAACAGCGCAGGGATGTCCGACCACGCGAACGGCCCGTACGTCGGAGCGGCGCCGCGCGTGCCGCCGGTAGCGAGCACCTGCATGCCGAATGCGTGCGCCAGCTCACCGACGCGGTGGCCGATGCGGCCGAGGCCGACAATGCCCATCGTCCGACCCGTCAGCTCAATCGGCGGCGTTTTCCAAAAGCAGAAGTCTTGCACCGCCGTCCATTCTCCCGCATTGACGGCTGCGTTGTGCACGCCGACGTGATGACACAGCTCCAGCAACAGCGCGAAGACGTGCTGGGCCACCGAGTCGGTGCCGTACTCGGGCACATTGGACACCCCGATGCCCCGCTGCCGCGCCGCTACGGTGTCGACTACGTTGTAGCCCGTGGCCAGCACCGAGATGAAGCGCAGCTGCGGCAGCTGCGCCAAGTGCTCCGAGCTGAGCGGCACCTTGTTGACCAGCACGATGTCGGCGTCGTGTGCCCGCGCGAGAATGAGATCGGCGGCAGTGCGGTCATAGACGGTGAGCGTGCCGAGGCTCGACAGCTCGTCCCACGGGTTGTCTCCGGGGTTGACGGTGTAGCCGTCGAGCACCACGATGCGCATGGGCGCATTCTTTCCCGGGCGCGCCGGCGGCGCAACGGCTGCCCCGCGGCGCCGTGCGGCCGGCGTTGCAGTCCGGCCGCCGAGTCGTTATCAAGGTGCGCATCGTGGATACGACTCTGACTTCGGGCTTGGCGCGCACTTGCGGTGCGTGCACCTGCGCCGAGAGGTGAGCGCATGGCGGTCCGGTTCTGTGCGCACTGCGGCACCAAGCTGCTCAAGGACGCCAGCTTCTGCGTTGAATGCGGAGAACGACAGCCGGGCGCCAAGGCGCCCCGTGCCGGCTTCTCCCTGCTGCCGTTGCAACGCTATGCTCCGCTGTTCATCGTCTTGACGGTCGTCGCGGTGGGCGGCGGCGCGATCGTCTTTGGCGTGCTCGGACCGAAGGCGCCGCCGGCCGTCCCGCGCCGCAACGCGCCGCCGGCTGCCGGCGAGAGCGCAGACAACCTGCCGGAGGGACATCCGCCGATCGCCATCCCCGAGGAGGTGAAGAAGACCATCCGCGACATGGCGCAGAAGGCAACGGCTGCACCCGATGATCTGGATACCTGGAAGCGCCTTGCCGAGGTGCAGTACCGTGCCGGCCAGCTTGACTCCAGCTACCTTGCCGAGGCCGGTGCCTCCTACCGGCACGTGCTCGAACGCCAGCCGGAGAACCTGGACGTCATCCGCAACCTCGGCAACATCGCCTTCGATCAAGAGCAGCCCGAGGTGGCGGCCGACTTCTACCAGCGCTACCTGAAGCAGAAGCCGGATGATCTGAACGTGCAGACGGATCTCGGCACGATGTATCTGGCTGCCGGCAAATCCGATCAGGCGTTGCAGCAGTTCCAATCCGTGCTGAAGGTCAACCCGTCATTCTTCCAGGCGCAGCTCAACCTGGCGATCGCGTACCGCACAGCCGGTCAGAACGAGCCGGCGCTGGCGGCGCTGGAGAAGGCGCGCAGCTTGGCTCCGGACGACCGGTCGCGCAGTCAAGTCGACCAGCTGCTGGCGCGCGCCAAGGGTCAGCCACCGCCGGCGCCCATGGGCGTTGCGGCGGGCGACCGAGCCGCGCCGGAACCAGCGGCTGCAGCTGCCGCTGCGCCGGCTGGGACGTTCCAGGCGGATGCCGAGGCTATCTTCCGCCAGAACCCGATCATGGGCCCGAAGGTGGACCGGGTCGAGTGGACCGGAGCGGAGAGCGCCAAGGTGTACCTGCGCGACTTCCCGATGGATCAGATGCCGGAAGGCATGCGCACGATGTTTGCGGACCGCATGCACGGCCGGATCAAGGAGCAGAAGGAGAAGCACCAGGTGACCGCGGCGGCGCGTTTTGAGCTGGTGGACGCCGGCAGCGGCAGAGTGATGGACACGATTGCGGAATGAAAGTCCCCTCCCTTCGTTTCGGCCTGCGCGTCCCGCAGGACGTCACCGACTTCAGCGAGCTGCGCGACATCGCGCAGGCGGCGGAGCAACTCGGCTATCACTCACTGTGGCTCTACGACCACTTCTATCACTTCCCGGTTCCCGACAACCTGCGCATCCTCGAGCCGTGGACGTTGATGAGCGTGCTGGCAGGTGCCACGACTTCGATCCGCATCGGCACGATGGTGTTGTGCAACGGCTACCGGCCGCCGGCGCTGCTGGCGAAGATGGCGGCAACACTGGACGTCCTCAGCGGCGGGCGCTTGGAGTTCGGCTACGGTGCCGGCTGGCACTCGGAGGAGTTTGCGGGATACGGTTACGACTTCCCACCGGTGGCGACCCGCATCCGGCAGATGGAGGAAGGGCTCACGGTCATCAAGAAGCTGTGGGCCGACGAGCGCGCGTCGTGGGCGGGCAAGTTCTATCAGCTGCATGACGCCTTCTGCGAGCCCAAGCCGGTGCAGCGACCGCATCCGCCGATCACCATAGGCGGCGGTGGAGAGCGCTTGCTGCTGCGCGCGGTGGCACGGCACGCCGACATCTGGAACTACTTTCCCGCACCCTTGCCCGAGTATGAGCACAAGGTGCAGGTGTTGGACGAGCACTGCCGCAAGCTCGGGCGCGATCCGCAGACGTTGGAGCGTTCGTTGGTGATACCCACCGTCACGGCGGCGTGGGAAAAAGAAGTGCGCGACCAGCTCGAGGGCGCGAAGCAGCGCGGCTACATGTGGGCGCAGTTCGGCCAACTGGTGCAAGGCACGCCGGACATCGTGGTGCCGCGCTACCGCGACTACATGCGCCGCGGCGTCAGCTTCTTCATCGTGCAGCTACCCGACGGGCGTGATCTCAAACAGATCGAGTTCGTCGCCCAGAACGTAATCCGGGAGCTGAAGGCTGACCGCTGATTGCTGACGGCTGCCTACGAGCTCATCGACAACCCGCCGCCGACGCTGATGGCTTGGCCGGCGATGTAGTTGGCAGCCGGCGTGCACAGGAAGGCGACGGTGTTGGCCACCTCCTCCGCGTAGCCGGGGCGGCCATAGACGGTCTGGCTGATCGCGGTGAGGATGCTCTCGCGAGCTTCGGGGTAGAGGTTGCGATCGTCGACGATGGCCTGCAGGCCGGGATGCATCATGACGCCGGGGCAGACGCAGTTGACGTGGATGTTGTGCTTGCCGACCTCCTTCGCCAGGGCTTTGGTGAAACCGACGACGCCGTGCTTGCCGGCGACGTAGACGGTCTCGCGGTAGATGGGGATCTTACCCGCCTCTGAGGCGATGTTGACGATCCAGCCTTCTTGCTGGGCGATCATGGTGTCGAGGACGGCACGGCAACCATAGAGCGTGCACATCAGCGTGCGCTCGACGATGTGCTCGATGTCTCGCGGTGTGTAGGTGCGGAACTCTTGCTCGATGTTCCAACCGAGGTTGTTCACCAGGATGTCGATGCGCCCGAAGTGCGCGCGCACCTCCTCCACCATGTGCTGTACGGGCTCGGCCTTGCTGACGTCGCAGGTGATCGGCAGCGCCTCGACGCCGAGCGCCCGCACCAGCGCCGCCGTCTCCTCGGCACCGCCGGATGCGATGTCGACGACGGCCACATCGGCGCCGAGCTGCGCCAGCTTGATCGACGACGCGCGCCCGAGCCCGACGCCGCCGGCGGCGGTGACGATGGCCTTGCGACCCTTGAGGTTCAGCAACTCCGGCAGCGGCTTCGCGGCGAGCGCCTGATGCGGGTTCTGCTCCGTGCCGGCCACGGCACGGCCGCGCGCGTAGACCTCGCTGACTCGATCTTGTTTCTCGTCGGGCACGGATCCATCCGTCTTGGCTGACGCTCTCTAGCGCGGATCGTGCTGGAAATGAAAGGAGGGGATGGCATTTGCCGCTTTCTCGATCACCCAACCATTCGGAAGTTCCATTCCAATCAACCGTAACTCGTCCATCCACCCCTCCGCCAACGTCACACCTAACCCACAGGATAAAGACGCGGGAACAATCTCTCTGCTGCTTCGATTGGAAATCCCAGACGAACTGGCGCCCGCGGTCCTTGGGGGACCAGTAAGCCCTTTTGCAGCAGATCGGATAATATTTGGCGACCTCGCCGCTCCTGGTAGCCGGTCAGCTCCGCCGCCCGACCACGCTCCAGTTCTCCCGCAAGGAATGCTTCTCGAAGCAGTGCCAGCGACCCGCTTTGCAGTCTCCCTGCTGACACTTCGTCATCCACATAGAGCTTCATACGACGTAGAAGCTCCGACGGCTGTAACAGTCCCTCCATGAACTCGACCTGGTCTACCGCCACCTCCAAGAAGAAAAGACAGAACTCCCGAAGCCGACGCTCGGAAAGTGTGCCCCGGCCGTCCAGATCATTGTGCCGACGTTCGTCCGCAGCCATTAGACTGCTTTTGTAGCGGTCGACGTTCCGCGCAAGCCCGCGAGCGACAGACCACAAGCCGCTTCCAACTCCACTCCGGAGCAGCATTGCGTGCGACATGAGGCGGACAACCCTACCGTTGCCGTCAAGAAAGGGATGGATCCAGAGAAATCTATGATGCGCAGCCGCGGCCGCGATAATACTCATCGCTTTCGACAAGCTACCCGGGGCATAGGCCTCTTCGAATCGACGCAAGAACTCCGGCAGTTGGTCCGCTGGGGGAGGTACATGGCGGCCGACCTGGACGGTTCTGTCTCGGAAGGTGCCCGGCTCAATGCGCACGCGCTCACCCGCGTCCGGGTTTTCGACCCAAAGCAGTTCGTCCGGCAAATTGCCACAGAACTCGGCGTGCAGCCAACGGAGGTATGTCGCACTCGTTGGCGCTTCCGATGGGTCTTGCCCCGAGTCGATTTTGCGGTGGAGATCGATATGAGCGCGCGCCTCTACCTGGAGGGCACGCCGCTTGGCGTCTTTGTGGTAATCGTCGGCAAGTGCGCGATCGATGTCTCTCGGATGCGTGTCGTGCCCCTCGATGAGATTCGAGTAGTAGCAGTTGATCGACCGGACCAAGTCGCCAATCGCCACCCGCACCTGTCCTGGAAGCTGGCCTGCCAGCCGGTTTGCTTTGGCCACAAGATCGAGGGCGCGGTCCTCTAGCTCGGCGCCCCCCTCGCTCGGCAGCATTGGCTCCATCAGTGGGCTGAAAGCCATATCGGAGATAATATGCCCCTTCAAATGCCGGAAAGCAATATGAGTGAATCAAGGGTATCCAAGGGTATTTCTCGATCGCTCCTGACTGAAGTGCCGCATATAATGCCGTATATTATGCCGCGTATCTCCACGGCTGTTGACAGGCTCCTGGCGGTGCTGGGTCCGCAAAACAACCCATTTTGCTCGACTCAGGATGTAGCCACCAATCAGAAAATCCCTTGCTGCCCCGAGCTTGACCGTCGTATAGCATGTGTTATATAGCTGCACAACGAGACACGCGATGGCATACTCTAGGTCCAGCACTGACGTACTGATGCACGCCGCAGTTCCGGACGAGTACCCCGCCAGGATAAAGGAACTCCGTGGCCGGTTGGGCCTCACTCAGACCCAGCTAGCTGAACGGTTGCGCGTATCCTTCGTCACTGTCAACCGCTGGGAGAACGGCAAGACCAAGCCTTCGAGCTTGGCTTGGCAGCAGATCATTGACTTGCTCGGTGACCGCGCAGAGACGCAAGCATCCAAGGCGGTAGGTACCACCACTGCGGCACTTGACTTCACAGGCCGACCGGAAGCCGTGCTGGCAATCGCCGAAGGCGAACGACTGTCGCTCGGCCACATGGCGAACCCAGCGTTCGCAGCTGAGATCGCGCAGATCGATCCGCTGCCCCACCAACGCGTCGCCGTTTACCAGCACATGCTCGAACAGCCGCGCTTGCGTTTCTTGCTCGCGGACGACGCAGGTGCCGGCAAGACGATCATGGCTGGGCTCTACATCAGGGAGATGCTGTCACGCCGACTTCTCCGACGCATCCTCATCGTTCCGCCCGCCGGGCTCGTTGGAAACTGGCGCCGCGAACTAACAACGCTCTTTAGCTTGCCCTTCAAGGTAGTCGAGGGAAGTGACGCCACATCCGCGAATCCATTCGTGGGCGACGGCAGTGATCGCATCATCGTAAGCGTCGACACGCTCGCTGGCGCAAAGGTCTTTGGGCGCTTCAGCGCGCCGAACGTTGAGCCGTACGACTTGGTCGTCTTCGACGAAGCACACAAGCTTTCGGCCGACCGAGGTAACGACCTCCGTGTAAGACGCACGGAGCGATACAAACTGGCCGAAGCCATCGCTGGCGTGTCCGACATCGATAAGGACTGGAAGCTTCCGTGGGCCGCAGCCAATTTGCTGTTGCTCACAGCCACGCCACACATGGGTAAGGACTACCCCTACTTCGCTCTGTGGCGCCTGCTCGACCCAGCCGTGATCTCGACGCCGGAAGCCTTTGCTGAGTATCCACGGGAACAGCGTCAATTGCACTTCATCCGCCGCACGAAGGAAGAGATGGTCTACCTCGATGGCCGGCCCCTGTACCCGACGCGGATCGCCGACACGCTTGGGTACAGCTTGTCTCAGGGCGAGGTCAGCGAGCAGACGCTCTATGACGAGACCACGAACTACCTCCGGTTCGTTTACAACAAGGCCAAGGTGCTGAACCGCTCCGCCGCTCGGCTCGCTATGAGCGTGTTCCAGCGCCGACTCGCAAGCTCAACGTGGGCGTTGTTGCGGTCGTTCGAGCGGCGTATCTCCAAGCTCGACAAGATCATCGATGACATCGGGGCCGGCCGCATCACTATCGAGCAGTTGATCACGTTACAGCGTCGCATGAGCGATGATGACGACATCTTCGACACGAAGACCGCAGACGACGAACGCTCTCCGGTGGACGGCGGTGAGGAGAACGAGCAATCCGAAGATCGCCTCCTGCAAGGTGTGGTTGCCGCGTCGCTCGCAGAACTCATCGCGGAACGAGATCAGGTTTTGTCCCTGCGCGATCTTGCCAAGCGCGTCTACGACAAGGGAATCGAGTCAAAGTTCGAGAAACTGCACGAGCAGCTCATCTCGGAGCGCTTCGCGCAAGAGAAACTGATCATATTCACTGAGCATCGCGACACTCTTGAGTTCCTCGTCCGCCGCCTAAACGGCTTGGGGCACACGGGCCAAGTGGCCCAGATCCACGGCGGAATGCACTACACCGAACGCGAGGACGCAGTTGAGCGCTTCCGTCTACCGGAAAACGACGGCGGCGCCCGCTTCCTGGTGTGCACCGACGCGGCCGGCGAAGGCATCAATCTTCAGTTCTGCTGGGCGATGATCAACTACGACGTGCCGTGGAATCCTGCGCGCCTTGAACAGCGCATGGGCCGCATCCATCGATACGGCCAGCAGCACGATCCAGTTGTGATCCTCAATCTCGTCGCACCTGACACGCGCGAGGGCAAAGTTCTGGAGGTTTTGCTGCAGAAACTGGAGCGCATTCGAAAGGAGCTGGGGTCCGACAAGGTGTACGATGTTGTCGGCCGACTCCTGCAGGGCGTCTCAATCAAGCAGTACATGGAGCGCGTGGCAACGTCGGACAATCCGCAGTCGGTTGCGGAAGAACTTGGTGGTGCGTTCACGAAGGAACAAGTCGAAGCCCTGGCTGCGCGTGAGCGTGCACTCTACGGCGACGGTGGTGAGGTAAAACGCGACCTGCCACGCCTTCGCGTCGCAATGGAAAACGAAATCTATCGCCGACTGATTCCAGGATTTGTCAGGCACTACATTGAGAAGGCCGCACCGCTGGTCGCCGTAGCCGTCGATGGCGACCTCGGCGGATACTTCGCACTACGCCCGATGAGCCAAGCGGCGAGCGCGAAACTGCTTCCGGAGTTGGAGACCTACCCGCTGCGGCTACACGATCGGTTGTCGGTGTCGCGCCCACCGTCGAAGAGTGATGGCATATGGGTTCATCCAGGAGAACCGATCTTCGAGCAACTACGCACGTTGGTTTTGGAAGAGTTGAGTTCCGAGGCGTTGCGTGGTGCCGTGTTCGTGGACCCGGAGGCCGAGCGTCCATACTTATTCCACCTCGCGCTCATCTCGGTGGTTCGTGAACCGGACCCCAAGATTGAGGAGTTCGCGACCGCCCGGGCGCTTGAGTGCCGCCTCGTTGGCGTCAAGCAGTTCGAGGGCTCCGATCTGGAGTTGTGCTCCGTCGAGCGCCTGTTGCTCCTCAAGGGGGGTGTCGGATTGCCTCCTGCCGCGCAGCGCTTGGCGCTTGCTGCCAGTGATATTCGCGATCAGGCCGCCGCTTTCATTGCTGAGCGGGTTGCGCGGCAGATGGCAATCGACCGGAAGAACAGTCTCCTCGCCACCGTCGCCGAACGCGAATCATTCCTGCATCGTGGCTTCAGCTTCCAGGAAGCCGACCTCGCTGCGGCACGTGCGAAGCAATCCGAGAAGGTCCGCACTGGCAACAAGGCGGCTGTGACGGAGCTGGAACGGATCAAACAGGCGCAGCGTGAGCTGGCCGGTCGGCGCGAACGCGCCATTGCCATCATCCGCCGAGAACCTGAGCTCATAGCGTTTGGCCCAGTGCAGTTTCTCGCGCACGCATTGGTGGTGCCGTCGTCTGATCCGCTCGATCGCGAGCAACACGACACCAAGGTCGAGCACCTTGCGATGCAGATCGCTCGCGAATGGGAAGAGTCGGAGGGAGCCACGGTGCTCGACGTGCACACGCCCGAGCTGGCCCGCGCCGCTGGGCTGCCAGACTATCCAGGCTTCGACCTACTGTCGCGTCGGCCGAATGGTCACACCCGCGGCATTGAAGTGAAGGGACGAGCCGCAACCGGCGATGTTGAGATCCTCGCCAACGAGTGGGCAAAGGCCTGCAACCTGGGCAGAGCGTACTGGCTTTACGTTGTCTATGACTGCGCCACGCCGACGCCCCGGCGAGTGCGCGTGCAGGATCCATTCAGCCGGTTGCTCGCGAAGGCAAAGGGGAGCTTCCTCATCAGCGCCAAGCAAATCACTGAAGCCGCATCGGAGGTCTCCTGATGGTGGCTCCGGCTGAGCAGCTCAACGCTGCTTCAAACCGTGACATTGCAGGTTGCGCAAAGAACAGGAGTGACGGGTGACTGACTTCCCACGCCTCATTGAATTTGCCTTCCCCCTGAAGCAAGCGTCGCTGGACTCGGTCCACGAGAAGAACGTGCGGCACGGGCACATCTCGACGCTGCACATCTGGCCGGCGCGACGGCCGCTGGCGGCGTGCCGTGCCGCACTGATTGCCACGCTGCTCCCCGATCCCGGCGATCCCGAGAAGCGCCGCGAGCTGTGTGAGAAGATCGGCGGACAGGTGAAGAAGGTCATCGAGCGCAAGAACATGCCGAACGGGTCGATCGTGGAGCGCGAGAAGGAGGTGACGGAGGGTGGCATCCTTCACTGGTACGGCGAGCCGAAGACGAAGGATGAACGCGAGATCGTTCAGAAGCAGAAGGACGACATCGAGTGGTTCCGCCAGGAGATCCGCAAAGCCTACGGCGGCCGCGCGCCGCGCGTCCTCGATCCGTTCGCCGGCGGCGGCGCGATCCCGTTGGAGGCGATGCGGCTGGGTTGCGAAGCGACGGCGATCGACATCAACCCGGTTGCCTGGTTCATCCTGAAGTGCACGCTCGAGTACCCGCAGAAGCTTGCGGGCCAGGCGCGGCCACTGCCCGACTTCATTCTCTCGAAGGAGGAGTTCATGCTCGCCTTCTTCGAGAAGGCCAAGGGCCAAACCAAGGGTGAGGCGAAATCAACGTATCGCAAGCTCCAGGCGCGATTGGGTCAGCGCGAGCCTGAACGACGCAGTCGCGAAGCCGAGCAGGGGCATCTCTTCAGCGCTCACGATGTCGACATCGCCGCTGACCTTGCCTGGCACGTGCGGGCGTGGGGGCAATGGGTGCTCGACCACGCACGGCGGGACCTGGCAAAGTACTATCCCGTCTACGCCGAGTTCCAGCCGCTCAAGCCGGGGAATGCCTACGAGCCGCAGCCCATGCAGCTGGTGCCGCTAAAAGATGACGGCATGCCGGACATCGAGTCGCTCAACGCCGAGTTCTCAGCGGCGTACCTCGGGCACAAGTTGAACCCGCGCTGGGTCGCCAAGCCCACGGCGGCATACCTGTGGGCGCGGACGGTTACGTGCAAGAACTGCCGGGCAACGCTGCCGCTACTCAAGACACGCTGGCTTGCAAGGAAGGGCGGCAAGCGGGTCACTCTGACGATGACGCCGAAGCCCGACAGCTATGGTGTCGAATTCGGCATTGACGCCGAAGTGTCAGTCAAAGGCGGCAATGCGGCCCAGCGGCGCGAACACGACAAACAGGTTGGTGCGGGCACCATGTCGGGTGCCGGAGCCAAGTGTCCCGGCTGCGGTGTCATCATGACGATGGAGGACATCCGTGTTGAAGGGCGGGCAGGAGGGTTGGGCGCGACCATAACCACGGTTGTGGTGGACGGCCCAAACGCAAAAGAGTACCGCTTGCCGACCAAGCACGAGCAGAACACCGCGGGATCCTGCGACACGGAAGTTGAAGCCACGTTTGCCGACTTGCCATTCGGCCGCGTCGGCGAGCCTATCAGCACTGGGAGCATCCGAAAGGGCGGTGTCTCGATCACGCGCTGGGGCATCACCCGCTGGGACGAGGTGTTCACGTCGCGCCAGCTATTGAGCCTTGGAGTCTTTGTGCGAGCTGTCCGACGAGCAGGCTCGCCCATGCGTCGCTACGGCTACGACGATGGATGGCTAGAGGCTGTCGAGAGCATGCTCGCGGTCGCAATCGATCGTGCGGCAAACTACCTGAGTACAGTTTGCATCTGGGAACCGGTGGCCTCGGAGATCAAACAGACGTTCTTGCGATTTGCACTGCCAATTACTTGGGACTTTGCAGAGGGAAACCCGCTCTCGCAAGCCGATCGTTTCTTCAACGGTGCTGTTTCGAATGTATTTCGGGTGCTTTCCAATCTACTGCCTGCCCTGCGTGGCGTGGCATTGCCAAAGGTCCGCACCGCCAGCGCGCTTGCTTCGCACACGGCAATTTTCGACCTGATCGTGACTGATCCTCCCTACTACGACGCCATACCCTACGCAGATCTGATGGACTTCTTTTACATTTGGCTGAGGCGCTCCTTGTCAGGCCTGTCCCCTCAAATTGACAGCGCGTTCTCAGCCCCGCTGACGCCAAAATGGGACCACACCACACAGGATGGGGAATTGATCGATGACGAGAGCCGGTACGGCAACGACTCAGCGAAGTCCAAACGGGCATACGAGGATGGGATGGCACGCGCCTTCGCGCGATGCGCTACAGCGTTGAGCCCGGACGGTCGCCTCGTCATCGTCTTCGCAAATAAGCAACCTGACGCCTGGGAAACGCTCGTGTCGGCGGTGATCCGAGCCGGATTTGTCGTGGATGGATCGTGGCCAATCGTCACGGAGATGCGGGGTGGGGTGCGAAACTTCAATCGAGCGTCTCTCGCATCCTCGGTTTGGCTCGTGTGCAAGAAGCGCCCCGCGACCGCGCAACCGGGCTGGGACACCAAGGTCCTCGCCGACATGCGCGGGAACATCGGCGTGCGTCTGCGCGAGTTCTGGGACGCAGGCATCCGCGGCCCGGACTTTGTCTGGGCCGCTACTGGTCCGGCGCTGGAGGCGTACAGCAAGCATCCGGCAGTGAAGAAAACAACCGATCCGGGCAAGCTGATGACCGTTTCGGAATTCCTCACTCACGTCCGCCGCATCGTCGTCGACTATGTCGTGGGACAGGTACTTTCCCGCGGGCACGGTGGTGATGCAGATGCGGCTGCGGCGGAGCGGCTCGACGAGCCGACGGCATACTACCTGCTCCACCGCTACGACTTCGGTATCGAGGACGCGCCGGTCGGCGCTGTAATCCTCTATGCGGTGTCGTGCGGTCTTTCGGACCATGACCTCACCAACACCTGGGACCTCATCGTGAAGAGCGGCGGTGACTCGTCTCAGGAGGAGGATGCCGACATTGTCGAGGCCGAAGAAGAACCGGAAGAGACGGCTGATAAAGGCTCCGGCAGTCGCGCGCGGCTCAAGGGATGGTTGCAACGCAAGGCCAAGTCCCTGGGCTACGAAGCTCCGAGCGGGCGGGCGATTCCGCTGATCGATCGCATCCACCGCTTGATGCACCTCTGGCGCGCCGGAGATGTTCACAAGGTTGATCAATACCTCGATGACCACGGCCTGCGCCGCCAAGAACTGTTCAAGCGCGTCATCCAGTCGTTGATTGAACTGGCACGCCACGACAAGCGCCCGGACCGTGAGGAGTTGCAGATCCTGGAGAGCCTCGCCAACCACATCGGTGCCAAGGGCGCCACGCCGGAACAGAAACAGATGCCGCTTGGGCTTGAGGCGCCGGCGACGCAACCGGAAGAGGAGCAGAGCCGATGACCGGGGTGGCGGATGCTCGGATGAGCCGGCCGCTTGCCTGCATATCAATATTGCGATAAACGAAGGGCCGTGTCTTGCCCCAAACGCGCATAGTTTTCTATCAGGAGTCGCTCGGTGATGTTCCAGTCGTCAATTTCTTGCAGCAACTGCGGGCTCGAAACGAAGTCGCGTACGCACGCTGCAGCGCCGCGATCCAGAGACTTGCTGACATGGGACACGACCTGCGGCGCCCCACAGCCGATTACCTGCGAGACGGTATCTACGAGCTGCGGGCCAAGCGTGGCCGCGTCAATTACCGCATCCTGTACTTCTTCCACGACAAGCAGTGTGCCGTCCTCGGTCACGCCCTGACGAAGGAGGACAGAGTGCCCGCGGCAGACATCGAACGCGCCCGGCGACGCATGGAACAGTTCCAGCAGAACCCAGCCACGCACACCTACGAGGAGGAGCTTCAATGAGGAAAACCAGCGACGGGCTCAGGATTCTCGACCGTATGACCGGCCCGAACAAGCGGTTGCGGCAGCGCATTGAGGAGGCAACGCTCAATGCCCGCGTTGCCGAGATGATCTACGAAGCACGCACCAAAGCCGGCCTTTCCCAACAGACCCTCGCCGACCTCGTTGGGACGAAGCAACCCGTCATCGCCCGCCTCGAGGATGCTAACTACCAAGGTCACTCCCTCAGCATGCTGGCGCGCATTGCCGCGGCACTCCACCGCGAGCTCGACGTCCGTTTGCTCACGCCAAAGCGGAAAACCGCCGCGTGACTGGGCCCGCATGCTGTAACGGTTGAGGGAGGAAGGCGATGCCGAAACTACCGTGGACACCCTGGCACAAGGTCGTGCAGCTGCGCGAAGACTTGAAGTCCGGGGAGCTGCCGCTGCACATGTTTGCCGCGGACCTCTACGAAGTCTTGATGCAGAGCGGCAAACGGCCGGTCTATGAGAAGTCGGAGAACTTCTTTGCGCTGACATTCCCGACGCACAACTTGCGGTCGCTGGTGCGTGACGTGGTGTTGCGCGTCGCCGGCAAGAACGACAAGGCGGTGCGTCAGCTCGAGCTGACCTACGGCGGCGGGAAAACCCACACGCTGATTGCCCTCCGGCATCTTGTCCATGACCCGGACGCATTGCCCGACCTGCCGTCGGTGCAGGAGTTCATCCAAACAATCGGCCAGCGGCCCCTGCAAGCCCGAATTGCAGGCCTCTGCTTCGACAAGCTCGATGTTGAGAGCGGCATGGAAGTCCGCTCGCCTGCGGGTAAGGTTCGGCGACTGAAGCGGCCCTGGAGCGTTCTCGCGTATCAGATCGCCGGCGATGATGGGCTCAAAGTTTTGCATGCGGATCGCAAAGCGGAGGAGCGCGAGACAGCGCCAGCGGAGAACGTGCTCACGGATCTGCTGGAGATACCGGTGAAGCAGGGCCTGGGGGTGCTGATCCTGATCGATGAAGTTCTCATGTACGCCCGCGAGATCGGTCAGGCAGGCGAGCAGCGCGGCCGCCTGGTCAACTTCTTTCAGTATCTGACGCAGGCCGCGACCAAAGTCGACCGCTGCTGTATCGTTGCCTCGCTGTTGGCCACGGACCCTAAGAAGAGTGATCCGTTCGGCCGGCAGATCCTGAACGAGCTATACGACATCTTCCGCCGACAGAAGGAGGAGGGCGTTGAGCCCGTTGTGAAGGAAGATGTTGCAGAGGTGCTGCGGAGGCGGTTCTTCACACCTGAGTCGATTCGCGACAGCAGTGTGTTCCGGCCGCACGTAATCGCGGCGTTGCAAGGCGTCAAGGCGCTCGACGAACTGACTGCACGCCAAGGTGGCTCTGCGGAGAAGCGCTTCCTCGATAGCTACCCGTTCCATCCCGACTTGACCGAGGTTCTTTACGAAAAGTGGACGCAGTTGGCCGGTTTTCAACGCACCCGCGGACTGCTGCGGACCTTCGCCCTGGCGCTCCGTGAGGCGGAAAACTGGGACACTTCTCCACTGGTTGGAGCGGCGGTATTCCTCAATGCTCCGAATGTCGCCGGACTCGGAGAAGCGGTCCGCGAACTCGTCAGCGTGGCCGACACCGAGGAACACGAGGGCAAGAAGCAGGCGTGGACCGGCATTCTCGACGGCGAGCTGACACGAGCGCGTGACATTCAACGCGAATCAGTGGGGCTCAACTTCCGTGAGATCGAGCAGGCAGTCACGGCAACATTTCTACACTCGCAGCCGATTGGCCAGAGCGCGAAGACGCGTGACCTGATGGTGCTCTTAGGTCCAACGCGACCAGACAAGATTGAGTTGGAGAAAGGATTGACTCGCTGGGCGCAGACGAGTCATTGGCTCGACGATCGCTTCGCATCCATCGACGATACGCTGCCCAGCCAGTGGCGTATGGGCAACAGGCCCAACCTTACCCAGATGCACGCCAAGGCGAACAGCGAGATACCCGATGACACCGTGAAAGCTCGCCTGATCGACGAAATCGGTCGAACGAAAACGTTGACCTCCGGTGCACAAGCGGCGGGCGTACGCGTACACACGCTGCCGGCACGGCCGCGTGAAGTCGATGACGACGGGCTGTTCCGCTATGCCGTGCTCGGTCTCAGCGCCGCATCTGAGTCGGGCAAGCCGAGTGCTGAGGCGCGCCGCTTTCTCGATGAGACCACGGGGCCGGACAAGCCGCGCGTGTTCCGGAACGCAGTGATCCTGCTTACGCCGTCAAAGGATGGACTTGAGGTCGCCATGGCCCGCGTCAGAGACTATCTGGGCTGGGAGCAAGTCCAGCACGATTTGCGCGAAGAGGAACAGCGAGGCGCCAGCCTCGATCCGTCGCGTATGGCGACACTCGCTATGAGCATCGACAAGGCGAGAAAGAAAATGCCGGATGCGATCAACCAGGCGTACTGCATCGTCGTGGCAGTATCTCAGACAGACGATGTCCAGGCCTTCAAGATTACGATCACCGATGATCCGGCCTTCACCACGATCAAGAGCGACTCGCGCTCGCGCATCCAAGAGACCGCGATCACCGCTGATGCAATGCTACCGGGCGGGCCGTACGACTTATGGAAGCAGGGCGAGACGAGCCGACGGGTGAAAGATCTCGCCGGCGCCTTCGCTCAACTTCCGCATCTTCCGAAGATGCTCAAGGCGCGAGCGATCCTCGATACACTCGTCGAAGGGTGCGCGCAGGGAACGTTTGTGCTGCGACTGATGCGACCGGATCGAACGTTCCGTTCGTGGTGGAAGAGCAAACCAGATGATGCGGCCCTGAATTATCCTGCGCTGGAACTGGTGCTTCCGCACGCTGCGGAGCTGGGCGAGATTGATCCAGATCTACTTCGCCTGAGCGGACTTCCGGAGTTGTGGTCGAACGAGCAGATCACTTTGCAAGACGTCGTGGCCTACTTCAGCGGCGGGCGGGTCGTACAGATCCAACGCGAAGGCTTCACCGAGCCCCTCCAGATTCCGACGGCGTCACGCGCAGTTGTCGAAACGGCGGTGAGTCAAGCTGTTGAAGCGGGACTCATCTGGCTGCTCGCGGGCCCCGCGAGTCTCCTCGGCGAATCAATCCCACCCGGGTTGCTGGACGACGCCACAGTGCTCCGGCCGCCGCCACCGATCATCGCGCCAGCCGAGACGATGCCCGAAAGTCTCCCTCAAGCCTGGAAGGATGGAACGACAACGGCACTGTCGCTCGCGACAGCCCTTTCTCAGAAGGTGGGGCGAACCCTGCCATGGAAGACGGTTCGTGATGCAATCGACGCGGCGCTCCGAGCTCGGTTTATCAAGCAATCGGCTGGACCTGAGTGGCCGTGCTCATTCGAGGGGGCTCGTCTCGTCGAGCTTGAGGTCGGAGATGGATCGGGAAGAACCAAAGAGAAAGAGGAAGAGCCGACGCGCAACGTCGCTGTCGCGAGTGCCGAGTTGGAGCCTTCGGAGCTGCAAGATCTCGCCGACCACATGTCCGAACTGCTGCAGCTACGTGCACGTGCGAACGTCCCGATTCGATTCCATCTACGTATTGAACTTGGCGACGGGAATGTGAAGGTCGACAAGGGCGCGCTGACGGAGTTCAACGAGCTGCTGAGGAAGCTCAAAGACGGCTTTGCGCTGGGCTGAGTGGAAATGCCGTATGAAGAAACCACCACCGCCCGCAGGGGCACGAACCGGATTTCCACGCGGTTGTTCGGGGGATGTGCTCTTCGTTCTGGCCATGGATCAATCCTCCGGTGGAATGAACGTGTGTCGTTGCGGATGCGCCTCGAAGAATTCGACCAGCTCGGCGAGCGACTTGAAGCGCGGCAGACGCTGATTCGCCCGGTTGCGTGCGCGATGCCGCGGTTCCACACTTGCCATCTTCGCTGGGCTCAAGCCGCTCGTAGCGCCGACGAAGACCCCGCCCCGTGCTTCGAGAGCCTCAGCATGAACGGACCCCCTCCTCGGATCCATTTCATTATCGAGTCGCCCTGCACATGCGGCTGAGAAGGCAACGCCTGCTTACGGCATCCCGATGATCGTCATCCCACACGTCTGTGGCGCGCCGCCGAGGTTGTGGGTCAGGGCCAGCGTTGCGTTTTTCACCTGGCGTTGATCGGCTTTGCCTTGGAGCTGCTTGTAGTTTTCGTACAGCATGCGGACGCCGGTGGCACCGGTCGGGTGGCCGAAGGTCTTCAGGCCGCCGTCGGTGTTTACCGGCAGCTCGCCGTCGAGCGCGAAGGTGCCGCTGGCGATGTGCTCCTTCGCCGAGCCCTTCTCGCAAAAGCCCAGGTCCTCGTAGGTCAGTAGCTCGGTGAGTGTGAAGCAATCGTGCACCTGCGCGACGTCGATTTCCTTGAACGGGTTGCTGATGCCCGCTTGCTTGTACGCCTGCTGCGCCGCGTAGACGTTCGGCTTCCAGCGCAGGAAGTCGAAGCTCGGATCGCTCTGCGGGTTTTCGGCGAGGGCGATGGCGACCGCCTTCACCAGCACGTAGTCGTCGCGGAAGCTCTTCGCCAGCTCGCGTCTGGTGAGGACGGCGACCGCGGCGCCGTCGGACTGCGCGCAGCAATCGTAGAGGCCGAAGGGCCAGGAGATGATCGGCGCGTTCAGCACGTCCTCGACGGTGATCTCCTTCTTGAGCATCGACTTCGGAGCGAGCGTCCCGTTGTGATGGTTTTTGACGGCGATCTTCGCCAAGTCCTCGCGGCCGGCGCCGTAGGTCTCGAAGTATTTCGCGGCGCACAGCGAGAACCACCCGGCGGGGGTCATCGGCAGTCCGCGCACGCCGGTGGTCACGGCGCTCGGACCGGAGACGCCGCGATCCTTCGGTTTGTCGAAGCCGACGACCAGGACCGTGTCGTACAAGCCGCAGGCGATCGAGAAGACGCCGAAGCGGAAGGCGTCGGTACCGGTGGCGCAATAGTTCTGCGTCATGCTCACCGGGCGCCCGAAGAGCTTGAGCGCGTCGGCGACCTCAGCGGTGCCTTTCGACGGGTAGACGGCACCGCAGAAGACCGCCTCGATTTGCGCTTGCGGATTCTCGATGCCGGCGTCTTCGTAGGCCTCGAACGCCGCCTCGACGATCATGTCTTCGGGCGACTTGTCCCAGTTCTCGCCGAACTTGCAGCAGCCCATGCCGACGATGGCGACCTTGTCCCTGATGGCCTCGTGGTTCATCTTCGCGCCTCCTCCCTGACCCTCCTCCGTTCGCGGAAATGCTCACAGAGGAGGGAACCAATTACCGCACCGGCGTGCACTTCCAGAAGTAGTTGGGCGTGCCACCGTACTCATGGATCTTACGGAAGGTGAACTCCACCGGCAACTCCAGCTTGACCTCTTTGGGTGAGGCGTCCGTCATTTGCATGTAGACACGGGCGCCACCGTCTACCTCGACGACGGTCACGATCAGCGGTGGATCGGGGCTGCCGGCGAAGAAATCGAAGGTATGCGACATGACCTTGCCGTACCGGTCCGAGAGTCGCACCTCCTCGAAGTCGTCCTTGGTGAAGCACTTGAAGCACACGCGCTGAAACGGGAACTGCATGGTGCTGCAGCGGCGGCACTTGTGGCCGTGGAAGCTGATGTCTTCGTCGCGATCACGGAAATGCACGGTGGCAGACACCCCTTGGCCGCCGCGCCGATCGACCTCCGACGGCTGGAGGTTGCGGAAGGCGAGATACTTGTCGTAGTCGCTGAGCTCGGTGCGGCGATTGAGGTGCCACTGCATTCCACGTTTGCTGCGCAGCTTGGTGACATGTTCCGTAACCCCGATGACGAAGGCTTCCGAACCGTCGCCGTAGTTGGCCACGAGCAACTTGCTGCCGGGCTTCGCCTCTTCCAGTGCGGCAACCAGGAGCATGGGCGCGAAGGCCGCGCCCGTGTTGCCGAGCTTGCCGAAGAGGGCATCTTGCACCTGGGTCTTGACGTCGAAGCCGGTGGCGCGCGCCACGCCGGCGTGGCTGCGCGCGTCCGGGCTGTAGAGGACCGCTTTGGAGAAATCCTTTGGCGCCAGCCCCGCCTTCTGCAGCAGGCCCTTCACTGCTTCGATCATGTTGTGCTGGTAGCCGTGCTCGACCACGAAGCGGTCTTCCCACGAGCGCACGAACGGGTCGCGCTCGGTGCGCCACACGTCGATGATCTCGTCGGCGATGAAGTAGTGGTGCTCGACGGTTGCGGCGACCGCGGTATCGCCGATCAGAAAGGCCGCGGCGCCGTCGCCGAAGCTGCGCTCCATCACGGAGCGCGGCGCCGCCAGGCGGCAGTCGCTGGTGACGACCAGGACGTTGCGCGCCGAGCCCGCCTTGACGGCATCCAGCGCACCGCGCAACGCAGTGGTGCCGGCGCGTACCGTATCGGCGAAGTCCGCGGTGATCACCTCGCGCCGCAGATCGAGGGCTTTGGCGACGATGCTTGCCGCTTGCTTCTCGCGGTACGGGTACGATGTGGATGCGAAGAGCAGCCCATCGATCGACGCGCGGTCGATCCCTTCGAGGCAGTTTGCCGCTGCGGCCACAGCCATCGTGACGCTGTCCTCGTCGAAGTTCGCCACTGCCTTCTCGCCGCTGCCGCCGGCGGCTTTGCGCCCGCCGCCGGCGATGGCCGCCAGTGGCAAGCGGAACATGGGGATGTACGCCCCGTATGATGTGATCCCAACCATCTGAGTCCTCGGACGCGGAGCGTGCGGACGCTACTTCTTCGGCTCCTCCCTCCGCATTTGCGGAATGCCGATCGGCTGCAAGTGCTCGAGGAAGACGCCATCGAAGTTGGCGGCGATCTCACCGGCGCTCAGGCCGCCGGGCTTGTACATCATGGCGATCGGGCGCAGTTGCTGGAAGATCGTGAATCCGAACCCGCGGCGGCCGAAGATCTGGCCGTTGACGTGTGCGGCCTTCTCCGAGGCCAGGAAGGCGACCATCGGTCCGTTCAGCTCGGGGTTCATCTCCGGGGGCGGCTCCTTGCCTTCCATCCCTGGAATGGTGCCGACCATGCGCGTCAGCCCGGCGGGAGCCATCGCGTTCACGGTAATGCCGTACTTGACCAGCTCGATCGCCCAGACGAGAGTCAGGCCCATGATGCCGGCCTTGGCGGCGCCGTAATTGCTCTGGCCGAAGTTGCCGCGCAGGCCGGCGCTCGAGGTGATGTTGATGATGCGCCCGCAGCCTTGCTCGCGCATGTGGGGGATGGCGTGGCGGCCGCAGTTGAATGTGCCCTTCAGATGCACGCCGAGCACGGCGTCGAAATCCTCTTCGCTCATCTTGCCGATGGAGCGGTCACGCACGATGCCGGCGTTGTTGACGAGAATGTCGATGCGCCCGAAGCTGTTGAGCGCAGTCTTGACGATATTTTCCGCGCCGCTGAACGACGCGACCGAGTCGTAGTTCGGCGTCGCGTCGCTGCCGAGGGCTTTGATCTCCTTCACGACTTGCGCAGCCGGGTCCTGCGCCGAGCCGCGGCCGTCGACTTCGCAGCCCACGTCGTTGATCACGAGCTTCGCACCCTCGCGGGCCAGGGCCAACGCAATACCCCGTCCGACACCGCGGCCCGACCCGGTGACCACAGCCACTTTACCTTCTAGCAGCATGAGTACCCTCCGAAAGAAATTTGACTTCGGCTAGCACTTCCACTAAGTCGCGTCAATCAATTGATTGAATCGGGAACGGTCGACGTCGCCAATCGAAGCTCGGACGCGAAAAAAGGGGACCGCGAGTGTGTGTTCGGACGTTGCGCCTTCGCCTGTGGGCCGTGAACTGCTCGCTGTGGTGAGTAAGCGTGGGCACGCGCGTGTGCATCGTCGGGGTGGCGGAGTCCGAGTGCGGCAGTCTGCCGCAGCGCACCGCCCTGCAGTTGCATCACCAGGCGGCGAAGGGTGCGCTGGACGATGCGGGGCTGAAGAAGGAGGACGTCGATGGGCTCTTCAGCTGCGGTGACGACTGGATGCACGTGTTGCTGCTGGCCGAGTATCTCGGCTTGCGGCCGTCGCATGTCGACAGCACCCAGGTGGGCGGCGCGTCGTGGGAGATCTTTGTGGCGCACGCGTCGGCGGCGTTGCAGGCGGGGCTGTGCACCACGGCGCTGCTGGTCTACGGCAGCACGGCGCGCTCCGATCTGCAACGCCGGCGCCGCGCGGGTGATCTACCCGTCGCGCGCGGTCCGGCGCAGTACGAGGCAGCGTACGGACTCACACTCGTCGGCAAGTATGCGCTCGCGGCTCGCCGTCACATGCACGAGTACGGAACCACCAGCCGCCAGCTCGCTGCGGTCGCCGTGGCGGCGAATCGCTGGGCGCAGCGAAACCCGCAGGCGTACCATTACGGCAAGCCGATGAGCGTCGACGATGCGTTGGCGACCCGCATGATCGCGGATCCTCTGCGGCAGGCGGACTGTTGCGTGCGGACGGACGGAGGGGGTGCAGTCATTCTGACGACGGAGGAGCGCGCCCGCGACCTGCGCCGGAGGCCGGTTCGGGTCCTCGGCACGGGCGAAGCGCTGTCGCATCTCCACATGTCGCAGTGGAGCGACATGCCGGAGCTGATCGCGACGCAGTCCGGCCAGCGCGCGCTGCAACAAGCCGGGATCACCCCGAGCGACGTCGACGTGCTGCAGATCTACGACGCATTTACCATCCTGGTGTTGCTGAGTCTGGAGGCATTGGGGTTTTGCGGCCGCGGTGAGAGCGGTCCGCTGGTGGAGAGCGGAGCCCTCGGCCCGGGTGGCGCACTGCCGACCAACACCGACGGAGGCGGATTGGCTGCAAACCATCCCGGGATGCGCGGCGTGTTTCTACTGATCGAGGCGACGCGTCAGCTGCGTCGGGAGTGCGGTGACCGCCAGATTCCGAACGCCCAGATCGCGCTGTGCAACGGCACCGGTGGCTACTTTTCCTCGTGCGGCACGGTAGTGTTGGGGGCGTAGGATGAATCGAGCTACCGCACTGGGTCACCACTTGCCGGTGATCGATGCCGAGAGCGCACCCTTCTGGGCCGGCACGCTGGAATGCAAGTTCCTCATTCGCCACTGCAACAGCTGCGGGCGCAATCACTTCTATCCGCGTCACTCGTGTCCGCATTGCTGGTCGGACAACGTGGAGTGGCGTCCATCATCCGGCAGGGGGCGCGTGTACTCCTACACCGTCATTCACCACAACGATGTCGTCCCGTTCCGCGAAATGCTGCCATACATCGTGGCACTGATCGACCTCGAGGAGGGCGTGCGCGTGACGTCGAACATCGTTGAGTGCACCCCCGAGGTGATCCACGTGGGGATGCCGGTCGACGTGATCTACGAGCACGTTACCGATGAGATCGCGCTGCCGCAGTTCCGCCCGCGGCTGTGATTCCTACCGAGCCCCCCACCGTCGAGGCCACTATGGATTTCACCGTCTCTCCGACTCTCGAACTGACGCGCAAAGAGTTCCGTGCTTGGCTCGCGAACAACCTTCCCGACCGCAACACGTGGCGGCGATTGCGCGACCATGGCCCGGTGGCGGAACGGATCGCGTTTCTGAAGGACTGGCAAGGGCGCTTGTACGAAGCGGGCTGGATCGCGATGCATTGGCCGCGTGAGTACGGTGGCCGGGACGCATCGCTGCTCGATCATCTCGTCGTGCACGAGGAGTTGGTACGGGCGGATGCCCCTCCGCTGATCAATGGGCCGTCAATTAGTATCTTCGGGCCGACGCTGCTCGTCTTCGGCCGACCGGATCAAAAGCAGCGCTATCTTCCGAAGCTCCTCAGCGCCGAAGAGGTGTGGTGCCTGGGCTTCTCCGAACCTAATGCGGGGTCTGATTTGGCGTCGTTACGCACGCGGGCGACGCGCGACGGCGATGCGTTGGTGCTGAACGGCCAGAAGGTGTGGACGACCTACGCCAACCAAGCCGACTACTGCATGTTCCTGGTGCGGACCGATCCCACGGCGCCGCAGCACAAGGGGCTCAGTTGTCTGATTGTCCCCCTGCGAACGCCGGGGATCACCGTCCGCCCATTGCGAGAGATCACCGGTGACACCGACTTCAACGAGGTGTTCCTGGACAACGCGCGGGTGCCGGCGGACAGCGTTGTCGGTGAGGTGAACAAGGGCTGGCAGGTCATTCTCACTGCGCTCGGGCACGAACGTGGTACGTTGCTGCTGGTCGATCACGTACGCCGGCAGGCGGACATGGCCCGCTTGCGCGAGCTGATCGGGCGTCGGGACAAGACGTCCGACCGGAGGACGCGCCAGCAGTTCGCGCAGTTCCACATCGAGGTCGAGGTCATGAAGCTGCACTGCTTCAAAGTCATGACCGACCTGGAGCAGGGTCGGCCGCAAAGCGATGTCTCCATCCTGAAGCTCTACGGCAGCGAACTGGCGCAACGGTTGGAAGAATTCGCGCTCAGCGTGCAGGGTCCGTACGCGCAGCTCTGGCGCGGCGCGCGCCGCGTCATGGACGACGGTCAATGGCAGTACGGCTGGCTGATGGCCCGCGCCTTCACCATCGCGTCTGGCACCTCAGAGGTGCAGCGCAACATCATCGCACAACGTCTGCTGGGATTGCCGCGCGGGTAACGATATTGGCACTCAACTCTTCTCGGCGTTGTCGGGCTTGCCTTCCACCTTCTTGAGGTCGTCGTCACCACCTTCGAAGGCCTTTTTGAAATCACGGATCCCTTTGCCCAGTGCGCTGCCGATCTCGGGCAGCTTCCCGGGTCCGAAAACCAGCAGGGCAATGACCAGGATCACGAGTAGCTCCGGTACGCCGATGCCGAACATGGTGAATCCTCCGGATCAGTGATAGCACCCTCAGGGGTGCAGTGAAAACCGCGAAGCCGACAGTCGCCTCATTGGTTGACGCCCTGGAGACTGAGATCGACGTGCAACGAAACGGCGATGCCGTCCAACTCGCGGCGCAGGGTGCCCTGATCGACGGCCTCAGGCACCTCCATGCGGATGCGCATGTTGTAGATCGGTGCGCCGGTGCCAGGCTCCGGGCGGGACACCGTCGACATCTGCGTGATGTTGATCCCACGTTCGGCCAGACAGCGCGCCACCCTTGCGACGATGCCGGCCTTGTCGATCCCGACGGCCTGCAGCTCGAAGGCTCGGGCTCGTTGGGCGATTCCATACGGAACCGGCTCCCCTTCGAGCGGCCGGAAGAACACGGTCAGGCGCTTTTCCCACTCCAAGCGCTTGCACGCGGAAGATAGACGGCGCTCGACATCTTCACCCTCGCCGGTCAGCAGCAATAGCACTGCGAACTCGCTGCCGAGAATCGTCATGCTGGAGTCTTCGAGATTGCAGTCGCACTCGTAGATGAGCTCAGCCAAGTCGGCAACAATCCCCGGACGGTCGCGGCCGATCGCGGACAATGCGAACCAGCGCTTCATGAGTGACGCGATCCTATGGCGTCACCGCCGGGTCGTCAACTGGAGCGACCCGGTTGCGGGCGAGACAGGCTATTCAGAACGTGGCGGGAAAAGCCGGGACAGAGACCAGCAGAGTGACGAGCGTGAGTAACCCGACAATTATCGAAAGCGGGACCGAGAACGGCCGGCCGGCGTGCACTCGCTCGGCCAAGAGGCGCCCGTGGGCGGCGGCTTCCGGGACTGTGGTTGTAGGAAGTGGATGACTCAGGTGCATGCCTGCGAAACGAGCAGAATGAATGCCACGAGAGTGCAGCCAAGCGAAATCCCACGAAGATGCCGGCGGCACAGAACCCGCCGAGACATTTCCGTGGCGATTGTCACTGGATCAGCTGTAGCACTATACCCGACGACCGGCTGGGCTCATTCAGGCGCGTAGCAGGTGGATCTTCTTGCTGTCCTTGAGGCCGGCCAGCAACTCGGAGACGGACAAGGTCAGCTTCGGGTGAATCATCTGCGGGGCCAGCTCGCTCAGGGGTGACAGGACAAAGCGGCGGTTCTGAACCTCGGGATGCGGAACTTTGAGCGAGCGCTTGTTGATGATCTCGTTGTCGAAGAAGAGGATGTCCAGGTCAATGATGCGAGACCCCCAGCGCTTGCCCCGTACCCGCTTTCGGCCCATGGCGGTTTCGATGCTCTTCAACCGTTTCAGCAGTTCCTCGGCCGGGCACTCCGTTTCCACCTCGATCACGGCGTTGACGAACCACGTCTTCGCGTCGCCGAGGGGCTCGCTTTCGTACAGTGACGATTGCTTGACGATGCGCGTGCCAGGCAGCTTGCGAATCCGCTCGATGGCTTCCAGGTGATTGGCCTTTCGATCACCTAGATTCGACCCTATACCGATGAATGCCCGATGGGGCATCGCCTCTCGAACCTCCCCGCCGTCTCCGGCCGCCCATTTTGGCCACGGTACGCACGCCACGGCCCGGCGGCCTTCCCCAAACCCATCTCCCCTTCAGCACTGGTAGCACCTTTGGGGTGTTCGTAGCTGTTTCTTATCGCTTCTCCGCGAAATTTACAAACGCGCCTGGCACAGCTTGCTCGGATGTGAATCCGGTGATACTGGCCTTCCCGGACACTGTGTGTCGGATTTTGACGGGTGACGCCGCCGGTGCGCGGCACTCGGACAGGGGATCCAAGAGATGCAAACCGCTGAAAGATTGAAGAAAATCGCACCCTACCTGTTCATGGAGCTGAGGAACAAGATTGCCCAAGCGCGGGCAGCCGGCGTCGATGTCATCAGCCTGGCGATTGGCGACCCGGTCGAACCAACACCGCAGCCGGTGATCGACGAGCTGGACCGGGCGGCGCATGACCCGGCGAACCACCGTTATCCGACGGATGAAGAAAAGGGGATGCTGGCTTTCCGGCAGGCGGTCGCAAAATGGTACGCCGATCGGTACCAGGTCACCGTCGACCCCGCCACCGAGGTGCTTGCCCTCATCGGCTCGAAGGAGGGTTGCCATCACTTCGTTCTGGCACGAGTGAACCCCGGCGAGCCGGTGCTGATGACCGATCCGGGCTATCCCGCTTACCGCGCCAGCATTTTGATGGCTGGCGGCGAGCCCATGAACATCCCGATCCGGGCGGAAGATAACTACCTTCCAAGGCTGCAGGACATCCCTTCGGAACTGGCACGTCGGGCGAGTGCCATGTTTCTGAATTATCCGAACAACCCGACCGGTGCCACGGCCACGCCCGCGTTTCTGCGCGAGTTGGTCGAGTTTGCCCGGCATTACGATGTGGCCATCTGCTACGACAACCCGTACATCGAAGTCGTGTTCGACGGTGAGAAGCCGCTGAGCTTCTTGTCCGTCCCGGGGGCGAAGGACGTGGGTATCGAGCTGAACTCGCTCTCCAAGCCCTTCAACATGACCGGCTGGCGCCTCGGCATGGCGGTGGGCAACAAAGATCTGATCGCTGCAATCTCCCAGGTGAAGGAGAACACGGATTCCGGCGTGTTCAACGCGATTCAGTTTGCCGGCATCAGTGCGCTGCGCCGCTGCGGCGAGAACATCGGACACATGCTCGGCATCTACGCCCGGCGGCGGGCGTTGGTGCTGCAGGCGCTATCGGACATCGGTATCCGGTTCACCCCCGCGCGAGGGACCTTTTACCTCTGGGTGCCGACGCCGAAGAACATGTCGAGCATCGAGTTCGCGACCCTCTTGTTCGAGAAGGCGCACATCGTGGTCGCGGCCGGCACCGCATACGGCCAGTTTGGTGAGGGCTTCGTGCGGTTCTCGTTGACGGTGCCGGACGACCGACTGCGCGAGGCTATGGAGCGGCTGCGGAAGGCGCTCGGGTGACGTCGCAGACTGCCCCCGGCGCCCGTGGAACGGCCGCGTTTTGACTTGAAGAACCGGAGCACACCGGGGTATGCTCGCCACCACAGGTGATGCGCGCGTCGACCGCGTGCCGAGGAGAACGATGATGCAGCGGTATCTGATCACGGCCTTGGTAGGAATTTCCCTCTGTCTGGCCGCGGGCTCGACGGGCTCGACGTGGGCGCAAGCGCCGCCCGCGTGTCCGGTCTCCGATGTACGCGCCGCGGTCAGCGCCGCCTGCCCATGCGACGCGAAGAATCACGGGCAGTACATGAAGTGTGTGCGCAAGAAGGTGAACGAGCTCCGCAAGAATGGGTGCAACGTCGCCAAGGTCATCCGCTGCGCCGCGATGTCCATCTGCGGCCGGCCGCACAGCCCGATCGTCTGCTGCAAGCACAACAAGCGCGCCAAGCTGGCGGCTGCGGACAAGTGCACCGCCCGGCGTGGCACCGTCATGAGCGGCGTCACCAGTCTGTGCGACGTGTCGTGCCCGGCTCCGAGCGTACCGTAGATGTGGACAGGGAAGATGGCGGAGAGGGAGGGATTCGAACCCTCGGTGGAGTGTTAAGCCCCACACACGCTTAGCAGGCGTGCGCCTTCGACCACTCGGCCACCTCTCCAAGCGAAACCGGCCCGATTTTCCTACGTCACGCGTTGGCCGATTGCAACGACTCGCGTTCGAATCCAATGTTCCCGGCATGCTCGTCAGCGTCAGGGATCGCGATGCCGCGCAGCTGGTTGTAGGATCCTTTTCGGAAGCGCCGGCTCTGCCCGAGCAGGTCATTGAGAGGCGCCCATGACCACACGTCCCCTTGTCCGCCGCGGATCGCCCGTGGCTCGAAGCGCTGGTCGCCGAGCACTTCGGGGTCCGCCCGCGTCGTCTCGCGCGGTGTGCTGTACGACGCGCGCTCGCTGCCCGGTGTGGTGGCCGAGCGCGACGGTGCGCCGGTCGGCCTGATGCTGTACCGCATCGACGGCAGCGAGTGTGAAGTGGTCGTGCTCATCTCAGCGGGCCGGCGCGAGGGGATCGGCCGTCTGCTCCTGCAGACCGTCCAGCCCATCGCACGCGCAGCGGGATGCCGGCGTGTGTGGTTGGTCACGACGAACAACAATCGGGTCGCGCAGTCGTTCTATGCCGCCGTCGGCTGGCGGCAGGCTGCGATCCATCGCGGCGCCGTGGGTGAATCGCGTCGACTGAAGCCGGAGATTCCGGCGGTGGATGCGGACGGCACGCCCATCGAGGACGAGATCGAGTTCGAGTGGCTTCTGGAGGAGGACTGAGCGACGACAGGCTCCGCTGCAATGGAGGCGAGGATGACGTCAGACACGCTCGAGGTCACGGGCATCGACCACATCTACATCGCCGTCCGCGATCTCGGCCGCTCCGAGGCCTTTTACGATCCGGTGATGAAGCTCCTGGGCTTCAAGAAGGGCACCAGCCCGATCAACAACGAGCGCCACGCCTCCGCACCCTGTTTCGCGACCACTGGCACGAGCTGAGCGAATTCGAGGACCCGCTGACCAAGGCGGGTTTGCTGTAGGCCTGCTCGTCGGGCATTCGCTTTTCCGTGCAGCCCATTTCGGCTATGCAGCGCCCTGTGCCGGCGCGCGTGCTGAACGAGATCGAGGCGAAGGAGCTGCTCGCCGCAGCGGGCGTCGCCGTGACGCCCACCACCCTGGCGCGTACGGCGAGCGACGCAACGGCCATCGCGGCACGTCTGGGCTTTCCCGTGGCGGTGAAGATCGTTTCGGCTGACATCACCCACAAGTCGGATGTCGGCGGGGTCCGCCTCGGCCTCGGGTCGGCCGCTGCGGTCACTGCGGCGTTCGATGACGTGATGCAGGCAGCACGCGCGCGACAACCACAGGCCCGCCTCGACGGCGTGTCGGTGCAGCCCATGGCCCCGCCCGGCGGAGTCGAAGTGATCGTCGGCGTCAGCGTCGACGCGCAGTTCGGGCACGTCATCATGTGCGGCCTCGGTGGCGTGCTGGTCGAGGCGCTGCACGACGTCGCGTTTCGTCTGCTCCCGCTGCAGGCGCGTGACGCGCGGCAGATGCTCGGTGAGTTGCGCGGCCTGCCGCTGCTGCGCGGTGTGCGCGGCCGTCCCGGTACCGACCTGGCCGCGGTCGTAGATCTCTTGTTGCGCGTCTCGCGATTGGTCGAGCAGCGGCGGGAGATTCGCGAGCTGGATCTCAACCCGGTGCTCGCCTACCCCGACGGCGTCATCGCGGTCGACGCCCGCGCGCTCGTCGAGGCGGCGCCGTGACCTTCTCCCGCGCGCACTTCGATCGCGCCTTCCATCCGCATGTCATCGCCGTCGTCGGCGACAAGCAGATGAACGGCTTTCTCTGGCTGCGGGCATTGCGCAGCTTCTCCGGAAAGCTGTACTCGGTGCAGATCGATCCGAACGAGATCCCGGCGATCGAGGCGCTCGGCGTGACCAACGTGCACAGCTTGCTCGACATCCCCGCGCCCGTCGACTACGTCGTCCTCGCCGTGCCGCGGACTCTCGCGCCGCGGCTGCTCGCCGACTGCGCCGCCAAGCAGGTGGGGGCGGTCACGCTGTTCACCGCCGGGTTCTCCGAGACCGGCGATCCCGAGGGCGTGCGCCTCGAACAGGAGATCACCGCGATTGCACGGCGCGAGGGCTTGCTGCTGATCGGCCCCAACTGCATGGGCATCGCCAATCCACGCGCGGGCGTGTGTAATTTCCCCGGGCAAGCGGTGGGTGCCGCGGCGGCCGGTCCGGTGGGGTTCATCGGCCAGAGCGGCACGCACACGATCACCTTCTGCCTGCGCGGTCCCGCCGAGGGCGTCGGCATCAGCAAGGCGGTCAGCTTCGGCAACGCCGTGGTGGCCGACGCGTCGGACTACCTGGAGTATCTGCGCGACGATCCCGAGACGACGATCATCGCAGCGTACATCGAGGGCGTGCGCAACGGGCGGCGCTTCTACAACGTGCTGCGAGAAACGACGGCGACCAAGCCGGTGATCCTGTGGAAGGGCGGCGTCAGCGAAGCGGGGCAGCGCGCCATCTTCTCGCACACCGCGGCCTTGGCGACGCCGACGGCGGTATGGCGCGGCATGGCGCGGCAAGCCGGTGCCATCGCGGTGGACACGCAAGACGCCGTGTTCGATGTGGCACGCACGTTACTCGTCGGGAAGCCGGCGCTGGGTTTTCGCGCCGGCCTGATCGCCATGACCGGCGGTCCGTCGGTTGCCATGACCGATGCCTTCACGCAGGCCGGCCTGGAGGTGCCGCTGCTGTCCGATGCATCCTACGCCAAGCTGGCCGAGTTCTTCCAAGTCGTCGGCGGCAGCTTTCGCAATCCGCTCGACGCGGGCAGCACCATCGCGATGGGATTCCGGCCGGACAACCTCGAACGTCTGCTGGCCATCCTAGCTGACGACCCGAGCATCGATCTGATTGCGCTCGATCTGGGTGCCGGTTTGGCGATCGATCGCTGGGCCGAGTACCCCGCGCTCGCGCAGACGATGTTCGCCGCGCTGGTCGCGTTCGCACAACGCACGCCGAAACTCTTTGCCGTCGTGTTGGATGCCACGCACCGGCCGGCTGATGCGGCGCGGGTACGCGATCTGTTACGCGCCGGCGGAGTGCTCACCTTTGCGTCGCCCGAACGTGCCGCCCACGCCGTGCGGCGCGTCGTGGAGTACCAGCGCATGCGCGGCGAGCTGGACTGACCGGGGGTTCCTTTCACTGAGCCGGGAGATTCATCTCCCGGCGGAGCAGGCGCCAAGATGCAGGGGAAGTCGCACCAATTGACGCTTCGAGGTGTCGCGCTGGCCGTGGTGCTCGGCGCGGCGCTCGTGTTGCGCTTCTGGGCCGTCGATTGGGGTGCACCGTACTTGTATCATCCCGACGAGCACCTGGTGTTGCATCCGGCGTTGAACATCGTCCGCGACGGCGATCTCAATCCGCACTGGTTTCAATACCCGTCGTTGCTGATTTATCTGCAAGCGGGGATCGTCGCGACGCTGCAACCCTTCGTGCACGCGCCGCTGACGACGGACGCGGCGGTGAATCGGATCGGGCCGTGGGACGCCTTGCCGGCGCAATGGCCATTCGCCCTGGGCGGCCGGCTGCTGGTCGCCGCCTCGGCGGTCATCGGCGCGTGGCTGCTGTATCGCGCCGGCGCGCAGCACAGCGCCCCATCGGCCGGGCTGGCCGCGGCGCTGTTCCTGGTGGCGTCACCGCTGCACAACGAAAGCACTCACTACCTCACCACCGACGTGCCCGCCACGACGCTCCTGACGGCGGTACTGTTGGCGACGATCGCAGGGACCCACGCCGAGCGCCCGCGGCGGTTGGTCGCGGCGGCGTTCCTCGCCGGCCTCGCGGCCGCCACGAAGTATACCGCCGGGGTCGTACTGATCGTCCCTCTTCTGGTGGCGTTCTCCTCGTCGCTCGCAGTCACGGCGCGGCGGGTCGGTGCCTTGGTTGCCGCCGCTGCCGCTGGGTTTTTGATCGGCTGCCCATTTGCGCTGCTCGACGTCGCCGCCTTTGGGGCCGGTCTCCTGCAGCAACGGCAGAACTACCTGGGTGGCTACAGCCCGGGGAGCAATTGGCTCTGGTATCTAATGTACCTGTACGACACCGGCTTGAGTCGGCCGCTGGCGGTGTTGTGCGCGTTGGGACTGATCGCGCAGGTAGCTGGCCTGCTGCGGGAGAGTGGGCCGACCCGGCGCATCAACCTGGGACTCGTCTCGGTGCCGATCCTCTACTTTGCGGTGGTATCCTCGTATCCGTCGCGCGCCGAGCGCAATCTCATCATCCTCCTGCCGTTTCTCTGTCTGCTGGGCGCCGACCTCCTGTGGCGCTGCGTCGCACTCATCCGACGCCCGTCAGTCCGCATGGCTGTCTTCGGGCTCGCCGCGCTGCTGATTGCGGCACCGGGGATCACCGCGAGCCTGCGCAACGACCGGCGCCTGGCGCGTCCCGACACACGGACGGTAGCGCTCGAATGGATCGAGGCCAACATTCCGCGTGGCAGTCGCATCGTGCGCGAGGAATACACACCGCAGGTGGCGGCCGATCGCTATGACGTCATCTACCTGTGGTCGGCGGCGTTCCGCGGCTACGCCTGGTGTCTCGACGAACGCGTCGACTACTTGGTGCTGAGCTCGAATGTGTACGGCCGCGCCCTCAACCCGCCGTACGTGGTGGGGCCGTCAGGTCCGCCGTTCTACCAGTTCGTGTTTAGCCAGCTGCCGCTGGTCGTCGAGATTGGCCCGACAGCCACCCGGACTGGGCCGACGATTCGCATCTACCGCGTGCCGCACGGCTGAGGAGCGCCAGGCGAAATAACGCTAGAGAATGCGCCGCATGCGGGTTAATGTCGCCGCCATGGACCAGCGAGTCGAAGTGGCCATCGCCGCGGCCAAGGCGGCGGGTGAGGTGGCGCTGCGTTATTTTCGAACCGGGTTGGCGGTCGAGTACAAAGGCGATCGGTCGCCGGTGACCCAAGCGGATCGCGAATGCGAGCAACGGATCGTCGAAGTTCTCAGCCGGGGATTTCCAGACTATGGCATTGTGGGTGAGGAATTCGGCGAGCGCCACGGCGCCGGTGCGAAATGGATCGTCGACCCGATCGACGGCACCAAGAACTTCATTCGCGGCATCCCGTACTTCGCGACGCTGATCGGCCTGGAAGAGGAAGGCGAGATCACCGCCGGGGTCATCTACGCCCCTGCGGTCGACGACCTGCTCTATGCGGCGCGCGGCTGCGGCGCGTTCGACAGTCGCGGCCGCTTGCACGTCTCTCACGTCGAGTCGCTGCGCGAAGGGCTGATCGTTTTCGGCGGCATCGACGCCTTCGACCAGGCGGGTTGCTGGCGGGCGTTCGAGCGGTTGGTGCGCGCCTCGGGCCGGCAGCGTGGTTTCGGCGACTACTTCGGGCACACGTTCGTGGCGCGCGGCCAGGCCGAAGCGATGCTCGAGCTGGATCTGAAGCCGTGGGACATGGCGGCGCTGAAGATCATCATCGAGGAAGCCGGCGGTCGCTTTACCGACTTCAGTGGCGCGGCGACGATTTACGGGGGCAACGCCATCGCGTCGAATGGATTGGTCCACGACGAGATCTTGGAGATGCTCCGTGCGGAGAGTGCGATCGGGTGAAGGTGCGTGCGTAGCGCTGATCGCGGCGCTTGCCGTGGTCGGAACGCATGCCGCGGCGCAGGTGCCAACGGCGACGCCGACGCCGGGGTTGGTCCATATCAATGTCGGCTCGGAGACCGGCCGGCCCGCCGACGCGGTAGACATCACGGTTTATCTGGTTGCGTTCGGCACCGGCGTGGCGGCGACAGCCAACGACATCACCTTCAACAAGGTGGCGCTGAGCATCGACCCGGCGGCGTGCCGGATCAATCCGGCGATTGGCAAGACCGTGCTTGCCAGCGTCTTGAAAGAGGATCGCTCGACCAGGACGCTGCGCATCTTCGTCCTATCCACCGGTGATACGAGCCCGATACCGGACGGCCCGTTGTACACCTGCGCCGTGCGCATCGCGGCGACGGCGACACCGCGCACGTACACGCTGACCAACCGCAACACCATTGCCTTTCGGCCGGACGCGACGTCGTTGCCGCACGTCGACGGGCTGGGAGGGTTTGTGATCGTATCGCTGGTGGTCGGACCGAGCGCGACGCCCACCACCACTCCGACACCAAGCCCGACCGCAACCGCGACGTCGACCGGCAGCGCGACGCCGACTCCGACGGTCGCGCTCTGCCCGCGCGGCCTCACGCTGGTGCCGGACACGGCGGCGCCGGGGACGGAAGTCCATTTGAGCGGGCGTTGCGCGTCCATTCGCGGTGGCCGGGCTGCCGCGGTCCTCTTCGGCGACACTCCGGTTGCGACGGTGACCGGTGACGTGATGGGCAGCTATGAGGCCGACTTCACCGTACCGGATGCGTTGCCGGGTACGTACGTGGTTCGTGTGGTCGGCTTCAGGCAGATCGCTTCCTCCGATTTCACGGTCACCGGTGGCGCCTGCGCCGGCGATTGCGACGGTGGCGGCCGGGTCACGACGAACGAGCTCATCACCGCGCTCAATATCGCATTGGGACGTACGCCCTCTGCAGCCTGTACGGCTGCCGATGTCAGCCGTGACGCAGCGGTTTCGGCGACCGAGCTGGTGACCGCGGTCCGTGACGCCGCGGGCCGGTGCGCCGAGACCAAGTGACGGAGGGGCGCGCGTCCTGCGCGCCAGCGAACCCAGACGCTCGTGATGCGGTTCCCAAACCGCCTTTACGACTCGACGTACTCCGCGACGTGGTAGGCGGCGAGCTTGCCGATGAAGCGCGCCATGTCG
>CAZCGA010000026.1:56669-61177 GCA_964498075.1 uncultured Binatia bacterium (SeqCode) | reverse complement strand
CGCGCTCGATGGCGGCGTGCACGTAGCCGATGCCGTCGGCGAGCGTGAAGGCCAGCTCCTGCGCGGCGGTCGAGCCGGCTTCGCGGATGTGGTAGCCGGAGATCGACACCGCATGCCAGCGCGGCGCGGCGCCGGCGCAGAACTCGATCATGTCGACGATCACCCGCACGGAGGGTGCGGGCGGACTGATCCACTCCTTCTGCGCGATGAACTCCTTGAGCATGTCGTTCTGAATAGTGCCGCCGAGCTTCTCCAAGCCGATGCCGCGGCGCTCGGCCATGGCGAAGTACATCGCCAGCAACACGCTGGCCGTGCAGTTCACGGTCATCGAGGTGGTGACGCGATCGAGTGGAATGTCGGCGAACAGCGCCTCCATGTCCGCCAGGCTCGATACCGCCACGCCTTCGCGTCCGACCTCGCCCAAGGCGCGTGGATGGTCGGCGTCGTAGCCCATGAGGGTGGGCATGTCGAAGGCGGTCGACAATCCGGTCTGCCCCTGGCCGAGCAAGAACTTGAACCGCTCGTTGGTATCTTCCGCCGTGCCGAAGCCGGCGAACTGGCGCATCGTCCACAGCTTGCCGCGATACATGCTGGGGTAGGCGCCGCGGGTAAAGGGGTAGGCGCCGGGATGGCTGAGCTTGCGGTCGTAATCCCACGTTCCCAAGTCGTCCGGCGTGTACAGCGGGTCGACGTCCATGTCGGAGACCGTGGTGTAGGCGGGTAGGCGGTCGGTGGCCTTCGGATAGGTCGTCCGGACCCATTCGTCCTTCGGCTTAGTCATCTCCCCTCCAGGCGTGCCGCGCCGTGCGGCGGGAGCGACTGCGGCGGCCGTTGATCAGGCCGCGCGCGATCCGCAACCAGTCCTCCGGCACCAGCACCTTCACTTGTCCGAGCGCGCAGAAGGTCAGCGGCTGTGCGCCGAAGCGACGGTTCTCCAGCAGACACGGCACACCGTAGTGCTCCAGGAAGCCTTTGACGACGTGCGCCTCGGCCTCGATGGGCGTGGCATAGCAGGCCTCCCACATCCTAGAGATCCTACCAGTTGGTCCTTAGACCATCGAGGAAATGAGAAACAGGCAACCGGAAACCGGAAATGAGAAACCGGCCACACACCTGCTCATGATTTGCCATTTCGCATTTCCGGTTTCCTGTTTTCGGTTTCTCATTCGGCGGCGAGCCCAGCCGACTCAATTTCAACGACCTCCCCACTTTCAAGCCCCGCTATAGCCCTTTGAAGACGGCGCGGCGTTTTTCCAGGAAGGCGCGCATCCCTTCGCTGCGGTCCTGGCTGCCGAAGGTCAGGGCAAACGCTTCAGCTTCATAACGGCAGCCGTCCTCGAGATCGACCTCGGTGCCGACGTTGATCGCCGCCTTCGCTTGCTGCAGCGCGATCGGGGCCTTGCCGGCCAGCGTTGCGGCCATCTTGCGGACCTCCGGCATGAGCTCGCTGGACGGCAGGACGCGGTAGACCAATCCCAATCGGAAGGCCTCGGCGGCGGCGATCATGTCGCCGCTGTAGATGAGCCAGCGCGCCGCCGCGACGCCGACGCGGCGCGCCAGGCGCTGCGTCCCGCCGAAGCCCGGAGTGATGCCGAGGTTGATCTCGGGCTGCCCGAACTTCGCGCTGTCGGCGGCGACGATCAGGTCGCACGCCAGCGCCAGCTCCAGCCCGCCGCCGAGGGCGAAGCCGTTGACCGCGGCGATCACCGGGACCGGCAGCTCTTCCCACATTCGCATGACGCGTTGCCCGAGGCGTGAGAAGCCGCGGGCCTCGAACGGCGACATGGTCTCCATCGCGGCGATGTCGGCGCCGGCGACGAAGGCGCGGTCGCCCGCGCCCGTGAGCAGGACGCAGTGCACGCCGCGGTCGTGCTGCAGCTCGTCGCTGCAGGCGAGCAACTCCTGGAGCGTTGCGGGGTTCAGCGCGTTGAGCGCTTGCGGCCGGTTGATGGTCACGGTGGCCACGCCGGCGTCGCGCTCGAGGAGGAGGTTGTCGAAGGGCACGCCGACCTCAGTACTCGGGCTTCAGATCGAAGCGGTGGAACGCATCGATGTAGCGCACGGTGCGCGTGCGGGAACGCATGACGACCGAGTTGCTGGTGGCGCCGCCCTTGAAGAACCGCACCCCGTTGAGGAAGTCGCCGTTGGTGACGCCGCTGGCGGCGAACATGACGCTGCCGGAGGCCATTTCTTCCAACGTGTACTTCTTGCCCGGGTCGCTGATGCCGGCGGCGCGGATACGGCCACTCTCTTCTTCGTTGCGCGGCTTCAGACGGGCTTGCATGTCGCCGCCGCTGCAGCGCATCGCCGCGGCAGTGAGAATCCCCTGCGAGGACCCGCCGACGCCGAGCAGCATGTCGATGCCTGACGCGGGCTTCGCGGTGGCCATGCCGGCGGCGACGTCGCCGTCGGCGAGCAGCTTGATGCGGGCGCCCGCCTTGCGCACCTCGGTCACCAGCTTCTCGTGGCGCGGGCGATCCAGAACCGCGACGGTGAGGTCCGCGACGTAGACGCCTTTGGCTTCGGCCAAGGCGCGCAGGTTGTCGGTGGGCGAACGGTCGATGTCGATGAGGCCGCGACCTTCGGGCCCGACGACGATCTTCTCCATGTAGGTATCGGGGCAGCGCAGAAAGCCGCCGCGCTCGGCGAAGGCAATGATCGACAGCGCGTTGAATCCGCCGGTGGCGCAGATCGTCGTGCCTTCGAGGGCGTCGAGTGCCACGTCGATGTCCGGTCCGTTGCCGGTGCCGACGTGCTCACCATTATAGAGCAGGTCGCTGTCGCCTTGCTCGCCTTCCCCGATCACCACGATGCCGGCGATGGCGATGGAGCGGAACGCCTTGCGCATGGCTTCCGCGCCGGCGCGATCGGTGGCGGCGACATCGCCCCGGCCCATCAAGCGTGCCGCCGCCAGGGCGGCGGCCTCGGTGACGCGCACGGCCTCGAGCGCCAGGTTACGATCCATATCCATCCCTACGGTGCAGGTTGTCCGTCATGACGTTCTCTCATTACCCAACTTCGTGGAATTCTGCCAGTTGCGCGGCGGGCGGGCCGCCTCACTGGCCGAGGCTGTCCTCGATGCGAATCAGCACCGACTTGGTGCGCACCGCGGCCAGGCGGTCGATCAGCCGCAACGCCTTGCGCAGGTTGCGCTCACGGGCGTGATGCGTGCGGATGACGATGGGTACGCTGGCGCCGTGCTCGCGCTCCTTCTGCAACACCGAGGCGATCGAGATGTCGTGCTTGCCCAGGATGCCCGAGATCTTGGCGAGCACGCCCGGCCGATCGACGACCATGAAGCGCAGATAGTACTCGCTGACCAGATCGTCCATCGACTTCAACGGGACGTGCCGCTGCTGCGCCAGCGGGTAGCCGAGCGGTGCGACGCGGCCGCGGCTGTCGCACAACAGGTTGCGGGCGACGTCCATCGCGTCCGCCAGCACAGCGGTGGCCGTGGGCATCATGCCGGCGCCCAGACCGAAGTACATGCTGGCCCCGAGCGCCTCGCCCTGGACGGCAATGGCGTTGTAGGCGCCGCCGACGTCGGCGAGCAAGTGCTGCCGTGGGACCATGGTCGGATGCACCCGGGCTTCGATGCCGTCGCCGTCCTGCTTGGCGATCGCCAGCAGCTTGATGACGTAGCCGAACTCGCGCGCGAAGCTGATGTCGAGCTGGCTGACGTGGCGGATCCCTTCGACGGGAATGTCCGCGTAGCGCGCCGCCGTGCCAAAGGCGAGCTGGATCAGCAGGGTCAGCTTGTGGGCCGCGTCGATGCCGTCGACGTCGTAGGTCGGATCGGCTTCCGCCAAGCCGTGCCGTTGCGCGTCCTGCAGCACGGTGGTGAAGTCGCCGCCCTGCTGCGTCATGGTGCTGAGGATGTAGTTCGACGTGCCGTTCACGATGCCATAGACGGCGCGGTTGCGGTCGCCCGCCAGGCCTTCCTTCAACGTGCGGATGATGGGAATGCCGCCGCCGACGCTGGCCTCGAAGCCGATGTCGACGCCGGCCTGCTCGGCGTGAGCGAAGATCTCGGCACCGTGGACGGCGAGCAGCGCCTTGTTCGCCGTGACGACGCTCTTGCCGTTGCGAATCGCCTGCAGGACGAAGCGCCGGGCCGGCTCGTAACCGCCCATCAATTCGAGCACGATGTCGATGCGCGGATCGTCGAGCAGCTCCTGGGCATTGGCGGTGAGCAGCTTCCGGTCGACGCGCACGCCGCGATCGCTGCGCAGGTCGATGTCGGCGATGCGTGCCAGCACCAGACGCGCGCCGAGGCGGGCGTGCAGCTGCGTCTGCTGGCGCCGCAGAAGCTTGATCACCCCGGTGCCGATCGTGCCGAAGCCGATCAGCCCGATGCGGACATCACGCCCCACGCGCCGCCTCTCCGCTCAACCCACTTGGCGAATCTTGGCGGGCTTGGCTTTGCCGAGGGCGCGGCGGATACCGCGCACGGCCTGGCGCGTGCGGTGCTCGTTTTCGATGAGCGCGAAGCGGACGTACTTGTCGCC
>CAZCGA010000026.1:32971-56659 GCA_964498075.1 uncultured Binatia bacterium (SeqCode) | reverse complement strand
GCCCGTGCCGGGGGAGACGGCGACCTTGCCCTCTTGGAGCAAGAACGTGGCGAACTCGAGCGAGCCCATGTGCTGGAACGGCTCGGGGATCGGCGCCCAGACAAACATCGTCGCCTTCGGCTTCGGCAGCTGCCAGCCGATGCGGTTGAGCCCGTTGACCAGCACGTTGCGCCGCACCTCGTAGTCGCGGCGAATCTCCTCGACGTAGTGCTGTGGTCCCTTGAGCGCGTGGATGGCGGCGATCTGGATGGGCTGGAAGATGCCGTAGTCGAGATAGCTCTTGATGCGCGCCAGTGCACCGATCATCGCCGGGTTGCCGACCGCGAAGCCGACGCGCCAGCCCGGCATGTTGTAGCTCTTGGAGAGCGTGTAGAACTCGACGCCCACCTCCTTCGCCCCCGGGATCTGCAGGAAGCTGGGCGCCTCGTAGCCGTCGAAGCAGAGGTCGGCGTAGGCGAGGTCGTGGATCACCATCATCGAATGCTCGCGCGCGAAGTCCACCACCTTGGCGAAGAAGTCGAGGTCGACGATCTCGGTCGTCGGGTTGTGCGGAAAGTTCAGGATCAGCAGCTTCGGGCGCGGCCATGTCTGGCGGGTGGCTTCCACCAGGTGCGCGAAGAAGTCTTCTCCGGGAATCAGCGGTACGCTGCGCAGATCGCCGCCGGCGATGATCACCGAGTATTGATGGATGGGATACGTCGGACTCGGGCAGAGGACGACGTCGCCGGGCCCGAGAATCGCCAGCGCCAGGTGCGCCAGGCCTTCCTTCGAGCCGATGGTGGCGACCGCTTCCGAGTCCGGGTCGAGGTCGACGTCGTAGCGGCGCTTGTACCATTCGGTGATCGCCAGGCGCAGCTTGTAGATGCCTTTGGAGACGGAGTAGCGATGGTTGATCGGCTTGGAGGCCGCTTCGATCAACTTGGCCACGACGTGCGGCGGCGTCGGCCCGTCCGGATTGCCCATGCCGAAGTCGATGATGTCGACGCCGGCGCGCCGCGCCTTCTGTCTCAAGTCGCCGACGATGTTGAAGACGTACGGCGGGAGCCGTTTGATTCGTGGGAAGTCACTCGCGTCCATGCCGTCGCCCTCACGCTCGCGAGCCGCGCTGGACCGGAAACCGAGGGCCACGACGGCCATCACGGTGGTCGCGAAGTTGCGGAACGATAAAGTATTTGCGGGTCAGACGCAAACTTCAAAGGCTCCACGATCGTCGCGCGCCGCGGCGGCGCCGGCCGGGCACGCACACACTTTGCGCTTGCATTTGTGTCCACTCGCCAGGTAGCCTGCCGTCTAGTCCAATTTGGAGGTGGTGTGAACTCGAAGCGATTCCGATGGTTGGTACCGGTCTGCGTGCTTACGTTCGGCGGTCCCTGGGCTGCGCGCAGCCTTGCCGCTCCACGAGCGTCTCGTCCGCAGCATACGGTGCACAACCCCAGCGGCCCTCATCCAGCACGCCGCCCGCGCGCCACACCGACGCTCCCTCCCGCCGATCCGACGCCGACACCGCAGCTTGGCGCTGCGTGTCCCGGCGTGCCCGTCGCCTGCCCGGTGCCGGCGCCGTGCCACGCGAATGCGAAGACTTCCAAGCTGTACTACGCATACCCCGGCCGGGCGCGGAACCTTCAAGCCCGCGGGCTGTTCCGTTTGGATCCTGCGTCCGACGGACTTGATCCTCTCAACGAACCCGGATCAGTGAGCTTGAGCGACCAGCATGGGATGGTCATTCTTCGGATGCCCGCATTGCAATTCCAGCAGAGTGGAGCGCATAGCTTCAGCTCGAGCAACGAGCAGGGGTTCGTCACCGTCGCACCTTTCGGGGGCGCCCACGGATTCGAGATCAACTTTGACCGGCCGGAGTTTCCACCCGGCTTCACGCTGGACGTGAAGTTGGAGTACTTCCTCTGTCTCAACATCGGTGACGACGGCGTCTTCGATCGGATCGTCTGCCAGCCGAAGCCGGGCGGCGGATTTCTCTGTCACGAGTAGCGTCACTCGTTTAGGAGGGCTCGAATGCGACTGAAGTATGTTCTCATCCTTGCAACGCTCCCCGTTTTTCTTGCGGGCACTGCAAACGCCGAAGAGTGTGATCCGAACGACCCGACGTTGTTGAAGCCCGACCTGTTTAGTTTGGCGCCCTCGCGGATCCGAGTGGCCGAGCAGAACGGACACCGGATGGTCTTCTTCACCACCACCATTGGCAACAAAGGTGATGGCCCGCTCATCCTGCATGGAAAGAACGTGCAGGGCCCGAGCGCACCAGAGACGCAAGCGATCCAGGAGATACTCCGCAGCGACGGCACGTCATGCACGCGGGTGGGAGGGTTGTTCGAGGTCCACTCGAGCCATCGCCACTTCCACTTTGAAGACTTCTCCGACTATCTGCTGCGCAAGGATGATCCGTTCACGGGAGAGATCGTCGCGCGGTCGAGCAAGGTTTCCTTTTGCTTGCTCGATATCTTGCGACTCCCGGGCTACCGCACCTACCCGACGGTGCCCAACGACTGCTTGAATGCTGAAGGAACGCAGGGAATTTCCGTGGGGTTCGCCGACGTCTACGACAGCCTGCTCCCCGGCCAATTCATCGATCTGGACGCCAACGGCTTCCTGCCCGCCGGCAACTACTTTCTGGTCAACGTCGTCAATCCCGACAAGTTGATTTGGGAAACCAACGATGATCCGCAAGAGAATGCCGGTTTCGTCAGTGTCGGCATCGGCACCCATGCAGCGCCCAGGCAGCGGCCCCCTGGCGGAGTCCACTTACCGAGACCGCCGCACAACCCTGGGGGCCCCGTTCTCGCACCCCGTCCTCGGCATCCGCATGCGCCGCACTCACCCAGGGGCTAGCGCCTAGACCTTTCCTTCGGTCTGCGGTGTGCTGCTGCCGGCGCGGCGCTGGCGCGGCGTGCCGCCGCGGCGGGGTGTTTTGCGCTGCGCGACACTGCTTCCTGAGGCTTTCTTCTTTGTGGTGGGGGTGGCTTTCTGCTTCTCGGCGGGTGGCTTCCTGCGTATGCCACGCGCGCGGTCACCGGTCCGTGTCGTACGCGCACCGGCGCGCCGACGAGGCGCCTGCGCCGCAGCTTGCACAGGTTCGCCTGGCGCCGCGTGATCGGACGCCCGCGCTCCCGGAGTTTCACTGCTAGCCGATTCACCGGGCATCGTTGTCGCCGCAAGCGTACCCGCTGCCCCACTAGCCTCGGCGATGCGCCCTGCCTCATCTTCGTGCATCGCGGCTGTCAGCTTCGTGCTTGCCGGGTCCTGTCCCGAGATCTTCTGCGTTCCGAGCGCGGCTAGAGCTTCGCCGATTGCTTCCGCAGCGCGCCGCCCCCGCCCGCGCCGTCGGCCCCTCCGGCGCCGCCGCCGCTTGCCGGCGTTTGCCCCCTCAGGCGTGGAGGCGCTGGGGATCGGCGCGGCTTCGGCCGCGGGCGTGGCGGCGGCAGCTTCATTCTCAGCGGTCGTCGCGGGAGCGGGTTCCACCGCTGCAACGCCTCCGAGACGCATGTGCGGCGGGCTGGCTTGCCCAGTGTCCAGACGCGAGCGCGCCTCGAACTCGGATTGATGCGGCATGAGATCGGCCTTGAGCACCACTTGGATGCGAGTGGCGTAGCGGCGCTCCAGCTGCGCCACGTCGTCCCGCTTCTGATTGAGGAGGTAGACTGCGACGTCGGGCGGCAGTGACACCCGCAGCGTCGCGACGTCTCCTTGCGCCACGCGATTGTGGATCTTGCGCAGCGCGACCAATGCGGCGGATTCCGTGGTGCGTACCAGACCATGTCCCTCGCACATCGGACAGGCGGCGTACGAGGTCGCCGCGGCGGCAGGGCGCAAACGCTGGCGCGAGACTTCGAGTAGTCCGAAGTGGGAGATCCGTCCCATCTCGTGACGCGCCTTGTCCGGGCGCATTGCGTCGCGCAACGTCTTCTCGATCTCCGCGACGTGTGGCTGCTGGCGCATGTCGATGAAGTCGATCACGATGAGACCGCCCTGGTCGCGCAGACGCAGCTGGCGGGCGATCTCGTTGGCGGCTTCGAGGTTGGTGCGAAAGGCGGTGTCCTCCTGGCTGCTGCCGCGGATGGAGCGTCCCGAGTTGACGTCGATCGCCGTCAGCGCCTCGGTGCCATCGATGACGATGCTGCCGCCGGACTTCAAGGGAACCCGGCGCTTGTAGATCGACTCAATCTGCTGCTCGACGTTGAAGTGCGAGAAGATGGGCTGATCGCCCTGGTAGAGGTGCAGCACATCTTCCTTGCCGGGCATCACGTCGCGCAGAAACTCCTGCGCCCGTTGGAACACCTCCTCGTTGTCGACGTAGATCTCGTCGATATCCGGCGTGAAGTAGTCGCGGATGTTGCGCAGGACCAGGTCGTGCTCGCGATACACCAGGGCCGGGGGGCGCTTGGTCTCTGCGGCCTGTCGGATGGTCTCCCAGAGACGCAGCAGGTAGCTCAGATCGCGATGCAGCTCGCGCGACCCTTGGTCGTAGCCGGCGGCGGTCCGGATGATGATCCCGAAGCCTTCCGGCGGCTGCAGCTTCTCGATGAGCTCGCGAATCCGCGTGCGCTCTTCGCCTTCGATCTTGCGCGAGATCCCCGCCTCATCCGATCCGGGCAGCAGGACCAGATAGCGTCCGGGCAGCGAGTAGAAGGTGCTGAGCGTCGGCGGCTTGCTGCCGAACTCCTCCTTCACGATCTGCACCAGGATCGCTTCGCCGGGCTTCAGGATGTCTTTGATCCGGCGGCGCCCGCCGCCGCCGCCGTTGCGGTTGAGCCCGGGCAGGTTGCGGAAGCAAATCTCGTCGAGCGGCAGGAAGGCGTCGCGCTCGGCACCGATATCCACGAACGCCGCTTCGAGCGCCGGATGAATGCGGTGCACAATCCCCTTGTAGATGTTGCCCTTCAGGTGCTCGCGGCTGAATGACTCGATCTCGAATGATTCCAGAACCCCATCGGCCACGATCCCCACGCGGCTTTCTTCGGCGTGGGTCACGTTGATGAACATTGTCTTCGCCATGAACCTCTCCCCTTTCCTCCCCGTCCTCTGGATCGACCCTCTGCATCGTTTGGGCGGCCGGTCTTCAGCAGCAGCGGGACGTCGTGCGGTACTGCTCCTCCAGGCGCTGGGCGAGGTAGCGGCCGCGATCGAGCGGCGGCGCGCCGGAGTCGGCGCAGCGGCGCAGGTAGCGCTCGTACGGCGCCTCGCCGTTCCATTCGCGAACCACGGCGCGCAGATGCGCGATGATGCGCTGCAGACGGTGCGGTCTCACCGCGGCCTCATACGGTTGCCGCCAAGCGCTCGGGAACGACGCTGCCGCGGCCGGCGCTCATCACGCGGTACCACTCCCGCAGCGAGTCGACCACGATGATGACGACGAGCAACATGAACAGCGCGGTGACGCCGGCGTCGAGGCGGTCGTTGAAGATGAGCGTTTGGGTTTCCGTGAGCTGGCCGGCAGCGACTTGGCCGGCGTCGATACGGCCCTGCAGCTCGGTGGCATGAGCGAGAAAGCCGAGCCGCGTATCGGCGCTGAAGATCTTCTGGTAGCCCGCGGTCAGCGTGATCGACAGCAGCCACGCCAGCGGCAGTAGGGTCGTCCACGCATAGCGGGCGCGCTCCGATTTGATGATGAGCGTGGTCGCGACCGACAGGGCGATGGCCGCCAGGAGCTGGTTGGAGATGCCGAAGAGCGGCCAGAGGCTGTTGATACCGCCCAGCGGGTCGATCACGCCCTGATAGAGAAAGTACCCCCAGGCGCCGACCATTCCGGCGCTGGTGACGAGCACGCTGGGGTACCAGCTGGTGCGGCCGAGTGGCTCCCACACGTGGCCCAGGAAGTCCTGCAGCATGAATCGCCCCACCCGCGTGCCGGCATCCATGGTAGTCAGGATGAAGAGCGCCTCGAACATGATCGCGAAGTGGTACCAGAGTCCCATGACCGTGCGCCCGCCGAGCGTGTTGGCAAAGATGTGCGCCATGCCGACCGCGAGTGAGGGTGCGCCGCCGGTACGCGCCAACAAGCTGTGCTCGCCGACGTCGTCGGCGAGACCTTGCAGCTCCGCCGGCGTGACGGGGAATCCCCACGCGCTGATGGTGGCGCTGGCTTGCTCGGGCGCTGCGCCGACGATGCCCGCCGGGCTGTTGATCGCGAAGTACACGCCCGGCTGCAGGACGGCGGCAGCGATCATGGCCATCACGGCGACGAAGGACTCCATCAGCATGGCACCGTAGCCGATCATGCGGGCGTCGGACTCGCAGCGCAGGAGCTTCGGTGTGGTGCCCGACGCGACGAGCGCGTGGAAGCCCGAGATTGCACCACAGGCGATGGTAATAAACGCGAACGGGAAGATCTTCCCCGCGAAGATCGGTCCCGTTCCGTCAGCGAAGCGGGTCAGAGCCGGCAGCTGAACCGGGGGTAAGTACGCCAGGATTCCCACCGCGAGGGCGACAACCGTGCCGATCTTGATGAACGCACTGAGGTAGTCGCGCGGTGCCAGCAGCAGCCAGACGGGCAGCACCGACGCGGCGAACCCGTAGACGATGATCATGATGGCCAACGCCTTGGGTGTGAACGTGAAGAGCGGTGCCAAGGTCGAGTGCTCTCCCACCCAGCGACCTGCGACCACCGCCGCCAGCACCAGCGCCAGCCCCCAGAGCGTCGCCTCCAGCACCTTGCCGGGCCGCATGAAGCGCATGTACCAGCCCATGACGAGGGCGATGGGGATGGTGGCGCCGACGGTAAACGTGCCCCACGGGCTGCCCTTCAAGGCGTTGACGATCACCACGCCGAGCACGGCCATCAGAATGACCATGATCAGCAGTACGCCGCTGAGCGCGGCGAAGCCGCCGAGCGGGCCGATCTCGTCGCGTGCCATTTGTCCGAGCGATTTGCCGTCGCGTCGCAGGGATCCCACCAGGATGAAGAAGTCTTGCACGGCGCCGCCGAGCACCACGCCGACGATGATCCACAACGTGCCCGGGAGGTAGCCGAATTGCGCGCACAGCGTCGGACCGATGAGCGGACCCGGGCCTGCAATGGCGGCGAAGTGGTGCCCGAAGACGACCCAACGATTGGTCGGAACAAAGTCGCGGCCGTCGTTGATCCGCTCCGCCGGCGTGCGGCGCAGGTCGTCCAGCATAAGCACGCGCACCGCCAGGAACTTGCTGTAGAACCGAAACGCCACGCTGTAGGTTGCCACCGCGGCCACCAGGAGCCACACCACGCTGATCTGCTCACCGCGCACCAAAGCAATCACGGCCAGCGCCGCCGCGCCGGCGAGCGCAACGGCCGTCCACAGGACGGAGCCCAGCACCTGCATCCCATTCCTCCCACCCGAATATGAGCAAAGGGGGGTACGCGACGCAAGCTGCGCCGCCAGCGACTTTACCGTTGCCCGCCGCCCCTGCTTTCTTGTACCTTACGCGCGGCATGCACATCCGGGATGTGATCCATCGGAACGGGCCGGTGTTCTCCTTCGAATTCTTTCCGCCCAAAACCGAGCAAGGCGAGCGGAACCTGTATCGGACGGTCGAGCAGCTCCGGGAGCTGCGCCCCACCTTCGTCTCGGTTACCTATGGCGCCGGTGGCAGCACACGCGACCGAACCGTCGAGCTGGTGCGACGCATCAAGCATGACATCGGCATCGAAGCGATGGCGCATCTCACCTGTGTGGGCGCCGACCGCGACGAGATCGAGGCCGTCCTGCAACGCCTCTCCGCCAATCGGATCGAGAATGTGTTGGCACTGCGCGGCGACCCCCCGAGCGATCAGACGACGTTCGTGCCGACGCCCAACGGCTTCGGCTTCGCAGCCGAGCTGGTGCGCTTCATTCGCGCCCGCGGCTTTCCCTTCTCGCTGGGCGGCGCCTGCTATCCGGAGGGACACGTGGAGTGCCGCGACCTGGGTCGGGATCTCCTGCATCTGAAGGAGAAGATCGATGCCGGATTGGATTTCGTCATCACGCAGCTCTTCTTTGACAACGCGGATTATTTTTCGTTCGTCGCGCGCGCCCGCGCCGCGGGCGTTGGTGTACCCATCATTCCCGGCATCATGCCGATTACCAACCTGGCGCAGATCGAGCGCTTCACGTCGATGTGCGGGGCGCGGATACCTCTCGCGTTGAAGGCGCGGCTCGAGGCGGTACGCGACAACGACGAGGCCGTGCGTGCAATCGGGATCGATCACGCGACGCAGCAGTGCCGCGACCTGCTGGTCGGCGGCGCGCCTGGCGTCCACTTTTACACGCTCAACCAGTCGCCGGCGACGCGGGCGATTTTCGAGCGGCTCCACGGCTGACCCGCGTGGCAACCATCGTCACTTTCACTCCGTTGCAGCCACCGACGCATACGAACGTCAAGGGTCGGGGGCGGCTGCTGGCGCATCGCTGCGAAGATGTCGCGGGCCGTTCGCACCAACAGCGGCTGCCATTGGGTAGCGTGCGCGGCATCATGTACCTCGATGCGTTATGTCTGCATTGCGGGGCTCATTTTGTATGGGTGCAAGATGAAGCCCCGGCGGCGCCCTGAGCCCAAATCCGCTAACCGTTTGTTTCAGCGTACGAAAAAAAATCCTCGCCCTGGGTGAATTCTACTTGACAAGAGAGTCGCACTTGAGGTAACAAGGGGCTACTCGTATGAGCGTGTCCCGGCCACCGATCCCGAAGGAAGCCGAAAGTTGCTTGCGGGAGCGTGTGTTTTCGGCGCTGGAGTTTTTTTTCACCAGCGCGCAGATTCTGCTTGACAAAAGAAACGCATTTGAGGTAACAGTTGGATGCACAGTACATCAACGGGCGCTGCGAGCGACCAGAAGGAGGATCAAGCTATGAGGAAGAGAAGTTACATCCGGCAGCTCGGGTGGGCCGTGGTCAGCGTGGCCGCCGGAGCGTTTGTGGCTCTGCCCGCGATGGCCGAGCCGCCAAGCCATGGGTTCACTACGCGTGCGCCACGGCACGACGTGCAGCGGCCGCACAAGCCCCACGTTCAGCACAAGCCGCCACCCGAGGCCGCTCCTACGATCAACGATCATCCGCCGCATGTGGTGCACAACGTGGGTGGTTCGACTCCGTCGACCGTGCGTACGCACATCCACAAGCAGCCGACGCGCATCACCATTACGCATGCGCCGCGGGGGCCACGGAAGACCCACACGATCAACTTCATAACGGTCCAACACCAGAAGACGATCAAGAAGCACACTAAGTAGTCGTGCGCTGCCTCCTGGTCGTTACTGCTAGGCCCGAACTGATGCAGGCGAACGCCCCAGGGATCTGGGGCGTTCGCCCTGTCATGTGAGGGATCTGCTTCGACATCACCTGATCGCCTCGGCGTGTGAACGCTGAGTTCCTCCCTTCCTCTTCGCGCAACTCAACTCGCCTTTGCAGCCTTCTCGTTTAGCCACAAACGATGGCGCATAGACTTGTCTGCAGCCGGTCCCGTGCCCTAAGCTGATTGCCTGGGCATGCGAACGCAGCGATTTCCTCGTGGGAGGTGGTGATCCATGCGACGTGCAGGTTGGCTGTTAGGTGTCGTGTTCGTTTCGCTGAGTGGTCCCTCTGGCGTCGACGCGGTAGCGCTCCGTTTGACGCTGGATGAGGCACTGAGCAGAGCCAAGGCGGTCGATCTTGAAGGGAACCGTAGCGAAGTTGAGATCGCGCAAGCCAACCTCAGCCGCAGCAAAGACATGCTGAGCGCGAACCCTTTTGTGTCAGCTGGGGCGCAACGCACGTCGCAGGGGGGTGTTCCCAACTATAACTTCCTCGTGTCGCAGGAGTTTGAAGTCGCCGGCCAAAGGGGGAAGCGCATCGAAGCTGCACTCTTGGGGGTCCAGAAGGCTTCCAGCGACCTGCAGACCGTCGGGCATAACCTGACCGCCACTGTGAAGAGCGCTTTCGTTCAGGGAATGGTTGCGAGCCAGCGAATCACTGTGGCGCAGCAAGCCGTCGACGCGGCGACCGAGTTGGTCCGTCAGTTGGACAAGCCGGGACGTCTGTCGAATGCGCAGCGCATGGACCGCAATCTCACCCACATTCACGAGACCCGTGCCCGCCGTGACGTTGCCGCCGCCGAGCAAGCGCGGGACACCGCCGTGAACACCCTGCGCCGCCTCCTGGGCCTGGCATTTGATCAAGAGATCGAGCTGATCGGCGCGCCACTCTCGCTGGTGAAGGAACTGCCGCCAGGTCCCGAATTGGTCCGACGCGCGCTCCAGCAGCGTACTGATTTGAACGCGCTCCGCTACAGCACTCAGCGGGCAGACAAGCAGCTCAGCCTGACACAGCGCGAGGCAATTCCAAACGTTACGGTCTCGGGAACCGTCTCGCGCTTTGAAGGTGACATTATTGCGGGTGGCGACATCGGGGTAGCTCTCCCAATTTTCCGTAGCAAGACACCTGACATCCAAGAGGCGCTCGCCGAGCGCGACCGTGCCGGCGTCGAAGCGCAGTCCCTCGAGCGGACGATCGCGCAGGAGGTCCTCGACGCGCGTCGCACTTGCGATGCGGCGGCAGCGGACCTCCAAGCGAGTCAACGCGACATCGTTCCGAGAAGTGAGGAGAACCTAGAGCTGCAGCGCCAACTCTACGAACGCGGCGAGGTCACCGCATCCGAGCTCATCAACGTGCAGATTGATCTGTTCAATGCGCGTCGCGAGTATCTCGATGCGCAGCAGACCTACAACGAGGCACTGATCGATCTCGAGCGGGTGAGCGGCGAGAGCTTCACGATGCCCTAAGCCGCACGGTCGCGCGCTGGCAAATTGCGGCGCCAGATCCACACCACGAACGCCAGGCAGTAGACAACCAGCCCCGCGCCAACGCCGTTGGGGTCGCGCATCGAACAGCCGCCGCCTTCTCCAGTGACCTCGATGATCTGTCCGCCGCAGCCGAAGCAGGGGACGACCTTGACGATCGTGCCAGACGGTGCATCTCGCTTCAGTCCTGAGGCGAGGTTGAGTGTGGTCGAGTTCGCCTTGGTGTAATCGATCTTCGTGGGATCCTTGCCAATCTGCACTGTTCCTCGGGCGGGGAAGGTGGACGCGTCCACGAGCACGATGCTCCGTGCCCCGGCCGGAGCCTGTTGCGCGAGTCTGCTCGTTTGTTGCGCAAAGGTCGGGGTGACCGTGACGGTCGCGCCGGCTGGTGGTGTCCGGACCGTTGGCGTCACCGTACCGGTGGGTCGCGCGGTCGGGACGGTGGCGCTTGCTCCCGGCGATCCCGTCGGTGTTCCGGTCGCGCTTGCTCCCGGCGATCCCGTCCTTGTTGCCGTCGGTGTTCCGGTCGCGCGCGGTGTTTGCAGCGTTGCCGTGCGCGTTGGTGTCGGCGTTCCGGTGGTACGGCGCGTCGGCGTTGCTGTCGGCAACGCCGTGCACGTTCCCCCACCCGAACAATCTGCGTCATCGACGCACGAGAAGCCATCGAAGTCGCCGCCGTCGCAGAACTTGCCGGTCGAGACACACCGCGACGGGGTGCACTGTGCATCCCGCAGGCACGAAAACCCCTTGTTGTCGCCGGCGAGGCAGACCTTTGCCGTTCCGACACACGCCCGACCGCCGGCGCAATTGAAGGCCGTGTCGCAGCACGCCCCCGCATCCGGACCGCCACCGCAGGTTCCCATTGTTGCGTCAGAGCTGCAGAGCGGCTGCGTACCACAACTGCTCCCCGCGCAGTCGCACGGCAGGCCGTCGTCGTCGCCGCCATCGCACACGCCCTGGGCGATGACGCACACGCCACCGGGGCAATCGTCGTCTCCGTTGCACGCGCGTCCATCCCGGGAACCGCCGGAGCACAGGAACGCTCCGTTCGGCGTCGGCGTTGCCGTTTGCGCCACTGCAATCCGCGAGAAAACGCTCCCCAGAAGCAGCAACGATGTCAGGAAAAGTGCGCCCGTGCGCGTCGGCATGATCATCACAGGTTCTCGACGTTAGAGATTCTCTTTCTCTTGTTCGGCTTCGTTAGTCAAACGGAAAACGCGGCGGGTGGCGACCTCGCATGCGTTGCTCACGCCAGCAAGACGCCTTCATGGCGTAGCAACCAGATCTTCATGCGCAGCCCGCCACCATAGCCGGTCAGTGAGCCATCTGCCCCGATGACGCGATGACAGGGGATGACGATCGGGATGGGGTTGGCGCCAACCGCCGCGCCCACAGCCCGTGCGAGCTGCGCGCCGCCGAGGCTCTCGGCGACGCTGCGGTACGATCGTGTGCTCCCGAACGGAATGTCGGCAACTAGAAGCCGAAGGCGGTTCCGAAGAGAACAGTGTTGACGTGATCCTCACCGGGACCGGCGGGTAGAAAGTTGGTGACCCCGGCGAGGCTGCGGCCGGCGTTCGTTTGCGTGTACTCGTACGCCAGTTGAAAGACCACCAGCGGCACCGGCCGGTACGCCAAGCCGACGGTGATCCGATCGACGCGGCGATTGTCGGTCTCGAAAGCCGTCAGGGTACCGCCGCTGAAGTCCACCTCCTGCACCAGACCGTCCAGCCACGCCTGCTCACCACGCAACACACCGATGAGCTGCGGGTTGGCGAAGCTACGTCCGAGGAAGGTGTTGGTCAGGAACGCCGGCCAGAAGCGGTAGCGCAGATCGAGCCAGTAGCCGTACTTGTTGCGCGCCAGGTTGGCGAGCTCGAACTCAACTTCGTTCTCGACGCTGGGATCGCTGCTCACCGAGCTCTGATCGCGCGCCGCCGCCGCCAGCTGCTGCGCGACATTGGCGGTGCCGTCGAAGCGTGTGAAGATCCACTCGCCTTCAATCTCGAACGGGCCGTAGCCGCTGTGCCCGTCGAGCCCCAACGACCACAGGTCCTGCTCACCCAGGAAGTCCGGAGTGTACTGCCCGAAGTACCACGAGCCGGCGATTTCGTGCCCAAGCGCCGGGCTGAGCGCGATACGGCCCGCCACCGCCTTGGAGTCCTTGACGTCGGCGGCGAAGCCGCCGGTCGATGGCGATAGTTTCACTTCGGAAACGGTCCGCTTCGGATCCCCCGGCTCGACGACCGACTCGAACTCCGAGTCGAGCGATACGCCGTTCATGACGTACACCTGGTAGTCCAACAGCGCCTGCTCGCTGAGCGGTACCTCCCCGAGGAAACCCATTCCGACCTCATCCCACGCTGCCGTCGACGGCAACACCGGTACACCACGATCCACCAGCGAGCGCCGCGGCAGGTCCCAACGATTGTCGTCGTGGTTGATGTTGAAGCGTCCCAGCGGCACCAGGACGCCACCGGCGCGGAATTTCAGGAAGCTCTCGATGTCGTACTGCAGCCACGCCTGCTCCAGCGAAATCTCCGAGTTGTTCGTCGCCTCGATCGCTTGCTCGGCCTTGAGGCCGCCATCTTCGCGTTGCAGGGGCTTCTCGATCTCCAGCTTGTGAAAGCGCTCGAACTCCAGCTCGAAGTATGACCGCAGACGCGTGGCGATGTTGGCGTCAACCGTCAGCACGGAGCGGCGGAAGACGAAGCTGTTCTTTTGCCCGTCGAGATCCGACCCTTCGTAACGCATCGAGCCGTAGCCGCCGACCTTGACCCGATCGAGCACAGCCTGGTACGCGCGCGTCAACGACGCCTTGGCGGTTTCATCCTTCTTGGCGGCCTCCTCGTTCGCCCGCTGCTCCGTTTGCGCCTTCTCCTGCACTTCCTTTTGGCGCTGCAACTCACGCTTCATCTCCTGCAGCTCGCGCTCCATTTGCTCAATCTTGGTCGCCAGATCCTGGGCTCTGCTGCGCCGAGGCGTTGCGAGCAGCGCCAGCGCCAGCGGCACCGTCAGCGTAGCGATCAGTCTCCTGCGGTTCATGATCTGTCGATGCCGTGTGCGGTGACCCGCGCTATCAGGCTGCTACAGTAGGGCCGGACATCGGTGTCACTCGGGCGGAAACTCAGCGCGGCCATTGCTGAACCACATCTCCATGATCGGCACACACAGAAAGGCTCCGAACCCGACCCACTCCGCCAACCACGACGCGATCTGCGCATACGCGAAGCCCGCCGACACGTAACGAATCAGCCAGGGCGAGAGCAGGTCACCGGCCAAGCCGGCGAACGCCAGCACAATGCAGCGGCGCTTGAACGCCGGGCTCACGGCCGTGGCGATGAACAGATGGGCGAGGACCAGATACACGACGCCCATGATGAACGAATGAAAGTGCGTGACCTCGACCAACTCGCGGAAGGTCTTGGCGAAGGTCATCTCGGCACCGCGCTCACCGCCGCGGAAGTACGTCGCGACACGGCCGGGTGTCGGGCCAATGTGATAGAGCTCGAACGCCGCCATGGTCAGCATGCCGACGAACGCCAGCACGAGGAAGCCGGTGTAGATCAACCGCACTTCGATGCGCGCGTCCCGCAGCAGGTAGCCGTTCGCCCCGAAGGCTCTCATCGTAACGGCTCCGCCGCGGCATCGATCGGCGGCGTGGACTCGAACCGGGTGAATGCGATCCGTCCCGTACGGCGGACGCCGTCGGCAGTAATCAGGAGTGCTCCCGTCACCCAACGTGAATCGCGCCGAGGGCGATCGACGCGAATCAGCAGCGCCTTCGAAAACGCCTCCGCGTCCGTTGCCGAATCGGCAACGACGACGGCCATCGCCAGCGACTGCAGCGGCAGCCCGTTGCGCGGGTCGATGATATGCCCGACGCGCCGCCCGCCAATGCGGCGCTCATGACCGAAGACGGCGGACACCGACGCGGCCTGATCGCGCAGCCGCAGTGTGCCCAGGGCCCGGTGCGTGCTCAGATCCCGCAGCATCACGTCCCACCCCTTGGTTCCCAACGGCGCCCCGATCGCGTAGAGGCTGCTCTCGCCGAAGCTCAGCAGCGCGCGTTCGACGCCGGCGGAGCGCAACTCGGATACGCAGCGGTCCACAGCCCACCCCTTGGCGATCCCGTCGAGATCGATGAGCACATCGGCATGACGGGTTAACGTGCGGTCGACGACCTGCAAGGAACCCCGGCCCCCGGTGCGCCGCACTGCCTCGAGGGTCGTGCGCGCCGGCCATTCGGACGTTTCGCGCCAGAGACGGGTGAGTGCACCGACACCCGGATCAAACGCGCCGCCGGTTGCCTGTCGGAGCGCCAGCGCACGCTTGAGTAGCGCGGCAAAGTCCTGGCTGACGGTCACGCTGCCCGGAGCCGCGCTCGACGCATTGAGTCGCGACAGCTCACTGCTCGCATCGAAGCGCGAGAACAGCGCGTCGTAGTGCCGCGCCGCAGCAAAGCAACGGTGGACCGCCGCACGGGTCGAAATTCCGTCGGGGTGCTCCGCCGTGATGCGGAAGTACGTCCCCATGACGTAGTGGATCTCGGTGACCGGCGCCGCGAACGCGCCCGATGCGGCAAGGACCAGTAGTATCAACGGCAGCGCGCGGGTCATGCGCTCCCTCCCGCGGCAAACGCGGCGCGCGCTACGGCAAGCGCCTTCTTCACTGCACGGCTGGCGGCCTCGACCGACAGGGTCGCACCCGCAACGTTCTTGATCTCCGCGTAGGGCTGCAGGCTGTCGCTCACCACCTTGCCGCGGTACTGCGCCAGGAAGCGCTTGCTGTGCACCTCGCCGCCGTACGCCTCGCGGTAGGCCATGACGGCGACGTCGCTCACGCTGCCATCCGGTCGCACGCCCACCACGAAATCGATCGGCCGGTGCTTGCCAATCTCCTCGACAATGATGGCGTAGCCGTCCACCACCTCGCCGCGCATGGCTTTGAAGCTCACGTACTGCTCTTCCCAGATCGACGGCTCGACCGCGCCGAGGATGGATCGCATGCGCTCGCGGAGCTCCGGCGTCGCACTCACCACTTGACGTTCGAAGCGCACGGCCTCGGGAAAGACGGCGGCGGGTGCCTGCTCTTCTGTCAGGAAGACACCTTCTTGCGCCCTGGAGGCGCATGGCAGCCACGCGGCCAACAAGGCAGCGGCCATCACGATGGGGCCTATGGCCCGCCTTGAAAGCGCTCGGCAGTGATTCACGATGCCTGCTTGTCGCAACTCAGGAGATGCGGGCCCGGCCAGGATCACTGCCCGTGCCGCCCTCCGCCGCCGTTTGCCCGGCCATTCACGGACGCCTTCAGCTTGACACGACCCGCCGCCTCTTCGACGCGAACGAGCACCTTTTCGATGCGCGCCTCGAACCCCGCCGGTGGTACACCCGGCTGGGAGCGCGGGATCGTATGGATCTCTTCGCGCAGCGAGTCGATGGCCGTGCGGAGCGCGTGCAACTCCGCGATCACTTCCTCTCGCTGCCCATCCGTCGTTGCCCGTCGCCGGCGCAGAGTGACCACCGTCGCGTACACCAACAGCGCGACAAAGACGGCTTGCACCGCCAAGGATTGCACCGAAGGATATACACCGAGCAACGGCAACGCCGGGATGCCGGTGACCGGCGTCATGGTGATGACCCCCGCCTCCTGCAGCTCGTGGACACCTTGCCCCGCGAAAATCGCCGCCAAGGCGTAGAGCAGCAAGCCGGTCACGAAGAAGAACTGCCGGATGGGAATCTGCACCTCGAAGCGGCGGAAGACGCCGTACACGATCAGCAACGCCAGCGCGCCGGCGAAGAAGCCGGCGGTAACGGTTACCGACGCCGTCGGGGCGCTGGCATACAGCGCCTGGTAGAAGAGGACCGTCTCAAAGCCTTCGCGGTAGACCGCCAAGAACGCTGCACCCGCCAACGCCAGGCTGCGTCTGCCAGTCAGTGCATTCTGGACCTTGCCGCGAATGTAGCGCTGCCACTTGTCGGCCTCCGCCTTGGAGATCAACCAATAGCTGACCCAGAACAGGACCACCGCCGCCAGGAGCATGGTGATCCCTTCGAGCACGTCGGAAGAGCCGGGATGCGACTGCAGCACCTCGCCCATCACAAACGCGGTGGCCAAGCTCGCCGCCACCCCGAGCGCCGTCCCCGCGTATATGGAGCGCTGCATTGCTACGTTGCCCGTTCTGACCACGTAGGCGATCAGCGCGCCGATGACCAAGACGATTTCCAACCCTTCGCGCAGGATGATGGTCGCCGACTCGATGAACAGCGCGTACGGGCTGGCTTTCGGCTGCAGCGCGCTGCGTGCCGCTCGAAGGTCGGCATCGATCGTACTCGCAAGCGACCGTACCGCGGCGTCGTTGCCAGCCGTTCGCAGCTGCTGCCGGAGATGGAGGAAGCGTTCTTCGATTTGCGCCTTGAGCCCCGGATCGTGGGCCCCGAGCCGCGGCTCCAGGGGCTCGAACTGGAGGTAGGCGTCCGACGCCAGTCCCATAGCCTGTCGCTCACCGCGCCCGTACGCGGAAACGGCGGCATCAACCAGCCGGGCGCTCTCGGAAAGGACAGCCTCGAAATCGGTTTCCCCACTGAGGTTGGCGCCGCCGCCGTCCAGCCCAGAAGCCGTGGGCGCAGCGGCACCTCCAAGCGAAAGGAGTCGGACGAAGGCGACAGCCTTCCACCGCTCGTCGTCATCCAGGCTACGCGCGAACGCGGGCATGGGTGCGCCAGGGACGCCGTCCGTGATCGCGGCGAAGAGCTCCGCGTCGGTTCGGCGCGCGAGTGATTCCGGCCGGCTCAGGTCCGGTACTGTCTTCAGCAAAGCTCCCGTGAAGCGGCCCTGCCCCTGCCCGGTCGCCCCATGGCAGCTGGCGCACTGTGTCAGGTAGATGCCCTGCCCTTCGGCCAGCCCCGCACCGCCGGGTGCAAGCGACCACAGGTAGCTGACGAGATCCCAACGCTCCTGGAGCGACAGCGCGCCGTCCCAAGCGGGCATCGCGGTATTGCGCTTCCCGAGGCTGATGACGTGGTAGAAGTCGTATGGTGTTTCGCCGCGCATGAACTCCGCATCGGTGAAGCTTGCGGGTGCTGGCTGGAGGGCGCGCGCCGTAGGGCCTTTGCCATCACCGCGTTCGCCATGACACGTCGCGCAGTATTGATCGAAGAGCGGCTGACCGCGTGACACGGAAGGCGCCTCGGGCGGGTATACCTCCTCGTTGATTCCGGTCGCTGCCACGATGCGCTGGCGCAACTCTGTGAGCTTCGTCGCCACGGCATCCGCGGCTGCCTTCTGGTTGATCGCGGCGCCAACGTCGTCAAACAACGCGCTCACCTCGGTAGCATTCCCCGCAGCCGGGGTCGCGACGTCTCGCCAGCGCAGTTGTGCCTCTTCGAGAAAGCTCTTGGCTTCATCGAGCTCAATCGGACGCACCACCGTCCCGTCGCGCACCCCTTCGCGGTACTCCTCCCCGACGGCCGCCAGGACCCTGAGCATGCGCCGGACGTCTGCCTGGGTACTCTGCGCTCCGCTGCCGTCGGCGTGGGGCGCGCCGGCGACCAGCATCGACACCAGCGCCGCCAGCACACCGATGAACCGCCCGCCCGTTTGTAGAGTCTGTCTCATACGCCAGAGATTTTGAAACTCATTTTCAATTAGATCAGCCGGCGGGTAGATGTCAAGCGGCCTTCCCGCAGACGCCCGTGAGCCCGCTTCGACAACTACGGGCAGATTGGGTAATACTCCGCCAGCCGGTGGAGCAATGATTCCTTTAGAGCCCCACTTTTTGCGCGGTTCCTATCCCCCTCTCGTCACGCCGTTCCGCGACGGCAAGGTCGACTACGACGCGTTCGCCGGGTTGATCGAGCACCAGATCCAGCAGGGCTCGCACGGCGTCGTCGTGTGCGGTACCACGGGCGAGCCGAGCACGCTGACGATCGACGAGCGGGCGCAGCTGTTGGAGGTCGCGGTGGACGCGGCGGCGGGGCGCCTTCCCGTCGTGGCCGCCACCGGATCCCAATCACATCACGAAACGTTGGCGCTGACGGTCCGTGCGGAGCAGACGGGCGCCGACGCGCTGCTCATCGTCACGCCCTACTACAGTAAGCCACCGCCGCGCGGCCTGGCGGCCTACTTCATCGATCTGGGCAAGCGCACCGGGTTGCCGTTGCTCCTCTACCACATCCCCGGGCGCGCCGCGGTGTCGCTCGACCTCCATACAGTTGAGCGGATCGAAGAGAACATTCCCAACCTTGTCGGCATCAAGCACGCCGCCAACGACCTCGCCTTCGTCACGCAGTTGCTGGATCGCTTTGGTTTCGAGTTCCGCGTGTTTGTCGGCCTCGAGGAGCTGAGCTTTCCGATGCTCGCTCTGGGTGCCGCGGGAATGATGAACGCCGTGGCCAACGTTGCTCCCCGCAAGGTGGCCGCGCTGTACGACGCCGTCACCCGCGGCGCACTCACCGCCGCCCGCGCGCTGCACTACGAGCTGTTCGAGTTGAACCAGTCGGTGTTCTTCGACACCAACCCTATTCCCATCAAGTACATGATGAAGCGACTCGGACTGCTGCCGACCAACGAGCATCGCTTGCCGCTGGTTCCGGCCACCAAGGAGTTGGAAGAACGGTTGGACGGCGTCTTGCGTCGGGCGCAGCTGCTGTAGGCCCGGCTCCGCCTGCGTGCTGTGCTACCGTCCCGCCCACGAGCGCAGGGCTGCAGCGTACGGTTCAGGTGCCTCTAGACCCACCAAGTGACCGGCATTCGGAACTTTCACAACGCGTGCGTTGGCGATCTGCTGCGCGAAGATCTCGGCATAGAGGGGCGGCGCGAAACGGTCATTTGTACCCCAGAGGATCAACGTCGGCGCCTGGATGCGCCACAGGCGTCTTTCCAGCCCGCCCTCCGGGATCGGGAAGAGAAACTTCGCCGCCGTGCGCGCACCCCGCGCCAGGCTGATCAAGGTCTCGATCTGTTCCTCGCTGCGATCGTCCTTCGTGCTGGTGAGCGCGCTCAACCCGCGCATGGCCCGCGCCGCAGCACACGTCGCATCGTGGAAGAGATACGGCACCATCTCGTCGTTCATCATCCCGAACAGGTCCGCGATCGGTGCGTGATCACGCCACAATCCGAGCGGCGCCACCAAGACGAGCCGCCCGATCTTGTCCGGCCGCAGCGCCGCCATCTCCGCCGCCATCCACCCACCCATCGATTCTCCGACCACGCACGGGCGGTCGAGACCGAGCGCCTGCAGCACGTCGAAGCCATGCAGGAAGAGGTCGAGCTGGTCATCGAGCAGCTCGAGGCCGGTGGAGCGGCCGAAACCCGGGAGCAACGGTGCGTAGACGTGATACTCGCGAGACAGCAGCGGCAGCACGCCTTCCCAGGCCGGCACGCCCCCGGCGCCGTGCAGGAACAACAGCGGTGTCCCCTGCCCCGCTTCAAGTACCTCGATCGTCGGTCGATCTCGACCCAGCGTGAGCAAGCGCGACGTCGCTGCGGCAGCCGGCGAGCTCACGACCGCGCCTCCTGTCCGTTGCCACCGCCCCGGACCGGCGCGCCGGCCGCCGCATTCGCGCTGCCGGGGGCAACGCGCCGCTCCGCTGGTAGCGCCTTCGGCCACCAGCGATCTTCCCACTCACTCCAGAGCGGACGCAGCGCCGGCAGCACCTCGGTGGCGCAGAGATAGGTGGCCCGATTGACCAGCTCGATCGCCGCCGATCCGAGATGCAAGCCGAGGAGCAGATGCCCGGCGCGCAGGGAGCGCGCCAGCTCCTCCAACTGCTGGCGCACCGTCGCGGGCGATCCGGCGACGATGTAGCGTTGCTCGACCAGCTCTTTCCAGCTCTTGTTCGTCCCCAGGTTCATGCCGGTGTTGCCCGCCTGCGCCACGATGCCGGCGCGCATCGAGGCTTCACTGACGTATCCGGGTGCGCCGGCCATGCCCGGATAGAGATGCAGGCACTTGTTGAAGAAGTAGTCGACATGCGGCCACCACTCACGCTCGCAGGCGCCGTCGGTCTCGCTGATGCACACTTGCTGGAAGAATGCTGCGCTATACGGGTTGGGCTCGACGCCACGCGCCGCTCCACGCTCCCAGTAGCCGTCCATCATGCGTTGCGCGCGCTTGTAGCCGCTGAACGAGAGGTAGCTGTAGTTGTAAGCGTGGTCGAGGCACCAGTCCCACGTTTCGATCGAGCCGAGGCCGGGAATCCAGATCGGCGGATGCGGCTGCTGGATCGGACGCGGCCACAGATTCACGTAGCGCAGCTTGGTGTACTTGCCGTTCCACGGAAACGGCACGCGCTCGGCCCACGCCTTGATGATCAAGTCATGCCCCTCGCGATACTTGTCGCGCACCGTGGCCGGGTTCTGGCCGTAGCAGTAGTTGATGTCCATCGACGTGCCGACCGGAAAGCCGGCGATCAACCGGCCGCCGGAGATGACGTCGAGCATCGCCATCTCCTCGGCGACGCGTGTCGGCGGATTGTACAGCACGATCGAGTTCCCCAGCACCAGCAGCATCGCGTTCGTGGTGCGCCGCGCCAGCGCGGCCGCCATCAAGTTCGGCGAGGGCATCATGCCGTAGGCGTTCTGGTGATGCTCGTTGACGCCGATGGCGTCGAATCCCACCTGGTCGGCGTACTCGAGCATGTCGAGGTACTCGTTGTAGAGCGCGTGGCCGCGCTCCGGATCGTAGAGGTGGTTGGGCACGTCGACCCAGACGCCGTGGTAACGCTCGCGAAAGTCTGCGGGCAGCCAGCGGTACGGCATGAGATGAAACCAAGTGAACTTCATCGGGCGATCCTCCCTTCAGCCAGCAACGTGTCGGAGCACTTCAGCCATATCCATCCCGGCGGTCAACGTGTCTGAGCCTACGGCGTCTGCACCCGGATGCTGCGGCGCGCGGCGGTGGAGACGCCGCCGTTCTCGGCCGCCCGGGCGTTGAACGTCACCACGCGGCCCGGCACGACGGCGGCCTGAAAATGGGGCGACATGGTAAGTTGCGCCATGCCTCCAGACGCCAGCGTTCCCACCGCCCACACCAGCCGCTCGCGCGCCGAGCACGCCGCCGGATTGCCGTCGCCGATGCAGGTCGCGCTCGCTCCGCTGGTTTGGTTTGTCGCGAAGAGAGCGATTTCGTCCGGCAGGAATACCTCCACCTGCACCCCCAGCAAGGCTATGGGCCCGGTGTTCTTCACCGTCAACATCCCGCTCAGCAACGCGCCCGGTTGCGCTGGGTCGGGGGTCACCTCGATCGTGAGAGGCAACGGTACCCCCGCCTGCGCTCGCGTCTCCACCGTCGCGCGTGTGCGCCGCCCGGAGTCATCGTCGATGGTCGCCGCCGCGCAGAGTACGGCGCCGCTCGGCAATGCAGCGTCGACCTGCACGACCACCTCGCGGCTTCCCGCATCTCCCTTGTTCAAGGTCCCCAGCATCCACTCGACGCCGCCGGCAATGAACGCACCACCGTCGGTCGCGGATACAAACTCCGCGCCTGCCGGTAGAGCCAGGCGCAACAGTGTCCCCTGCGCCGCGGTGGTCGTCGACTGGTTCCCGAAGCTGAGTCGATAGGACAGCTCTCCTCCCGGGGCCACCGGGTCCGCGTCCTCATCGACAGCCAGATCGAGCAGCCGGCTACTCTCGACGCGCAGGCTGCGGCGCGCCGCCGCCGTGAACCCGCCGGCCTCATCGGCGCGCGCGTTGAACGCCACCACGCGCCCGACGCTGACGTCGGTGGCCAACCCAAGCGGCGTCCCGAGGGTCACGCCGGTTCCCGCCGGCAGCGCCCCCACCGTCCACACCAGCCGCTCGCGCGCCGAGCACACCGCGGGATTGCCGTCGCCGCTGCAGCTCGCGCTCGGCCCGCTGGTCCGATTGGTCGTGAACGGCGCGACCTCATCCGGAATGAACACCTCCACCTCCACCCCGAGCAGCGTGATCGGCCCGGTGTTGGTCACCGTCAGCAGACCGTTCACCAACTCGCCCGGCTGCACCGGGTCCGGGTTCAACTCCATCGTCAGGTGCAACGGCACTCCCGTCTGCACTCGCGTCTCCACCGCCGCACGCGTACGCCGCCCAGTGTTGTCGTCGATCGCCGCCCCAGCCCGGAGTACCGCTCCGTTCTGCACCGTGCCCTTCACTAGCACGGCTACCTCGCGGCTCCCCGTCTGCCCGGGGTTCAACGTCCCTGGCGTCCACTCGACGACGCCGGCGGCACTCAACAGGCCGCCGTCGCTGGCGGAAACAAAGTCGACACCGGCGGGAACCGGGAAGCGCAGCACCGTGCCTGGCGCCAACGCTGCTGCCGCCCGATTGCCGAAGTTCAGTCGATACGTCAGCGCCTGGTTCGGCACCACCGGCTCCGCGTCCTCCTCCACGGCCAGGTCGAGCACGCGGCTACTCTCGACGCGCAGGCTGCGGCGCGCCGCCGCCGTGAACCCGTTGGTCTCATCGGCGCGCGCGTTGAACGTCACTACCCGCCCCCCAACGCTGACGTCTGTCGCCAGCCCGAGCGGCGCGGCCAGGGTCACCCCGACCCCCGCCGGCAGCGCCCCCACCGTCCACACCAGCCGCTCGCGCGCCGAGCACACCGCGGGATTGCCGTCGCCGCTGCAGCTCGCGCTCGCCCCGCTGGTCCGATTGGTCGTGAACGGCGCAACCTCATCCGGAATGAACACCTCCACCTCGACTCCCAGCAGCGCGATCGGCCCGGTGTTGGTCACCGTCAACAGGCCGTTGACCAGCTCGCCCGGCTGTGCCGGATCCGGATTCAGCTCCATCGTCAGGTGCAGCGGCACTCCCGCCTGTACTCGCGTCTCCGCCGTCGCACGCGTACGCCGCCCCGTGTTGTCTTCGATCGCCGCCCCAGCCCGGAGTACCGCTCCGTTCTGCACCGTGCCGGTCACTTGCACGGCTACCTCGCGGCTCCCCGTCTGCCCGGGGTTCAACGTCCCTGGCGTCCA
>CAZCGA010000026.1:0-32871 GCA_964498075.1 uncultured Binatia bacterium (SeqCode) | reverse complement strand
GCACGGCTACCTCGCGGCTCCCCGTCTGCCCGGGGTTCAACGTCCCTGGCGTCCACTCGACGACGCCGGCGGCACTCAACAGGCCGCCGTCGCTGGCGGAAACAAAGTCGACACCGGCGGGAACCGGGAAGCGCAGCACCGTGCCTGGCGCCAACGCTGCCGCCGCCCGATTGCCGAAGTTCAGCCGATACGTCAGCGCCTGGTTCGGCACCACCGGCTCCGCGTCCCCCACGATGGCCAGGTCGAGCACCCGGTTGCTCTCGACGCGCAGGCTGCCGTGCGCCGCCGCCGTGAGCCCGCTGGTCTCGTCGGCGCGCGCGTTGAACGTCACCACTCGCCCAACACTGACGTCCGTCGCCAGCCCGAGCGGCGTGCCCAGGGTCACCCCGACCCCCGCCGGCAACGCCCCCACCGTCCACACCAGCCGCTCGCGCGCCGAGCACACCGCGGGATTGCCGTCGCCGCTGCAGCTCGCGCTCGCCCCGCTGGTCCGATTGGTCGTGAACGGCGCAACCTCATCCGGAATGAACACCTCCACCTCGACGCCGAGCCGCGTGATCGGCCCCGTGTTGGTCACCGTCAGTAAGCCATTCACCAGCTCGCCTGGTTGCACCGGGTCAGGGTTCAACTCCATCGTCAGGTGCAACGGCACTCCCGCCTGTACTCGCGTCTCCACCGCCGCACGCGTACGCCGCCCAGTATTGTCTTCGATCGAGGCCGCCGCCCGGAGTACCGCCCCGTTCTGTACCGCGCCGGCCACCTGCACGGCGACGTCGCGGCTCCCCGTCTGCCCGGGGTTCAACGTCCCCAGCGTCCACTCGACGACGCCGCCGGCGCTCAACACTCCGCTGTCGCTGGCCGAAACAAAGTCGACCCCCACTGGAATCGGGAAGTGCAGCACCGCGCCTGACGCCAGCGCCGCCGCCGCCCGATTGCCGAAGTTCAGCCGATACGTCAGCGCCTGGTTCGGCACCACCGGCTCCGCGTCCTCCACGATGGCCAGATCGAGCACCCGCGTGCTCTCGACACGCAGGCTGCGGCGCGCCGCCGTCGTGAACCCGGACGCTTCCTGCGCACGTGAATTGAACGTCACCACCCGCCCAACGCTGAGGCCCGTCGCCAGCCCGAGCGGCGCGCCCAGGGTCACACCGGCGCCCGGCGCCAATGTCCCCACCGTCCACACCAGCCGCTCGCGCGCCGAGCACGCCGCGAGGTTGCCGTCGCCGATGCAGCTCGCGCTTGCGCCGCTGGTCTGGTTCGTCCCGAAGAGGACAACCTCATCGGGGAGGAACACCTCAGCCGTCACCTCCTGCAGCGCCACCGCACCCGTGTTGGTTAGCGTCAGCAAGCCGTCTACCAGCTCGCCCGGCTGGACCGGGTCCGGGTTGAGCTCCAGCGTCAGGTGCAACGGCACTCCCGCCTCTACTCGCGTGTCGGTGGTCGCCCGTGTGCGCCCTCCGCTGCTGTCCTCGATCGTCGCCTCGGCGCGCAACACCGTCCCGTCGAGGACCGCGGGGCCCACCCGCATCACCACTGCGCGGCTTCCTGTCTGCCCCGGGGTCAGCGTGCCCAACGTCCACTCCACCACGCCCGACGCCGCGTTGAACAAACCGCCGTCGCTCGCCGAGACGAAATCCACGCCGGCCGGCAGCGGCAGACGCAGCACGACTCCCTGCGCCAGCGTCGCCGCCGCCCGATTGCCGAAGCGCAGCTGGTAGCTCAACCGCGCCCCTGCCACTACCGGGTCGGTATCCTCCTCCACCGTCAGATCCAACAGTCTCTGCGCCACGACCACGACGGTGCGCTCGGCATTGGATATATTGGTTCCGCCAACCCGGCCGTTGACCACAAAGCGAATCGCCGTTCCGTCCGTCGGCGCACCCGCTCCGCTGACAACCGCCGGAGGCATGCTGACCGTCACGCCGCTTCCCGGTGTGATCGTCCCAACGGTCCACACAACTCTCTCCCCGGGAGAGCAGACGGCCGTGTTGCCGTCACCCACGCAGGTTACCGGCGCGCCGGTCGTACGGTTCGCACTGAAGAGGGCCACTTGGTCTGGGAGCACGGCCTCGATCTCGACAGCACGTAGCTCGGTTGTCCCGGCGTTCGTCGCAGTGATCAGGACCTGCATGACTTCTCCGGGTTGAACCGGGTTGGGGTTGATCTCGACGTCGAAATCGAGCCGCGGCGGAGGCGTCGGTGTAGGAGTGCATGTCGGTGTAAGAGTGGGTGTCGGTGTGGGAGTGGATGTCGGTGTGCGCGTCGGTGTTTGGCTGGGTGTCGATGTTGCCGACGGTGTTGGGCAGCCTGTGGTGAGCAGCTCCGTGATGCTGACCACGAGGTCTTTGTCGAGGTCGGCTGGCTGGCACGCCGACGCGGGGGCCAGACCCAAAGCGATGTTCAGCGCGCGGATGCGCTCGGTGAGAGTGACCACAGAGTTCCCGTCGCAATCGCCGGGGCACGCGCTGGACAACGCGGGGGTGGCACAGGCCTCCCCCAGGCTCTCATCGCCGAAAGAGAAGTTGATGGTGGCTTGGTCGGGTCCGGTCACGACGGCATCACCTGAACCAGTGCACTTGTCTTGGTAGATCTGAAACGGCTCGCCCGCATCGAGCTGGTCATTGCCGTTCAGATCGAAGAAGGCCCGGAGGTAAACGGTGATACCGTTGGAAGCGGTCGTACCCGGGCTGGGGATATCATAGCGTCCACTGCTGGTCTCCGCGCGGCTGGAGTCAATGGAGTCCGTGAGGCCCGGATCGGTAAAGTCCTCGATAAGCAGTGGAGCTGATGAAGACGCGTTTCCGAGGTTGCCGTGATAGGTAACCGTGCCGGCGACGCCGGAGAATCTGCTCTTGTCGGTAAAGGCGAGATCCAGATTTGATTGTGGTACGAGAACCGGATTGCCAGGGTCATCGAATTGGTTGTTGTAGATCTCGAACGGCTCGCCGACGTTTACCGGCGCTCCGGGCACATCGGGAACGAGGTCCAGCTCATACAAGAGGAAGTAGTTGCCTGCTGTCGGCGCGTTCAGCGTGAACGTACCGCCGTTCGCGCTGACGGTAGTCGTGTCGACCGGATGGTCGAGCTCGCCACCTTGGCTGTCATAGTCGGACAAGAAGAGCTTGATCGGCGTCGTAGGCGACACTTCTCCCCGCGACCCAGCGTATGTAACGGTGCCGGAAAGGGTCACCGCGCCAGCGCCGCGGGGCGTGAACGTGACGCAGCCCAGCAAGACCATCAGAAGCCATCGGGGCAGCGCACCAGAAACACTGGCGGCGCTGCGGGTCCGCCTGTCGTGCTCGTGCCCGCGACGGCAAAGCGCGACCCTCAACGAATGTTGCTTCATCAACGAACCTCCGATTGCCTCTGCCAGATGGACTACACGCGCGGGCTGACTAGACGATGATACCGTCCCAGAACTCCCAGAAGCGGCGCTCCGGTTCGAGCGGCGCGTGCTCGACGCGGCACTCTTGGTCGAGCAGCATGGTCGCCCGCCGTTCCGGATCGTACGCCGGCCAGTCTCCGAGCCCGGCGTGCCCCGGGCTGCCGGTGTGGGCGAAGGCGATCCACGCGTCCTGAATGCGCTCCGCCAAAACGCCGACGGCGGCACCGCCGCCGACGAAGCTGCCGAGCATCGGGTCGTTGAAGGTGCCGAACACGAACGGCAGGTCCAACGCGTGGCAGGAGCCGAGGATGCCGTCCATGAGCGGTGACGGCCAGGTGAACAGGTACGCATAAGTCTGCGGCTGCTGCGCCTGCTGCAGCTCGGCGAGGCGCAGGGCCGGATAGCGAAACGACCGGTCCGACTCGATGGCGAACCACAGCTCGGCTGGCTCGGTGCTGGCGCCGCGCGCCGCCCGCACCTGCCGATACGTCTCCACGGCGCGCCGCCCATGCGTCACCCCGGTCGCATCGCAGCCGGAGATGTTCCGCTCGCAGCGCTTCACCAGCCCCGCCTCATCGAGGCTGCGCACCTGCGGGTCCATGAGGCCGAAGAGCTTCATCTCCTCCAGGTTCGTGCCGATCAGCATGGGAACATGCTTCGACAGTCCGTCGCGCACCGCATCGAACGGGTGCCGCGGTAGGACATCGCCATCGACCACCGGAACAAACGGGAGCGGGCGGCCGCGCGACTGCTGCCCCAGGAACACCTGCTGCTGCGCAGCGAGGATGCGGTCGGCCGGCACCGACGCAAGCGTGTGCGCTTCCGCCGGAGGGATGTTCAGCTCGTGCAGCAGCGCTTCGGCAACGCGGCTCGCGCGGGCGCGTGAGGCAACGAAGTTCGCCGACCCGCTTTGCAGGATGGCGCCATGGAAGAGCCCCTGCGCGCGCGGCGTTCCCAAGAGCGTAGCCACGCTGATGGAGCCCGCCGACTCACCGAAGATGGTGACCTTGTGCGGGTCGCCGCCGAAGGCCGCGATGTTGTCACGCACCCACTCGAGCGCCGCGATCTGATCGCGAATGCCTGCGTTGCCGGACGACGGCAGCGCCTCACCACACAGCTCCTGGAGGTGCAGAAAGCCGAACGCGCCGAGACGATAGTTGATGGTCACGACCACGACGTCGCCGCGGCGGACGAGTGTCGCGCCGTCGTACAGCGTCTGCGAGCTGCTGCCCATGACGAACGCGCCGCCGTGGATCCACACCAGCACCGGGCGCCGCACCCCGTCGACTCCGGGAGTCCACACGTTCAGGAAGAGGCAGTCCTCGCTCGTCTCGCCGATGTCGAACCCGAGCATCGGCCCAAGGGCGCTGGCGTTCTGCGATGCCGACGCTCCGAAGACAGTCGCGTCCCGCACACCCGTCCACGCTTCCGGTCGCTGCGGCGGCCGGAAGCGCAGCGCGCCAAGCGGCGGCCGCGCAAATGGTATCCCGCGAAAGACCTGCACCCCGCCCTGCTCCGTGCCGCGGACTTTACCGTAACTGGTCTCAACGATTGCTCCCACGATGACCTCCTCGTTTCATTGTACTGCCTGCCCGGCGCGTTCAGATCGGGTAGATGAGCGAGCCCTGGATGAGATTCCCATCGAGGACGCACAGCTTCTCTTTGAACCGCAGCTGCCCGTCCTCACGCACCAACAGATCGATGTACCTACCCGTAATGAACACCTTGCTGACGTCGTCCGGCTGAGTTTCGAAGACGGCGTAGTTGGCGCGCACTCGCAACGCGCCGCCCTCTTCCATGATCCGGAAGTTGGTGACCAGGTGGCGCAGCGCCCGCGGTGCATACACGCTGGTGCGCCGGAGCGCGGCAACCCGGTCTTGCAGCATGCCCTTGCTCTCGCACAAGACCAGCCCCAGCGGCAACCCGCGCTCGAAGTTTTCACGCGGCAGGATTTTGTACAGGCACGCATCCGCGAAGAACTCCGGCCACCGCTCGAGCTCGCCGTCGTCGAGGCATCCGACGTATGCCGCGTACAGCTCCTCGACTTCACACCGCAGGTCTCGCCGCTCCGTCGGCATCAGCCTTCTCGCGTAGCTCGGCCTTCTGTGAAGGCACAATAGCGCATGAAGCCCAGGTGCTCATACACGCGGATGGCGGCGTGGTTGTTCTGAGCGACACTGAGCGCCACTGTCGAGATGCGCATGTGCAGCAAGGCTGCGGTCACCGCGCGGGTCACACGGCGCGCGAGCCCACGACCGCGTAGGTCACGCCGCGTGTACACGTTGCCGATTGCGGCCACTCCTTCCGATGGCGCCACCAGGTGTGTCCCGGCGGCACTGATCAACGCATCGCCGTCGCGCAGGCCAAAGAATGCGCCCGCATCGAGCATGGCGGAGGAAAAGAAATCCGGGGTCTCGCCCTGCGCGTCGCCGTCTTCGTAGAGTCGCTGCAGCGCCGGCAGGTCGTCGGAGCCGAGCCGCACAACGCCATCTGTTGCTGCTGGTTCAAACCGCCCCGGGTCGAGTATCATGCGCCACATCGGCGTCTCATTCCGCACCCGGTAGCGGGTCTCCAGCAGCGGCAGGATGTCCGGACGGATGTGGAGGAACAGTTCGTCGACGGCGTTCATCTCATCGAGAAGGAAGCGCACCTCCTCGGGCGCGCCGACCGTGAACAGCACAGTAGGGACGAGCCCGCGGTAGAGGAGCAGCAGAGCCCGCTCCGAGGCGGGCGCATGCCACTCACAGTGCTCGAAAAAACCGGGCGCCAAGTCGCCCAAAGCGTACGCCGCCCACGGGCGATCGCTTTCGAGAATCGTGCGGATGGTAGCGGGATCCGTGAGGCGCGGCATACGTTGGTGCTTACAAACCCATCACGTCGCGATGGTACCGGTAGAAGCCCCGGATGGCAGCTTCCGTGATCATGTGCGGCTCGTCGTGACATTCGTGGCCCCCGAGCTCGATCACGGCCGCGGCCTCTGGATACCGGCTGACACCCAGCTGGGACGACTCCATCATCTCGCTGTCGTCGACCGACACCAACCCCGCCGGTCCCATCAAGTTCGCCTGCCGCAAGCGGATGCGGGTCATCTCCTCGCTGTCGTCGGCGTAGCCAAAGAACGTCCACAGCAGCTCGAACGCCTGCGGGCCGCGGGTCACCAGTTGGCGGGTGGCCAGCGTATTCAATTGCTGTTGCACGATGAGGTTCGGCCAGATGGTCTGCATCACCACCGTCGCCTCGCCGGGAAACTCGCGCACCGGCGTCAGCAGCTGCGGATCGTGCAGCGTGAAGTCGGCAAAGAAGGACTTCATCTCTGCCGTGCCTTCGGTGGCCCGCTGCTCGCCCTTGCTCGAAATCAGCGCGGCGTGACGTCCGGTCTCGTCCATCTTCACCGCGGACGGTTGATCGGCGCGAAACAACCCGAAGGTCACCAGGAACACGTGCAGCAAGCTGGCGTGATACGGGTCCTTGATGTTCTCGAACATCAGCTTCCAGTTGCTGCCGATCCGTTGCCGCATGTAGCCAAGCACGCGCAGCTCGCGGCCGTCGAAGATACGATCGAAGTAGCACAGCATCGACGGCCCGAGATACTCCTCGAACGGCGGCATGTCGGCTGCGAACGAGGCAAGGATCACGCCGTGACGTTGAGTGACCTGTAACGTCTGCAGGCCGTGCTCTTCCAAGGCGAAGTCGGCGGGCATGCCGCCCTGCTGGCGCAGCCCACGGCGGAACGGCACCGCCAGCAAGTCGCCCTTCAGGTTGTACGTCCACTGGTGGTAGGGACACATGAACTCCCGCGTGTTCCCGAAGTCGCTGCGGCAGAACTGCACGCCGCGATGGGCGCAGCGATTGACCAGCACGTGGACGGCGCCGGCCGCGTCGCGCGTCACCACGACCGGCTTGTCACCGATGCAGCTCCGTTTGAAGTCGCCCGCGTGCGGGATCTCGGCACTCAGTGCGACGTAGCACCAGCTGCGTCCCGCGAAGATGCGTTCCTGCTCGCGTTCGTAGATTTGAGGGTCGGAATATACCCAGAATGGGATCCGACGGAGTCCCTCCTGTGGCCAGCGTTCCGGCAGGTGCTGATCGGCTTGACCCATTGTCCGTGTCGCTGCGAACGCTACCGCCGGTCGTCACGTCGGTCAACCACGCCGCGCGACACTCCGGTCGGAGGAGCGTCCGCGATGCGGTCGTCGAAGCGCATGGCGAACAGGCCGCGCATCCAAACGGTCCGCGCTCAGCCACCGCGGCTGAAACGCGGCTCTGCGCGCCATTCCTTCCGGCCGCGGTCGGCCTGGAGTGCGTTGTGTGGGGGCATGCTGATCATCCTGAGACGACCGCTTATGCGCGTTCCACCGTCACCGGCGACGAGCATTCGGGTGGTGCAACATGGACCGCCGCAGACCGCTGGTCTACCGCGACCTCGGTTAGAGAACGTTGGCGGGACTATGCGCTCGCGACATCGACGGTGCCGACCGACGTCCGAGTGCCCGGCGCAGGACGGCGAGTGCGAGGATCGGCGTGAACAACTTCCAGGCGCTGCCCGCGCCTTCTGCCTCGATCGAACATCCGCCGGTTGAAGGAGAGGTGGGATTCGCACTCTCGCCGGCATCCGGCATGCGCACGTCGATCGTGCCGTCGATGCCCTTGGCGGGTAGTGCACTGCCGCTCGCGTCGCTGGCTTCGAGCGCGTCGACGTGCAGGGTGTAGCGCCCCGGTGCCGCATCCGGATCGATCGCGACCACACACCTGTAGAGCACCGCTCCGTCCGGCAGCGGAGCGGTGTCGCCGTGCGCCGGAATCCGAGCCTGCACGTAGCTGCAGTCGTAGCCCACCCAGCAGGAGAAGGGGCCGTACCCGTTGTAGAAGTAGTCCGGCCCGAACGAGAAGACCGTGTTCGCGCCGGCCCCTGCCCTGGAGACGCAGTCGGGGCTGGACTGCCGCCGCTCGGGAATCGGGACGCCGGTATCCCACTCGATGCGACCTGCGATGCCGGCGACGGCGAGTCCGCCGGTCCGCAGCCGCGCTTCGACCGCGACCCGTTCGCCGGGAAAGCCGCTGGCGCCGGCGAGTTCGACAGCGACACAGGGCTCGCTGCACGGCGTGCGCTCCGTCGTCGGGGTCGACTCGGGAGCAGGCGAGCCGGTCGGCGTCGGTGACGGCGTCCGCTGCCATGTCGGCGTGGAGGTTCGCGTCGGCAGCGGACCGACTAGGTCTTGCACTGGACAGCCCGCGGAGGCGAGGCCGACGGCGACGCGGCCAGGCGCATCGGCGAGGGTGACGGTCGCCAGGGTCGCATACGTGTCCAGGTCGATGGCGGTGACGACTCCGCGCGCAGTGTCGGTGGCGTACAGCACCGATCCGTCCGGACTCGCCGCGAGTTCGCTTAGCCGACCCGGCATGGGCAAGGTGGCCAGCGCGCGGCCCGATGCCACGTCCAGCACGGCGACGACGTTGTGCCGTGACACGCAGGCACCGGTGGCGGGGTCGTCGCGGCAGACGTAGCGCGGATCGATCGCCACGTAGACGCGCGTCCCGTCGGGATGCACGGCGATACTGCCCGCTGGGCCGTCGACCGGGAGGGACCATCCGCCGCGCACGCGCTGGCCGTCGCGGTCGATCAGCGCCACGGTGCTCGGACGGAATGCCTCTGAATGATCGACGGCGACGTACACGGTTCGTCCGTCGGGCGCGACTGCCAGGTGATTGCCGAACGATGTGTACCCCGACTGAGACCCGTCCCAGACCGAAATGGTCGCGGTCACCGCATGTGCGCGCGCGTCGACGACGAGGACCGAGTCGGAGTCGGACTCCCGCGTGAGGTAGGCCAGGTCGCCGTCGGGGGTGAAGGCGATGTCCTTTGGCGTGCCGTGGGTGGAGAAGGCATCCGTCATCGTCTCCGTCTTCAGATCGACGACGCCGATCGCGCCGGATTTGCCGACGTACGCGATCTCTCCATCGGGTCTCACCGCGACCGGACCGGCTCCAGATCCGACAGGGATGCGATTGCGGACCCTTCCCGTGGCCGCGTCGATCGCCAGCAAGGCTCCCGTCGTGGTCACGTACACGGAGGTTCCGTCAGCGGAGAGCGCCGCACCGTACGCTCCTTCGCCGTCGTCCGACCAAGGGTCGGTCGGCGGTCTGCCGATCGGCACGAAGCGGCTGAGGAGGTGCTTCGTGGCGTTCACGATGCTGAGCGCGCCGCTCTCCGCGAGCGTGTTGGGGTGCGCGATGTAGGCGCACCGTTGCGCCGGGAGTGGCGAGCGCCTCGGAGTCGGTGACGGCGTCGGCGCTGGCGAGGCGGGCGGACGGCCGGGGCCGAAGGCGATCGCCACGGGTTCTTCTCCGAGGACCAGCCGATCGAGGATCTCGCCGCTGCGCGGGTCGATCACGGCCACTCGGCCGAGGGCGTCGCGCACGGGCACGTACACGAGGCCGGTGTCGGGGTCGACCGCCGGACGCCCGGCGGGCGCGTCGATACGTATTCGCTGCCGGATGGCGTAGGTGGTCGTGTCGCGAATCTGGACGACTGTGGTGGCGAACGACTGGTCGATGAGGCGCTCGGTCAGGACGACGACGGCGAACGTGCCGTCCGGGGCAAAGGCGAGACCGCGCACGTGGTACGCACTCCCGATCCGCGGCGCCGGCTCGTCCACGGGCACGAGGGCGACCGTCTCCAGCGTGGCGCGGTCGACCACGGTGATGGTGTAGCCGGACCAGTCGCCGACGTAGACGGTCTTACCGTCGGGGGAGATTGCGACCTCTCCCAGTACGCCCGTGTCGAGAAAGCGCTCCCGTAGGATCGCCCCCGTGGTCGTATCGAGGACGACGAGACGGCGGTGGTCGTAGCCTTCCGCGTCTTCTTCGTCTGCCTCGGTGATGATCGCCTCCGCCCCGTCCGGGGTGACGGCGATGCCGGGAAGCGAATAGGCGGCGGTGAACCGCGGCGACTGGGCGGCGACTTTGCCCTGTGTCGGGTCGATCGCCCAGACGAGACCGTATCCTTGGTCCATCGCAACAACCAAACTGCCGTCGGCGTTGGTCGCGATGCGTTCCGCACCGTATAAGTCCGGCGGCGGAACGGCGAATCTCACGGTGTTGGTCGCGCCGTCGACCACCACCACCTCGCCGCCGATGGCGACGAAGAGATTCTCCGCCGTTGGCGAGGTGGCGATGTCGCTCGGGCTATAGCGCGAGAACTGGTCGAGAGGGATCGTCGCCACCCGCCCGCCCGTGGCCGTCTCGAAGACGGTGACGGCAGACGGAGCCCGGACGGCGACGTAGCCCAGGCGGTTCGTCGCGCCTGCCGCCGATCCGGCCAGGAGGATCGCGACCGACAGGATCAGCGACCCGCTACAAAGCCCACAGCTCTCGTCCGTCATAGTCCTGCTGGGCCTAACGTCAGAGGGTTTTTCCGTCATCCGGCGGCCCGGACGTCACGCGAGTCGACCGGTCGCCACACGGCCGGATGGCGGAAAGGCCCGTTGAACTGAACCACCGTACACGCGCCGCTGCTCCCTACGGGGTTTGTATCCCAAGGAGCAGCCGCGTGGCAATGAACACGATGGGCTGGCAAGGCGTGGCGGTGCCGTCGTCGTGCCCAGCTTGTGCAACCGGAGTGCGCAGGATACGCCGAGTGGCGTCCCATGCGCTGCGCGTAGTTGCATCACGGCCGATGGGGCGAGCGCGCGCGACGGCTCATTCCGCCTTGGGTGCGTCGTCGCGGATGAAGCGCGCCGCGCCCCAGTCGGCGTGATCGCCGTCGCTGAAACCGCGAGCGTCCACGATCAGGGCGATCTGCCGGGCGCCGCGGACGGGGATGCGCAGGTCGGCAGTCCGATGGCGTGGTTCCACCTCGGGGGAGCGGTACACTTCGCGCCCATCGACGACGATGATGAATTGCATGCGGTTGCCGCCGGGCGGGATCTCGTCGTCGTATCCGAGGTCGGTCACGAAGGTGGAGAAGCCGTCCGGAACACGGAATCGGAGCACCGAGTCGGCGTGCGTGCCCAATCCCTTGGTATAGGCGTGACCACCAATGCTCAGCGCCCGGCCCTCGACGCTGCGATCGCGCACCCACTTGCCCTGCGGGCCAAAGGACGGCGCCGGCCACAGCGAGTGCTCACGCATGTCGGACAGGTAGATGATGTCGCGCCCAGGCTCGGCGTTGAGCCGCTCCCAGGACACCAGCCGCGGATCGGTCCAGTCGATCCGCGCGTCACAGTCACAGCCATTCCCCGAAGCCACGAAGGTCAGCTCCGTATGCTGGTGCGACAGCGGCACGTCGATCCGCTGGACCGACGAACCGGGCGTGACCCTGGTGGAGATACGTGGCAGACTCTGCGGAGAGGTCACTGAGACCAGGGCGCTGCAGCCCGCGCCGCAGCGAAGTTCCTGCCCGGCTTGAAAGCCGACACCCGTGCGCAGCATGCCGAAGACCGGCGGGAAGCGGACCGTGAGCGGCTGCTCGAGACGCACCTGTATCCCACGGCTGAACTCTTCCCCCGCGACCCGCAGCGGCCCTCCCTCGACGTTGCCATCGTAGGCGAGCACCGCGGATCGATACGTCCCTAAACGCGTCAACGACAGCTCGCCGGCGCGCTCATGCAGCCAGCCACTCACCGCGAGTGCCGCAACCACGACGGCAGCTGCCAGGACCCCAGTGGGCAACCACAAGGAGCCGGTCAGCCAGCGGCCGCAGACCACGAGCCAGCGCTGCGGTCCGAAGATCGCGGCGAGCCGATGCGTCTCCGCCTCCCAGGTGCATTCGACGCGCATATGGAAGAAGGCCAGCAAGAAGAACGGGAGCAGCAGCAGCGGGTTCACCGGACCGAGGAAGCGCGCGTGACAGGAGTACAGATGAATGCCGGAGACCACGGCGAAGGTAACGGCCGCGACCAGGTGGCGCGGGGCGCAGATCGCAAAGAACGCGACGGCAGGGAGCAGGTAGCGTTCGTGAATCTCGGTGGGAAACATGAAGAACGACCACGCCGCCATCCCCAACGCGTAGCTGCGGCCGGTGAGGCTGCGGCCGGCACAGCCCGCGAGCACCGCCGGCGTCCACGCCAACACAAACAGCAACAGACCGATCAGCTTGGGGGTGACGGGAACGCCGAGCAGCATCACGATCGGATGATCATCGTTCAACGAGAACGGGCTGGCGACCTCCCAGAAATTGAAGGCGCCGAGACCCACCATCGCTTGCGCGTTCAAGTTGTCGACGAAGACCTTCTGCAGCATGCGGCTGAGCTGCCCCGAGGTGAACACGAACGGGAGCGCGATCAGGAAAAACGACCCGATGGAAATCCCTGCAGTGGCCGCCGCCGCCCATACGCCGAAGTCGGCCAGGACAAAGGCCAGGATCGGCAGGACAAGGACGATTGGTTGGATCTTGATCGCCATCGCCAGAGCCAGCCAGACCCCGATCGGCCGCCAGCGCTTGCGCTCCAGGCTGTGCAACGCGATCAGCGGAAACAGCGGCACCAACCCATCGGTCTGCCCGTAGTAGGCGCTGTCGGAGATCACCGCCGGATTGAAGAGGTAGAGCAGCGCCACCCAGTTGCCCGTGTAGCGGCCGAACTGGCGAGCCACCATGCTGTAGATTAGCCAACCCACGACGAGATCGCCGAGCAGCGCCGGAGCCTTCATCAACACGTAACGGTAGTCGGGGCGGGTCAGCGCCGGGAACGCCACTTGGGCTTTGCCGAGCAGCCAGAGCACGTACATGTAGGCGGGTGAGTAGTTGGCGTTGGTGTGCAGGTAGATCTCTCCCAGCGGGTGATGCGCACCGACGTCCGCCCACTCCAGCCACTGCAGCATGTCGCCCTCGTGGCCGATCTGCAGTCCGAGCGTGTAGCGCACGTAGGCGGCAGCCGCGAATGCGACCACCAACAGCGCCGACGCCTTGCGCTCAGGGGCCGGTGTCGCCGTTTCCATGCTCACGCCGGCGCGGTCCGCCCGTAGCGTTCGTGGAACAAACATGTCTCCACCGGCCGCCGCGCCAGGCGGCCGTAACGCCCCTGCGGCCAACCGATCGGGATCAGCGCGCACGTCGGGCAGTTGGCCGGTAGGCCGAGCCAAGCATCGACCTCCGTGCCGAACGCCGTGTGCACGGTGGTGAGCGATGCACCCAGACCAACGGCGCGGCAGGCGAGCAGGATGTTCTGAATCGCCGGAAACAACGCCTGGACTTGCGGTTGCCCGCGGCGCGTCCAGCCCGCCACGAAGAGGTGCACCGGCACCTCGTGCAGGTGGTCGGCGAGATGCACCGCCGCCCGCAGGTTGCGCCGCTTTGCATCCGGGTAGCTCGCGTCCGTGGCCGCCTCGACGGCTGGTTGGATGTACCCGTGAAACACGCGGCGATAGCGCTCCGCCACCCAGGCGCGGCGCGCCGGCTCAGTCACCGCGATGAAGAACCACGGTTGGCGGTTGCCGCCGCTCGGGGCGAAGGTTCCGGCTTCGCAGACCTTGCGAATCAAAGCCGGCGGCACCGGGTCCGGCTTGAGTCGCCGGATGGCGCGCGTGGTGCGAATGCCTTCCAGCAACGGAACCTCTTCGCCGATGCGCTCGACGTCGATGGTATGCGGAACGGCGTTCACGCCAGCAACTCCAACAAGTCCGGAATCCGACGGATGACGTGATGTGGGCGCGGCTCCACCGCCGGTGGCTCGCGGTCATCGCGGTGCCACAGGAGCACCGAACGCATGCCCGCCCGATTGGCCCCGGCGATGTCTTGCAGGATCGTGTCACCGACAAACAGCGCCTCCTCCGGCCGGCAGCCCGCCCGCTCGAGGGCTGTCGCGAAGATCGCCGCGTCGGGCTTGCATGAGCCGGCCGCCTCGCTCGATAGAATCGAGTCGAAGTACCGCTGCAAGTCACCGAGGCGCACCAGAAGCGCCAACTGATCGTTGTCGATGTTGCTGACGATCCCCAGGTGCAGCCCGCGCGTGCGGATGGCACGCAGAGTTTCGATCACGCCGTCGCGCAGCGCGAAGAGGCGCGCGTGCCGCTCCCACTGCCGCTGCCGGTGCTCCTCGAGTTGCGCTTCATCGGCGGCCACACCGAAGTCTTCCAGCATTCCCACGAGCGCGTCGCGAAACAGGTCGCGATGCAGGTAGTATCGCCGCGGCACGTAAGCACGGAACACGCGACGCAGGGCTTCTCGATGCGTCCGTAGGACCACCTGTTCCTCCGCCTGCACTCCGGCGTGCCGGGCCAGCTCGACCAGACCCTGACGCTCCGCTGGTTCGAGCGTCATGTAGTCGTAGAGAGTCCCTCCCAGGTCGAAAAGCACGGCGCGATACGGTGGCATTCCACAGGCCTCTGCAGGGAGCCTTTACACGCAACCGGGAACGCACGGCAAGAGCGTCACCCGTCGGCGGGACGAGCAATGACGCGTGCCGGCGCGCCGTCGGCACCCTCGATGTTCAACCCCAGAAACATCACCTCGACCCGTCCGCGCCCGAGCTGCCGCAGATTGGTGAGATGCTCCCCGATCAGCACGCCATGACTGAGCAAGATGTGATGCACGGGCCAGCGGAAGCCCGGCTCGCGCCGGTTGACGGCGAGGTCCGGCGTCGCGAAGTCCACGCCGATCAGCTTCACCTGATGCTCGACCAGCCACTCCGCGGCGGCCAAGCTCAGTGACGGATGCTGGTCGTAACGCGGCGTGCCAATGTGCTCCGCCGATCCGCTGTCGAGCAGCACGATGTCGCCCGGGCGCGCCGGCGGTCCCGCCTGGTCGAACATCTCCGGCTCGATGAGGCCGTACGGCTCACAGCGCAGCCGCCAGACCACCCCTGGCCCGTACAAGCGATCGAGCGGGATTTGATCGAAGGAGGGCCCGTCCGCGATGAAGTGACAGGGGGCGTCGACGTGGGTGCCGAAGTGGCAGACCATGTGAATCTCGGTCACGTTCAGGTGATCGGCCGCCAGGCTCATGATCCGCTCGAAGCGCGCCTCCGGAAGGAAGCCCACTCGCGACAGGTCGTGGTGCAAGCGATGCGATAGATCGATCCAGTCGCCGCTCCCTGTGCCGATCGTCGGCGGCGGCACGGCCTGCCAGCCTCTCCAGCGGTCGTACATCTTCAGTCCACCGACAGCACGGTTCCCGCCAGCGTCTCGAACCAGCGGACCACCGCGGTGTGATCGGCACCGCCTTCCAACTGCGCCTGCGCAGCAGCCCAGAGCTCACGGCACTCGGCGCTGAACGGTGCGGGCGTACCGGTGGCGTGCGCCAGATCGAGCGCCGTCGTGAGGTCCTTCACCATCAGGTCGAGCGAGAAACCCGACGCGAAGGTCCGCGAGAGCACGAACTGCTTGAGCTTGTTCTCAGTACTGTTGTTGCGTGCGGTCGACGCGTTGAACACGTCGATCATCACCGCCGCATCGAGCCCGAAGCGCCGCCCGATCAGCAGCGCCTCGGTCGCAGCGATCAGGCCTGCGGCGGAGACCAGGTTGTTCAACGCCTTCAGCGCGTGTCCGGAACCGAGCGGACCGGTCTCGAAGATCGACCCGCCTAAGGCCTGCAAGACGGCGCGGCAGCGCGCGACGACGTCGGGCGCACCGCCCACCATGATCGCCAAGGTTCCTGCCTCAGCGCGCGGCACGCCTCCCGACACGGGCGCGTCCAGCATTGCAACGCGACGCGCCGCCAACGTCTCGCCCAAAGTCTGTGTCCCCGTCGGCGATGACGAGCCCATGTCGATGAGCACCGATCCGGGCCGCATCGCGTCCAGCAGCCCGTCGCCGAGGACCACGTCGCGCACCGCGTCGCCGTTCGGCAGCATCGTGATCACGACCGCGACCCCACGACCGAGGTCGGCAGCTGATCCGGCGGCGTCACCGCCGTGTTGCGCCAGAAAGTCACCGATGGCTTTGGAGCGACTGTCGAAGACACGCAGCGCGAAGCCCGCGCCGAGCAACCGCGCGGCCATCGGCTGCCCCATCTTTCCTAATCCGATGAAGCCCACACGCTGCGGCGCGGGCATGGGCGCGGCCATAGCGCTAGCGCTCGTCCCGGAACACTTCTTTGGCGATGCGGAAGCTGTCGATCGCGGCGGGCACACCGCAGTAGATGGCGCTCTGCAGCAGCACCTCCATGATCTCGCTCTGCGTGCAGCCGTTGCGCAGGGCGCCGCGCAGGTGCAGTCGCACCTCGTGCGGCCGGTTGAGTGCCGTCAGCATCGCCAGGTTGATCAGGCTGCGCGTCTTGCGCGGTAGCCCGGGACGCGTCCACACGGCACCCCAGCAGTACTCGGTCACCAACTCCTGCAGCGGGCCGGTGAGATCATCGGCTTCCGCCAGCGCCCGGTCGACGTAGGCGCGGCCGAGGACGGCGCGGCGCACGGCCAGCCCCTGCTTGAATCGCTTGCTCTTCACGGTCCTGCCTCCTCTGAGTCCCCGACTCACGATCCCATCTTCCGGTAGTCCACGCTCAGCCAGCGCTCCGGAGTCAGCGAGACGAGGATACTGTTGTCGCGCTCCGCGGCGGTCATCTGCAGGTACATCTCCCCCATCTGCTCGCCGAGGTAGCGGCAGGCCATGCAGCGCAGGTCGCGTTCGAAGTTTGGGGCGCCGACAGTCACGGGTCCCTCGACGCTCACGTACTGGTACGGCGCGGTCTCCGTCTGCACGCACAAGCTCAGGCGGCCGCTCTGCCGCATCAAGCGCGCCTTCCGCGAGCCGCCGCCGGTGACGAACCGCACGACTCCGCCCGGCTCGTAGCTGTACCACACCGGCACCGTCAGCGGTCCGCGACCGGACTCCGAAATGCTGATGACCGCCACGTGCGTGTCCGCGAGGAACGCCTCGCGCTCCGCCTTGCTCATCGCCAGGGACATCGGACCCTCCTCCGGTAGACAACCGCGGCGTACTGTACATCGGTTGCAACGCCAGCGCTATTGACAGCGATGGGACTCCGTAGCAAACGGAACCAACGCATGCATCGCCTGCTGATCTCCGCCGATTCCCACGTGATGGAGCCCGTGGACCTGTGGTCGCGCAATCTGCCCGAGCGGCTGCGGTCACTCGGGCCGCGCTTTGAAGTCCGCGACGGCGCGACCTGCCTGATGGTCGAGGACCGGATCGTCCGCAACTTTTCGAGGCTGGCGCAGCCGGACACCACGGCGGAACCCGCGCCGAAGACGCCGGAACCCGCGCAGACGTTTTCGATGGGTGGCAACGACCCCGACGCGCGCCTGCGCGATCTGGATACCGACGGTGTTTGGGGGGAGGTCATCTATCCGAACCTCGCCTTCTTTTGTACCTTCCACATCCGCGACGCGGCGCTGCAGGTGGCCACGGCGCGCGTCTACAACGATTGGGTTGCCGACCAGTTCATCGGCGCGTCGGAGCGCTTCGCACCGGTAGCCGTGATCCCGGTGCGCGACGTCGCCGCGTCGATCACCGAGCTGCAGCGGGTGGCGGCGCGCGGCTTTCGCTCCGCTCTGCTGCCGGACCACATCGATGCCCGGCCCTACAACGACCTCGCCTACGAGCCGTTGTGGGCTGCGGCGCAGGACCTGGGTCTGCCGCTGACCTTTCACGCCGGCACCGGCCGCTCACAAACACCGGCGCACGGCCTCGGCGGCGCCGTGATCAACTACGTCGTCACCGTGAGCAGTCCGTTGGAGACCGTCGCCTACCTCTGCGCCTCGGGCGTCCTGGCCCGCCATCCGCGTCTCGAGGTCGTGATGGTCGAGTGCGGCAGCGGCTGGCTTGCGTGGGCGCTGCACGCCATGGACGACGCCTACCGCGAGCATCAGCGCTGGGTGCGGCCGAAGCTCGAGCTGTTGCCCAGTGAGTACTTCCGGCGCCAGGGGCACGTGACCTTCCAACACGATCCCGTCGGCCTGGCCAACATCCGATTCACCGGCGACCGCTGTTTGCTGTGGGGCTCCGACTACCCACATCCCGAGGGCACGTGGCCGCACTCGCGCGACTATCTGGCCCGGCAGCTCGAAGGGCTGGCGGACGACACGATCGACCGGATCACCTGCACGAACGCGGCGGACCTCTATCACTTCCGCCTGCCCGTCTCCGGACTGTGATGGCGGACGCGGAGCTTGTCGTCCGGCCTTACGCGGCCGGTGACGAGGCGGAGGTTGTGGCGTTGTGGCGCCGCTGTGATCTCGTCGTTCCGTGGAACGATCCGCACGCCGACGTTCAGCGCAAGCTAGAGTTTCAGCCTGAGCTGTTCCTGGTTGGTACACTCGCGGGCCGCGTGGTGGCCAGCGTCATGGCCGGCTACGACGGCCACCGCGGCTGGCTCAACTACCTCGCGGTCGCTCCGGATCTGCAGCGCCAGGGGATCGGCAGGCGGATCATGGCTGCGGCCGAGGCGGCCCTGCGCCAGCTCGGTTGCGCGAAGATCAATCTGCAAGTGCGCTCCTCGAACCCCAACGTGGTCGCGTTCTACGAGCGTTTGGCATACGCGGTCGAAGACCGCATCAGCATGGGCAAGCGACTCCGGTGAGGGATTCGACGAGACGCGCACGGCAGCTCCTGCTGTTCCCGCTGCTTGCTTGCCTCGGCTGCACCGCGATAAAGCCCGCGGCCATGCCTGAGCTGCAGGGCGAAGAGCTCCGCAGCTTTTCGCACCGCGACTTCGATCGGGTGCTGCAACGCTTCGTCAACGACCAGGGCCGCGTCGACTACGCGCGGCTGCAGAAGGATCGGGCGGAGCTGGAGCGCTACTACCTGCGCGTCGCCACCTACAGCCCGGACAGTGACCCGGGCCTGTTCCCCACGGAGTCCAGCCAGCTCGCCTACTGGATCAACGCCTACAACGCCGCCGTCCTGAAGACGGTGCTGACGTACTACCCGGTCTCCAGCGTCAGGGACGTCAAAGCGACCTTCCCGCTGTGGTTCCTCGGTGGCAAGATTGGCTTCTTCGTCTTCCAGCGGCCGCGCTTCGGTGGCCACGCGATGAGCCTAAATGCGGTGGAGAACTCCGTCGTGCGCAAGCGCTTCGGCGAGCCGCGCGTACACTTCGCGCTCAACGGCGCGTCGCGCGGTTGCCCGCGGCTGCCGGTGCACGCCTTCACTCCCGAGGAGCTGGACGCGCAGCTCGAGCGCGTGGCGCAGCGCTTTTTCAGCGAGGAGCGCAACCTGCACATTGACGATCAACGGCGCATCGTGCAGCTGTCGGCGATCCTGAAGTGGTACGAGAGCGACTTCACCGGCTGGTTGGAGCGGAAGTTCCCCGACCGCGACGCCACGCTGCTCGACTACGTGGCGCTATACGTGTCTCCCGAGCGGCGCGCTGAGCTGCAGCGCGCCGCCGAGTACGATCTCGAGTTCGTTCCGTACGATTGGCGGCTCAATGATCAGAACCCACGCGAGTGAGTCGGTCTCCGCGCGCCTGCCGCTGCTCCGGCTCATGGAGGACTGAGCCGATGGCGAAGGACCCGATAGTCGAAGAGGTGCGGCGTATTCGTCAGCAGTATGCCGCACGATTCAACTACGATGTGGCCGCAATATTCCGCGACCTACAGGACCGACAAGAGCGCAGCGAGTTTACCGTTGTGAGCCGCAAACCCCGGCGCGCGCGTGTGCAGCCTCCCGCTCGGAGGCGTCGGGGCAGTGTGAGCACGCCAAACCGTTGGCCCGCTTGACCCGCGAGCCTGGCGGGTTAGCACCTCACGGAGCAGTGTGGTGAAGGACCAGAGGAAGTTGGACGGACGGGGCAAACTGGAGTACGAATCCAGTGCAATCGGAAAGGGGATGACCCGCGAAGCTCGCGTGCTACTCCGCTCCGCTTCGCGGGCCAAATGAAAGTCAGCCAGACGAGACTGGTCATGATTCTCACACGGATCAAGGCGGTCGCCACACCCGGGACCCAGATCCCGAAACCTCGGTCCACTCAGATCTACACCGTCGTCCGATGGGGACACAGTCGAGGCCAAGAGGCGATGGTCTACCGGATTCCGGCCAGGCGCGGCACCAAAAAGGCGTCGGAAAAGCGTATTACTGCGTCGGCGTTCGAGCAGGCTTTCGACGTTCTGCAAGCCACAGGTCAGATCACTAGGCGTTGGTTCGCGCAGCACCTTCCGGACTTGGAGCGAGACGGCACCTGCAACTTCACGACAGTTGGTGGCGTGTTCGAGCTACTTGGCGAGGTCCGATATGTCGAACCCGGCGTGTACGAGAGGATAATTCCTGCAAACAAGCGGACGCAGCCGACGCACGAACACCGGCCTGGTCATGGTGAGAGTCTGAGCACGCGCGGCTGATGCGTGTAAGGTTTAGCCAGGCGAACGAGTGGACAAGTTGGACTGGCAGGAGTTCCAGGAATTCGCACGCCGGCAAATGGGCGGCCACTTCGGTGTCTCCTTGACTGAGCGCCAGCTACCGGGCGTTCCGAAGCGGTTCGATCTTGTCTCTTCTGATGGCAAAATCGTCGGGGATGCGAAGTATCTCTCACTGGTGAACCGGCATAGGCTTCCCCCAGGCGACATTCATGGAGATCGCCGGACACGTCTGGCTCCTCGAGAAGACCCGAGCAGACAAGCGCTTCCTCGTGTTTGGAAACCAACGTGAGGTACCGGCTTAGTCCTGTGGGTCACAATTACGGTGACGTATTCTCCCTGGCGTGTCATCAGGCAGCAAGCGGCGCGGTCTCGGAGGTTTGAAGCTTTGCCAGCAGCTTTTGTAGGTCGCGCCGAGTGAAGGTCCAACGAAAGGGCTCCGCGACACGTCGCGCGACATTGTACTGCAGCAGAGCGCAGCAGCGTAGGACAGCTCGCGGCCACAGCTAGGGCGCCGCGCCACCTCGGCGTCGAGCGCGAGAGCATCAGGGCCGCCACACCTTTGATGGCATGCCGTTCATGATCGTGATCGCAACCTCCCCTTGGTGTCGTTGGAGGCGACCGTGCACCAGATGATGCACCGCACGCGGCTCGTGAACTCTGCTTCGATGTCGGCGAAAGCGGTCACGCTCATTTCCGTTCCCCCGCAGCGCCCTCAGTTGTCACCCCGCCGCGCTGCCCATGTCAACGCCGCCCTGCCTGCCTGTCGCTTCTGGCGCGCCCTGTGGTATGGCGCGCGTGATGTCGTCGCCGTTGCCCGCGATCGCGCCCATGCCGCCGCAGCGCAGCGGGCCGTTGCCGTGGGTGGGCGCCGGCTTGGTGTTGCTCCGCAATCCGACGGAGTTCTTTCGCGCCACGCGCCAGGCGCTCGGAGACACGTTTGTGGTCGATGCATTCGGGTATCGACTGTTCAGTGTCTTCTCCCCTGCCGGCGTGCGCGCGCTCTACGCGCTGCCGGAACGTGAAGCCAGCTTCGGGCTGGCCACCTACGAGCTGGTCCTCAAACGCAAGCTGCCGCCCGAGCTGCTCGAAGGCCGCCGCAACTTCCCGCACACGTTGTTCGGCGGCCAAGACGTGGAAGACTACCTCGACCAGCTCGAAGCGGCGATGCGCCTCCAGATCGAGGAGCTGGGAGACAACGGTGTCTTCGAAATTTTCACGCTGATGCGCCGGCTCGGCCACCGCCTCGGCCTCTCCGCGTGGGCCGGGCATGAAGCCGGCTCGGCGCAGTATCTCGACCGCTTGATCCCGCCGCTCGACTGCCTCGACACCAGCGAGTCCTTCGTGCGCCCGGCGCAGGCCGTGGTCACGTGGGCGACGCGCAAACGGCGGGAGCGCGCCGCGATGCACAGCATCGAGACTACGATCGCGGAGATCCTTCGGGCGCGGCGCCGGAATGGCACGGCCGTGGGGGACTACCTCGATCGGATCTGGGACTCCTTTGCAGATCTGCCGGACGGCGAGCGCCATGTCGCTACCGCACGCGACGTCATGCTGATCCATATGGGCGCGCAGTCGAACCTCTACGCGGCGCTGGCGTGGACACTGGTCAACCTGCTGCTCCATCCGGAGCATCTGCGCCGCGTGCAGGACCGCGATGACGCGCTGCTCGAGCAGTGTGCCAGCGAATCGATCCGGCTCGCGCAGCGCTCGATCACCCTCCGCCAAGTCCTCAGCCCGCTGACCTTTGACGACGGCGCCCGCATGTATCGCTTGGACGCGGGCGTGATGGTCGCCACCATGCTCTCGGTCACCAACAACAGCGCCGCACCGGGGCTCGAACACTTCGATCCCAGCCACTACGAGGGGCGGCGCCTGTCGGATCGCGTGCCCGTAGCAACCAAGGAGCTGGTGAGCACCTTTGGTCATGGCCGCCACACCTGCCCGGCGCAGCGCTTTTCCATCTCTGCCATCCGGATTGCAGTGCGACGTCTGTTGGAGGCCTACGAGCTGCAGCCCGGTTTCACGCACGCCGCGCCGCGGCCGCGGCAGCTCGGCGGCGTCGCACGAGCGGCGCAGCCGTGTCCGGTGACCTATCGCCGGCGCGCGCGGCAGGTGTGAGTATTTTGCACGGCCGAATGAGAAACCGGAAACAGGAAACCGGAAATACGAAATGGCAAACCGCGACCAGACCTTTGACCGGTTTCCCATCTCCGGTTTCGGGTTTCCTGTTTCTCATTTGCCTCGACGGGCTGAGGGTGCAGCTCGCCAGTTCTTGGAGGGCAGCCCGCATGCGTCGCACCCGCGATACACCAGTGCATCGAGAGCCGCTTGCCGTGGTTCGAGATTGCGGACGATCTGCCGCGCTACGAGGGGAACACCCTGCCCCACCCCGACAAGCGGCCACGCAAACGCTCGTGAAGGATGACCGGTTACTTCCCAGCGGCTAGAGCCATAAACCAACGGCCTGGCGCCAAGAAGTCCACCGAGGCAGCAGCCGACTTGTAACGACGACAGTCACCGCCCTGACCGCTCGCGTTGCGCTGGAAGACGCTCCGATCTGAGCATCGCCGCAATTGGCAGCATGCACCCGTGCATTGTAGACCAGGCACGGCACTGCGCGTCGGCAGCTTGCGGCCCCGTCAGCGTAGCTACGCTCCGGGTGGCACGACAGCTGCGTTAGGTTGCAGGACGATGCGTCTGAGCAGTGAGTAGCAGGAGCGGAGACGTTCCTGGGCGCGCGCTCACGCCCTGCAACAGTGGAGGTCGGTACATGGACATCACGACGGTAGATCAGCTGCTCACGACGACGCGCTCGGTCCGCAAACGACTCGACCTGTCGCGGCCGGTGGAACCGGAAGTGCTCGAACGCTGCATTGAGATCGCGCTCCAGGCCCCGACAGGATCAAACGCACAGGGCTGGCATTTCGTTGTGATCACCGAGAGCGAGGCGCGCGCACAGCTCGCTGCCCTGTACAGGCAGGGTGCGGATCTGTTGTTGCCCACGTATGCTGGCGGACCATTTCCGGAGGGTGACGTACGGGCACGCCAGCTTCCGCGCATGCTCGTCTCTGGGTTCCATTTGTATGAGCATCTGCACGAGGTGCCTACGCTCGTCATTGCGTGCATCGAGGGCCGCTGTGAGACCGCCGGAGTGTTTGTGCAAGCCTCCCTCTACGGCTCCATTCTTCCGGCCGTTTGGTCGTTCATGCTGGCGTTGCGGGCGCGCGGCATCGGCGCGTGCTTGACCACGGACCATTTGCTCTTCGAGGCGGAGGCCGCGCGCATCCTCGGGATTCCGGAGACGGTGACGCAAGTGGCTTTGCTGCCGGTTGCGTACTTCACCGGCACGGACTTCAAGCCCGCAAAGCGGCTGGCGGCGCGTGAGCGGACGCACTGGAATCGCTGGGGCGTGCGGCGCGCACCTGGCGAGCGAGGATGATCGACCAACTCTCGTCCCCGACTCAGCGCGGGCGCGGCATGAGCCCGGTGGCGTGGCCGGTGTTCTTGGCGCTCGTGGCCGTGAAGCTGGCGCTGCATCTGCTCTCGAGCGGCCTCCTGACCTACGGGTACATGACCGACGAGTTGTACTATCTCGACTGTGCCGATCACCTGGCTTGGGGCTACGTGGATCACCCGCCACTTTCCATCGCGGTGCTGTGGCTCGTGCACGCTACGCTCGGCGACTCGTTGCTCGCGCTGCGGTTGCTGCCGACGTTGGCAGGCTGCGCCACAGTCGTGCTCGTCGGCCTGATGGCGCGCGAGCTGGGTGGTGGCCGCGTGGCGCAGGGGCTCGCGGCGCTGGCGGCCCTGGTCTCGCCGGTGTACCTGGCGCTGGGCGCCTTCTATTCGATGAACGCGTTCGAGCCGGCGCTGTGGGCGCTCACCCTTTTCTTGCTGCTGCGCCTGCACAACGGTGCCTCGCCACGTCTGTGGCTGCTGATCGGTGTGGTCATGGGTCTGGGTCTGCTCAACAAGCTCAGCATGTCCTGGTTGGGTCTGGGCCTCGCCGTGGGGCTGGTGCTCACACCGAAGCGGCGGTGGCTGGTGACTCCGTGGCCATGGTGCGCCGCCAGCATCGCGTTGGCGCTCTGCGCGCCACACATCGTCTGGCAGGTTCAGCATGACTGGCCGACGCTGGAGTTCATGCGCAACGCCGGGCAGTACAAGCTTCCATCGAAGTCGCCGCTCACCTTTCTCGGCGAACAGGTGCTCATCATGCATCCGCTCGTCGTCCCCTTTTGGCTCGCCGGGCTCCTCTACTACTTCGTCGCCGAGGACGGGCGTCGCTTCCGTCTGCTCGGGTGGGTTTGGATCACCGTCTTTTTCATGCTCATTGCGAAAGGGGCGACGCGCTCCAATTACCTCGCGCCGGCCTACTCGGTCCTGCTCGCCGCGGGTGGCGTCGCCGTCGAGCGATTCGCGCGCCGCCGTTCGTGGCGCTGGTTGCCGTCTGCGGTCGCGGCCACCTTTGCTTTGGGTGGGGTCGCGCTGCTCCCGTTTGCAGTGGACCTGTTGCCACCGGAGCGATTTGTCGCCTATCAACGCGGCATCGGGCTCTCAGCGCCTACCGATCAGGTCGATGCGATCGGCAAGATGCCGCTGCACTTTGCGCTCAAATTCCACGCCGCCGCAATCGTCAGAGCCGTGTCCGAGGCCTATGCTACGCTCTCGCCCGAAGACCGGATGCGCGCCGGGGTCCTGACCGCGAGCTTCGGCGAGGCCGGAGCAATTGACTTCTTCGGGCGCCGGCTCGGCCTGCCGCACGCCGTCAGCCCGCACAACAACTACTGGATCTGGGGGCCCGGGACGTACAGCGGCGAGGTCATGCTCGCGGTCGGCTACGCGGAGCCTGAGCTGCGTGCGCTCTTCGAGTCCGTCGAACCGGCCAGCCGCATCAGCTGTGAGTACTGTATGCCCGAGCTGACTGCGAAACCCGTCTACCTTTGCCGCGGCCCGCGCCGTCCGCTGGCCGAGGTTTGGCTCAGCCTCAAGGACTATGTCTGACCCGAGCACAGTCTCGGGGGGAACTCTGATGAGCGACGTGTCGCTCGTCGGGATCGCTGTATCACACGCCCGAAGCGCTCCAGGTCGTCGGGCCCAAGGCCTTCGGCTACGACCTGCCCTTCATGCCGCTGCGATAGACGACCTGGCCCACGCGCCCCGGGCGAAGCCGGCTTTGCCCAAGAGAGTCGACCTAGATTTCCAGTAGCGTTGGCGCTGCGACAAACTCATCCCCCCAACCCCCTTCTCTTGGGAAGAGAAGGGGGCTCGATGCAGAAACCTTGCACTTCTGGTTCCCCCTCTCTTTCCAAGAGAGGGGGCCCAGGGGGTGAGTTCGCGGCAGCGGGCCTGCCACGCGACTCTCTTGGGCAACGCCGGCGACGCCCCAGTTGCAACCTCTTGCCTCGCTGCGGCGGACGCGCGACAATCGCCTCCACAAGCGACCACATTGCGAATGAGGTGAGGAGGACCCCATGGCACAGACAGCCCAAGCGCGACGATTCGACCTCATCGAAACCGAAGCGCAGCGCGTCTTCGCGTTGCAGCGTCAGGCGTACCTCAGCAACCCTTATCCCAGCTTCGAGGAGCGCCGCGAGAACCTGGCGAAGCTCGACCGCATTCTGGTCGATAACGTCGACGCCATCACCGACGCGATCAACCGCGACTTCGGACACCGCTCCGCGGAAGAGTCGAAGCTGTTGGAGATCTTCACTTCAGTCGACGGCATCCGCTACGCGCGCCGCAAGCTGAAGAAGTGGATGAAACCGCAGCGCCGGCACGTGTCGGTGCTGTTCGCCACGGGCTCGAACCGGGTGATTCCGCAGCCCAAGGGCGTCGTCGGCATCGTGTCGCCCTGGAACTATCCGCTGTTCCTCACCATCAGCCCGCTGACCAGCGTCCTGGCAGCCGGCAACCGGGCGATGATCAAGATGGCGGCCCATTCGCAGAACCTCTGCCGCCTGTTGCACGAGAAGTTCCGCGAGCAGTTCGCCGAGGACACCGTCGCCATTCTGCCCGGCGTTCGCGCGCAGGACTTCTCGACGTTGCCGTATGACCACATCATCTTCACGGGCTCGGCGGACGCCGGCCGCACCGTGATGCGGTCGGCCGCCGAGAACCTCACGCCGGTCACGCTCGAGCTGGGCGGCAAGTCACCCACCATCATTTGCGACGACTACGACGTCCAGACCGCCGCCTCCGAGATCCTCTACGGGAAGTTCGTCAACGCGGGGCAGACGTGCCTGGCACCCGACTACCTGTTCGTTCCCGAAGCCAAGAGAGAGGCGTTCGTGGAGGCGGCGAAGCGTATCCTGGCCGAGCGCTACCCGGACACGAACGACCGCAGCTACACGTCGGTCATCGACGAGAAGTCCTACCGGCGGCTGCGGGCGACCCTCGACGACGCGCAAAAGAAGGGCGCCACGCTGGTGCCGCTGGTGCCGGGTGCCTCGTTCAACGACTTGCTCCGCAAGATCCCACCGCATCTGGTTCTCGACGCCAGCGACGACATGACCATCATGCAGGACGAGATCTTCGGGCCGCTGCTGCCGGTGAAGACCTACCGGCACATCGACGAGGTCATCGCGTACGTCAACTCGAAGGACCGGCCGCTGGGCCTCTACTTTTTCACCAACGACAAGGCGCTCGAACGCCAGCTTCTCTACCGCACCATCTCCGGGGGCGTCACCATCAACAACTGCGTCTTGCACGTCGCGCAGCACGACTTGCCGTTCGGCGGCATCGGGGCGAGCGGCATGGGCCAGTATCACGCCTACGAAGGGTTCCTGGAGTTCAGCAAGCTGCGGCCGGTGTTCACCAACCCGAAGCGGTCGGCCCTGCGCCTCTTCTATCCGCCGTACCGGGCGCGGCACAGCCGGGTGTTCGGGCTGCTGCTGAAGTTCAAGCGGTAGTCCGGCCCGCGGTTCGCGCGCGGCGGCGTGAGCCGATGATGAGAAGCTTACTCTCGCTGGCCAAGGCGCTGCTTCTCGTCGCCAGCCTGCCGTGCGTGGCGGGCGCGGCGGCTCCAGGGATGGGACCCGCGTACTTGCCGGATGAAGGCGCGTCGAAGATCGTCACGGTGAGCAAGGACGGCACCGCCGCGGCCGGCGTCAGCGTCGTCACCCAAGCGCTGGTCACCAAGGAGTCGGGATCGAAGAAGACGCTGAAGCGCTTCGGCGAGGTATACGCCTTCGTGCCGCCGTTCATCGCCGTGCATCGTGATGAGCCGACAATGATCAGCATTCGCAACCTGCAAGATGACGATGAGCACGATTTCATGCTCGTCGACCCGCAGTCGCGCACGCTGATGCACGTCATGCTGCCGCCGCTGCAGGAGATCTCCTACGTCTTCACCTTCCATGACGAAGGCCTGTTCACCTTCTACTGCACGATGCATCAGCCCGACATGAACGGCCAGATTCTCGTGCTGCCGCCGGCGCGCCGTGCGCCCTGACGCGTCCGTGGCGCGGTGCGCGGCAGAAGGCCCGCGCCCTCACCACTGCAGGACGGGAGGGAGGAACTCGGCGATCATCGCTTCGTAGTACGGCCGCAACGCGTCGACATCGGGACGCGCCGCGCTCTTCGAGTAGAGATCGTACGGGTTGAAGCGGCGCACCCACTCGAACAGGGCGCGGTCGCGGTCATCCATCAACCACGCGTACGCGCCGTCACGGTGCGCCGGATAGAATGAGTGATACCGAATGACGTACTGCGCCTCCGGCGGCAGGTACTCCTTCACCACGTGGTACAGGTACTCGTCGTGGCCCCACGACATGTGCACCCCGTCGAGGCCGCAGCCGTCAGCATAGATCCCGGTGCGGGTTTGATAGGCGGGGATCTGCGTGTCCGGGTTTGCAGCAAACAGCTCGGAGTAGACGATCGTGTCCGAGTACGCGCAGCCGACCGGAAAGGTATCACCCACCACCGCCCACTGCGGCTCGCCGAACAGACACAACACTTTGCCGAGATCGTGGATCAGTCCGGTCAGGGTGAGCCAACGCGGATGGCCGTCACGCCGCAGCGCCTCCGCGGTCTGCAACGCATGCTCGATCTGTGGCAGGTCGGTGTCGGGATCGCTCTCGTCAACCAGCTGGTTGAGCGAATCCATCGCTTCCCACACACTCATTCGACACTTCCGCAGCGGCAGATACTCGGCCTCTTTGGCCAGCACGAAGGCAACGGTCTGTTGCGCATGGCTCAGCCGATACAGTTCCTTTACCGAGCGGCGCGCCTCGGCCTGATAGTCACGGAACTGCGCGGGTCGCTTGTCCGGGTCGGTGGTCGTGAAGGGCTGGCGCTCAGACCGTGTCGGCACGTCTCGATGATTGCCCCGCCATTCCGGCTTTGCAAGCGCCGATCGGTGCGCATACAGGACACCGGCCAGAGGCCGGTGCCACTTGTCTTGCCGGGAGTGGCACCGGCTTCCAGCCAGTGCGCGTTTCGTGGTGATCCAATCTGGCGCCGCGCCGTCAGTGGCGGTAGTCTCGGCGCATGCTCGAGGTCTCGCTCCCGGCGCGCATCAACATCGTCGGCAGCCCGACGGATGCCGTGGAAGGTTCGTACGCCACCATCTCCGCAGCCGTGGCGATGCGCGGGGGCGCGCACATCGAGGCCGCGGAGCACCTGGAGTTTCGCCGGGCCTCCGGTGCCGCCGCTTCATTTCCCCGTGCTCACATCGCCGACGCGGGCGGTTTCGACGTCGAGACCGCCGCCGTCAATGCCCTCCTCCGGTACGCGCCCGAGCTCGCAGTCAGTCTAAAGGAGCGCGGCGCGGCCATCAGCACGTGGACCGACATCCCCGCCTCCAGCGGCCTCGCCGGCTCGTCGGTGCTTGTGCTGGCGGTGCTAGCCGCGTTGCGCGCCTTCTACGAGCTCGACGCGCAACGCTACAACGACTACGTGCTCGCCGAGATCGCGCAACGGGCGGAGGAAGAGGAGATGGGCGTCGTCTGCGGCTTTGCGGACCGCTACGTCCCGCTCTTCGGCGGCCTCGCGTACCTCAACTACCATGGCAAGCTCTGGCATGCGCCGCTGGGCGAGGAACCGTTCGCAACGTACGAGCGGCTCGACCGCTTCGTGCCCGAGCTGCGTTTCTGCGTCGCCACCACGGGCGTGCGCCGCGATTCCGGCGAGGTCCACGCCCCGATGCGTGCCCGCTATCTGGCGGAACGGCGCGCCGGTCGCGGCGCGTTGCTCGGATTGGCGCGGCAGCTCGGCGAGACGGCGTGGCGCGGCAAGATCGCCCTGCTCGCCGGCGATCTGGAAGCCTTCGGCCGTCAGATCACCCGCAATCAAGAGCTGATCGACGATATGATGTCCCAATGCGGCTTCGCCGGCGGCGCCGGCCCGGAAGTCCGGCTGCTGATTCAGGCGGCGCGCGCCGCCGGCGCGTTGGGGGCGAAGCTCACCGGCGCCGGCGGCGGCGGTGCCATCTTCGCCCTCCCGGTGCCGGACCGGGCAGCGCAGCTCGCCGATGCGCTGCGAGCGGCCGCCGCCCGCGGCGGGATGTCGGACAGCGATGTGTTCGTCCTGCCGATCAGCGAGGTCGGGCTGGTGATGAAATGATGGTGGAGCAGTTCCTGCCTGCTCTCCTTGGCGGTCGCGCCTTCCGGGCGGGAGGACGCGCGTGACCCTATTGACGGCACACAAGATTCTGATCTCCAGCGCCGTCGGGCTGTTCGTGCTGTACGCCGGTTGGGAGTGGCGCAACTACGCGGGCGGCGACGCCGGCGCGTTGCTGCGCAGCGGGCTCTCCGGCGCCGCGGCAGTCGGCCTCGGGATATATCTGATATGGGTCTGGGTGCGCCGGCCGAGCGCCTGACGCCGCCGCCCGGCGAACGGCCGGCCGGTCTCACAGCCGTGATCGTGTGGTTGTGGACCGTCACCGGCCTCAACCTTCTCTTTTGGATCTCGTTCTTCACCTCGGGCGCGGTGCAATCGAGTCAGGATGCGGTGTATCTCGGCTTCGAGCGCGCCTTCCCCGCGGCGGACGCCTGGCTCGGCCTTGCGTCACTCCTCTGCGCCGAAGGCCTGCGTCGCCGCCGCGCGCGGGCAGTGCTGTTCGGGATCGCCGCCGGCAGCGCTTTCATCTACCTCGGCCTGATGGATACGCTCTACAACCTCGAGCACGGCATGTACCTCCATCCGAGCGGCGAGATGCTGGCGGAGATCGGCATCAACATCACCTGCTTCGTCTTCGGCCCGTTCCTGATGTGGTACGTCTGGCGGCATCGCCGCTGGCTGGGGGCGTAGGGGCGCACCTGCGCTGTTGAGTTTGCATCGAACTATGTACCAGCTGCATAATGCCGCTGGTGCAGAATTGAGGTACATCACGTGCGCTTGCCGTTCCTGAATCGCCGCGAGGAGGCGGTGCCTGGGCGCAACGCCAGGACCGACGTGGCGCCCAAGCCTGGCGAGTGAACTCGCGGCAACGAGAGGCGCCCAAGCCGCCCTACGGCGGCTCCCCCCAACCCCGCCCGGCGCCACGATGTCCATCTGGAGTGGGAGGCGGGGAGGCCGTGCAGGCGGCCTTGGGTGCCCTTAGTTGCCGCGGCTTGAGCCGCCGGGCCACTGGAATCACACACCACGAGAGGCACCAGAGGAGCGTTGCGAGCGCTCGAATAGGCGGGCACAGACGTCCGCCGCTTACGGCGGGATGCCGTTGGCTTCGAACGCCCCGACGTCGCATGGACCGCTGCGACCAAAGCCACGTTGGTCTGTGGTTGGGCACAGCCCACCATCTCCTGCGTCGATCGCTGGGCTGCCCGGCAGAAGCGAGTGAATCTTGGTAGGACCACCGTTCTCAGCCAGTGCCCCGAGCTTTGGACTGGTCACCTTCGACTTGTCCCCGAATGCAACGAGCCGACACGTGCCGTCATCGTCCAAGTTGTGACCGCGCGACGTATGGCGTCAAACGGAATCGTCGCTCAGGGGTTTGCAGGTGCCGTCCATCTCACCGCGAGACTTAGCAGTACCATGAGCGCACAGGCGCCGGCGTAGAAGGCCATGCCGGCGAGCAGGCCTGCGGCGTCGGCGATGGCCGACATGCTCCACGGAATGATGATGCCGCCGAGGCCGGCACCGGTGACGAGGACGGTGGTGACGCCGGCGGGGTCGTGCGGATGGGAGCGGCCGCCCAACGCGATGACGCCCGGGAAGATGCCGGAGAAGCCCACGCCGGTCAGTCCGAAGCAGACCACCGCCAGCCACGGTGCCTCGACGACCAGCGCGACCACGACGCTGACCGCCGCGAGCAGCGTCAGCCCCACCAGCAGCGGCTCTACGCGCAGCGGCCGCGACAGCAGACCCAATCCGAGCCGACCGGCGGCGAGACCCAGCCAGTACAGCGAGAGCGTGTTCCCGGCGTACGTCAAACTCACGTGACGCTCGGCCATCATGTACTTGGTCAGCCAGCCGCCGATGCCCATCTCTGCACCGACGTACAGGCCAAGGATTGCAGCCAACACGAGCGTCGTCGTCGAGTACAAGCTCGCGGCGTGCGGGCGCGCCGGCTGGCGGGGAGGGTCGGCAACGATGCGCAGCCGGCTCCAGCCAAGCGCAACCATTGCCGCCGCGGCGCCGCCGCCGAGAAACACCAGCCGCCACGACGCCCCGGCCGCCACCGACTGCGCCGTTAACGCCGGACCGACGAAAGAACCGACACCGAAGAACAGGTGCGTCAAGTTGAGCAGGTTGGCGCTGCGCGCACCGCCCACACCGATCAGCAACGTGTTGAGGCCGACCTCGGCGACGCCAAACCCAAGGCCCGACACGAACATCATCGCCGCACCGCCGAACCAACCGGACACCAGCCCGAAGCCGGCGAACCCGGCCGCAAACGTCAACACGCCGAGGCTCAAGACGACGCGCATGCCGACGCGCGCAATCATCCAACCCGCCGTCAGTACAGTCAGCAGATACGCCACCGGCTGCAACGCCAGCATCGAGCCGGCTTCGAACATGCGGATGCCGAAGTCGTCGAGCAACAGAGGCAAGAGAGTGCCGGGCAAGGTCAGGCAGGCGCCGACGACGCCGAACGACGCCGACGCCAGCACGACCGCAAAGCGCGCCGTCCCTTCCCTCTCCGTACCCATGGGCGCGGACTTATAACCCGCCGAAACCGGAAAGTCGCCTCGGTGGATGCGGCGCCACGGTCACTCGCGGCCGCCTGCCAGGGGCGATGCCCCATAAGCGCTAACTTAAGGATTGATTGCGAAGGGCCGTTTATGGCATCTT
>CAZCGA010000025.1:18494-61327 GCA_964498075.1 uncultured Binatia bacterium (SeqCode) | reverse complement strand
GTCCGACTCGCGCAACCATAATACGTTGCCATATTTATGCCAACGAATACTTAGCACAATGACACGGCCAGCTATCGAGAGCGTCGGGCCGGGCACCCCGCGACCTCGCCCCACCGTTCCCCGGAATCGTCCGGCCGCCCCTGGTTCGTTGGCGGTCAACCCGGAAGTGTGATGTAAGGTGCTAGAGTCGCGTATCGTTAGGTCGCTCTCGGTTGAAGCGGCGGACGCGACGCAGGCAAACGCGACGATGTCCACGAGCAATTCTCCCCGACCGCTCGGAGACAGTCGGGAGCCAGGGAAGAGCGAGAGCGCTTCTCGCCATCTCCCGGTGGGCGGGCGCCGGGCCTTCATCGGCAGGGCACGCGAAGTCGCGGAGCTCGAAGCGGCGCTCGATGATGCGATCTCCGGCCGCGGAGCGATCTGTCTCGTGGCCGGCGAGCCGGGAATCGGCAAGACCCGTCTGGCCGACGAGATCGGAGCGCGCGCGGTTCCCGCCGGCGTCAGGGTTCTCCGGGGACGCTGCTGGGAAGGCGGCGGCTCACCCGCCAACTGGCCCTGGATCCAGGCTCTCCGCTCGCTCGCCACCGCGACCGACCCCGCCACCCTGCGCTCGCAGCTCGGCGCTGACGCGCCCTACGTGAGCCAGCTGCTCCCCGAGATCCGCGAGCTCGAGGAGCCGGGGCTTCCCGCGCCCTCCGTTCCACTGGAACCCGAGCGCGCCCGCTTCTATCTGTTCGCCGCCGTCACGAGCTTCCTCAGGCGGGCCTCGAAGAGCGAGACCGTGCTCTTCTTACTCGACGATTTCCATGCAGCGGACCTCTCTTCTCTCCGGCTGCTGCAGTTCCTGGCGCGGGAGCTCCGCGATTCGCGGATCCTCCTGGTCGTCACGTACCGCGACGCCGAGGCGAAGGCGCGGGCGACGGTGGGCGAGATCCTCGCCGAGATCAGTCGTGAAGGTCGCACCATCCATTTGCAGGGTTTGTCGAAGCCCGAGGTTGCTCACTTGATCGAGACCACGGCCGAGGCGGTTCCGTCGGCAGATCTCGTCACCAAGGTCCACCAAGCCACCGGCGGCAATCCGTTCTTCATCGAAGGCGTCGTCCGCGTGGCTCTCGCCGAACACGAGCCGTCTCGAGGGAAGCAGGAGATCGTCGCCGGCAACCTGAAGATTCCCGAGGAAGTGAAGGAATCGGTTCGCCAGCGCCTGGGACTTCTCTCGGAGGACGCGCGCTGGCTTCTCACCGTCGCGGCGCTCATCGGGAAGGTCTTCGATCGCGCCGTCCTCGAGGCTGCGGCGGAGTGGCCCGAGGAACGCGTGCTCTCGACGCTCGCCGAGGGGATGCGCGCCGCGCTCGTCGCCGAGGACTCCGCCGCGCTCGGCCGCTACCGATTCTCGCACGCGCTGGTCTGCGAGACGCTGGCCGGTGATCTCGCCCCAGGTCGCGGGCCCGCTCTCCACCGATCGATCGGCGAGGCGATCGAGTCCGTCCACGCTGCAGATCTGGATGCCCACGCCCCCGAGCTGGCGCACCACTTCTTCGAGGCGATCGCGGCTGGCGACGCGGGGCGGGCGATCGAGTACGCGATGCGGAGCGCCCGGCAGGCTGCTGCGGTGTTCGCCTGGGAGGAGGCGATCCGGGAGTACGAGCGCGCGCTTCATGCGCTGCGGCCCGCCGCTTCCGACGATCCCCGGCGCATGCAGATCCTTCTCGAGCTGGGCGACGCCCAGTGCCGTCTCGGCGATCTCGCGAGCTCGAAGGAGACGTGTCTCCGGGCGTTGGCGCTCGCCCGAAAGACCGGCGCCGCCGTCGCGCTGGCGCGCGCGGTCCTCGGTTTCTGCGGAGAATTCGTTCTCTTCATCCTGTACGACGATGCCCGGGTGCGCCTGCTCGAGGAGGCGCTGGCCGCCCTCGGCGACGAGGAGCCGGCGCTCCGCGCGCGGGTGCTGGCGAGGCTCGCGAGGGAGTACCGCTACACGAATGAGGTCGAGCGCGGCCGGGCCCGCTACGAAGAAGCGGTGCGTGTCGCCCGCCGGAGCGGCGACCGCGCGACGCTCGCGGCGACTCTCGCCGAATGGTACATCGGCGCCACCGCAGCCGGCAGCCCGATCGAGGTGCTCGTCGGCGCTTCTGAAGAGATCTCGCAACTGGCGCGCGAGGTCGGCGACCCGGACCTCGTCGCCTGGGCCCGCCTCTGCCGAATCAACGCTCTGACCGAACAGGGCGACATGCGGGCCTTGGAGCCCGAGCTCGAGGCGTACTCCGCTCTGGCGCGGCGGATCCGCCATCGCGATCACGCCTGGATCGCAGCGACGATCCACGTGGCGCTCGAGCTCATGAAGGGCCGGTTCGACGAAGCGGAGCGACTCGCCAACGAGACTCTGGCTCTCGGGCAGCATGCTCCGCGGGCGACGGTCCTCGGAAACTATGGGCTCCAGCTGTTCGTGCTACGGCGCGAGCAGGGCCGCCTCGCCGAGATCGAGCCCTTTCTCACGCGCCGCTCCCCGAGTAACACGGTCTTCGCGGTCGTGTTCCCGTCGTTTCTGGCTCTGCTGCATGCCGAGCTCGGCCGTCCGGCGGAGGCGCGCAGCGAGTTCGAGCAGCTCGCCGCCAACGGCTTCGCCGACGTGCCCCAGACCTCCGTGTGGCCGATCACCATCGGGAATCTCTCCGAGGTCTGCTGCTACCTGGGCGACGCCTCGCGGGCCGCCGCGCTCTACCGCCTGCTGCTGCAGTATTCCGGCCGGAACGTCACCAGGGGGCAGGCGTACGCGTCCCTCTACTCGGCGGACCACTATCTCGGGCTACTCGCCGCCACCATGTCCAAGCCGGACGAAGCCACCTGGCATTTCGAAGCGGCGCTGGCTCTCGACGCCCGGATGGGCGCGCGCCCGCTGCTCGCCCGAGCCCAGTGCGACTACGCACGCATGCTCCTTGGCTCGGGTTCGTCCGCGGCGCACGCCAAGGCCGGGCGGCTCCTGGAGCAAGCCATCGCCACGGCACGCAAGCTCGGGATGGCGAGTCTCGTCGCCAAGGCCGAAGCCCTCGGACACGAGGTGGTGGCCGCGAGCGCAACGCCACAAGAGGTCGGTCGCAGCCTCTTCCGCAGGGAGGGTGACGTCTGGACGATCGCGCATCACGGTCCCTCATTTGGCCTCAGGGACATGAAGGGCCTCCAGTGCATTTCGCGCCTTCTGCGGGAGCCAGGTCGACAGGTTCACTGCTTCGAGCTGCTCGACGACGGCAGGGGAACGAGCCCGGAGGATCGAGACCGGCTGGAGGATTTGCAGTCGGAGCTGGCGGAAGCCGAGGGCCTGAACGATCCCGGCCGGGCGACGCGGGCGCGAGAGCAGCTGGATGTCTTGCTCTCGAAGCTCGCTCGCGCCGCGGGCCTCGGCGAGAAGGACCCCGAGATCGAGCGGGCAGTGGAGCGGGCGCGCGTGAACGTCTCGCGCACGATCAAGGATGCGATCGCGAAGATTCGCGAGCACGACGACGCGCTCGCCCGACACCTCGCGAACGCGATTCACACCGGGGTCTTCTGTTCGTACCTGCCGGAGCTGGGAACCCCGACCCTCTGGGCACTTTGAGCCGGGGGGTCGTGCATGCGACGGGCGCTCCACGGGTCTGATCGATCAACCAAGATCTTCGTCTCCTCGGAGGAACGCATCGAGGGTGATGCCGCGGATGCGGTCGGCTTCGAACGGGGTGGTACAGACGACCGTGAGTCGTCCCTTGGGGAACGTCTTCGGGAACCACGCGAAATCGAGGGCGCTCGCGCGGCCGCGTTTGACCTCGACGAACGAGTCATCTCCAGCGACGAAATCGATCTCGTGCTCGGGTGACCGCCAGTACGGGAGACGCTCGGGCTCGGGTGCGCCTCGGATCGCGGCGCGGCGGAAGAGTTCCTGCGCGACGGTCCATTCGTGCCACACCCCCTGCCGCTCGGGTGGGAGCCGGGAGAGGTCGGCGGCGCTGCGGGGTGCGTCGGGGGCCCATACCGTGGCGGCCAGTAAGTTCACGAAGGGGAACTTGGCTTGCTTGCGTGCGATCTCCGATCGGCGGCCGGCGTCCCACGCCGCCGAGGTGCCGACGCAGAGCAGATCGGAGAGCATCTCGATCCAGCCGGCGGCAACCGTGTTGTTCGCCAGCCCCGCTTCCTTGGCCAGCTTGGTTTGGCCGAGAGGAGTGCCGCCGTGCAGGTGCAGCTGCTGCATCAGCGCCACGAGGGACCGGCGCGAGCGCCGGCTGCGCGCGCACTCGCCCTGAATCCAGTCGCGCACGCTCTCGATCGTCCACTCGGCGAGGCGACCGCTCCGGATCAGCTCGCCGCACGCGACGGGCGAGCCACCGGAGAGTACATACGAGGCGAGCGCCCGTTCCCCGAGCGCGCTGCCACCCGCGCGGAGAAACTCGGCGTACGGGACGGGAAGGAACAGGTACGTCGTGCGGCGGAGCCTGCCCTTGCGACCTGGAAGCCGTTCGGCCCCATGTCGCAGGTCCGTTGCCCGCGAGCCGGTCGTGACGACGAGGATCCGGCGCAGCTCGCCCCGATCGAGGACGCGCTTGAGGCCGCGCTCCCAATCCGCGACTGCGGTGATCTCGTCGACGAATAGCCGCCGGACGGGCGCGTCGCGCCGGAACGTGGCGGCCAGGCGGGACAGCTCAGACGCGAGCTGATCCGAGTCCCGCAAGTAATCGCCGTCGAGGAAGAGTGCGGTCCCCGGGCCGTGGCGCCGCACCGTGTCTCGGAGCGCGCCCTCGAGCCAGGTCGACTTTCCGTACTGCCGCGCGCCGCGAATCAGGATCACGCCGGGCGTGGCCGGTACTTCGTCGAGCCCGAACTCGATCCGGAAGACGGCCGGCGCGTCCCCCAGGGCTTCGAGCCGAGGGAAGAGACCGGGGGTGGTCGAGGTTGCCCTCAAGAAGAGCCTGGTTCACCTCATCAACGTTCACGACGTTGATCCTATCAACGTCCCGGACATTGAGCAACGCGAGATCGATCCGTGGGCCTTCTACGGCTCGGGCGATTCACACCGGGGTCTTCTGTTCGTACCTGCCGGAGCTGGGAACCCCGACCCTCTGGGCTCTTTGAGCCGGGAGTGAGCCGCAGCGGCCTGCTGGTCGCACGTTGTTCGGTCCGGGCCGGGCATTCGTACGGTCCGAGCGAACATTGTTCGGTCGATCGTCACGCCTCTCTGGTAGCAGCGCGGTAAGATTCATCACCTGCGCACAACCGGCACAAGGAGAAATCTCATGAAGAAGCGGAGAGAGCTCACGAATATTCAAGGAATGAGCCGGGTCTTGAAGACCGCTCTGCCAGCCGCTGCGTTGCTGACCTCATTCCTGGCGCCGGCGCCCGCCAGCGCGCAACTCAGCGATCGAGCCGACGGCATGCGGTTCGTGCCAAACGTCGTCGATCAGTTCAGCGACCTGACCGAGCGACCGGAAGCTCTGGGCTTGCGTTACAGCACTACGCCGGAGCCGAGTAATTGCAGGCACTACCAGGCGATCACGCGCGTTGCCGGAGCGGACGGCACGCCTTTTTTTCTCGTCACCCGCAACGGCAACACTCCGGAAACTCCGGGTGACAACGAACTCAATTGCTTCGATTCCGCCAGCGAGCTCTACAACGGGAACCTCGTTGTCTTCAAGATGGGTTCCCGGGACAAGAATGGAGAGCGTTTGCGGAGCAATCGGCTGCGCAAAGGCGTACATGTTGATAACACTCCGCCGCCGCCGGAAGACATCGCCACGATCTTTTTCACAGTCGTGGGTGGCGATCCCGCCGACCCGGATCCGGCGAAACACCCGGGCCTAGTATTGGGGCATGGCGAGGGCGGAGTGCCACCGCGCGTCTACGCGCATCCGGGTGGCATGCAGTTGGTAGGCCACATGCTGGCAATGGCAATGGACACCCGGCGCGAGCCCTCGCTTCCGCCTTGGGGTGACGACCCCTATGAAATCGCTCCTTCCCCAACGCTGATCATGTTCCTTGACGTCAGCGATCCGGAAGCGCCGCGGGTAACGAGTTCGTACGTTCCGCTACAGACGATAAACGGAAATGATGAGGCCCTCCGAAACGCCGACGGGATCGGCATCACTCCGTCATCAGATGGCAGCTACCTGATGGTCGTCACCGGCGGGTTTGCTGACACTTTCTTCTTTTACAAATCCACGCTCGCCAATAGCCAAGAAATCCCCAACGTTCTGGAGAGTCCGGATTTGAATTGGCTGTACTTGGGAAAAGCCGCCGTGCCAAAGGTCGAGGACCATCATCAAACCCTGCACTTCCTGCGGCAAGGCGACATCAAAGGCCCTCTGTACCTGGCCGGCGCTCGCGGCCATCCCGTATTCGCTGATCATGATCGCATTGATCTCTATCAGGTGTTGTGCGCGACGCCTGAGCAGGAGCCGGTCTGTGCGGATGGCCTGGGGATCAGACTGGCGACCACGGGTAATAGCGGGACGCGAATCACACCGTTCCCGAACACCGGTGGGACGAATACCGCAGACCTCGCGGCGGCAAGCGGCTTCTACGAAAGCCCAAGCGGCGAGTTGCTGTTCTACGCGACCCAGCACTACAACAAGGGGCCAGGCGACACGGTCAACATGGGCGAATGGCGGCACATTGACGTCGTGCGCAAAGACAGCCCGACCTACCTGCCGACCGCGGTGGTGAACGGACCCTATGAAGTTGATGAAGGGAGCAGCGTGAGTCTCAGTGGATCGGCCCGGCCACCCATCACCAAGGCATGGATCGAGCTCTTTCGTGATCAGTACTTTGGTGGTCCCGACTTTGCCACCCAGTACCCGGTTGTTGACTACGACGATTACGATCTTGACGACTTCAACAACTTCTCCGTCCTGGAGTTTCAATTTCCAACGGGAGACCCAACGTCCATCCCACCTTTTACGTTTACCAACAAGGACCATACGCAATCGTGGAAATGGTTCGCACCAGCCGGCTGTTCGATCCGGGCCCAGGATAATGAGGGTACTCGGGACGACGACCCGATCCTGGTCGGTAGCGGCGTCGTGCGCCACGAAACCTACCTCACCACGTTGCAGGTGGACGACGGCAGGATTATCGACTTCGATAGTAAGTTGGACTCGGTCGATTTTCTCGCGGGCTGCGATCAGTACTACAACTCGCCGTTCGATCTGAAATGGGATCTGGACGTCAACGGCAGTTACGAGACAACAGGAAGCCCGGTCACCTTCCGTGCCATCGCCTTCGACGGGCCGTCCGTAGTAACCGTTCCGGCACAGGCACAGTCTCGCTTGGGCGGCGCGGCGGGACAGGCAACCGTCAGGATCACGGTCCACAACGTCGCTCCCGAGCTGACGGCGTTTCATCTCACGGATGCCGCCGGGCACGAGTTGAACACCAGCGTGCCATTTGTGTTGACGGGGCAGCCGGTGACCGTTGGCGCAGGTTTCAACGATCCGGGCGTGCTGGACCACCAAACTGCGACGCTCGCCTGGGGCGATGGCTCGGTCGAAACACAGACCGCCTTCACGACCTTCGACGAGGCCTTTGGCGACGGGACCGGGGCCGTGTTGCACCGGCATCGCTACACCGTCGCCGGTTCGTACCCGCTGGTGCTCTCGGTGACGGACGACGACGACGGTACGGACACCGAGTCTACTGTGGTGCGCGTGCTCACCCCCGAGCAGGCAGTAGGAGAACTTGTCTCTCTGCTTAACAGCGCAATCGCAGGAGCCACAAACGACAACGTCCGTAAGGACCTGGAGAAGGCACGCAAGGCTCTCGCCGGCAGCAACGACCTAAGTAACAACGGGGCGTTGAAGATGATCAGGGCTGGCAACAACCAGGCGGCAATCGCCTTTCTGCAGCAGGCCATCACCTGGCTTCGGAAGGCACAAGCCGGCGGCTCCGACGTCACCACGTTGATCGCGCTCCTGGAGCAGGTTATCGCCGCTCTGTCCGCGTGACCGGCACGGAAGCTCAGGTGAACCCGCCAGACGCAAACTCTCAAGCCGAATTGTCGCGTGTGCGGCACTTGGTGAGCGAGAATGAATGAGCCTGCCCGGCACGTGGAGGCGGCCACGAAGTCCTACACCTTCCAGATCGTGATCGAGAGGGAGCCCGGCGCCGAGCACTTCACCGCCTACAGCCCCGATCTGGCGGGATGCTTTCGACGCGGGAGGACTCTCGAAGAGGCGAAGCAGGAAGTCCGACAGGCACTGCAGGACCGCCTCGAGTCCCTGCTTGCCAAAGGGGAGCCCGTCTCGCAGTCCCAAAAGTTCCTGCACGTGGACGAGGTGACGATCACGGTCCGCGCATGACGAACCAGCCCGCGCCCTTCATTGGGGGTACCCCCGTCATCGCTTCTCGTGCCGATAGACGGCTGCCTCCGCGTCCGTGAGCGGAATCGGGAAGCTTGCGTCGCGAATGAACTCATTGGGGTTGGTGCGTATCAACGCAATATCGGGCCGTTCTGGGGACTAGCAGTAATTCCACCATTCGCAGATTGTGTGTCGGACGACTTGCTAAGGAGCAGCACTAGCTTTGTTAAGAATAGAACAGCAACAGTGAACCCCAGCATCGCCAGAAACCGGTCCGAGGCGAACGGCAGGGCCACGTGCACAAGCGCCGGTAAAAGCCCCCAATAGGCGTAGCACTTGCCTTCAAAAGAGCTCAAGTCCCATCGACATTCGCCACTTGCCGGCAGCGCTTCCAACCAGAGGTGGCCATGGCGGATGCCCTCCGCATAGAGCTCATAGTATGCGGCATTTGAAGATCTGAGGCCGGAACCTGTGAAGGCGAGACTTACCAGGACGACGCATCCGAGGAACAGCGTCGCGATGATCCATTCAGGATGAATAATGGGGATGCCGGCGCTTCGAGGCATCACGTGGCGCTGGGAAGATTCTTTCCGCTCGGCAGTATTCAAGCTCGTCGCTCGCCTTCTGTCATCGTTTTGTGCGCCGATAGACGACCGCCTTCGCTTCCTCGACCGGAATCGGGAAACTTGCGGCGGGATTGAACTCATCGGGGTTGGTGCGTATCAACTGTTCGACCTCCCGTTCGAACGCGGCCGAATCCGCTTTGTCGAGCCCGGTGCGCACCAGGATGTAGTCGCAGTCGTCAATGCGATCGATCATCGAAGGCTCAACTATCCAGCGGACGTCTATCAGCGGACCGCCGGCCGGCTGACTTGTAAGCAAGCGCGCGTAGAGCGCCACGCTCGACGGGTTCAGGTAAGGCAGGTTCACTACCACTCCAAGAACTGGCGGCGGCGCTGTCTGTCGCTTCGAAACGGCGTCAACTATTTCAGGCACGCTCCAATCGTCATCGAGAGGCCGATGGTCGAAGCCGTAGTACTTCCAGCGATAGCGCGGCGTGTCGACGGCTTCGCCCCACCCCGCTCTCGGCCACTGCGCGTTCCAGAAGCTCACGAACGCCCCTGCCGCGATCGCGGCTACCAGAGCCGCCTTCAAGGCACCGGCCGCTTTTCTGGTTGCCGTTTGGACGGTGAACGCCGGTGGCTTGAACTCTCGCAACCAGCAGACTGAAATGAGTGCGGCTGCGGGGAGCACTGGCGCCGTGTAGCGAGCGTCTTTGTTGGCGACCAGCGTGACGCAGACGATGCCGCTCAGAATCCACAGGTAGAGAATCAGGCTCTGCTTGCGGCAGCGCACCAGCGAATACACCAACCCGGCGGCAAAGATCACCGCCAGCGGCAACTGCATCTGCGCGCCAATCAGAGCGTGAACGTAAAATAACTCTGAGTCGAAGCCGAACCCCGGCGCTTCGTTCTCATCCACCGCCGCCTGCTGGTTCTCGCCGTAGATCGCGATCACATCGTGCAAATGCGGCCCGTACCAGATGGCTGCCACCAGAATAAAAGCCACCGACGCGAGCGCCAGGTTCAAGATCGCTCGCCGGTCGTGCGTCCTCAAGACTCGAATCACTACGTACACCGCCGGTAGCACAAAGAAGAACGCGAAGGTCTGTTTTACGAGCATCCCAATTCCCGCCGATATTGCGAATGCCAACGCGTTGCGTCTGACCCGGAAGTCATCGGCGCGGATCAGCAAGGCGAAGCTAACCGTCACGGCAGCGGTCAACGGGAAGTCCAAGAACGCATCGTGCATCAACCACGCGCTGGAGTGATAGCTGGCTGCTATGAGCCCCGGCAGCACGCTCAATAGAACCGGCGGTCGGGCTGACGTATCGCGACTCTCGACGGTAACAGGCGAATTCGCGTAGAGGTGGCGTGATATCCAGGCGACCGCCCAGAGCAGCGCCGCCAGCGACAGCAAGTTCACCGCTATGCCGGCCAGCCTTGAAGCTCCCAAGACAAGGAACACACCGGCGCTGACCAGATGAACGAACGGCGCGTAGGGGTGTCGAGTGGTGAAGAACTCTCTCGCGAACCCCGAGAAATCAGCGTGCCCCAACAGCCGATAATAGTCGTAGGCGTACCTGAGGTGATCGGACGGGTCCCACGGCGGCGGTGTGCGGTCGCGCAAGGTCCACAGTATCGTCGATGTCGAGAGAGCTATGAAGATCGAAGCGAGCAGAAGCTTGTCGAGGTGAGGTCTCAGTTTCGTCGCTATCACGTCACCGGATGATTATCGGGAGAGCACTGAACGGGTCAAGGGCATCAGCGTGGGGGTCCGTCCGCGGTGCGCGTGGTCAAGGCGTGACGTTCGTGCTGAATGGCTCTCTGAACTCCGGCGGATGCAAGACGCCATTGACCATGAAGTCCTTTTGGGGGTTGTTGGCGTTGATGATCGACTTGTGGTTGCCAGGTTGAAACAGCAAGGGGCTGGCGGCGTAGGCGCGGACTCGTCCCTCCTTCACCAAGTCCTCTGCAAAAATACAATCAATCGCCTGGTGGAGCGGAAGCACGGCGCGCGCCAGCGTCTCGGCCCCCCGGCAGGAGACGGCGTAGGCAGCTGCGCCGTAGGGAAGATACGGTATCAGAGTTCTTGGTGTCCGGCGCTTGACCTGGTCTTTCCGATCCAGGCAGCGATAGAGAAACCATAGCTGCCACGCGCGCGGCAGATCGGCATAGGCCCGTGCAAACCGCTGTCGCCAATCCTCGTCGCCCGCGGTAGGCACGACGTCGTCTTCGAGGATGAGCGCCCGGCGTAGACCTCTGCGAACGATGTCCGTCAGGACACCGAGGTGGCTCAGCGCGCAGCCGATTTCTTCTTTGATCGCGTTGGGCGTGAACTTCGACAAGTCCGCCGCGAGGATACCGATCGATTGCAGCGTGCGCAGACAATCGTCGTCGAGTCTGCGTCCGTCCACGGCTTCCCACCGGACGACGTGTGGCAATCCGGTGCGCCGCAACACTTCGGTGATTGCGTCCCAGCGTGCCGTGCTCTCGCGCAGGTTGATGACGTAGGTCGCAGAGAACGCCGCAACCCCTTTGGGCGAGGACCACGGCAAGAGGCGATCTACGAGACGCATCGGTGATTACCGGCAACCGCTCGAGAGGTTTCGGCCACCGGCCGCGTGCTGCTCATCGCGTCACTTCGTCGTAGATCTGCAACTGCCGCGCCGCGATCGTATCCCAGTCGTACTGCGACACGACCAACTGTCGGGCGTTTGCTGCAAGCCGCTCAGAGAGTTCCCGGTCCCGCAGGGCGCGCACGACCTGCACGGCGAACGCCTCCGGGCGATCGGCATTCAAGAGATGCTCGCCATCCATCGCATCGAGTCCTTCGCTGCCAATCGTTGTTGATACGACCGGTCGGTTGAGCGCCATTGCTTCCAGTATCTTCAGGCGCGTACCTCCCCCAGCGCGCAGCGGCACTACGCACACTGTGCTGCGTTCGTAGTACGGGAGGAGGTCGCTGACGGTGCCGCTCACGTACACCCCGTCTCCTTGCAATTGCGTGACTGCCGGCGACGGATTTCTCCCGACGAGCCACAACTCCACATCGGGAACGGCGCGTCGAATGTGCGGCAGGATATCCTTGGTGAGAAACAGAGCCGCATCGATATTGGGATCGTAACCCATGTGGCCAACGAAGAGCAGGGATGCGGACCTGCCGTTCATCGGCAACGGCCGGTAGGCCTTCGTATTGACTCCATTGGGGACGACATCCACCCGCAGCCGCGGATTGGCGGCGAGCAGCAGGTGCCGGTCGGCTTCTGAAACGGCAATGCAGCGATCAAAGCGCGCCGCGTAGCGCGCTTCCCAACGGCGCATTTGTGCGCTGAACACCCGCAGCCTCCACCTCGTGTTCCGCGTCGACGCAACCTTGGAGAGACGCGCGGCCTGCGCGAAACAGACGTTGTGAAACGTGAGCACCCACTTGCTGCGCCACTCGGGAAACAGCCCGAGATACAGCGCCAGCAGCGACTCCTCGATGTGCACGATGTCGAAGTCCACCTCGGAAGCGAGCGAGCGGATCGCTTCGGCCAGCTCCTGGGATTCAAAGAACTCCAGCTCCAACGGTTTGCCGGTGAGCGCATAGCGGAACAACCCCGGGATGTGTGGGGACATCGGTCGCGGGCGCAGAGCCCCGGTCACGACCCGCTCACAGAATTCCTGCAGATGCGCGATTCCGTCGCTCTCTCCAGGATTGTAGATATGCGCCGCCAGGTACACTTCGTGGTGCTCCGCAACGCGCCGCAGCAGATGGTAGTTGCGTAGCGTGACGCCCGAGATCGGTGGGTACGGGATCTCATTGGTGATGATCAGTATCCGCACGGGAGCTTCGCCTTCTTGCCTAGTGCGCTGACATCTGTCAACCGATCAGTGTGTCGCCCTTTCGATATCGACGGGACGGTGAGTAGCCGCCAATGAAGAGACGAAATCTCCTGCCCGTGGCGACGGTGCTTGGTGTTGCCGCATTGTTTGCGGGGCGCAGCGCCGCCGACGTCGCGAACCCAGGGCTCGCTGGTCCGCCCTCGACCACCGAAGCGACGGGCACCACCACCGATTCCGATCCGACGCGGCCGCACGTCGCAGTGAACGGCTGCATCGAGCCCGCGTGCAAGATCACCGCGCTGCCACTCTCGCCGCATGCCGTCCCCCTGACGCACGCGCAGTGGGAGAACACGGTGCGCGACCTGCTCCGCCTCCCGGCCGCACCTGGCTTCTCGACGAGCTTCCCTGCGGATCCCGCGCCGTCGGGCGAGGACTTCGGCCGCGACTCCTCGAACCTCGTCGTCGCGACGATCGCGCTCTGGCAGGCGTACCGCAGCGCCGCCGAGGTGCTCGCGAAGCAGGTCGTCGAGGACCCGGTCGCCCTCGACAAGATCCTGCCCGACGCGGCCAAGAGCGGCGACACTGCCACGCGCGTGCGGGCCTTCGCCACGGACTTCCTGCCGCGCGCCTACCGCCGGCCGGTGACGGGCGCGGAGATCGACGAGATGGTGGCGCTCGGCGAGAGCGCCGCGGCGTCGGATACGACGTCGGACCCCTTCCTCATCCGTGTCCGGTGGATACTGACCGCGGTCCTCCAGGCGCCGTACTTCCTCTACCGCGTCGAGGGCGGCGGGGCAGAGCCCGTTGACGAGCGACACGGCATCGGGAGCGCGACGCAGCTCGGCCCGAATGATGGCCGCGTGCGCCTGGGCGACTACGAGCTGGCGTCGAAGCTCTCGTACGCGCTCTGGGGCACGATGCCCGATGACAAGCTGACGGGGTACGCGAAGTCGAAGAAGCTGGCGACCAACGACGGTGTCGCGGCGGTCGCGAAGGAGATGCTCGCCGACCCCCGCGCGGCGTCGGCGCTCATGGACTTCCACGAGCAGCTCTTCGGCGTCGACAAGTTCGGCCGCATCGTCCGGCAGACGGGCGTGTTCCCGAAGTTCTATCCGGATCTCGGCAGGGACGCCCAGGAGGACATACGCCGGACGATCAAGGAGCTCGTCATCGACAACCCGGGCACCGTGAAGGACCTCTACTCGTCGGACGTCGCGTACGTGAACGCCAGCCTCGCGAAGGTCTACGGCATGGATCCGGCGACGATTCCCGGGCTCGACGCCAGCCCCGGCTCGTTCGTCCGCGTGAAGATGCCGGACAAGCGCGCGGGCATCCTGATGCACGTCGGCTGGCTCGCGATGCTGGCTCACGAGCAGGATCCGTCGCCGATCCAGCGTGGCGTCTTCATGGCTCGCCGCGCTCTGTGCATTGCCCTCGGCAGCCCGCCTCCGGGCGCGTCCAACCGGAAGATCGAGGGGCCCGCGGGAGCGAACAACCGCGGCCGCGTCGAGGCGACCACGCAGCAATTCCCCGTCTGCAGGACGTGCCACGGCGTCGTCATCAACCCGATGGGCTTCGCCTTCGAGGCGTTCGACGCCATCGGCGCCTTCCGCACGCAGGACGGCGCCGCCGCGGTCGACACGTCGGGCACCACGGAGCTCCTCGGCACGTTCGACGGCGCGCACGCCATGCTCGACGTGGCCAGGGACACGCCGAACGCGCACGCTTGCTACGCCGCGCACTGGTCGGCGTACCTGAACGGCACGCCGAAGGTGCAGGCGACATCGAAGTGGCTGTCGCCGATCGTCGACAAGTCGATGCAGGGCGCGCCGGTGCGGGACATCATCGCCGAGCTCGTGCAGACCGACGCCTTCCTCACGGTTTCGCGGTAGGCCCCGGAGAACCATGGCTTTCAACCGTCGCAAGTTTCTGATCGGTGTCGGTGGAGCGATCGTCGGGCTTCCATTCCTCGAGAGTCTCACGCGGAAGAAGGCACGCGTCGACAAGGGTCCGGCGACGTTCGTGCTCTTCTACCGCCGCGCCAACGGCGTTCAGCAGGCGCTCTTCAACCGCAACTTCAGTGCCGAGCCCGAGCGCTGGTTCCCCAACCTGCCGTACGGCGCCATCACGTCGGCGGCCCTCGCGGCGCCGCCGTCGCAGCCGCAGGGGTGCGCGCTGAGCGAGCTCGCCGGCTACGCGTCGAGGCTGGCGATTGTCCGGGGCCTGAGCCACGTCGTGACCGGGACCCTGAACGGACATCGCGAGGGCTTCATCCAGGGCCTCACGGGGGCGGGCGTGAAGTACCCGAACGACACCCCCGACACGTTCGTCTGTGATCCGCTCGGCGAATCGCTCGACAACCGCATCGCGCGCGAGCTCACGCCGGCTGACGGGACGTCGATGTTCCTGAGCATCGGCGCCCACGACAAGACCGGCGTCTCGTTCCTCAACACGCTCGACCCGAACGGCGTCCCGCTGTCGCGCGCCGCGGAGGAGAATCTCCTCATGGTATACAACCGCATGTTCCTATCGGCGAGCGGCGACGCCGCTGCGAGACAGCTCCTCATAGACCGGCGGAGAAGCGTAAACGACCTCGTCAAGGCCGACCTCGACCGGCTGCGAAAGGATCCGCGCCTCTCGGAGTCCGATCGGAAGCGCCTCGACCTCCACACGCAGTCGATTCGCGACACGGAGATCGCGCTGACCTGTACTATCCCGCCGACCATGGAGAGGGACGTCACGACCTACCGGAACCAGTACGACGCCGATCCCGACTGGTACAAGGGCAACACGCTCAAGCAGTTCGGCGACACCACGGCGAAGCTCGCGTCGCTGGCGATCGCATGCGGGAGCACGCGCTCGGTCCTCGTGAGCATCGGGGAGCCGCAGGACGTCACACCGTACAAGGAGGTCCCGGGCGCGGGCGGCTGCGACTTCCACAGCATCTCGCACCGCCAGCGCGTCGACGGCGATGCCAACACGAACATCACCGGCGCGCAGCTCCTGCACCACGAGATCGACAAGTTCCACCTGCGGATCTTCCGCTCGATCCTCGATCAGCTCGACGAGAAGGGGCTCCTCGACTGCGGGACGTGCGTCCATTACGCCGACCTCGGCTCCGGGCAGCACGAGACCTACGGGCTCCCGTACCTCTACGTCGGCGGCGCGAACGGCGCGCTCAAGACCGGGATCTACGTCAACGAGCCCGACGCCAAGGTGCCGAAGTTCCTGAACACAATCGGCGCCGCGGTCGGCTGCACGACTGCGGGCGGCGGTCCGCTCGACGACTTCAACTCCGCCAACAACGGCAACATTACCGGCCGGATCGCCTCGCTCATCGCGTAATCCTGGCAAGGCGTGCGCTTCAGGGTGATGAGGACGCGGTGCGACACTCAATCATGCTACAGCGCTGGGGCATGACTGCGCGCAATCCACTCTCCGTATGCGTCGGCGACGTCGTGCGCGTCGCCCAGCGCGCGGACCTGTCCGCTGTCGAGCCACAGCGCGCGGTGGCAGCGTTGGCGCACGAGATTGAGATCGTGCGACGCGACCACAATGGTTCCACCCTCCTTCTGAAAAGCCTCCATCCACTCGATGCACTTGTCGATGAAGATGCCGTCTCCGACTGAGAACACCTCGTCGATCAACAGAATCTGCGGGTCCGAGTGGATCGCGACCGAGAAGCCCAACCGCATACACATGCCCGTTGAGTACGTGCGAACGGGCTCGTCAATGTAACCGCCCAGATCCGCGAACGCCTCGATGGCGTCGAACCTGCCTCTGAGCTCGCGCCGCGTGAGCCCATGGAGCAGGCCGCTGACGATGACGTTTTCGCGGCCCGTGAAATCCGGATGGAAACCGAGCCCCAGCTCGATCAGCGATCCGATGCGGCCGGTGGTGTGTACGGATCCCTCGTCAGGCCGATAGATGCCGGCAGCGAGCTTCAGCAAGGTGCTCTTCCCGGCACCGTTGAGACCAACGAGGGCCAGCGTCTCACCGGCTGCAGTCGGAAAGGACACGCTCCGGACTGCTTCAATGGGCTTGGGCACCGAGCGGCGCGGCGCTCCCGCCAGGAGTCCCTTGAGAGTCCCGTAGTTGACGGCGACGCCACGACGCCGGAAGCGCTTGGTCACTGCCTGGAACTCGACCGCGATCATCACAGCTCCTCGGCAAGACGCGCGCGATAGCGCGTGAAGATCAACTCGCAGGCCACGTGAATGACCAGCGCCGTCAGCGCGACGATCACGAGATCCCTGAACACCGGCATTTCGCCATCATACAAAACGCGCTGATAACCGCGCGCCAGGTACGCCCAGGGATTCAGGGCAACGATGAAGCGAAACCTTTCCGGGACCACCGACGCCGGGTACAGGATCGGAGTGGCGAAGAACAGGGCCTGAGTTGCCGTGGGGATCGCCTGTTGAATGTCGCGAAAGTAAACGCTCCACGCCGAGAGAACGGTCACGGGGCCCAATGTCAGCAGGAGCTGCAGTGCCAGCAGCACGGGAAGCAGGAGAACTCCCCAGCCTAACGGCCGTCCCATGCACAGGGCGAAGATGGCCACGACGGGTAGCGACAGCGAACAATGAACGAGTCCGCTCAAGACGGTCACCGCGGGGAGTAACTCCGGATCGAAACGCGAGCGGGTGATCAGGCTCGCGCCATAGAGGATCGCGTATGTTCCCTCCAGCAGGGAAGATGAAAACCACAGCCACGGCATGAACGCGCTGAACAGGAATACCGGATAATCGGGAACATTGACCTGCAAGTACCCTGCGAACACGATGCTGTACACGGCCATCAGGAGCAGCGGAGTGAGCAGCGTCCAGACGAATCCGAGCAAGGTCCCCCGGTAGCGCGCCTGGACCGAACGGGTCACGAGGATCTGCACCAACGACGCCCGCCGCAGCAGGGTCCCGAGGATCGTCGCCTCGAGTTTTGAGAGGGCGGTCGCGCGAGTCATGCCAATCCGACCCCGCCGGTCTCATCTCGTCGCACCGCAGGCGCAGCACGTGGGCGATAGGCTGCCCTCAGGAACCGCGTCAGCGCCGCAGGCAGAGGACGCCGCGCCAGCAAAGCGACCACAAACAAGCTCGCCTCCTTCAGGAGAGCGAGCAGGCTGCACCTGCTGATGTCTCTGTAATGCATCCGCAGCAGCAGACACCGCGCGCGATACTCCGCCGCCAGGCTGGTCGACCGTCCATCCGTCTGGTGGTAGCGCACCAGCGGCTTGTGCAGGTGAACAAACTCATACAGGTGCGCGAGCCGAATCAACAGCTCCAAGTCCTCCAAGGCGGGGAGCTGTTCGTTGAAGGGACCAACTTGCGAGAGGCACTCCCTCCTGACGACCGCGGCGGCGATACCGAGCTTGTAGACCTGGTAGAAGCCGGTTGCCGGATCAATGAGGCGACGCCGTACAACCGTTGGAGACTGATGGTATTCCACTCGCCCGTCTGCCAGTACACTCGCCATGTCTGAATAGACAACACCGACCGCCGTGGGGGCCACGGCAAACGCCTGCATATGGTGCTCGAGCTTGTCGGGCATCCATTCGTCGTCTGAATCCTGAAACGCGACAAACGTCCCACGCGCGATCTGGATGCCGGCATTCCTCGCTGCACCGGGGCCGCGATTGCAGTCGAGGCGCAGGTATTGGATGCGGCTGTCACCCAAACCGCTCACCACCTGCGCGGTAGCGTCCGTCGATCCGTCATCGACCACCAGCAACTCGAAGTCCTCGTACGTCTGATTGAGGACGCTCTCCATCGACCGACGAAGGAGACGAGCACGATTGTAAGTTGGGAGCACCACGCTGACGTCGGGATCACGAGTTGCGGGGGGAGCGAGCATCTCAGACGCTATCGAAAGATCGTCGAATGGGGCACGGTCATCCGCGGCAAGTCAGCCGCCACACGCTAGCGTTGCCGATAGGCTTCGTAGCGATAGTGGAAGTGATACGTGCAGAGACCGAGCATATATGCAAGTCGGCGGATGCGCTTGGTGGCGCCAATCAGATGCTTCGCGTTGACGAGGGCCGCCAACAGATACCATGAGGAGGTGCACGACATTCTCACGATCTCTTTGGACGCACGGAAAAGCTCCTCTCGCCTGGAAAGACCTCCACCGAAGGGTCCCGGCTGCTGGGCCCAATGGCAGGCATTGCCATAGCGGAAGTCACGCTTCGCGATCCAGCGCAAGGTCGCTCGTTCGCGGGGGATCGGCGCGAACACGCGGGCCTCTCTGCACCACACGAGCTTGCACTGCTTGCGTCTGAGGCCGTCGAAGAACGCAGTGTCTTCGCCGCCGGTGAGCCCCAGGCTGGGGTCGAACGGACCCGGCGTGCTCTCAACGACCGCTCGGCGAAGGAAAGCGTTCGCGGTGTGATAAGCGTAGTTTTCGGTAGAGCCAGTGGGGGGACTAGGGAGCGTGAACGTGCCGCAGTACTTGATGAACTCCGGTGTGTCCGGGAGGAAAACCGGAATTGCGGGTCCAAAGACCACATCCGCCTCGTAGCGCGTGAGGGCATCGAACAGAGTGGCCAGCCATTCCGGATCTGCGTACTCGTCATCATCGATGGTGGCGATGTATTCTCCTGCAGCGTGCGCGAACCCGCGGTTCCTGGCAAGCGAGATACTCTGCTCGGGCTCGACATCGTAGACGATATCTGCTGCCTGAGCCGCAAAGCTCCGGACCACGGCTTCCGCGCTGCGGCGCGCGTCGTTGTCGATGACGATGATACGAAAGGTGAATTGCCCGCGGGTCTCCTGGACGACCAGAGAATCGAGGAGCCTGGCGAGGAGCTGCGGCCGCTTGTAGGTTGCAATGCAAATGTCGATCTGTGGCGGTGCGCCCGTGGGAATCCCCATGCGCTCGTGTATTGCCCGAGCACCGCAATGGGTCAAGCGCCGCCGGGCCGGTTGCCGTCAGCGCGGCAACCGCGCCCGAAGTCTGATCACCCGCGAGGCCTCCACGGTTTGTTCACCCGCGGTGGGAATGCGGGCGCGAAGCCCGGCGCAGCGAGGGTGAGATTGGGATTGTACGCCGGGTCGGCGCTCAGTGCCGATCCCCAGCGTTCGAGCATCAAGCGCTGCTCGAGCCGCAGGCGCCGCACCTTCGCGACGCTGTGGTCCAACCCGCGCGTAGCGGACTCCCGGTGCGACAGTACGGCATGCGGCGTCCACACGACGCGATAGCCGCGTTGCCGCAGGCGCAAGCACAGGTCCACGTCGCCGTAGGCGACCGGGAGGTTGACGTCAAAGCTGCCGACGGCGTGAAAGACCTCGGCCCGCAAGACCATGCAAGCAGCGGTCACCGCCGAGACGTTCTGCACCGCGAACGTGCGCGCATCCGGTCCCGGCTCGGGATCGAGCACGCCGCGATAGGCGTGCCCGGCCAGCTTGCCCAGCCCGAGGAAGACGCCGGCGTGCTGGATGCGGCCATCGGGATAGTAGAGCTTGGCGCCCACGGCCCCCACCTCGGGGCGCAGCGCATGTCCAACCATTTCCGCGAGCCAGTCCTCGGCGATCACCTCCACGTCGTTGTTCAGAAAGGCGAGCACGGCGCCGCGGACGTGTCCCGCGGCGAAGTTGTTGATCGCCGAAAAGTTGAAGGGAGCATCGAACTCCAGGACCCGCACCTCCGGCAGCATCTGCAGCTCGCGCAAGTACGCGCGCGTACCGCCGTCGTCGGATTGATTGTCGACGATCAGCAGCTCGAAACGCGGGTACGCGGTTTTCTGCCGCAGCGAAGTGACGCAGCGTTTCAGCAAGTCCTCGGCGTTACGGGTGGGGATGATGATCGACACCAGCGGCGGCGGTCGCCCCACGGGGTATCTGATGCGTACCGTTCCGTGGGAAGTCTCACGCAGCTCTGCGGCAACGCCGATGCGCTGCAGGTGTTCGCCGAGGATGCGCCGTACGGTTGCCGGCGTGCGTGCGGGATCGCCGTCGGTCTCGCTGCCCGCGTGATACAGCACGTGCGGAAGGTGTCGGATGTGCGCCGCCGGGATCGTGGCACTGGCGCGCAACGCCAGGTCCCACTCCTCCAGGCCATCGAAGCCGTTGCGCCAGCCGCCTAGTTTACGCACCAACTCCGTACGGTAGACGGTGAGGTGCCCGACGTAGGGTTGGCTGTACAAGAGGTCCGGGTTCCAGTCGGGCTTGAAGAGCGGACGGTGGCGCTCGCCGCCGGCGTCGATGCCGTCTTCGTCGCTGTACATCATCTCCGTTTCGGGATGCTGATTGTGCTCCACGGCCATCGTGAACAGCGCGTGGGGCGCAAGCGCGGCGGTACAGTCGACCACCCCGCAGAAGGTACCGGTGGCTTGCGCCAGCCCGCGATTGAGAGCGTCGGCACGCGCCGTTCCGCCTGAGTCCACCCAGCGAATGCGGGCATCGACGCCGACGAGTGAGCGGATCGCGGCACGCTTCGGCTCCGGCAGGGGGCGCGCTTCGACGAGCAGGAGCTCCCAGTGCGGGTACCATTGGGCGCGCACCGCGCCGACCGCGCGTGTCGCGTCATCCGTATCGTCGGGATCGATAGGCGTGATGATGCTGAAGGTTGGCTGGAGGTGGAGCCGAGCCAGTTGGCGGCGCGCCGCCGACTCGTCACGCGCGCGCAGCGTGTCGTAGCGGCTGACCCAGACGCTGTACACGTCTCGGGCGCTCTGCGTGAAGCGCAGTGTCAGCACCGCGCCCAGCTCGCGGACGCCATGCTGGCCGAGCACCTCGATCGCGCGACGGCAGAAGTGCCACGCCATGCCTGGGTCGCGGCGCGCGGCATCGTAGTATGGACGGGCCATGCCGCTCAGCAGCTGTATGGCGCCCAGCTCGACGAACTGGAGGGAGTCCAATGTGAAGCCGCCGACACCGCTTGGCGGTTTCAAACACATGCCGTGCACCCGAGGCGGCAGCCGAAGAATCATAGTGGTGTTGCTCGGAGAGGTGGGAAGGAGATAGCTGTCCGGCCGTGATCCCCCGGCATCGGCGAGCAACGTGAGCGGCTGCGGTTGTGTGTCGCTGTGCCACCGATACGAAACCGCCACCCACCCGGATGGGAGCACCGCGCGCTCCGAACGCAGTTGGAACTCCGGGTTGGGACCGGTTACACGGTACCCATCGGCTGCGGCGCTGAGGTCATGCAGCGGTTCCAGCGTCAGACGGTGGCAGATGCCGCGCACCTCGCGCTGCACGCGCCTCCACAGGCGGACCGGCCACGCACGAGCCGCGGCCGGTTCAACCTCCACTCCACGGGCGGCGCCTGCTGCCCTTGCGGCCATCTGTCGCAAGCTACCACCGGCAGACCGACGAGTCACGGCTGGAAGACGGCATACCGGCGCACGAAATCAAGATCAGCTTGCCGGGTACCATGGTGTTCGAAGCGGTCTCACTTAACTGCGCGGCGACACCGGCACGTTCGAGATGCTCGCCGAGGACGCGTCGTACCACTTCGACGGGCTGGCCGGGAGAGCAGCGTGTCGGATCGAAACGGCGCAGGTCGATGCCGTTCGTGATGACCCCAATCTTGTCGGGCCGCTCGCCGTACAGCTCGACGAGCACGCGTCTCCAGTAAGCGCTGATCACTACGCGTCCATCGATGAACTCGCGAACAACTCTTGAGTTCAGTCACGCAGCCTGTTTGACACCGGCGCGTTTCATGGCGTACGGAAGGGCCGAGGTTTCCGCACGCGAGTGGCGAATCGAGGAGCCGCGACGGTCATGAGCCGAGCGCCCCTGGTATCAGTAGTTATCCCGTCCTGCAGCCACACCGAATTCGTCGAGCAGAGCCTCGCGTCCGTCGAGGCGCAGACGTACCCCGAGGTTGAGATCGTCGTCGTCGACGATGGTTCGACGGATGCCACCGCGGCGGTCGCGGAGGCCTTCTGCCGGCACAGCCAGCGGCCGGCCCAGCTCCTGCGCCAGGCGAACCAGGGGGCCCACGCCGCAATCAACCGGGGCCTGCGGGCGGCCCGGGGCTCGTACCTCGCTATCCTCAACTCCAACGACTACTACTACCCCAATCGCTTGGCGGCGCTGGTCGACGCCGCCCGCGCCGGCGGAGGCGAATTCGCCTTTTCCCTGGTTGAGCACGTCAACGAGCGGGGCGCCCCGGTGCGGGCGGACGACCCGGTGGTCGCGGCCTACCGGAAGGAGGTCGAAGTGTTCCGGGCCACCGGGACCCTGGGGAGCGTTATCTTCGGGTACAACCTGAGCGTGACCGCCAGCAACTTCCTGTTCACCCGCGCGCTCTACCAGGCGGTCGGCGACTTTGCGCCGTATCGGTTCTGCCACGACTGGGACTACCTCCTGCGTGCGTTGCTCCACACGCAGCCGCTCGTGGTCCCGGAGCCGCTCTTGGCCTACCGCCCCCACGCCCCGAACTCCATCAACCTGGACACGACGCTAAGCACGCTGGAGAGCCAGCTGTGCGTGCTGCACTACCGCTGGCTGCGGATGACGCACGCGTGCCGGAATCCACAAGCGCCGCTCGTGAGCGACCCCATTGACGTAGCGCCGGTGCCCCGGAGCGCGCCGGCGCCGCGGCTGAACGACTTGCTCGGTCGGCTGGCACGGTACGAGCGGTTGGGCTACCGCGTCGTCGGCCAACTCTACGCTGTCCTCGACCGCTACCCGCGCTTCATGTGGCACGCGGCCTCTGCCCTCCGCCGCCTGCGGGGCCTTGGGCCGGCCCCGGTGGCACCGGCGTCACTGGTCCGCCCCGAGCGGCCCGCGCCGCCCCTTCCGCCGCGCCGGCCCCACAACGGCGCTGACCAATGCGAACCTCGTGACGGCGGGACGCCGCACGCTGCTCAGATTGCTGTGCCCCACGGCTCGATCGTGGTGTACACCGCGATTGCGGGAAACTACGACAGCCTGAAGGAGCAGCCCCACACCGCGACTCAGGGGGTGGACTTCGTTGCGTTCCTCGACGAGCCGAGGCAATCCAAGACCTGGCGGCCCCGGGCCATCCATACGGATTTCCGAGACCCCATTCGCGATGCCAAGATCCACAAGATCCTCTCCCACATCTATTTCCCGGATGCGTTGTACAGCCTCTGGATCGACGGCTCGGTGACGATTCGCTTCCCCTTTTCGATTCGACGGCTGATTGAGTTGTATTTGGCCGATTGTGATCTTGCCGTGTTCCAGCACAAGAGCCGGACCTGCATCTACCAGGAAGCCGGAGTCTGCCTCCAGCGGCGACTGGACGATCCTGCAATCATCTGGTGCCAGATCTGCCGGTATACCCAGGAGGGCTACCCTTCAAACGCGGGTCTCCCCGAGTGTACGGTTGTGTTGCGGCGACATACTGACACGGTAAAAGCGTTCAACGAGGCGTGGTGGGACGAGATCACGCGTGGCTCGAAGCGCGACCAACTGAGCTTTCCCTATGTCGCATGGAAGGCGGGTCTGCGGTACGGAACCTTCCCCGGGAGCATCTCCGACAATCCGCTGTTCCACTGTGATCGTCACCCCACGTCATTCGTGCCGCGAGCCTATGAGGGGATGGTCTACCGAGCCAGCAGGGGCGGCTCGTGGTTGTCAGCCACCGCGCGGGCAACTGTGCTCTCTCTCCGCTCGACAAAGCCTCGAAGGTCTCAGGCCGCCCCCTCCTGGCTTCGTGCCTCCGCCACGCCGGTCGGAAGCGGTTCCGCTTGCAACACGGCGCCTCCGGCGCGGGGCGCCGAGCGGTTGGGTCAGCCGATCTCCCGGATGCCAGACGGCCATGCGGCGGGCCTCATCGATGTCGCCCCACCGACACCTGCACTGCGCGACAGCCGGGACCGAGCAGCAACGACGTCGCGCGGACCCGGCCCGAGAACCGTCGCCTTCGGGCCGGCACGCGACGTCCCATCGTGGAGCTGGGCCGGACTCGACACGGCGCGCGAGCTCTCCAAATATTATGACGTGGTGATCTATGACTCGTGGTCCACCCCTCCCGACTGTGACGTCCTGTTCGTCGTCAAGGAGCGACCTCCCGACAGCTTCATCAACGACGCACAGAAGAAGACGAAGCTCGTCTATTGCCCGATCGACGCGTATCGTGATCACGACCAGCTGGCACGCGATGCGGACGTCTTCCGCACCTGTGCGATGGTCCTGGTGCATTGCGAGCGACTGTTGCCCCTGGTGCGATCGTACTGCAACAACACGCATTTCGTCGAGCACCATGCACGCTACGCGTTGAACGAGATGGCGGGCTACAAGGAGACGGGATTCATCCTGTGGATTGGCGCCTGCCAGTACGTTCCCTATCTCGTGAAATGGCTCGAACAGCACCCGATCGATCACGAGATCAAGATCCTGACCGACATCGACAACTACCGAGGCCGGCACGCCGCGCGCGTGTTCGCTGCCGAGATCGGTATGCGGTTCGAGATATCCGAAGACGCGAGCTCAATCGCGGGCTGCCAGGTGTACCGGTGGTCCGAACGGCGCCAGGACGAAATGATGCGCGCCTGCAAGGCTGCGCTCGATGTGAAGATGACCGCGAAGTTCGAGCAGCGCCACAAGCCGCCGACGAAGGCGCAGCAGTACATCGCGTCGGGCATTCCGTTCGCGGTGAATCCCGACAGCTATTCGGCGGAGTACTTCCGGGTCAGAGGACTCGAGGTGGCCTCACCCGTCGAGACAGCGAGATGGCTGTCGCGAGAGTATTGGGAAGCGACGCGCGTGTGTGGCGACAGACTGCGCGTCTCGACGTCGAGCGAGGCCGTGGGCTCGAGGTACCGCGAATTGATCGAATCGGTATGGGCTCACAGCCGACGGTCGGCCTGCTGAAACGAACCGTCAGCTGCCGCGCCTGCCGGTTGCGGCGCGCGTGCCTGCCGGTAACGATCGATCGCAGCTCGAGCCGCTTGGCGGATCAAGAGCAACGTGCCTGATAGGTAGAGCGACATGACCGGGTACTCGTAGCGTGACTGGTTGCCCGGAAACCCCGATGCGTCGATCAAGGCGAAGAGCAGTACCCGCGTCGCTACTACCAGCGCGAGGAGGCCGAGGACGGCGTAGGCGGGGTCGCGCAGGCATACCGCCCGACGGCATACGACCAGGATGAGCAGCGCCACCACGCCAACGCGGGTGAGCCCGACGACGGCCGGACCCAGAAGCGCTCGCAGGAACCGTTGCGCCCGTTGCTGCGCGCGGCCGGCCGGTTCGTTCCCGATGAGCGACTCGACGGCGTACGCCAGCGGCGCGCCGACCACTTCGCCGCGGGACAGCGGAACGAGGGTTTCCGCGCCGCTCCGGCGGATGATCGCCAGCTGCACGGCGCGGCGGCGGTCATCGAACGACTCCGGCACGAAGGTCAGACTGAATCCGAGGCGTGAGGGCACGCCGCTCACCCCTGCTGCGGCAAGGCGGGCGGCCACCTCCGGACGCTCGACGTGCGGCGGCGTCCAGCCGAGCTCCTTCCCCGGCCCGTCGCGCAGGGAAACGCGCGTAACGGGATCGTCGAAACCGAACGCCCAGCCCCGGACACCACGCACCTGCTGCACGGTGAGCGCCTCGCGCCGGTTGGCGATACGCGTGAAGAGCGCTCGCGTCGCTGCCGGTACGTCGGGCTGGTCGACGGCGGGTACGAGCGGGTCGGCGGCGAACACCCTCATGACCCTGGCGAGCGAGGCCGGCAGATGCGGCAGGTAAGTCATCGGATCGGGGTTGAGGAAGTCGACGACGACGCGCTGCGCCGGCAGCCGTCCGTCGTCGCGCGCCGCGTTGATCTCGTCGGCGACGCGGCGGTAGTAGCGCTCCGCTTCGTCGAACGTGCGGTAGTGCCCGGCCGCGGCCGCCGCGTCGCGCAGCGCCCAATGGATCCAGCCGTCGCCGATGTCGTCGCATACATGGACGTCTTTGCAGCCGTACTCCATGTAATGCGTTCCCACCTGGCCTTCGAGGAACGGCTCGAGCTGCCGAAACGCGCTACTGACGGCGTACGCGCGCCGCCGGACGTCCGCCGTCACACTCACGTACTGGCGGGGATGCTCCGGACGGACACCCAGCAGGGCTCGGTGGGCGGCGCGGAAGCCCGGGGCCCATATGTCGGAGAGCACGAACGCGCCATACGCAGCCCAATTGAGGGTCCGAACCGCGACGTCGCTGCTCAACACGACGGCCAGCGGGACCAGCGTCACGACGGCCGCCGCCATAGCCGGTCGCCGCGGCTTGCCCGAGCTGCGCGTGCGGCATGCCGCGATCACGCCGGCGGCGCCGAGATACGACAGAATGAGCACCCGCTCGGGTCGTGTCAGCCAGAGAATGGCAAAGGCGATGCCGCAGAACGCGGCGAACCGGATGCGCCGCCGTGAAGTCGGCGCCACGAGCGCCAGGACGACGCCGGCCAGCGCCGCCATGAGCATCGGCGTGTAGAGGGTGTCGGTCCGCAGGACCGTGCTCCAGTAGATGCTGTACGGGTTGAAGATGCTCACCACATACGACCCCAGCGCGACCCACACCGGCAAACCCGCGGCGCGCAGGGACAGCGCGAAGGCGATGGCAGCGCACACGAGCAGGCCCTCGTTGGCAAGCCGCAACGGTACTCCAGTCAGGTGTACGGCCCAGATCCACAGCGGGAAGCCCGGCTCGCGAGTCAACGTGAGCTCGTTGTACCTCCCGAGCCAGCGGAGCTCCATCAGGCTGCTCGCCATCTCGGCGTAGCGCAGCTGGTCGTGTCTTATGGGCTGCGCGACGATTTCGTCGTGGCTGACGAGCCAGAACTTGACACACGCCAGGAGCAGCAGTGCGGCAAGCAAGCGGCCGCGCGATCGCACCGATCAACGATAGCCACGCGACCCATGGCGGGTCAAGATTGCCGGTACCTGGGTGTCGCTACCTGGGTGTACGCACTGTGCGCCCGTTTATGCGGTTCGCGGGCGCTTAATGATGGCCGCGTAGTGCGCGAGCACTTCTTGGGTGCCGCCTTCAGCAACGCTGACGCCGCCATCGATGAGCACCGCGCGGTCGCAGAGATCACGGATCGCTTCGGCGCTGTGCGAGACGAGAACGACGGTGCGGTCCGAGCGGATGCGCTCGCGCATCGACGCTTCGGACTTCTTGCGGAACTCGGCGTCGCCGGCGCCCAGTACTTCGTCGAGGAGGATGATCTCCGGATCCGCGAAGTACGCGACCGAGAAGCCCAAGCGTGCGCGCATCCCGCTCGAGTAGACCTCCAATGGCTCATCGATGAAATCGCCGAGCTCGGAGTAGGCGACGATGTCCTCCAACGCCTCGATCACCTCCCGGTAGGTCAGACCGAGCAACATGCCGCTGATGACGGCGTTCTCGCGGCCCGTGAGGTGCCCCGCGAACCCCACTCGCATGCTCTGCAACGACGCGATCTGCGGCGAGAACCGGGTGATCATGCCGCGGTCGGGATGCATGATGCCGGCGATCAGCCGCAGCAGCGTGCTCTTGCCGGCGCCGTTACGGCCGATCACGCCGAGCACTTCGCCGTGGTAGACGTCGAACGACACGTCGCGCAGCGCCCAGAAGGCGCGGCTGCGCCGGTAGCCGATGCGGCCGCGACGCCAATAGCACACGCCCACGCTACGCAGCGACATGAGCAAGGAGCCCGGAGGCGAGACCGGTGCCGCGTCACTGCTTGCGTGGTTCATGCGGCCAGCTTGGGGTACGTATACTCGTAGCGGCGGATGATGGCGCGACCCGCGAAGATGACCGGCAGCGACGCTGCAGCGATCATCGTGAGGGCGCGCCAGTCCGGACCACGATGATACATGAGCAGGTCACGCCAGGCCTCCAGGATGGGTACCATGGGGTTCAAGGAAAGCCACCACCGCCACGACGGATCCAGCTTGCCGACCGGGAAAAAGATCCCGGACAGAAAGAGGCCGATCTTCAGTGCGGTTTCGAGCACCACCTGCAGGCTCGGCAGAAACGGTGTCACCGCAGCGGCGAGAATGGTCAGCGCGGCCAGCAACAGAAGTTGCACGACCATGAGCGCGGGGATCGCCAGATACCACCGGCTCGCTGCAATGCCGTCGAGGTTGAGAAACAGCACCAGCAACACCAGCACGATGGCGAACTTCACCGTGTTGACCACGATGGTCACCAGCGGAAAGACGATCTTCGGAATGAACACCTGCATGGCGAGCGTCTGATTGGTCATGATGGCCATCGAGCCCCGCAGCAGCGTGGCGGAAAACCAGCGCCACGCGACCAGCCCACAGAGCAGGAACGCGACGAAGTCGTCGGTGTAGCGGTGCAGCAGCTTGGCGAAGACGACATAGTAGACCGCCATCTCGATGATCGGCTCCACCACCCACCACAGGTAACCGATGTAGTAGCGTTCGGCGTCGACGCGCAGCTCGGCGAAGGCTTTATAGAGCACAATCTGCACCCATCGCCGCCGGTGCCGCGCCCCCGCGGCCAACAACAGCGCCACCCCGGCCGAGAGCGCAATCTCGCGCGCCGCCGCCGGCGCGTCACTGACTTGCATCGGCTGGGATGTGTCTTCTGGTGCCATGGTCGGCAGAGACGTACCACGATCTGGGAGCGGGAAGAATAGTTGCCGCTGTGCGCATCTGCCGCGGTGGCATGTTCAGGGAGTTGAGGTAGATTGCGCCCGAGGTTGGACATGGGAAGTGAGCGGACGAGGGGTGACGACGCGGGCCGTTGCTCTCTTCATCGTCGTCGTGGTTGCGGTGCTTCTCATCTCGCCCTTCCGGCTTGCAGCTTTGGGCTTGTAGCTTTCCCCCTGATGCACAGGCTGCTTAAAACTCCACACTGAAACCCTCCGGCTCACCCGACTCGATGTCGGTGAGGATCACGCGGGCGCGGCGATACGCCGCGGCGCTGAAGTAGAGATAGCCGTTGACCGACTGACCCGGTTGGATCGTCGCATCTTGGAGCTCCCGATCGCGGGCCGACGCATCGGGGGGCGGCAGCGGCTTTTCGCGCTTCCCTTGCGTGGTCACCAGCTCGACGCCGTCGCGGCGAAAGCCATAGGGACGGGAGGTGCGGTTGGTGACTTCGAACTTCACCGGCGTCATCCCTCCGGACGACCCGCCTTGCGGCTCGACGCGCAGGACGAGCCCCGCTTGCGGCTCTTCCTGCGGCTTCGGCCGGACCTTCTGGTGGCTCACCGCGGCCTTCACGGCCTGCGCGAAGGTTTGCGGAAACGTGGCCTGCGTCCCGAAGCCCTCGTCGGTCACCGCGGCAAAGTCAGCGCCGGCATCAGAGCATGAGATGGTCACGGTCGCCGTGCGCAGTGTCCCGGCCTCGGGGCTTCCTGACGACCACCCGGTATCGCGCGTGCCGACCACCCGGCCGGGCGCGTCGGGTTTCGGCGCCTCCACCGACGCCAGCGAGTAGCCCATGCGCATCAGCGCCTCGCGGGCAACCCGTGTGGCTTCCGCGCAGCTCAGCGTCGGCTCGCTCACCCGTGCCCCTTGCGTCAGCCAAGACGAGCCGGGGGAGTCAGCGGTGCGGAGCGCGCAGCCGGTGAGCAGCAGGAGCAGAGCGGTTCCAATCACGTGCGAACGCATCGCCGGCATTCAACACGAGGCGGCCGCGAAATTCAAAGCTTGGGTCGAAGCTGTGTGGGTCGGAAATTACTTCGAGTTGACGATGTCGTCTTGACCGGGGATCAGGATGTCGATGGTGCACTGGCGTTCGGGATCGTAGTAGAGGCGGTAGCGGAGGCCCCCTTCGGTAACCTCACCCAGTTCCCGTCCCTCCTCGTAAAAGGCCACGTCCGGACTCCGTTGGTCATCCCGCATCATGACAATCTGATTGAGCAAGCCACATGCCTCAGAAACGGACCTTACCGGCATGTTGGCGGCCGCCGGATCCGCTGTCGCCTGCTGCCTCCTTATGACACGGAGCGGCACGGGAGGCGTGCGAGGCGCGCCAAAACGGCACAATGGACGGCTGGACACACCTCGGGAAATCCGATAATCGCCACGCATTGGGCTGGGCGGTCCCGAGGCCCAACATCGGAACGCACGCTGGCGTAGCTCAGTCGGTAGAGCAGCTGATTCGTAATCAGCAGGTCCGCGGTTCGAATCCGCGCGCCAGCTTCTTCTTCCCCTTGAGAAATCGATAGGTTGGAGAACCGCTTGCTTCGGCGAGAACGCCGTTCGGAGGACTTGCCGGATAAGCACCCGCGTCGGGTCGTCGTCGCCCGAGGTCGGTGCCGGATTCGGCGGCGATGACGGTGACGTCGAGCTTGCGGAACTCGGCGAGCAATACCTCGCTGACCATCAAGTCGCGCGCCAGCCGGTCGGCCCGCTCGACGAACACGAGGCGGACACCGTTCGAGCGCAGCCGGGGCCTGAAATCTCGGGGCCAAGTCTGGAAAGTTGAAGCGATGAGAGCTGAGAGCAACGTCGACGGAGATGGAAACGTCTTCGTCACCGACGAAGATCACCGCGCCACGAAGCTCACGTGTCCGTAAGTGAGAGCCGCCGCTACGACCGCGGCACCGCCGTACGCGGGCGTAGCACCTCGCGCAGTGCAGCATGCTCCAAGAACGATCGGCGGAGCTCGTGCTCCGGCGGCAAGGAATCGGCCAGCTGGTTCACGAGGGCGGTGGACCGCAGCCGAGCGGCCTGAGCGTCGGCGCGCCGGCGTTGCCGATCGTGCACGCGGGCGGCGGTGGCGGCGATGCGCCATTCGACGAGCGGCAGCTCGCACGCCTGGATAGCGGTACGCGCCTCGCGGAGATGCACCTCGGCGTCCGACAGGCGCCCGCCCTGCAGGGCGATCTCCGTCAGCAGCCGCGCGGCGTCTGCCCGCGGCCGCGGTTCGTCGGCAGTCGCGGCCAGCGCCTGTAGTGCCTCGGCCTCGCCGCCAGCGCGGTCGAGATCGCCTCGCGCCAACCACACCTGCGCGAGCCCCTGGCGGAGGCGGAGTTTCCCGGACCACGGCATTGCCGGCCCTTCGGCCGCCCGTACCAGGTACGGCGTGGTGAACGTCGCGTATGCCTCGTCGAGTTCCCCGAGGCCCAGCAGCGCGAAGGCCAGCTGGAACATCGCGCTCTGACGGGCGGCATCGGTCAACGCCTCTTGCAGCAGCTCTTCGCGTGCAATGGCTGCTGCAGCTGCGAAATTGAACGCTTCGGTATGCAGCGCGGCCGCCTCCGAGCGCAGGAGGCTGGCAAAGTGGTTCTGAGCACCAATGCGCAATCCCTCGTCGATGGCAGCGAGGGCCACGCCCCATTCCCCGAGCTGCCGGAGGGCATCGACCCGCATCGTGTAAGACCAGAGACACATGTAGGCGTTGCCGACGTCGCGGGCGATCTCGATACCCTCCGCGGCTGTTTGTGCTGCTGCCCGCAAGTCGGAGCAGGCATGTTGAAGGAGAGTGAGCAATACGGCACTCTGCGCGAGAAGCTCGCGATCGCCCGCGGTCCGCGCTGCCGCGACGATCTCCTCTGCGCTCTGCACATCCGCGACTCGAGCACCCTGCAGATACAGCTGCCAGTACAGCGCATGTCCCTGGGCGTCGGCGCGCAGCCGCGGGTCATCGACGCGCTGACTGAGCGTCATGCCCTCGATGGACGCGACGCGGCTGCCCTCGGAATCAACCCATGCGAGCACCGTCGCACGGTGGAGCACCGCGCTGGCTTCCCATCCGATCTCGCCGTGATCGCGCGCCCACGCCGCCAGTGTTTCGCAGGTCTGCAGCGTGCCGGGCAAGTCACCGAGCCCGCGGCGCACGCGGCCGAGTTGATCGAGGAGGAGGGGATACACCGCCGCGGCTTCCACTGGAGGCAGATGCTCGGTAAGCGCGACGGCGTGCGTGAGTCGTGCAGCGGCCTCCTGATGAGCCCAACGCCGCACGTCGCGGTCGGCGGCGCGCCGCAGGTGCTCGATCGCACGCCCGTAATCGCGGGCTTCCTCGAAGTGGTGCGCCATGTGCGTTTCGATCACACCCGCATGAGCGCCATAGGTCTGCTCGAGCCATTCGCCGAGGCGCTGGTGCAAGCGCAGGCGGCGCGCCGCTGACACTCGGTCAGTCAGGACGCTTGGATACAGACTGTGGGTGAAGCGGTAGCGGGCTACCTGCGTCCCGTCGGGCCGTCTGAACAGCTCCGACGCGGCCAGGAACTGCCCCTGTCGTGCCAGTTCGTCGCAGCACTCTTCGACCGCCAGCGAATCCTTGGCGAGGCCGGCCGCCACCGACGCCACCGTGAACTCGCTCCCCAGAACGCTCGCCACTTCGAGCAGGCGTTGCGCCTCCGGCTCCAAGCGACCAATCTGCTTCTCGACCAGCTGACGGAGGCTCTCCGGGATCGCGCGAGCGATCTCTTCGAGAGGGCCTCTCAGCCGCCAGCGCCCGTCCTCCGGCTCCAGCACGCGAAGGGCGACGAGCTCGTCAACCACACGCACCATGAGGAGCGGATTCCCGTCTGTCCGCTGGTGCAGGGCGCGCGCGAGCTCGGGACGAAAGGCATGTCCGCCGAAGCGTTGCGCCAGATACGCGGCGACGTGCGGCTCCCGCAGGAACGCCAGCGCGATGTCCTCGCACTGGCGCCGCACCCGCAGCTCCTGGATGAGCGCGCGCAGGGGATGCCCCCTGACGATGGCATCCACCGAGCGATAGCTCCCGACCACGAGCAGACGCGCCGCTTCCTGGCGGCTCGCCAACATCCCCAGCAGGTCGAGCGTCGAGTGGTCGCTCCAGTGCAGATCCTCGAGCACCAAGACAAGTGGTGTCGTCGCGGTCAGCGCCTCGAGGGCCTCCGCCATCTCGCGCAACATGCGCTCCTTGGTGACCCCGAGCAACTCGCGGCGCAGCGCCTCGCGATCACCCCAGCGCTCGAGCCACGGCAGTTGGACGAGCCAGGTCGGGGCGTTGGCCTCGAGGACGCGGAGCACCGGTTCGGTCCCGGGCTCGTGCAGCAGACGGCTGAGAGCATCGAGGACGGGCAGATACGCCTCCGCCGCCCCGTAGTGCTCCAGGCACGCACCGTGCGCGATCAGCAGGTCCGGATCAGCCGCGGCGCGCGCGCGAAACGCATCAAGCACGGTGGTCTTGCCGATACCCGCCTCGCCGGAAAGGAACACGAGCTGGCGCTCGCCGGCGCGCGCTCGCGCGAGCCGGTCGTCGAGCTGCGCGAGCACGCGGTCGCGGCCGACCAATGCGTCGCGCGGATCAGCCGCTGCCGGAACCCTGGCCGGACGGGTACGGGGGGCGATGAAGCGGTAGCCCCGGCGCGGCACGGTCTCGATGAAGGACGGCGCCGCCGGATCGTCACCGAGCGCGCGACGAATCTCCAGAATGATCACCTTGAGCACACCGTCGCTGACGTGGGTCTTTGCCCACCCAGCCCGCAGCAGATCCTCCTTGGAGACCAGCTGCCCGCCGTCTTCGACCAGCCGGCGCAGGACCGCAAATGCCTTCGGAGTGAGCGCGACGACCTCGCCGCCGCACCAGAGCCGCTCGCTGGCGAGATCCAAGTGGAAATCAGCGAACGTTAGGCGTCGATCCGCTTCCATCGTCGCACCCGGTGAGAACCACTCTCTAACCGCCTTCTAACCGCAATCTCACGTCCGTTCTATCGTCAATGCCTGCCGCGCGCCGTATCTTCGCGTGCATGGAACGGAACCGCAAGATACCCCGATCATCCCAGCGCACGACCTCGAAGCCGGCTGCGTTCGAATTGCCACCTGACCGTGCTTTCGTCGTGCACCTGGACGTACGCGCCCAACCGCCACGCCGTGTGGCCGGGCGGGTCGAGCACGTCACCTCTGGACAGGTCGCGCACGTCACCTGCCTGCGCGAGCTGGTGGCGTTCATGGCGAAGGTGCTGCGCAACCAAGTCCGGGCCGCACGAGGAACAGTCTACCGGACGCTTGTGCAGGAGCCCCTCCAAAGCGAGCTCATGTCGAGCGCGCGAGGTTCTACTGATGAAGACACTGCCCGCCCAGCGGCCCAACCCACCCTTCGGGGTCGGAGAAGAGGAGCAGAATCATGAACCAACGTCACATGTGTCGTATGCTCGGAATCGCGGCGGTCTGTGTCGCCGGAGCGATGCCGGCAACAGCGCTGACGCTGAGGTGTCGGCGCGACTCGGTCAAGGTGGGCGAGGTCTGCATCGACACCTACGAGGCGAGCGTCTGGCAGATTCCTTCCGCGAACGGGGCGCTCGTCAAGAGAGTTCAGTCGGGCCGCGTGACCCTCGCGGACCTGATGAACGGCGGGGCCACCCAGGTGAGTCCTGCATCCACATGTAGCCCCGCGTTCCCGACGACCTTCGACGCGACGGGAAACTGGACGAGCCCTCTCTACGCGGTCTCGGTGGCGGGCGTGGTACCGACGAGCTGTGTGACTTGGTTCCAGGCGGAGCAGGCGTGCGCGCTCTCGGGAAAACGGCTGCTGAGGAACCAGGAGTGGCAGCGCGCGGCGGCCGGCACGCCCGATCCCGGTACGGACGACGGCGGGACGGACTGTAACGTCGGCGGCTTCAACAGACCATTGGAATCCGGCTCGCGGGCCAAGTGCGTGTCGAACTGGGGTACGTTCGACATGGTCGGCAACCTCGAGGAGTGGGTGGCCGACTGGGTGCCGCAGTCGACGGACTGTCCGGGGTGGGGCGCGTTCAGCGACGACGTGATGTGCCTCGCGGGCGCCAGCACCACAGCGACAGGTCCGGGCGCACTGGTACGCGGCGGGTTCTACCAAAGCTTCACTGAGGCCGGGGTGTTCGCGCTGGACAACCGGCCCACGAGCACGCTTGGCAACAGCCCGGCGTCTGCACGCAAGAGTCTCGGCTTCCGCTGTGCCCGCTAGTCGTGCCGAGAAAAGGAGATACACAGCCATGAAGCAACGTCGCCAGCAGCACTGGATCGGGAGACCGCTCGTCTCGTCCAACTGTGGAATGCCCCTCGTTCGGCGCGCGTTCACTCTCCTGTTCCTCGCGGGTGTGCTCAGCTCGGGTTTCGTGTCGGTGTCCAACGCCGCCCTCCCTGCTGGCAACGCGGGTACGACGTGCGTCGGCGATTGCGACGACAATGGTGCGGTCACCGTCGACGAGCTCGTGAAGGGGGTGAGCATCACCCTCGGCACGCTGCCGCTCGACCGGTGCCCGCGACTCGACTGCAACGGGGCCGGTCAGGTCACCGTCGCCTGCCTCGTCAAGGCAGTTGATGCGGCGCTGAACGAATGCCAATCGGTGCCAACCAGCAGCCCGACGCAGAACATCGGCACCGCGACGCCGACGGACACGGCCATTCCGATCTCGACGTCCTCACCGACGCGCAGCCCAACGCTGACGCCTACACCCACTGCCACGTCGACACGCGCAACCACGGCGAGCAACACCGCAACTACCACGCCGACCACCGCGACAGCTCCGTGCGGTACCTTCCTCGGCAAGTTCGGCAGCCGGGGCAGCGGGGACGGGCAGTTCTCCGATCCAGAGGCAGTTGCGGTGGATCAGAGCGGGAACGTTTTCGTCGCCGACACCGGCAACCACCGCATCGAGAAGTTCACCAACACCGGGACCTTTCTGCTCCAGTGGGGCAGCATGGGTAGCGCGAACGGGCAGTTCGACAGCCCGGAAGGTGTGGCCGTGGACGGAGCGGGGAACGTCTTTGTCACCGACTTGAACAACAACCGCATCGAGAAGTTCGACAACACCGGGACGTTTCTGACCGGTTGGGGAGCTGCGGGTACCGGCGACGGGCAGTTCAGCGGCCCGGTGGGCGTTGCGGTCGATGCGACCGGCAACGTGTTTGTCGCCGACCGCTTCAACAACCGCGTCCAGAAGTTCACCAACACCGGCACCTTCCTCACTAAGTGGGGCACCGTCGGCAGCGGTGATGGTCAGTTTGCCAACCCCGTCGGCGTTGCCGTGGATCGGAACCTGAACGTATTCGTCGCCGACTTCTTCAACGACCGTATTCAGAAGTTCACCAACACCGGTACCTTTCTGATCAAGTGGGGTAGCACAGGAAGCGGGGACGCGCAGTTCATCGGCGCGCGTGCCGTCGCCGTAGGTGGGGGCACCAACGTCTTCGCGGTTGACGGCGGCAACGACCGCATCGAGGTGTTCACAGACACCGGGACCTTTCTCACCACGTGGGGCAGCCCGGGGACACACGACGGCCAATTCAACTCCGCCACCGCCGTTGCGGTCGATGCAAACGGCGAAATATTAGTCGTTGACGAAAACCCCCGCGTGCAAAGGTTTGCCTGCTCGCCGATCGACGAGGCGGCACTGGCGGCGTCGGCGCGTGTCGCCACCGACCCGATCTTCCGGCTCTTCGATCTCCAGGCGAGCGTTGGTACGGCCGCGAGCGTCGCGGGACGCGCAAGGGCCGCTACAGGCGGGGCGGCGGGCGTCTCCGGTTGCCAGCAGCTCGACTGCTCTCTCTTTGGTACCCAAGAGGTCTGTTGCTCCGATACTCAGTTCAGCCAGTTTTTTTCCAACTGTTCGTTCCACGACGACCTTGGCAGGGTCGTCAGCCTGAACGGATTGTTCGATCTCATCAGCGACACCGCCGACGTGTGCACGGGCGCGATTCCGGTCGGCGCCAGCTTCGCAGCGTCCCTGCAAAGCTTCACGCACGACGTCTTCTTCCCGGACGGCAGCTTCTCCCGCACGTCCCAAGAGCTCAGCGAGACCTTCGAGGTCACGCCGGGCGGCTGCACCGTGAGCCAGCCGGATCAGTTCGGGTTCGGCATCCGCGGCGACGGCCGCCGGTTCATCGACGGCGAGGTGCAGCACTTTCAGGGCGACGGTTTGGACAACATCGTGGTCGACAGCGAGTCCGACGTCCACGCGCTCGAGATCGCGGTGAGCTCGACGCAGGAGCCCGACGGCTGCGCGGTCGCCGCCGCGCTGAACGGCTCTGTGACCGCCGCCGACTTTCGAGTCGGGACGCAGTTCACAACCGACCTCACCGACTTTCACGTCGTCCAGCATCCCCAGGCCGGCGCTCTCTTTCTGGGATTGAACGGTACCGTCGGCACCGACTGTCTCGGCGATGTGACGCTGTCGACCATCGAGCCGTTGCGCGTCGCACCCGGAGACCCCTGCTTCACTTCCGGCCGCCTGGAGGCGCAACTCCAGGATGGGACGGTGTCGGCGACCTACATGGAGAGGGGCAGATTGGATCTCGACTTCGGCGCCGACGGCAGCGTCGACCAGCACTTCGTCACCTGTACGGATGTGCCTGCCGATCAGTGCAGTACCACCGTGGTCGGGCTGTGCGGAGCCTGCACCGCGTTGAACCAGTGCCAGGGGGGCCTGGGGTGTTTTCCCTGCTCCGCCAACTGCTCGGGCGACATAAAGCGCTGTACGCTATCCGACACGTTCGTCACCTGCGAGGACGGGGTCTTCTGACGGTACGATGAACGTCGCGTTGGCCGGGGTCGAGATGCTCGCCGAAAAGATGATCGATCGGAAAGGGACGATGATGAAGCAAAATATATTGAAGGTTTCTCTCGCGGTGGGGCTGGTGATGGGTGCGGCGACTGCGACGGCCGCGGGATTTCCCACCTTCCCCGTGAGGAGGTGTGAGCCTGACGCGGTGGTGGCGGGGACGGTGTGCCTGGACAGGTACGAGGCGAGCGTGTGGCGCGTGCCCAATCCGACCACGACGAACGCGAGCCTGGTGAGGAAGATCCAATTTGGGAGGGCGACCCAGGCCGACCTGACGGCGGGCGGGGCGACGCAGTTGGGCACGGCAAGCGACGACTACGCGCCGTGCACGAAGAACGGCCAGAACTGCGGCAGCGACATCTATGCCGTGAGCCTGCCGTCGGAGATCTCCTCGGCGTTCATCACGTGGTTCCAGGCGCAGGAAGCGTGCGCCAATGCCGGCAAGCGGCTGCCGACGAGCGCGGAGTGGCAGGTGGGGGCGAACGGGACGCCGGACCCGGGGCCGGACAACGGGACGACGGACTGCAATACCGCGAGCGATGGCATGTCTCTCACCGGCGCGCGCAGCAGTTGCGTCTCGGCACGCGGGGCCTTCGACATGGTGGGCAATCTGGCCGAGTGGGTGGCCGACTGGGTGCCACAGTCGACGATGTGCCCGGGCTGGGCCAGCTTCAGCAATGACGACATGTGCCTCGCTGGGGCGAGTACGACCCAAAACAGTCCCGGTGCGCTGGTGCGCGGCGGCGCTTTCGCCTCCCTTGGCGGTCCGCACGCCGGCCCGCTCGCGGTCCGTGACTTTCCGCCGTTTCGCACGACCAGCTTCATCGGCTTTCGTTGCGCGCGCTAGGCGGAAGATGTCGCAGAACTCGATCGTGACCCGAGCGCGCGCCCTTGCCCACCGGCAAGCTCACGAAGCAGCTGCTTCGCGACCGCTATCGACGAGGCACCGACCGCGCGATTTGAGCTCGGGAGAAGGAGGAACGTATGGAGCGCTGATCGTCGTCCAGCTCCGGACAGGGACCGACGTGGCATCGGGGCGACCGATCGGTCGCGCCCGCGCATGTGGCCTCGCGTCCGTTTCGCTCACTTACACAACTCGGGGAGCGGCTCCACCTGGCTCCCTGCAACCCTTAACCCAATAGGAGGAACTTCATGAATCGCTTACGCACGACAACGAGGCTATGGACATTCCTTACCAACGCGATGCTGACGCTCGTCCCGGCCGGCCGCCTGCTGGTGAGTCTAGTAGCGGCCACGGTGACCGCCGGGGTGTGGCTCGCGACGCCCGCCTGGGCAGATCCTTTCTCCTTCAGCACCGGTGCCCCCGACGGGCTACTCGGAGCGTTGTCCCAGCCTGACAGCACTGGCCACCTCGAGACCGAGACCGCCGACGACTTCATCCTGACCGAGACCACGAGCATCGCTCAGGCAACCATTACCGGGTTGATCCCGTCGGGAACTCCCCTGGTGAATATCAGCAACGTCGAGGTCGAGGTCTATCACGTCTTCCCCAAGGACTCGGTCGATCCCCCCTCGGGGAACGTGCCCGCGCGAGCCAACTCGCCCGCGGATGTCGAGATCGACACCGCCACGCGCGATGGGAACCTGGGAACGCTCGTATTCAACGCAAGTCTCTTGGATGAGAGCTTCTCGGTCCTGAACACCGTGGTGGACGGCATCAATCAGGCGCCCGAGAACCTGACGAATGGCGAGGGACCAGAGAGCGGCGAAGTGGTCGAGATCACCATCACCTTTACCCCCCCGATCGTTCTGCCGGCAGATCACTATTTCTTCCGCCCCGAGGTCCAGTTGGCCGGCGGCGATTTCCTGTACCTGTCGGCACCGAAGCCGATCGTGGCGCCCGGGACGCCGTTCGCGGGAGACTTGCAAGCCTGGATCCGCAACTCGGACTTGAAGCCGGACTGGCTGCGAATCGGTACCGACATCATCGGCGGCACCCCCGTACAGACGTTCAATATGGCGGTTTCCCTCGCCGGCGAGACTGTTCCTGAGGCCCCAACTCCTACGGCGACCGCAACGCCCACGCGTACGGCGACCCCGAAGCCAACGGCAACCCCCACAGTGCCACCGAGCGACAACGGTGGCGACGGTTGCAGTGTCGGTGCTGCCCCGTCGGCAAACCGCCGAACCCTCTGGCTCCTGCTGGCGCCGGCCGCAGTGTTGTGGTGGACGCGCCGGCGGCGCGGGTGAGGGACGCCGTGGCATGAGCCTCATGAGATCGGTGCAGCGCTCGCCCCGTTTCCGACGGGGCGAGCACTGCCCGAACCCGCCGTTCAAGGTTAGTCAAAAATAAGATTCACGATCCTTTCGTCTGTGCTGTTGCGCCAGTTGCAATCGGGAGGCGCGTCAAACCGGGTGAGAACCGGGTGTGTTGGCACCGAAAGCGCGGGGTCTCATGCGGCGCTGCGGCGCGTGCAGCGGAACGCGTCAGCCGCGCGTAGCCCGTGGCGTCGCGCGGCGCCGGGTTGCCGTCGCCGCGGCGATCGGCACGACATGGACGTGGCCGCCACGGATGCCACTGCGGACATCGAGCTGCTCGAGCAGTGCTTCGAGCTCCGGCTCATCCTCCTCGGCAACGCCGATGAAGAACAGGATGCTGCTGCGGTAGCGTGTGCGGCGCTGCGAGAAGAAGAGCAGCCGCTCATGGCAGCTGCGGCGCCGCAGATCGCTGCGCAGGACCGTTTCGCCGTACGCGATTCGCCCGCGCACCGGGCTGACCCGGGCGATCTCGGGAACCGGCAAGCCTGGGCGCTTCGTGCGCACGCACGAGTATCCAAGCTCCGTGAGGCGCGCCTCGAGTTGGCGGCGAAGGTGTAGGCGTGAGGACGATTCGGACATGCGTCACCGAGGCGCGATACTCACGCGGATAGTCCGTATCAACGGCCGATTCGACATAATGCCAGAGTATCAGACGTTCCCGACACCCCCAACGGCCCCCTGGAAATCTCAGGGCACCGCAACGCGCACGTCGGTGTCGGCGGCGGCAGCGTGACAAACGTCTCGCCCACGTCGGCATGATCGTCTTCTCGTTTGCCCGCATCGGTGCCGCGCTCGCTCTGAAGGTCGACGACTACGTCCCCGAGGGCAAGCGCTGGATGCTCCGGCTGCACGACTCGACTGCGGGTTCGGCCGCTGTCGGCGCGATAGCGATGGATTGGTGTATCCGTTTTGCGCACTTTGCCTTGACGGCGCCCAATACTCCGGATAGGAGAGCATGCGTATGATCTCGTATTGCCTGTGGCGGGTACGTGGTTGACGCCGGACGCCTCCGAAAGGAAGCACGGGGTGAGGGGCGATGAATGAGATGGAAAATTCCAGGGGACCTGCCACTACCCGTCAGCTTGTTGCCCTGCAGACAACGCAGCGAGCCCGGCAAGCCGGATCCGGAAAGCTCGAAGCTTCGGCGCGGCGTCTTACCGTTTCCTGCTTCGTACTCGGCTGCACGGTTGTCCTGAACGTAGGCCTGCCCCGCCTAGCGGCCGCGGCCAAGAAGGTCGACATCACCTTCGCCGGGACCGGGAGCGGCAGTGTCGACCTTGTAGATACCAACGACAGCAGCAAGAACGCCACTTGCACGTCGAACCCATGTAGCATCTCCGTGAACGACGGCGATACGGGCACATTGACCGCTACTGCGCAGGTGGGTTCGACGTTTAGCGGGTGGAGCTTGCAGACTGCCGGGATCACCAACTGCACGGCGAACAGCGCGACGGGTACCTGCGATTTCAGCACGGCAGGCGGTAACCAGTCAGTAACCGTGACGTTCGACGCGCCGCCCACGAACACGCCGACCAGAACGCCGACGAATACGCCGACCAACACGCGCACGAACACGCCGACCAGAACGCCGACGAGTACGCCGACGAACACGCTCACGAACACGCCGACCAACACGCCGACGAACACGCCGACGAACACGCCCACGAGAACGCCGACGAACACGCCCACGAACACATCTACGAACACGCCGACCAGAACGCCGACGGACACGCCGACCAATACGCCCACGAATACCAACACCCCGACCAATACCCCGACGGATACGCCGACGAGGACGCCGACGAACACGCCGACCAGGACGCTGACCAGGACGCCGACCAACACGCCGACGGACACGCCGACCAGAACGCCGACGAGGACGCCGACGAACACGCCGATCAGCTCGCCGACGAATACCTCGCCCCCGACCCGCACGCCGACGATTACCGGCACGCCAACCACGACGCGCAGCCCGACGCCGACAGCGACGCCGGAGGTGCCGTTCGTCACGATGGCAAACGAAGGCGGGACAACCGTGATGGGGTTCGGCAACGCGAATTTGGGGCCGACCTGCATCGTGATTTACAGCGACGGGACGCCGATCGGCATGGGCGGCACGAACGCCGTCGGCAAGTTCACGATTGCCGTCTCCCCCGCGCTCGCCTGCCGGGAGCGCATACACGCCGAAGACGTCTGCACGCCGGGGGGACTGGTCGGGCTCGATTTCGTGGTGACGTGCAATAAACCCGCGCCGACGTTGTCGCGGCCCTCGCTCGCTTTCCTGGCCGCGGCACTTGCAGTTGGCGGGATACTGATCATGCGGCGCCGATCGGCGCGGCGATCGCCAACCGGTTTCTAGGTGCAGAGTGCCCGTCGGAGCTCTACCGAATGCAGCGCACCGCTACGAATGGATCGTCACCGACTTCGACGGTACGGATAGCGAGGTTCCCTCGTGCAGCCCGCACATAGGTCGACGCCGTCGGACGTGACCGGCGACCTCCGGGAG
>CAZCGA010000025.1:0-18394 GCA_964498075.1 uncultured Binatia bacterium (SeqCode) | reverse complement strand
AACAGTCGGTCACCGTGACCTTCGACATGCCGACACCGACGAACACGCCGACCGAAACGCTGACCAAGACCCCGAGCAAGACCCCGACCGAAACGCCGACCAAGACCCCGAGCAGGACGCCGACGGAGACCGCAACCCGCAGCCCGACGCCGACAGCGACGCCGGAGCTGCCGTTCATCACGATGGCAAGCGAGGGCCAGACCACCGTGATGGGGTTCTTCCACCCGAATTTGGGGCCGACCTGCATCGTGATTTACAGCGGCGGGACGCCCATCGGCACGGGCGGCACGAACAGCGTCGGCAAGTTCACGATCACGGTCTCTCGCGCGCTGACCTGCCAAGAGCGGATACATGCCGAAGACGTTTGCAGCCCCGGTGCCCCACTGGTCGGACCCGATTTCGTGGTGACCTGCCGTCCAGCCGCCCCGACGTTGTCGCCACCGTCACTCGCGTTCCTGGCCGCTGCACTTGTACTCGGCGGGCTACTGGTCATGCGGCGCCGGTTGGGGCGGCGACCACCCACGCGCTTCTAAGTGTGGAGGGCCCGCGGGGGTAATCCCGCGGGCCCTCTGTATTTGTGGCGTCTCAGCGCGTGGCGAGATCCGCCACGGTCACACTTGCGCCGCCTTCGCGCGCGTCGCCGGCGCTAGCCGCCACCTGGCCTGTGGAAGGCATGCCAGTGGTTGGCAATGTCAATCCTCCGGCATAGCCACACCCGGTCACGTGACTGGAGATGGTCGAGGAACCGCTCCAGGGCGCGCGCCCGGCCAGGGCGCCCGGACAGGCGACAGTGCAGCCCCACGGACATCATCTTCGGCGTCGTCCGTCCCTCTTCGTAGAGAGTGTCGAACGCGTCTCGCAGGTACGAGAAGAACTGCTCCCCACTCCCGAACCCCGGATGGCTGGCGAAGCGCATATCGTTGTTGTCCAGCGAGTAGGGGATGACGAGATGCGGACGGCCGTAGTCGAGCACCCAGTAGGGGAGATCGTCGGCATACGAGTCGGAATCGTAGAGGAAGCCACCCTCTTCGACGACGAGGCGGCGTGTGTTGAGGCTCACCCGTCCTGTGTACCAACCCAGGGGCCGGCTCCCGGTCACGCGCGTGTGCGTTTCGACGGCATCGCGCAGGTGCTTCCGCTCCACCTCCGCATTGACGTGCTGGTAGTCGATCCACCGATAGCCGTGGCTGGCGATCTCCCAACGCGCTTCGATCATGGCGCAGACTGCCTCGGCGTTTCGCGCCAGCGCCATCGCCACGCCGTAGACCGTGACCGGGATGGCCCGTGCCGTGAACAGCCGATGCAGACGCCAGAACCCGGCGCGACTGCCGTACTCGTACATCGACTCGACGTTGAGATTGCGCATGCCACGCAGCGGCACGCTTCCTCCGATGTCGGTGAGGAACGACTCCGAGCAGTCGTCGCCGTGGAGCACGCAGCTCTCGCCGCCCTCTTCGTAGTTGATGACGAACTGCACGGCGATCCGCGCGCCCCCGGGCCACTGCGGGTCCGGCGGCTGCCGGCCGTAGCCAATCATGTCGCGCGGGTACGCGTCACTCACTTCCAGCTCCACATGGATGGACACCTTGGCGTTCTTGGCCGTGAGCTATTTAGGCCACCTCTCTCGTGATGTCGAGCTGATGTGCACGGGGCCAGGGCGCGTCTGTTGATCACCTCGCCCGGCTGCGACTACACTGCGCCGCGCTAGCCCGCTCGCCTGAGCTCGGGCGCGGGAACCACAGACCATGATATCCGCCGATCCCCGTGATGCGGGAACCCACCCCTACCAGCCCGCACCTTCCAATCCCTTTGTCGAGTTCTCGAAGAGCGAAATCGAGCAGACGCTGCACAGCCGCTTCGAACGCGTCGTCGAGACCCACTCCGCGCGCCTCGCGGTGATGACCCGGACCGAGCGGCTGACCTATCGGGAACTGAACGCGCGCGCCAACCGCGTGGCGCATGCGATCGTCGCGCGCTGCGGCGTGAGCGCGGAGCCCGTGGCCCTGTTGTTTCAGCAGGGGGTCCCCTCGGTCATCGCCATCCTCGGGGCACTCAAGGCCGGCAAGTTCTACGTATCGCTGGATCCCCATCTCCCCGTGAAGGGCGTCGCCAGGTTGTTGGCAGACTCGCGGGCGCGGCTGGCGGTAACCGATTCCCGCAACCTGCGCTTGGCGCAGGAACTATGCGGAGACGCCATTGATATCCTCGACGTCGACCGGATTGGTTTGGACTTCGCGGAAGACAACCTTGGACTCACCGGCTCTCCGGACGCGCTGGCGTACGTCTACTACACCTCGGGTTCGACCGGCATGCCGAAGGGCGTGATGGATACCCACCGCAACGTGCTGCACAACATCATGCGTTACACGAACCGGCTGCACATCTGTGCCGACGACCGCTTGACGCTGCTGCAATCCTTCGGCTTCAGCGGGGCAGTTTCCAGCCTCTTCTGCGCCCTGCTGAACGGCGCATGCACGTTGCCGATCGAATTTCGGGAGGAGACGCCGCGCGGCGTCGCCCAATGGCTGGAGGCATCGGCGATCACCATCTACCACTCGGTGCCGGCATTGTTCCGCGCGCTCCTGACCGAGGGCAGGTCGTTTCCGAGCGTGAGGCTGATCCGGCTGGAGGGCGATCAGGCGTCGCTTGCGGATGTGGAACTCTACCGTAAGCATTGCACACCCGACTGCTTGCTGGTCAACGGTCTCGGTACCACGGAGACCGGGATCGCCTGCCAGTACTTCATCGACCGGACGACGACGATCGAGGGCGGGAAGCCTCCGGTCGGATATCCGACCGACGACATGGAGATCCGCCTCCTGGACGAAGACGGGAAGCCGTTCGCCGACGCGGGCCGGGTTGGAGAGATTGCGGTCGTGAGCCGATACCTTTCCCCTGGCTACTGGCAGAACCCCGTGCTCACTCAACGGGCGTTCACGCGTGACCCGCTCGGGGGCCTTGGCCGTGTCTACCGGACGGGGGACCTTGGCCGTCTCCGACCGGACGGTTGCGTGGAGTACCTCGGGCGCAACGATGCTCGGTTGAAGATCCGAGGACAATGGGTGGCGTTGGCCGACGTCGAGTCGGCGCTCCTCAAGGTGGAGGAAGTCCGGCAAGCCGTGGTTACGGCGTGGGAGGATCAGACTGGAGATTCACGCTTGGTCGCCTATGTCGTTGCGGAGGATGGCGCAGCGCCAACCGCGAGTGCGCTGCGGCGGCGCCTTGCCACCGATCTGCCCGCCCACATGGTACCGGCGAGCTACGTGATGCTGGAAGCACTCCCCTTGAGCCACAACGGAAAGATTGACCGCAAGGCGCTGCCGCCACCTCCAGAGGGGCGTCCCACGTTGGAACAAGAATACATCGCCCCCGAATCTCTCCTGCAGCAACGGATCGCGCAGGTCTGGGAAGAGATGCTCGGTGTGCGCCCGGTTGGCGTGCGGGACAACTTCTTCGACCTCGGGGGCGACTCCCTACAAGCGACCAGGATGGTGGATTGCCTTGAGGAGGTGCTCAACCGTGAAATCCCCCTATCGATCCTTTTCGAGGCGGCCGACGTAGAGACGCTGGCCGATATCCTGTTCCAGCAAAACGCGGATCTTCGCCTCCCGTTCCTGCCGATCCAACCCGGTGGGCCGAAGCCACCGTTCTTCCTCCTGCACGGTGACTATCTCAGCGGTGGCTTCTACTGCTTGGAGTTGGCGCGCCACCTGGGCGCCGACCAACCATTCTATGCCCTGCCACCGTACGGTCTGGACAACCAACCCGTGCCGACGTCCTACGAGCTGATGGCCGCGCAACACGTGGAGACCCTGCGCACTTTCCGGCCGGCCGGTCCCTACCGTCTGGGCGGGACGTGCAACGGGGGTCTGGTGGCCTTCGAGATGGCCAGACAACTGGTCGCATGCGGCCAGCAAGTGGATGTGCTGGTCCTCATCGGATCGGCAGCCGAGAACCTCCGCTTCCGGGTGATGCAGCAAACGATCGCCGTCGCTGGTGCCCTGCTCCGGTTTCCACCGAGATTCCGAATGGAGCTCTACGAGCTTGCCCGCCGCATCGTGCTCAGCTTGGATCGCCGGCCTCTACGCAGCTCCGTCATACAACTCCTGGCCAAGGCGTGGCGGATGCCCGGCGAGCTGGCCCACCTGTTCCGCTCTACCGAGTCGGGAGGAAGCGGAACAATACGATCGTCGCGTATCGATTTCGAAGCGGAGACACCGCGGGAGCGGCGGGATCGTTTGAGAGAAACGTACCTGCGCATCGACCGCCACTACATCCCTCGAGAGTATGCGAACCCGATCACGCTGTTTTGGCCGGCGGACGACCCGGAGCCCGCAGAGGAAGCCGCTCGGCGGTGGCGAAAGGTGGTTCCGAAGGTAGACCTGCACGTGCTCCCGGGCACCCACGTTGGTTCCTTGACCCAGGATGTGAAGGAGCTCGCTGAACACTTGATGCGCTGCTTCGAGCGCTGCGATGTTGCTGAGCCGGCCGGAGGGAATGCCACCCCGGCGATCCGCCTCAAGTGACGAGAGCGCGTGCCCCGCGATCGAGCGTCGTTAATCAGCAACGGCGGCGTTCAACTGGCGTGGCGAAGACGCTCAAAGCGCCTGCGCTAGCGGACCTCACCTTCCTCCCACACACGTCTCATGATCTCATTCGCCGACTCCTCCGCGGTCAGGTAGGACGTATCGAGCCAGAGCCCGAGGCGCGGGGTCTCGCGGCGCGTGACTTCATCGAGATGCTTCCAAGCGTCGAAGACGTTCTTGTCGGGGCGCTGCGAGTTTCGCTGGCGCACCGCTTCCAGCCGCGGCACCAGCAGTACGAAGAAGAGCGGCCGACTGCGCAAGTCGGATCGCAGCTCGTCGAGACGGCTGCCGATCACAACGTCGTCGATGACCACGGTGAAGCCGCCTTCGAAGAACGAATCCGCCAAGAGGGCGACGTTGCGACCGCGCAAGCGCAGCTGGCGCGTCGCTTCCTCGGCCGGCTGGCCGTCGGGCCACAGTCCCCCGGAGACGATGAGGCCCTGCAGCACGTCCGCCTCCAGATGCACACTGCGCGCGAACCGGCGCGCCAGCAGCGCCGCGATGGTTGACTTCCCGGCGCCCGGAATCCCGGAGACGACGAGAACCGACGGCTCCATCTAGTCGACGCGCGGCGTCGCGGCTTGAGCGCGTCGCAACGCGTACAGCGCTGGCTTGTCGTACTGCGGCAGGGTGTCGGTGATCGCGTGCCACGGCGCTTTCAGCTCGACGAAGATGTGCTTGTCGGGTCGGAGACCCGGATCGCCATCGAGCAATCCGGCCGGCACCTCGAACCATGGCGCGTCCGGATCCGGATTCGGCACCAGCGAACCGCAGCGGCTGCAGAAGGAGACGCTGTAGGGAGGCGGGTGTTCGACGAGCGGGGCTTCGTAGGTGGCAATCAGCTCCTTGCCCTGAAGCAGACGGAAGTCCGCGGTGCGCACGCCGACTGTGGCGGCGAACGCCGAGCCCGTCGCCTTGCGACAGCGGCGACAGTGACAGAGCTCGAAGGGCCCGACGACGCGCTCCATCTCAAAGCGCACGCCGCCGCACAGACAGCTTCCCGTGATCATGTCGGATCTCCTTGGTGCTGCACAGCCGTCATCCTGCTGGATCGCTCGGCGGCCGTCCAGCCCTCGTGCCATGGCCTTGCCGCGTGTCGTAAGCTATCACCACGCACCGTGACCGAGACTGCTCTGCCATATGTTCGTGGACTGCCGTTCGTTGGCAGTGCGCTGAGTATGCTTCCGGATCCGTGCCGGTTCCTGGTGCAGAAGTATCACCAGCTGGGACCGATCTTCCGTCTGCGCATCCTGGGGCGCGAGCTGACCGTGCTGGCGGGGCCGGAGGCGAACTTCCTGTTCACGAAGCATGGAGACCGCTACTTCAGTTCGAAGGAACCGCTGGCGACGCTCTGCAAAGAGCTGGAGACGACGCAGTACCTGGCGGCGCTCGACGGTGACGCCCACCGCCAGTTGCGCCGCAACTTGAAGCCGGGGTTTTCCCGCGAAGCGATCTCCCCTGCGGTACCGCGACTCGTCGAGCACGTTGAACGCACGGCACGCGCGTGGCCTGCCGGCCACCGCTTCGAGGTTCTCGGCACGCTGCAGCAGTTGCTGGTCGAACAGGCCGCGTTGGCATTGGCAAACGGTTCCGCCGGGCCGGTACGCGACGTCGTGACCTTCGGCCAGACGCTGATCGGCGTCGGCGTGGCGATGCAGCCACGGCTGCTCGCCTATCGGCCGTCGTATCGGGCCGCCAAGGCGCGCGTCCACGACTTCGTGCACGCGGTGATTCGCAGGCACGGAGAGCAACCGCCCGGCGCGCAGCGCCATCCCGACTTGATCGACACGCTGCTCGCCGCGCGCGACGACGCCGGCCAGCCGCTCGACGAGCACGCCGTGATGGCGGTGGCGCACATGCCGTGGGTGAACAGCGCCTTGTACCCGAGCCGCGTCTGCAGCTTCGCGCTCTACGAGCTGCTCACGCACCCCGAGGTGCTCGAACGGGTGACCGCGGAAGTCGACGCCACGTTCGCCGCCGGCGTCCCAGACGCCAGCGCCCTCCGGCGCATGCGCCTGCTGCGCGGCGTCGTGCTCGAGACGCTGCGGCTGTACCCGCTGCTGTTCGCGCTGCCGCGCCGCGTGATCGAGGCGTTCGAGTTTGCCGGCCACCGCGTGCCGTGCGGAGCCGACCTGCTCGTGGCCATCGGCGTCTGCCACTTCCTGCCGCAGCTCTTCCCCGATCCGCAGCGCTTCGACGTCGAGCGCTACAGTGCACCGCGCAACGAGCACTGTCAGGCCGGCGCCCTGAGCCCCTTCGGCCTCGGTTCACACGCCTGCATCAGCGCCGGGACGGCCGAGGCACTCATGATGATCACCCTCGCCGGCCTGCTGCGTACGACGCAGCTCGAGCTGGATCCGCCGGGCTACAGGCTGCGCACCGTCGTCAATCCCCTTCCCGGTCCGGCAGCGAGCTTCCGGCTGCACGTCGTCGCGCCGCGCACGCGTGCGCCGGTGGCGGTGGCGGCGTCGGAGACCGAAATCGCCGACCTGTTTCCAGAGCTCAGCGAAGCGCAGCTGGCGGAAGTGCTGGCGAAGCTCCAGCGGCACACGTTCGCGGCCGGCGCGACGATCATTCGCGAAGGCGAAGTCGCCGATCGATTCTACGTGCTCACCAAGGGCGAAGTCGAGGTGTGGAAGGCGCGGTCGGACGGGCCGCCGCAGCTGGTGGCCCGCCTGGGCAGCGGCGAATGCTGCGGCGAGATCGGCATCCTCCAGGGGTTGCGTCGTACCGCGACCGTGCGGGCGGCCGTGCACACTACGGTCGAAGCCTGGTCGCTCGATGCGGCGAGCTTTCTCGATCTGGTCCGCGAGTCGGATCTGACAAGTGCGGAGATCGCGCGCCTCGTGCATCGGCGCACTCTCGCCACGACTCTCGCGGTGGCCTTGCCGGCGTTGGCGCCGGAGCAGATCGCCCGGGTGTCGTCCGACTTCCGGCCCCTGTGCTACCCGCCCGGCGTAGTCATCATCCGCCAAGGCGACCCGGCAGACCGCTTCTTCATCATCGTGAAGGGGCGGGTCGAGGTCCTCAACCACCATCCCGGCGGCCACGACATCCATGTCGGCGCGCTCGCCGCCGGGCAGTACTTCGGTGAGGTCGGCCTGCTGCAACGACAGCCGCGCACCGCCACCGTGCGGGCGGCTGCGGACACCGAGGTCGAGGTGATGGCGTTGGATGCCGACGGCTTCGAGCGGTTGCTCGCCGGATCGGAGCGTACCGGCGAGGAGCTCGCCCTGGTCATGTGCGAGCGGCTCGTCGCGCTCGCGGAGCAAGACCAGCCGTAGGCGTTGAGCCGGGCGCGACCCTCTACGGTGCGCCCGAAGCGGACGACGCTTGCGGTGCGCACAAACCGGGTAGCAGGGGACGGGTACCGTTCCATCCCTTCGGCGACTTGCCGTGCTTCAGCATCAGCTTCTCCGGGCTGCCTTCGCCGGTGTACGAGACGGTCAGACGATTCGACTGGCCATCGAACTGCAGCGATCCTCCCGGATAATCTTGGTCGGCCTCCCACACCACGCGCCACTCCTTCTTCGCCCCGGCCTCGACGTGCGCCTGGATGGGCGTCATCCAGCCGCCCGATCCGCGCGGACCTTCGCTGAGCACGACATCCGGCCAGGCGCCGCGCGGCCCCGCGACGAATCCGTGGAAGGTGTAGACACTCCAGAGGTGGTACCGAAAGCGATAGCGCATGGGCCCGTCGCACGGATCGAGGTTGCCGACCACGACACCCTTCCGGTCCTTGGCGATCAACACCGGCGGGCGGCTCAACAGGAATTGCTCCGTGGGTTTGCGGTCCAGGTCGATCGACAACTGGTCCACGCGGATCGCCAGGATCTCCTTGTCGCCCTTGCCCCACACGGTCGCGCTGATGACGACTTCCGCGTCGTGCCTGTAGAGCGCCTGCTGTCGTTCGCTCCAGCCGAGACTCATTTCGTTGGTGACCACCGGAACCGCCGTCTGCAGCGCCGACACGACTTGCTGTGCAGGCGCCTCAGTCATTGCCGCGATAGCCCAACGGTAGATGGCGTCGCCGGCGATGTCCGCCTGCTCCTTGAGCTCGGGGACCTTTCCGCCGGCGCGCAGGGATTTCAGTTGCGCGATCTGCTGGCTCAACTGCTGGGGTAGATCGACTGCTGATGCGGGCACGCCGGCAACGAGCGTCGCGCACGCCGCCGCGCAGACTATGCTGTAGAGCGTAGCGGGATTGGACCGTGTTCCGCCGGTTTGATGATCTCTCGGATGCGTCACCATCCAAGAGTGCCGCAGCGCCCCGGTGCGCGTCAACCAGGCCGCCGGTCGCTACGCGCGCCTCTTCGGTGGCAGACTCTGCACGTACGCCAAGCCCTTCCTCAGCCACGCCGTCAGCGCAGGTTCGGAGGCCAGCGCGGAATGCGGTAGCACGACATTCCGCGAACTCACCCCCTGGCCCCCTCTCTTTGAGAGGCTGTCGATTTTCTGCGAGGCAGCCCCTCGATACGGCCCCTGAGAAAACGGGGCCTACTCGGGGCGAACGGATTTGCGGGTCTCCTTCCGCAGATGTTGAACCGTTCACCCCGAGTAGCCGCCCTCTCTTGGCGGCGTATCGAGGGGCGTACCCGTTTATCGGCAGCCGACTCAACGTCGGCACGGGTGAGGTGAGAACGCGACGTAGGTTCGCCGCGTGAGTTGTGCTACGGCGACTCTGTGGCCGACGAGACGAAGAGGCGGGTGACCCGCGATGTCGATCCGTCGCACGTGCGCGATCTGCTGGAGCGCCCGCCGCGCGCGGCCCTGGCGTTTGCGGCGCACGGTACGGTCGAGCTGACCCCCGTGCTCGCGCGTTGCGTCGATGGGCGGCATCTCGTGGGTGTACCCGCCGCTGCGACTCGGGCGGTGGCGGAGGGGATGGAAGGGGTGCTGCTCATCGACGACGGATTCTACTGGTTCGAGTTGCGCGGCATCTCGGTCCGCGGCCGGCTCGTTCGCGTCCAGCCACCGGCCGGGAGCAACGCGCTCGCGACGACTTGGTATGAAGTCGTGCCCGGCCGCACGCTGGCCTGGGATTACGCAGCCCTCCGCGAGGAGTAGTGCATGCCGCCGTCGGCCGAAGTCGAGTCGTTTCTCGCCCACTCGATGGTGGCGCAGGTGGCGACGCTATCGCCGAAGGGCCGGCCCTTCGTGACGCCGCTGTGGTTCGTGGTCGACGGCGGCCGGCTCTACATGACCACCGGTCGCGATGCGCGAGCGGCGCGGAACGTTGTCCAGCACTCCGAGGCGGTGTTGCTGTTCACCGGCGAGCAGCTTGGCGCCGCCGGTCGTGTCCTCCGCATGCGCGGCACGGTCAGCGTGCACGCGGGATTCCCGCGGCTCCGGATCCTGCTCCGCTTCGCGCGCAAGTACTACCTGACACCGCGCGGTCTCGCGACCGAGCTGCGCCATGCGCGGCAGTGGCGTCTGCGGCAGCGCTACTACGCCCAAGGTTCACCCGCCTACCTCGAGGTCCTGCCGGGCACCACCGAGTTCCTCGCCCGGTCGGCGTAGTTGACCGATCTGCCTACTGCTTGGCGCCGATCGACTCACTGCGCAGCTGCGCGAACATCCAGAAGTCGCGCGGCTCGTCGTATCGAGGTGCTGACTCCCAACAGCTGGCACCAATTCACTCGCGCGGCAAGAGCCGTGGTGATAGGCTCCGGCACGCTGCACGTGCCGGGACAGTGAGCTCGAAGGGGAGGAAGAGATGACGCTCTCGGAGGACGTCCGGAACTCTCGCGAACAGACTGTGCGGCGCCACATGGAAGCCGAGAATGCCCATGACTACCCCACCGCGATCGGAACGTTTTCGCATCCACGCTACGAGATCATTGCGACGGATCGTACATACGACGGTCTCTCCGAGGTTCAAGCATACTTCCGCGAGAGCCGCACCGCGTTTCCGGACCAGCGGAACGAGCTCATCGCCCTACACCATGCAGACGATGCGGTGATCGCAGAGTTCTGGTTGCTCGGCACACACAAGGGCCCACTGATGGGTATCGAGCCCACCGGCCGATCGTTCCGCTGCCGGATGACGGCCTTCTTCATCTTCCAGGGCACCGACTTGATCTGCGAGCGCGTCTACTTCGATTCCGCGAGCATCTTGCGGCAGCTCACGTCGTGATGACCTGCGGCGCCGAGAGCGAACGGTTTCGCGGTGGTTGGGCAAACCGCCCTGCACCGTGGTGGGCGATGCTAGCCGCTGCGGTGTTGCTGGTGCTTAACCTGGGGCCGTTGGGTTGCGGCTGCGATCTGAAAATCGGCACTGACAGTTTGCCTGATGCCGCGGTGAACACGTCCTACTCCTTCGGATTGGACTCAGATTGTGGCGGCGACAGCTGGTTCCTCGCCAGCGGAAACTTGCCGCCCGGGATCGGGCTGCAGTCCGACGGTGACCTGCAGGGCCTGCCGACGCTCCCGGGCGTGTTCAGCTTCACGGTCGGCGTCTTCGACTTCGGCAGCGGCGATCAAGCCTTCAAGGGGTTCACGCTGGTAGTGCATCAGCCGCCGCCGGCATGATCCTCGCGTTCCGCGCTCGGGACGAGTTTGATGAGTGGCTGCGCACACCTGTGCCGTCTGCGTCGCCGGATCCGCGCATCGAGGTGCGGCGCGCGCAGCCCGCCGAGTTCGAGCGGATCTACGACGTGATCGATGACGCCTTCGGCTTTCAGCGTCCGCGCGCGCTCAGCGACTGGCTGTACCGCCGCAATCCGTATGGCGTGGCGCGCTGCTGGATCAGTATCGAGCGGGCGACCGGCAAACTCGTCGGCTCGGTGGCCAACTGGCCATGGCCGCTGGCGCGCGGGATGCAGCCACTGCCGGCCGCGCAGGAAGGCGACGCAGCGGTCGTGCAGGGATGGCAACGCCAGCGGATCCAGGAACGCGTGCAGGTGATCCGAGAGTCGCACCCATGGACGCGGTCCATTGTCGACTGGTCCTGGCCCAACGCGGCCTCCCGCCGTCGCATCAGCAAGGCTGGGAACGCCCACCTGTTACTGGGCATGCTGCCCCGGCGCGTCCTGCCACTGCGATCGGGCGACTACCTCGCCGGTCGTGGGCTCCCGCAACCGCTCGCCGCCGCTGGAGGACTGATCGTGGACACGCTGTTCGCAGCCTGGCCCGCCATGATGCTCCGCACACGCTTCAACGGGACGGTGGAACGGGTGCGGCGGTTCGACGCCGCCTTCGACGAGGTGACGCAGCGGTGCATGCCATGGGAGGGGTACTGGTCTCCGCATGGTGCCGAATTCTTGAACTGGCGCTATCTCGATGATCCCGTCCGGGAGCACGTGGCGTCCGCACTCATGGTGGGCACGACGCTCACCGGCTATAGCGTGGTCAGACTCGAGCGCGGCACAGCGCTGCTCATGGAATTCGTCGTGCCCCACGACCAACCGCAGGCAGCACGCAGGCTGCTGCTTCACGTGATCAAGGCCGCGGCCGACGCCGGGTGCTCGCATTTGACGGTCAGTGCTCCGCCAGCGTGGCGGCATTGGCGACTGCTGCGCTCTGCCGGCTTCGTGGCGCGTCCTTCGGACCTTCTCCTGCACGCCTTCTCGTTTCGCGAGGACACGCCCGGCGTACAGGTGCTGGAGAACTGGCAACTCCTTGGAGGCGACCTCGACCCCTTCCGGATGTGAGGCCAACTGGAAAGACTCGGTGTCGACGCCGCGATGATGTCTCTAGCGCTCCGCCAACGCGAGCCGTACGCCCAGAGCCACGAGCACGGCGCCGCATGCACCATCGAGCCAAGGCCGGATCGATGCGTGAACCAGCACGCGTTGGGTGCGAGCAAAGATGCTGGACAACATGGTGAGCCACGTCAGACCCATCGCCACATGGATCGACGCCAGCAGCAGGAACTTCCCGAGCACGGGATCGCGCGGGCCGATGAACTGCGGCAGGAACGACAGATAGAAGATCGCGACCTTGGGGTTCAGGAGGTTCGAGAGACAGCCTTCCAGAAACGACCGTCGCAGCGGCCGGCCGTGCCGCTCCTCCCGGTCCTCGACGGCGGGACCGTGGGAGCGACGTCGCAGGGCTCTCGCCAGCGACTGCACGCCGAGCCACACGAGGTACGCAGCACCGAGCCCTTTCACGAGATGAAACAGGGTGGCCGAGTACATCAGGATCATGGACACGCCGAGAGCCGAGAGCGTGGCGTGCACCAGGCAACCCGAGCCGATGCCGAACGTCGTCGCCACACCGTCGCGCCGGCCGCCGCGCAGGACGTTGCGCAACACCAGCATCGTGTCGGGTCCTGGACTGATGGTCAGCGCGGCGGCGACGACCGTGAACGCGACGATCTGCGAATCCAGCATGTGCGCCTCAGCGCCGCCCGGCCAGCGTCTGGAGGTGATGGCGTACCAAGACCAGACGGCCGTTGCCCCAGAACATGCGCCCGCCGGCGAAGAAGGTCGGCACGCCGAACGCGCCTCTGCGGTGTGCCTCGCGGGCGGCTTCATCCGCCTGCCGTTCGGTCTCCGGGTCGGCGAGCCGCGCCGTGAACTCCTCCGTCTGCAGACCGACGGCCTCCGCGAGGCGGACGCACAGTGCTTCGTCCAGCGGCCACATCTCGGACCCGTAGACGGCGGAGCACAAGCGCCAACCGTACGCCGCCGTCGCGGCGCGCACCAGCAGCTGGAAGTCGATGTCGTGGCTCGGCGGCTCGCGAAACGGAATGCCATAGTACTCCGCCCACGCCTCGGCGTCCTGACGCCGGTAGATCCAATCGTACTGCCCCGACACGACGGCTCCATCGAACGGATCGCGACCGCGCAGCCGGCGGATGGCGGAGCCGTCGACGGGCCGCCAGTCGACCGTGCACCCGGTCTCGGATTCCAGCGATGGGACCTGACTCGCCGCGAGGTAGGAATAGCGGCTCCCAGGCGAGAAGAAGAACTCGACGATTGGCTTCAATTGCACTGCAGCAACGTACCACACCTGACCGCGCGCCGTTGGCGCCGCCGATTCAACCTTTGTGAAGCGTCGGTTTGCGGAGCCTACGATGGCGACAGGACGGGAGCCGCGGCCGCCAGACGTGCCAGCCGCCGCGGGTGCAGCCAGATGAACAACGCTGCCAACGCGAAGAGCAGCGGGACATCGGCGACCAGATGCGTCATCTCGCCGTGCTGGACGACGGCGTCGTAGGTCATCACCGCGCCGTGCAGGATGCTGGAGAGCACCGTGAAGTCGATGATGATGGCGTGGCGCGCCGGGTCGCGCGCGGCGGCGATCAGGCAGACGCCGAGCGCCGCGTAGATCGCGACGATCATGCGCTCGTACGCCGGGTGGCCCATCGGATGGCCCCAGCGGAACCCCGCCGGCCAGATGTCGAAGGCAAACGGCAGTCCGATGATCAGAGAGACGCCCACCAGCACCATTACGATCGACAGGGTTCGCATGCTCGTCATTGAAGTCTCCCCGCGTCTCAAACGCTTCCGCTATCGGCAAGGACACGTGGTCGTGTCACCGTCACCTAGTACCGAACGACTCCGGAAACGCCAATGGCAACAAGCGTCGATATCACCCACCCCGCGATGATGTGGAGCCAGTGGTACCAACGCACCATTTGCCCTGTACGCAACGCGCATCCCCGAACGTGAAGGATCGACCCACTCTTCGGATCCGGCAACCAATGCTCCGCTTGATGGAGGTCTATCAGAGGCGTGAAAGTGTCCAGAGAGTAGATCAACGCATGGAACCGTGGATCGTGGTCGGCCTTCTTCGCCCGGGCGTCGCGATCTGCGTGCACCGAAAGCAGAAGTCCTTTACGGTGTGAAGTGGCAAAGACCACTGAACCTAGGACGACCCATCCGCACGCCACGATCAATCCCCTAAGTGGCCGGTAACCGTAACCGATTAGCCACCCCGTGCCGTACCAGATGAGATTGCTGCGCGATGCCTGCTCCTTCTGACAAGCAATCAGGATTGCGACGGCCTCCGCCTCCTGGCCACTCCTTCGAAGAACTGATGCGACTTGTTCCCACGGCTGAGTTCTAAACTCATGCTGAAGCTGTAGCCACGCCAATCGTGACGGCACGTCTGTTGGACTGCCATCATGAATCTGGTGATACTCGAGACCATCAAGGAAGAGTCGGCCGGGCGGGGGCCAACTGGCAGACTCGTCCCACAAGACGCCAACCCTTGCTGATCGCAGGTCGAGGCCCACTTTGTCGGGCGAGGAGACACCGGCCCACTTGAAAATCCCGTCGATCGTGGCCGCGTACATTGTAACAATACCATCGGCCCCCGAAGCCGTCTGCGAACAACGCGTTGCCTCCCACTCGCACCCGCTCAGCATACATCGCGAATCCAGCCGGATTGGTGATGCGCCCCTTCGAACAATCAAGGTTCAGACCGATGTTAGCGGCAATCAGGTCGACTTGGCCTTGCGCTGCAAAGCCGTTCGTCAGGAACACGCTGCCGCGCACGTGTATGCCATCTGCGCTCAGGGCGTCTCCGCCGGGATTACGGATTTCACCAGCACCAGCATCAACATCGCCTTGAACGGTAGCGCCTAGGAGTCGCACCTCCCCTTCGGCAACGAACCCGCGGCGCATGAAAACACTCCCCTGAACTCGCGCTCTGTCCGCGTGAAGCGCTGCGGTCTTCGTTGATTTGAAGTGACCGCCATCACATTCGAGATTCCCGCCGATCCTCCCACCGGCGAGCCTCACTTGGCCTTCTGACTCGAAACCCTCTCGCATGAAGACGCCACCAACAACCCTGATCCGATCCGCCGCTATCGCGGTATTCAATGGGTTGATAAACCGGCCTCCGGTAAGTACAACGTCGCCGCTGATCTTTGCCCCTTTGAGCGAAGCCTGGCCATGCGACACAAATCCTGAGTTGAGGAAGAGCCCACCTTCAACTCTGATTCCTGAAGCCTCGAACATTTCGACTTCAGCCCCTCGGCATGAGAGATCGCCCCGAACTCGGGAATTGCGGAAAGAAGCACCACTAGGCAGGATCGATTTCCGCAACAGCAAGGGCCCCGACACGGTAGATTCCGAGGCCTCAAAATGGGCCCACATGCGTGCAATTGAGATTCAGGGCTCCTATGGAAGCGTGATACAGGCTGATGCCGGCTGAAATCGTCGATTGGGTCAGCGCAAGCGGGAAGGACACCGTCGCGAATGACAAATCCAGGTTGCCCTCGACGCGCGCGCCGGCAACCTGAACGCCTCGGCTAGTAACTCGACGTAGTGCCTCGGGGCTTGTGAACAGCCAACTGATTCGGTCAGCCTGGATCGTACGTTCCTGACCTCCTTCGCGTACGCTCCCGCAATCATGCTCCTCGTCCGGGTTGGCGCCGTAGTCTGCCACTCCTCCATCTGCGACCGCCCGAAAGAGCCGCATGTCGGCCTCCGAGAGCACACCGAATCGTCTCGTCGCTGCAGCGAGAAGCGTCCCCGGTTCTCCGGCGCGAGTGGGTCCTGGCATTGCAAACAGCAACGCTATCGCGGTGACGGAAATAGGAAGTCGTGTGCACCGCATCGCTTCTGCTATCGCATCGACTAGATGCGCCGCGGTTCGCGGGCGTCCCTATCTGGGAACCAGTCGCGGCTCCAGGCCGTCATCATGATCTCTCTAAACGGCGTCGGTGCCCCATGTACGCGCCCGCTCAGCGAGGGCGGCCGCGTAGCGCGGCCAATCATGCAGCGTCTCCGGGTCGAAGTCGGCCCCATTGGGCCACACCAGCGTATGGACCTCCGGGTCGACACGAACCTGCTCGAAGAGCAGCCGATCACATAGTGGCCCGTAGAGTTCGCCGGCTAAGATCGGTTTGAAGTCGATGGTCTGCTCGGTACCGTCGTCAAAGCGCACACGCAAGACGTAGGGGTGAACGGTCTCGAATCCGACCACTCGATAAATCGAATGCTCCATACTCTCTCCTCTCGACCGGATCGAATGAGAAGATCCCCACGTGATCCTGATAGTACGCGTGGAAGTGGGGTCGATGGTGCGGCGCGCCTATCTCCACGAACATGCGGATGATGATGCCATAGAATCGGCTTAGCTCAGGCATGAGGCTTGACGGCAGAGTAGCCTGGCAGACCCGAACCCTTCAACTGGTAGCGGGTAACCGCCGCCCTGGCCGGTTTCAATGCTTGTGTGCTCCGGCTTGGAATTACGCGCGTGGGTAGGCTACACAGGTAGCTCCATGTCCCACGCCGACCGCATCCAGGCGCTGCGCGCCGCGCTGCAAGAACGCATCCTCGTCCTTGACGGGGCGATGGGAACGGCCGTCCAGGCGTGCGACTTGACCGCCGACGACTTCGGCGGCCCCGACCTCGAGGGCTGCAACGAGCACCTGGTGCTGACGCGTCCGGATGTGATCGAGAAGATCCATCGCGACTATCTCGACGCCGGTGCGGACATCATCGAGACCGACACGTTTGGAGGCACGCGCATCGTGCTTGTGGAGTACGGCCTACAAGACCAGGTGCACGCGATCAACTACGCCGCGGCGCAGCTGGCACGCAAGGCCGCCGACGCGGCGTCGACCAAGCAGCGGCCGCGGTTCGTCGCCGGCTCGATGGGGCCGGGGACGAAGACGATCTCGGTGACCGGCGGCGTGACCTTCGACGAAGTGCGCTTGGCGTACGACGAGCAGGCAACCGGCCTCGTCGAGGGCGGCGCCGACGTGCTCTACCTGGAGACGCAACAGGACACGCTCAACGTCAAGGCGGCGCTGCTGGGGATCGACGACGTCTTCGCTCGCCTCGGCCGCAGCCTGCCGGTGGTGCTGTCTGTCTCGATCGAAACCATGGGCACGATGCTCGCCGGGCAGTCGATCGAGGCGCTCTACGTCTCGGTGGCGCAGCGCGATCTGTTCGCCATCGGCATGAACTGTGCCACCGGCCCCGACTTCATGACCGACCACCTGCGCACGCTCGCCGAGATTTCTCGATTTCCGATCTCGATCTTTCCGAATGCCGGGTTGCCAGATGAGGAAGGACACTACAACGAGCTGCCGGCGATGCTGGCGAAGAAGGTTGAGCGCTTTTGCGCCGAAGGCTGGGTGAACATCATCGGCGGCTGCTGCGGCACAACGGCGGAGCACATTGGCATGCTCGCCGCGGTGGCCGCGCGCCATCAGCCGCGACGGCCGGTGACGGTGCGCCGCTGCGTGGTGTCCGGCGTCGAGACGCTGAGCATCGATCAGGACACACGGCCGGTAATCGTCGGCGAACGCACCAACGTGCTCGGCAGCCGCAAGTTCAAGGAGCTGATCGCCGCCGGCGAGATCGACCAGGCCGCCGAGCTCGGCCGTGCCCAGGTGCGCAGAGGCGCGCACGTGCTCGACGTCTGCCTGCAGGACCCGGATCGCCAGGAGGTTACCGACGTCATCGCCTTCCTCGAAATGCTGGCGAAGAAGGTGAAGGTGCCGATCATGATCGACTCGACCGATGCGGCGGTCATCGAGCAGGCGCTGAAGCGCACGCAGGGCAAGTCGATCATCAACTCGATCAACCTGGAAGACGGCGAGGACCGCTTCCAGAAGGTCGTGCCGATGGCGCGCAGCTTCGGCGCGGCCCTGGTGGTCGGCTGCATCGACGAGGACAAGCAGCAGGCGCAGGCCATCACTCGCCAGCGCAAGCTGCAGATCGCGCAACGCTCCTTGGATCTGTTGACGAAGAAGTACGGCGTGCCGGCCGAAGATATCTTCTTCGACGCGCTCGTCTTTCCGGTCGGCACCGGCGACAAGAACTACATCGGCTCCGGGGTGGAAACCATCGAGGGCATCCGGCTCATCAAGCAGGCGCTGCCCGAGTGCAAGACGATCCTCG
>CAZCGA010000024.1:41825-66168 GCA_964498075.1 uncultured Binatia bacterium (SeqCode) | reverse complement strand
ACGGGCCAGGGCGCTTCTCATTCAATGTGAAAGGCGGCCGGTGCGAGGCCTGCGCTGGCGACGGGGTGATCAAGATCGAGATGCACTTCCTGCCCGACGTGTTCGTGACCTGCGAGGTCTGCCGCGGCCGCCGCTACAACCGCGAGACGCTCGAGGTGCCGTACAAGGGCAAGAGCATCGCCGAGGTGCTCGACATGACCGTGGGCCAGGCGCTGGAGTTCCTCAGCAACGTACCGCCGATCCGGAACAAGCTGGAAACCTTGCGCGACGTCGGCCTGGACTACATCCATCTCGGCCAATCGGCGACCACTCTGTCGGGCGGTGAAGCCCAGCGCATCAAGCTGGCCAAGGAACTCAGCCGGCGCGCCACCGGCCGCACGCTGTACATCCTAGATGAGCCGACCACTGGATTGCACTTCGACGATATCAAGCGCCTCTTGGCGGTGCTGTCGCGTCTGGCGGACGCCGGCAACACGGTGGTCATCATCGAGCACAACCTCGACGTCATCAAAACCGCCGACTACGTCATCGACCTCGGGCCCGACGGCGGTGACCGCGGGGGCCGCCTTGTCGCCTGCGGCACCCCGGAAGAGGTGGCCGCTACCGAGGGTTCCTACACCGGGGAATTCCTCCGCTCGATGCTGCCCGGACTGGCCGCCTAGGGCCTAGCGGCCGGCGTCATTTCTATGGCCCGCTCCCCGTTGGGTCGCTCGGGGCTGCCAAGTCCGACGGGCTGCTGGAGGCCTCGCCCAGGCCTTGACACCTCGCTCTCCCGGCTATATTGGACCTATTGAGTCTGGATTCGATTTTCGCTAAGTAAACACTCAGTCGGAACGACCAGGAAAGGCGTCTGAGGAGGACGAAATGGGACGAGTCATCTACATGGACAATCACGCCACAACCCCGATGGATCCGCGGGTGTTGGAGGCGATGCTGCCATATTTCACGGAAACGTTCGGGAATGCAGCGAGCCGCAACCATCAGTTTGGCTGGGACGCGGAAGCCGCCGTCGATCGTGCGCGCGACCAGATCGCCCGCCTGATCAACGCCAAGCCGAATTTGTTTTTCTTTGATACCGCGACCACCGAGTCGGACAACTTGGCCCTGAAGGGCGTGGTGGAGTTCTACAAGGAGAAGGGCAACCACGTCATCACGGCGGTCACCGAGCACAAAGCAATCCTCGACACCTGCAAGGCGCTCGAGCGCGCCGGCAAGGCGCAGGTGACCTACCTGCCGGTCACGAAGGAAGGCCTGGTCGACCCCGACGAGGTGCGCAAGGCCATCACCGACAAGACCATCCTGATCTCGATCATGTACGCCAACAACGAGATCGGCACGATTCAGCCGCTGCGCGAGATCAGCAAGCTCGCCAAGGAGAAGGGCATCCTGTTCCACAGCGATGCGACGCAGGGGGTGGGCAAGATTCCGGTCGACGTGGACGCGATGGGCATTGACCTGATGTCATTCACCGCCCACAAGATCTACGGCCCCAAGGGCTGCGGCGCGTTGTACGTTCGCTCCAAGGGGCCACGCGTCCGTCTGACACCCATGATGGACGGCGGCGGTCATGAACGCGGTATGCGCTCCGGAACGCTGAATGTTCCCAGCATCGTCGGTTTTGGAAAAGCCTGCGAGCTGTGTGGCGTGGAAATGGAGACCGAAGCCGGGCGCACGATCGAGCTGCGCGAACGGCTGCGCAAGGGAATCTACGACCAGCTCGACGAGGTCTATCTCAATGGCCACCCGACGCAGCACCTCCCGGGCAACCTCAACGTCAGCTTCGCGTACGTCGAAGGCGAATCACTGCTCATGGGGCTGAAGGACGTTGCCGTGTCCTCGGGGTCGGCGTGCACCTCGGCCACCTTGGAGCCGTCGTACGTGCTCAAGGCGCTTGGAGTGGGAGAAGACTTGGCGCACACCTCGATCCGGTTCGGCCTCGGCCGCTTCAATACCGCCGAGGAAGTCGACCAGGTCATCGAGCGGGTGGTGCATGAGGTCCGGCGGCTGCGCGACATGTCGCCGCTGTATGAGATGGCGAAGGAAGGTGTCGATCTGAAGTCGTTTCAGTGGGCACGGGAGTAACCGCGAGAACATAGAGGAGGGCTTATGGCATACAGTAACAAGGTGCTCGATCACTACGAGAATCCGCGCAACGTGGGTTCCTTTCCGAAGGATGAAGCCAACGTCGGAACCGGCATCGTCGGCGCACCCGAGTGCGGCGACGTGATGAAGCTGCAGCTCAAGATCAACGAGCAGGGGGTCATCGAGGACGCCCGCTTCAAAACGTTCGGCTGCGGCAGCGCTATCGCCAGCTCGAGCTACGTTACGGAGCTGGTGAAGGGGAGGACGCTCGACGACGCCATGCAGATCAAGAACACGCAGATCGTCGAGGACCTGAGCCTGCCGCCGGTGAAGATCCACTGCTCGGTGCTGGCTGAGGACGCCATCAAGGCGGCCATCGAAGACTGGAAGAAGCGCCATGGTGAAGGGCGCGGAACGCAAAAGGCGGCAGCGAATCAGTAGGAGCGCATTCCGTGGCAATCGCTTTGTCTGAAAACGCGGCCGCAAAGATCCGCAGCCTTCTCGCCGGTGAGGACAAGCCGGTGGCCGGCCTGCGCGTGAAAGTCGTCGGCGGCGGCTGCTCCGGCCTGCAGTACAAAATGGATCTCGACGTCGAACGCCCGGGCGACAAGGTGTTCGGCGCGGACGAGGCGAAGCTTCTGGTCGACCGCAAGAGCTTTTTGTACCTCAACGGCACCGAGCTGGACTACAACGAGGGCCTGATGCAGTCCGGCTTTAGCCTCCACAACCCGAACGTGAAAAGGTCGTGCGGCTGTGGCGCCTCGTTTACGGTGTAGGACGCGATCAACATGGACTCGATCCCGACTTCGGCCGCGGAGCGGGACGGAGCGATCTGGCCCGCAGGGGAGCGGGTAAGCTGCTGGCAATGCGGCGCTGAGCACGCCCCCAACTTCTTCTGCCCTGCCTGCGACGCCATTCAGCCCCTTCCCGAGCAGGCAGACTATTTCCAGGTGATGGGTCTGCCGCAACGGCTCGTCGTTGATACCGAGGGGCTCCAGCAGCGGTACTACGACCTGCATCGCCGCCTGCACCCCGATCGCTACCAGACAGGCCGACAAGAGGCGCGCGTCGCCAGCTTACGCAACACCGCAACCGTGAACCGCGCCTACCGCACCCTGCGAGACCCTATCGACCGCGGCGTGTATTGGCTGGCGTTGCGGGGGGAAACGCTCGGGGCCAACAACAACCGCGTGCCTCCCGAATTGGCTGAGCTGGTCTTCGAGGTCCAAGAGAAGCTCGAAGAGCTACGCACCGCCCGCCGCGGGAATGGCCATGCAGCGCTCGCCGCGCAGGTCGGGGACGCGCGGGCGGAGCTGCTGCAGCGCCGCGCCGCATTGCTCGACCAGCTGCAGGCCAACTTCGTGGGCTGGGACGCGGGAAAGGATGCGGCGGGTCTCACGCGAGAGCTCAAGGCGGTTCTATCGAGCCTGGCGTATATCGGCACGTTGATCCGCGACGTCGAGAAGGAATTGGAGAGTTGATGGAGCGCATCTTCGGCATCGATCTCGGAACCACCAACAGTCTGATCGCCTACTCGGACGACGGCGTCCCGCGGGTCATCGCGGACCCGGACACCCACGCGCCGCTGCTCCCGTCCGTCGTGTCGTTCCCGACTCCAGACGACGTCGTCGTCGGTGCGCGTGCCAAGGAGTTGGCAGCGCACCATCCGCTGACGACCATTTCGTCGGTGAAACGCTTCATGGGTCTCGGCATGGAACACGTCACCGCTGCGGACCGCGAGCACTATCCCTTCGCCGAGGGTGGCGGCCACGATATCGTCCGCTTTCGCATCCATGGCCGCGACTATACTCCCCCGGAGATCTCCGCACTGATCCTCAAAGAGCTCAAGCGCCGCGCCGAAGCGGTCTTGGGCGAGAGCGTCCACAAGGTGGTCATCACCGTGCCCGCCTATTTCAACGACAGCCAGCGCCAAGCGACGCGCGACGCCGGCCGCCTCGCCGGGCTGGAAGTTTTGCGGCTGGTGAATGAACCGACGGCCGCGTCGCTCGCTTACGGCTTGGACAAGAAAAACCAGGGACTCATCGCCGTGTACGACCTTGGCGGCGGCACGTTCGACATCTCGATCTTGAAGCTGCACGCGGGTATCTTCGAAGTCCTCGCCACCAATGGCGACACGCGTCTCGGCGGTGATGACATAGACCGGCGCGTGGCACAGTTGCTCCTCGAACAGGTCCCGCCCGCCTGGTGCAGCCGACCGGAGATCATCAATCAAGCGATCGCCGCCGCCGAAGCAGCAAAGATCCAACTGACGGACAGTGACTCCGCTCCCTTGGAGCTGCACGCCGGTGATGTGCATGTAGGACGCCGGCTGACGCGCGCCGAGTTCGAAGCGGTCGCGGCGGACATTGTCGAGCGCACGGTCATTCCCTGTCGCCAGGCATTGAAGGACGCGGGCCTGGCCACCAAGGACCTGGATGAGGCCGTCCTCGTCGGCGGCTCGACGCGCGTGCCGCTGGTACGCCGGCGCGTCGAAGAGTTGTTCGGTCGCACACCTCACACGGAGCTCAACCCCGAGGAGGTCGTCGCGCTCGGCGCCGCGGTGCAAGCCGGCGTTCTTTCCGGCCGGCATACGGACATGCTACTGCTCGACGTGGTGCCGCTGTCCCTGGGCATCGAGACCGTCGGTGGTGTGATGGAGCGTCTCATCGAACGCAATACGACGATCCCCGCCACCGTGAAGCAGAGGTTCACGACCTTCGTCGACAACCAGACCGCGGTGGACTTTCATATCCTCCAAGGCGAGCGCGAGCTGGTCGCGGACAACCGCAGCCTGGCGCGTTTCAAGCTTCGCGGCATCGAGCGACAACCCGCCGGCATGCCGCGCATCGAAGTGACGTTTATGATCGACGCCAACGGCATTCTCAACGTCACCGCGCGCGACGAGCGCACCGGGCGTGAGCAGTCGATCGACGTCAAGCCTTCCTACGGCCTCACGGACGAGCAGATCGAATCGATGCTGGAGGCGTCCATCGACTACGCCGAGGCGGACGTCTCGGCACGTCTGCTGATCGAAGCGCGTAACGATGCCGACGCGCTGCTGCGCGCCAGCCGCAAGACGCTGGCAACCGCAACGGTCGATGACGACGAGCGTGCATCGATCGACGCGGCGATGGCACGGCTCGAGGCCACCATGCCAGGGACGGACTATAATCGTATCCGCGACCTGACCGACGAGCTGAATCAAGCTACGATGCCGCTGGCGCAGCGGATCATGGATGCGTCGATCAAGGAAGCGCTCGAGCGCAAGCACATCGAAGAGGTGTTGTAGCGGTCGATCGAGGACGGTCATGGGACTGAAGTGGGACGACAGTGAAGACATCGCCTTGGAGCTGATCGAAGTGCATCCCGACGTCAATCCGTTGCAGGTGCGGTTCACCGATCTGCACCGCTGGGTGGCCGAGCTGAACGATTTCGACGACGATCCGAAGGCGTCGAACGAATCCAAGCTGGAGGCCATTCAGATGGCGTGGCTCGAAGAGTATAATGATCGCCAGGGGTGAATAGGGTGCGCCCGGGAGGATTCACGCCGTGCCGATGATGCAGGTCAGTCGAAAGGTGGACTACGCCTTACGCGCGGTGATCTATCTGTCGGCCCAGAGGGATGACCGTCCCGTGCCGCTCAAGGAGATCGCCTCACGCCGCCGGATTCCGGGCAAGTTCCTGGAGAAGATCATCCAGGATCTGATCCGCGCCGGGATCGTGAAGTCGCACCGCGGTGCCCACGGGGGGCATACTTTAGCCCGCACGCCCGATCAGGTATCATTCCGAGACGTCATTGAGGCCGTCGAGGGCCCGATCTCGATCAACATTTGTGTAACCGAGCAGCATGACTGTTCGGTGCTTTCGAGCTGTAATATGCAGCGCATCTGGCAAGAAGGGCAACGACGCATGCTGGAATTCTTCGCAGACACCACACTCGCCGACTTGACGCCCGTTTTCACTTTGAATACTGGTCCGGAGGCGGTCGTCGAATCACCCAGTGAGGCAAGGAGCGCACCGGATGCGTAACCAGGTCGTCAGCGACACCTTTACCCACCTCTTGCAGCCCGACACCCTGCTGCCGTCGCAGTACTATGCGGCGCTGAAGCGCAAGGGGGCGCACGAGCCGGAGCGGCGGCTGGCCATCGCCGTCCTCCAAGACGCCGTCGACTGCTTCCAGAAGCATCTGCGGGCCCGGGACCGGAAGGCGCGTGAGCTGTTCCTCGATGCCGAGGAGTGGATCGCCTCGGTGGATCGCAGCTGGCCCTTTTCGTTCGAGAACATCTGCGACCTTCTGCAGATCAATGCGGAGTATCTGCGCCGCGGTCTTCTGGCCTGGAAGGAGCGCCAGCTCAACGACCAGGCCCGCGGCAAGGTCGTTGCCCTCAAGCCGTTCGTCCCGCCTGGCGAGGACGATGGGCCCCCGGCACGGCAAGTCAACGCACGAAGATAGCGCCGCACGCTTCGTCGCGAGGCGGTGGACACGCTCCGCCGCCTTTTTCGTCTTTTGCGCCCAGATCGGAGCTGCTAAGAAGGCACCGATGCTGAAACCGGTGCGACGCTACGCGGCGCTTGCCTATCTGAACCTGTCCGAGACCTCGCTGCGCATCTTCGGGCAGCGGCGCCCGTACGGGATCCTCAAGGTGGACATCACCGGTGACTTGGCTGAAGAGCCGCCCGAGTATCGGCTCCTCAGCATCCTCCAGCGCGGCCGCGCTGACTACTTGAACCTCATCGTCCTGCTGCGCTGGGCGCGCGAAGATCCCCAGGTGCGCGCCGTCTTCATCCGCTGCGGCGATGTGCACGCCGGCTGGGCCAAGGTCCAGGAGATCCGCCGCAGCCTCGCCGCCTTGCGCGATGCCGGAAAGACCGTCTGGGTGCATCTCGCACACGCCGGCGTGCAGGAGTACCTGCTGGCGTCGGCGGCACACCAGATCATTGTCCCACCGGCCGCCACGCTCGACGTCACCGGGGTGTCCTCCGAGGTGACCTTTGTCGCCGGCACCTTGAGCAAGCTGGGGATCGAAGCCGAGCTCGTCCAGATGGGCAAGTACAAGTCGGCCGCCGAGACCTTCACCCGCAGCGACATGTCCGAGCCGCACCGCGAGATGGTCGAGAGCTTGGTGGATGATCTCTACGATCAGGTCGTCGAAGCCATCGCGGCCGGACGAAGGCTGACAGGCGAACAGGTTCGCACCTTGCTCGACCGCGGACCGTTCGTGGCGCGCGAGGCGCTCCACGAGGGTCTCGTCGATGCGCTGCTGTACGAGGACGAGGCCCAGGAACGATTGCAGGCGCAGTGTGACCATGCCGCGGTCATCGAACCGCACGACTATTTCTCGCGGCGCAGCCGCGCCGTCCGGCGTGCGGTGCTGCGGCAAGGCCGCGCCGCCATCGGCCTGCTGCACGTGACTGGGACCCTCAAGATGGGTGAGAGCATTCCGGGAGCGGAGGGTGCCAGCGCGTGCGGTGCGGCGTCGGTAGCGCGCGACTTGAAGGAGCTGCGGGAACGGAGGGACATCAACGCGGTGGTGCTCCGCGTGTCCAGCCCCGGCGGCTCCGGGTTGGCGTCGGATCTGATGTGGCACGAGGTGATGCGCACGCGCGAGCGCAAGCCCGTCGTGGTGTCCTTCGGCGACGTCGCCGCGTCGGGCGGGTACTACATCGGGGTCGCCGGCAGTCCGGTGATCGCCGAGGGCGGGACGATTACCGGATCGATCGGTGTGTTGGCCGGGAAGGCGCTGCTGCGCGGGTTGTACGATCATCTCGGCGTCACCAAGCAGGTGATCTCACGCGGCCGCCACGCCGCGTTGTACTCCGATTACGTTCCGCTCGGCGACGAGGAACGCGAGCGCCTGCGGACGGAAGCGGCGTTTTTCTACGACGAGTTTGTCGACCGAGTCGCCAAGGGGCGACAGCTGGGTCGCGACGCGGTCCTCGCCGCCGCGGAGGGCCGAGTGTGGACCGGCCGCCAGGCGCTGGGCCTCGGGTTGATCGATCAGCTGGGCGGGATCGAACGCGCGCTCGATGAAGCCAAGGTGCTGGTCGGGCTGGCACCGAGTGAGTGGGTGGCCGTCGAGCGCTACCCGAAACCCAAACGCCTGTGGAAGCTGTCGTTCAACCTGAACGCGCCACATAGCCGCATCACGCAGCTCCTGCCGTCGCTGCGCTTTCTGATCAGCGAGCGCGTGTGGGCCGTCCTTCCCTTCCACTTCCGGTTCTTCTGAGGCGACTGGCGCATCGCCATGCCCGTGAGCTCGAAGGTCAATTGCCCGGCGTGCGCAGCACCGCTCGTCCGCAAGCCCGGCGGTCGCTGCCCGCACTGTGGCGCCGATGTCCGCGAGCACGTCCAACGCGAACGCGAGCGGGAAACACGCATCGATCAGGTCGTCGCCGTGATCAGTACGATCTTGGTGCTCGGTGTGTCCTTGTTCGTCGGCGGCTGCAGCGTCGTCGAGGGCGCGATCGCCTACGCACTCGCCGGCGTCGTCATGTGGCTAGTGGCGAGGCGCACCTTCTTCGAAGCGGAGTAGCGACCGCACGCATCGCGGCCAGCTGGCGCGATCTCATCGCTGCCGAAAGATCAGGACGTACTGGTAGGGCAGCAGCGCCGGTGCGGCGACCAGCTGGTAGCCGGCGCTCTGCAGCTCGTCCACGATCTGCTCGCGCGCCAGCTTGTGCTCGGGCGGTGGGCCGACCGGCAGATCCTCTTTCTTGAAGTCGATGATGACGACACGCCCCGCGGATTTGAGGAACCGTTGCAGCCGGCGGAAGTAGCCGATGCGATCGTCGATGTGATGCACCGTGTCGACGATGAGAATGAGATCGACGGCGCCCACGGGTAGGCGCGGGTTGTCGGGCGACGCCAGGACCGGCACGACGTTCGCCGTCCGCTCCTTCTCGGCCCGCTCACGGAGATGCACCACCAGGTTCGGTTCGGTGTCCACGGCGAGCACCGTTCCTGCCTCGCCGACGGCGGCTGCGAGGTAGCGACTGAAGTAGCCGGTGCCCGCGCCGAGATCCGCCACGCACATACCGGGACGGAGCTGTAGGGCCTGCACGACATCCTGCGGCCTCTGCCAGGCGTCACGCGACGGATCGTCGAAGAGCGACGTCCAATGCTCGACATCTTCGAACGAGTGCCGCGCCGTCGCATCGTGATGGCTCTCCGCCGCTGCTGCAGTGTGCCGTGGTCCCGAACAGCCAAGCAAGATGCTGAGCAAGACCAGGCCGACTGCGCGCGAGTGGGTCGGCTGGGAGCTGTGGGCCAGCTGAATCATCGTGCCGCCCGATCAAGTACACGTCTCATCGCTCTTCCGCCAGAAGCGAGCCGGAGCGCAGTTACACTGAAGTCGGGCAGCTTCGACATGGAGCTGCCGCTGGGGCTGCAAGCCGGCGCAGCGTACATCCCCGACAACGACCCCTGAGCGCCGACAAGGTCGCGCTGGGCAAGCTCCTGTACTTCGATCCCCGCCTCTCGAAGGAGATCAAGCCGCTCAACCTCACGCCGCGGGTGGTGGACGACCTCGTCGCCTTCCTGGAGTCGCTGACGGGAGAGGTCAACAACCTCGATCCTCCGGACAGCCTGCCGAAGTAGCGACGGTGGTGTGCCGAAGGGACAAGAACTTCGATCAGCCGAAGATCCAAGCCCGCTTGCGCGGTGCGCCGGGCGGCCGGAACTCGTCGCTGGCGTTCTTCAGGGACTCGTTGAAGGTTTCGAGTTTGGCGTGCTGACGCTCCTCGAACTCCTCCAGCTCGCGTTGCCGCTTGCTTTGGAAGGTGTCGAACTCCTCGCGCCAGCGGCGATGGAACTCGCGCAGCGCGTGGCTGACGTGGCTGTGGATCGACGTGGTGATGACGTACGAGCCTTGGCAGTACGCGCAGTAGAAGACCACGCCGCTGCGGAAGTGCTTGAACGGCACCGCATAGGTGCCGTGGCAGTGGAAGCAGTCGATCGGTACTTCCCAGTCTTCGATTTCCGGAATGCTGAGTGAGGTCTCCACGGCGACTTCGACGGCTGCGGCTGCTGGCTGTGCCGGTGGGGCTGCGGCAGGTTTCGGCGCCGGTACGGTGGCAGCGGCTTCCGCAGCGGGCGCCGCGGCACCGCCTTCCTTCTTGAACCGCGAGGGAAAGTCATCCGGGAAGACTTGGTCGGGATGCAGCTCCTTCGCCCGCTCCATCAGTACAGCTTCGGTCTCCGGAATGTTCGGATCCGGTACGCAGCAATCCACCGGACAGACGGCGGCGCATGCCTCATGGTCATGGAAACCGACGCACTCCGTGCACTTCTCCGGGACGATGTAGAAGATGTCGGTCGCGACCGCCGGATGTTTGGCGCCGTTGAGATCCCACTCCACGCCGCCCTGATAGATGGCGGTGTTCGGGCACTCCGGCTCGCACGCGCCGCAGTTGATGCATTCGCTGGTGATCACCGTTGCCATAGAGGAACCTCACGCTGTCGTGATGCGATCCTGTACCATACCAAGCGATGTGTGAGAAGCAACCGGCACACGGTCCCCAGCGTTGACGCTGCCGCCGGAACGCAGGTACAACCTCGGCCCATACACGTCGCGTTTGGAGGGGGACCGGACCATGGCGATGATTGGAATTCGTTTCGACCTGCGCGTGCCGGCGTTTGCAACCACGACGCACGCCGCGCAGTACGCCGCGTGCCTGGATCAGTGCGCGTGGGCCGACGCCCACGGCCTGGATGTGGTGGTGCTCTCCGAGCATCACGGCGTCGACGACGGCTACCTGCCCGCTCCCTTGACGCTGGCCGCCGCCATTGCCGGGCGCACCAAGAAGATCCGCATCAGCATCGCTGCGGCGCTCGTCCCGCTGCATGATCCCGTGCGTCTCGCCGAGCAGCTTGCCGTCCTCGACCTGGCCAGCGACGGCCGCGTCAGCCTCGTCGCCGGACTGGGGTATCGCCAGGAAGAATTCGAGATGGCCGGCGTGGATCGCAAGCAGCGCGGCAAGCTGCTCGAGGAGTCGGTCGAGGTCATGCGCAAGGCGTGGACGGGTGAACCGTTCGAGTGGCGCGGCCGGACCGTCCGGGTCACTCCAAAGCCGAAGGCGCCGCCGATGATCCTGATCGGCGGCTCCACACCGCTGGCCGCCAAGCGCGCGGCGCGGCTCCACGCCGGCTTCTTTCCGGCGATCGGCGATCCGCAGTTGGTCGAGACCTACAACGCGGAGTGTGCCCGCGTCGGCTTCAAGGGCGGATTCGCGATGCTGCCCGGCGGCCCTGGATTCGTCCACGTCAGTGAAGACCCGGACCGCGACTGGGCGCGCATCGCCCCCCACGCGCTGTATGATGCGCAGACCTACGCGGCGTGGCAGACACCGGGCCAGCGCTCGTCGATGCATGTTGATGCCAAGGCGATCGACGAGATCCGCAAGAGCGACGTCTACTGCGTCGTCACGCCCGACGAGTGCGTGGCGCTGGCGCAGCGTACGGGCCGCGTCATCCTCCATCCGCTCATGGGCGGCATGTCCCCCGAGCTCGGCTGGCAGGGTCTCGAGCTCTTCGCTTCAAGCGTGCTCCCACGGATTCGATGACCCGCCGACTGACGCCGCTGACATGCAACGTGTGACCACCGTTGTCGGCCGTGCGCTCGTGGGCGCCGGCTGCGTCGCTGCCGCGTGGCTCGGGTGTGCAGGTCCGGCTGATCAGACGGCGCTGTTCGACGGGGCACGGTGGGGCGGCCGGGCGCGCAGTGTGATTCTATTGATCGGCGACGGGATGGGCGACTCGGAGATCACCATGGCGCGCAACTACCAGGTCGGCGCCGCGGGTCGTCTAGCCCTCGATGCGCTGCCAATGACCGGTGCGTACACCACCTACTCGGTGCAGGAGGAGAACCCCGCGCGGCCGGACTACGTGGCCGACTCGGCGGCCAGCGCGACTGCCTGGGCCACGGGGCACAAGACCAGTGCCCGCCGCCTCTCGACCGCCCCCGGGACCGATCAGCCGCTGCTGACGATCCTCGAGCTGGCGCAGCAGAAGGGTCTGCGCACCGGCAGCGTCACGACGGCCGACCTGACCGATGCGACGCCGGCGGCGCTGGCGGCGCACGTCAATCACCGCGCCTGCCAGGGGCCGGCGGACATGGCGCTCTGCCCGCGCTACTGGAAGTCGGCCGGTGGCCTCGGATCGATTGCCGAGCAGACCGTCGACCATCACGTTGACGTGCTCCTCGGTGGGGGACGGGAACGCTTCCAGCAAGTCATCGACGCCGGTCCGCATGCCGGACAGACAGTCGTGCAATCGGCGGTGGCGCAAGGTTACACCGTCGTCGCCAACGCGGCAGAGCTGGAAGCCGTACGCGGTGGACAGCGATTGCTCGGCCTCTTCGCAGCGGGCGACATGAGCCTTGAATGGGGCGGCGAGCCGGCGGCTGCGTATCCGGGCAGCGGCCCTCAGCGCTGCATCGAGCAGCACCGGACGGATACAGAACCCGGCCTCGCTGCGATGACCCTGAAGGCCATCGAGCTGCTCGACCGCGCGCCGCGGCGGCGGCGCGGCTTCTTCTTGCAGGTGGAAGGCGCGGCAATCGACAAGCGCGACCACGCTGCCGATCCGTGCGGGCAGATCGGCGAGACCATCGCCTTCGACGCGGCGGTCGGCGTCGCGCTCGCATACGCACGGCAGTACCCGGATACGCTCGTCGTGGTGACGGGCGACCATGCGCACACCAGTCAGATCATCCCGGCGCCGGAAGCCACCGACCACAGCCCCGGAGTGTTCAGCACCCTGGTCACGGCCGACGGCGTGCCGATGACGATCGGTTACGCGACCAATCTTCCCGGGCGTAAGCAGGAGCACACGGGTACGCAGCTGCGCATCGCCGCCCAAGGACCGCAAGCCTCCCGAGTCGCGGGCGTCACCGATCAGACCGAGCTCTTCACGACCATGGCTCGGGCGCTCTCGCTTGTTGAAGGGACCGGCCAGAACCGAGTGATGCAGTCCATCAGTCACTTCTTCGGGCTGGACTGAGCACCGGACGCCGTCTTTCGTTCTCAATGAAAGAAATGACCGCCGTTGACGTCGAGCGCCTGTCCGGTGATGGCGCGCGACAGGTCCGAGGCGAAGAAGACGACTGCGTCGGCGATCTCCTCGGAGGTCGGGATGTGGTGCAGCGCCGTGCGTGACGTGATGTCGGCGTGCACGTCCTCGTAGGTGCGGTTCTGCTGCTTGGCGAGGTAGCGGAAGTAGGCGGCCAGTTTGTCGCTCCAGATGTAGCCGGGCACCACCGAGTTGACGCGGATCTTGTACTTGCCGACTTCTTTGGCCAACGTCTGCGCCGCGCCCATCAGCGCTCCCTTGGAGGCAGTATAGGCTCCCATACCCGGCTCGATGATGCGCGTGGACATCGAGTTGATGAACACAATCGACCCACCGCCCTGTGCCTTCATGTGCGGGATGACGAGCTGCGACAGCTGCATCGAGCCGAAGACGTTGACGTCGAACACCTGACGCCAGTAGTCCATTGTGGCCACCTCGATCTCCGGCTCGACGCCGCCCTTGAAGGCGTTGTTGACCAGGACATCGATGCGCCCGAACTCGGCGATGGCCGCGTCGACGAGACGCTTGCAGTCTTCCGGCTTGGCGATGTCGGTCGGCACCGGCAGAGCCTTGCGGCCGAGGGCCCGGACGTCGGTCGCGACGGCCTCAAGTGCTTCCTTCGATCGCGCCGCGAGCACGGCGTACGCGCCCTCGCGTGCGCAGGTTACGGAAATGTCTCGGCCCATCCCGGGGCCAATGCCGGAGACGATGGCGACGCGGTTTTCGAGCAGCATGGTTTCACCCAGTTCCTCAGTCATTTAGATGCGGCGCGACTTCGCTTCCAAAGGCGCTGATCTGATCGATCAGCTCATCGCATGAACGGCTGCGGAAGCGCACGCCGCAGTGGCTGACGCCGAGCTTCTTCATGTCGCGGAGCGGCGCGGCGAGCGCTTCGCCGGAGCCGGTACGCGTGGTCGGCGGGACCTCGAACGACGGCGTGCCGACGTACATCCACGGCGCGTTCATGCCGATCTCGATCGGTGCGTCGCCGCGTACTTTGGCGCGATGCGTGCGGATGTAGTCGATCGCCGCGGGCATGCCGATCTCCGGTACACCTTGCGGCAGCCAGCCGTCGCCGCGCTCGGCGGCGCGGCGCAGCGCCGGCTTGGTGGAGCCGCCGACCCAGATCGGCGGGCGCGGCTGCTGCACTGGGCGCGGCCGTTGCCCCACACCGTGCACGGTCCACCGCGGCCCGTCGTGCTCGGCGTACTCATCGGTGAAGGCGGCAGCGATCAGGTCGATGGCTTCGTCGAGCAACTTACCGCGTTGCGTGAAATCGATGCCGAGCGTTTCGAACTCCGCCTGGAGATGACCCGCCCCCACGCCGAGGATGACCCGCCCGCCCGACAGCGCATCGAGCGTCGCAAATGCCTTGGCGGTCATCAGCGGATGACGGTAGGGCACGACGTAGACGTACGACAGCAAGCGCACACGCTGCGTCGCCGCGGCGAGGAAGCCGAGCGTGGCGATGGTGTCGTACCACACGGTCGACATCGCCTTGGCGTGGTCGCGCGGCACGCAGACGTGATCGGACACGGCGAGGTAGAAGAAGCCGTTCGTATCGCACGCCTGCGCGATGCGGCGAATCTCGTCGGTGCCCGCCGTTGCCTCCCACGGCTGGACGAACACGGTGCTCTGCGCCGCGATCGGCAGCTGCATACCGAACACCAGCTTGCCCGGTGGGCAGATTTGCACGGCGGCGGTGGGCATCTACGCCACGCCGGCACAACCTCCCCTAGCCCCGCCTTGGTAAGGAGGGGAACTAAGAGAAGGAGGCAGCTGCTCTTCCCCCTCCTTTCGAGACTGTCGATGAACGCGAGGCAGACCCTTCGACAAGCTCAGGGTGAGCGGAATTCTTCTTTGAAATTGAATCCCCAACCGCTCGTGCTGAGCTTGTCGAAGCACTGTTCGCGAGAAAATCGACAGTCTCTTTCTAAGGAGGGGGCAAGGGGGAGGTTTCATGGCCGCTTTCGCAGCGCCGCTTCGCGGAACCGCGTGGTGCGGTGCACCGGGTCCTTGTCGAAGCGCGGGATCACGTGTTTGCCGAACATCTCGACCGTGTTGCGCGCCGTCTCCTGCGGCTGGCTCGAAGCCAAGACCCCGAAGATGATCTGGTCGCAGCCGATGTCGGCGTACTGCTGCACCGCCTTGGCGCACTCGTCGGGATCGCCGACGATGCGCTGCCCGGAGCGGATGCGTTCTTCCAACTGTTCGAGCGTGGGCTCCGGGATCACCTGCGGCCACTGCGGAATGCCGGCGGGCCGCGGGAAGGTGTCGAGGTACCGGAAGACTAAGCTGGTGTGGTACATGTTCCCCATGTTGCAGGCGAGGCGGCGCGCCGCTTTGCCGTCCTCCATGCACACCAGCTGCGTGACGCAGGCGACGTTGTCGTTCACGTACGCGCCGACCGGCTCGGCGTGCTTGATGGTGTCCTTGTAGACCTTGATCAGCGGCTCGAAGTCTTTTGGAGAGCCGAGACTGAAGCACAGCGCTCCCAGACCCAGCCGGGCCGCCTTCTCGAAGGTCGACGGGCTGCCGCACGCCACCCAGATCGGCGGATGCGGTTGGCTGTACGGCTTTGGAAGCACGTTGCGCTCCGGCATCGAGAAGTACTTGCCTTGGTAGGTGTACTTCTCGTTGCGCCACATGCGTAAGATCTCGGGCAAGGCTTCGTCGAACATCGCCCGCGTGGTGTCGCCATCCGGAATTCCAAAACCTTTGAACTCGGTGCTCGACGAGCCGCGTCCGATGCCGAACTCGAAGCGTCCCTCGCTGAGATGATCGAGCATCGCCACGCGCTCCGCCGTCCGCGCCGGGTGGTTCACCGGCGGCGTCAGGTTCCAGATCGCCGAGCCGACGTGGATCTGCTGCGTCCGCGCCGCGACGTAGGGCAGGAAGATCTCCGACGCCGAGATGTGCGAGTACTCCTCGAGGAAGTGGTGCTCGACCGACCAGACGTACTTGAAGCGCTGCCGGTCGCAATGCACAGCGAGATCCAGCTCGCGCATCAAACGTGAATGCTCCGCACCGGCCGGATCGGCTTCGACCTCGCGGCGCGGGACGTGGGCTTGCACGAATAGTCCGAATTCCATTCAAGCTCCTTGAAGGCCAGACGACAGACAACACACAATCAGACAACAGACTCTGGGGAGTTGGCTTCGTGTCTGTTGTCTACGAGTCTGTCGTCTGTTGTCTCTCTTCTCATTCCCCCCACCCACTCACGTCGACGCCGAGGGCGCGGATGCCGTCGATGATGCGTTGCGGCCGCAGGTAATCGGGGATGCGGTCGTACTGCCACATCCGCGCCTTGCCGGTTCCGGTGATGAACTTGCGCGCCTGGTCCATGGTGAACAGCACGCCGCGGCGCACGATCTTCCGCTCGTAGGCGAGGGCGTGGTCGCGGTCGAGCACGTAGTTCATGGCGTCGCACATCGCCACGATGTTGGTCTTGTTCCAGTCGCGCGGGCTGAGGCTGACGTGCACCATCACCGTCGCGGGCGTGTGCGACAAGGTCGCGCCGTCCTTGGTGATCACCGTGATCGGTGCCAAGCAGCAGGCGCAGTATCCTTCGATGCGCAGCTCCTTGCCGGCGAACGGCGGCATCATGCACATCGCCAGCGACTCCATGGCGCAGCCGGCGTAGCAGTGGAACGTGCCGTCGATGAAGATCTGCGCCTGGCTCGGATAACTCGAAAACGGCGGCGCCTTGAGCAGGTTGAAGTTCTGCGTGTCCTGATCGACGATGCACATGATGCCGAAGTCGAGCTGCTTGTAAGCCTCGATGATCTGCTCGCGCGACAAGCCGGTGCCCTCGTGCGCGGCGCGTAAGTTCGGCCCGTGCCCGTGCGCGCACCACTGCTCATAGACGAACTGGCGCAGCTTCAAGGCATCTTCGCTGAACCGAAATTCCGGGACGTTCTGCGGCATCGACCTCCTCCGGCGGACAGACGAACGGTTGTTCGTAGCCGTGCGATCGGGGGATTGTCAATCGGAGCGGCGAAGCGCCCTTATGGAACGGCGTGCGGCAGCGGGGAATCGAGCACTTCGAAGACCGAGTTCCAGAGGATCTGATAGCGGTACCAAGCCTGCGTTCGCGGGCCGTAGACGCGCAGGGTCTCGCCGACGTTCAAGTCCGGGGCGTGCTGCAAGACGTGACGCGACGGGTCGGCGAAGAAGGGGTTGGTGAGGATCTTGCGAAATCGCAGACCGTCCAAGACCACTGCATCACCGACGGCAGCCGTCAGATCGAAGGCGTAGAGGTCCGACAGGACGGAACGATCGAAGATCTTCCGATAGGCAAACGCGTTGGCGGTGACGACGAACTTGACCGGCGCGCGCTTGATGAAGTCGCCCATCGTTTCCTTGCCGAGGAGCACCGGCTGCACGTCGTTGCCGACAGTGCCGTCCACGCTGATGGCGTAGCCCCTCAAGCTGTACTGCCCTTGGATTTCGTAGATGAGGATCTTGTCGTCGATGGCGGTTCGCGGGTTCAACTCCTGCGCTAGATCCCTGAGCATCCATGTCGCGAGATCGTAACGCTGGAACGTCGACTGCCGGCTCCAGTAGTTGTGGACCACGGCAACGACGAGAAGGACCAACACGACCTGCCCGACACGCCGCATGACGCTACGCCAGGGCGACCAGGAGTCCGCCAATCCACTCCGGTCGCACAGCTCTGCGGCCAGCAGCGCGGCGCTCAGGATCACCACCGGCAGAATCGGCGTCAGGTAGCGGGCCATGTAGGTGCCCGGGGGAAACAGGACGTACAGCGCCAGCAGCGGAGCGCCGGCGATCCACTCCCAACGCGCCCGTGCGCCGCGCAGAACCAGGCACACCAGAAAGACGGCGAGGCTGCAGACGTACGGCACCTGCTCCGCGTATAGCTCGCCGAACGTTTGCGACAGACGCGCGCCCCAGCCGATGCGATGCTCGACCGATCGCAACGCCCGGCTCAGCACGCTCGCCGGAAGCAGCCCGGCGCCCATCGCGGCCATGTATCCAACGTACAACCCGACCGGGACCAGGCTGAGTGCGAACCACGGCAGCCAGCGGGTTTCCCGACGCCTCACGACGAGCGCGCAAAACAGCACGATCCACACGATTCCCAACTCCGGCCGTACCAACGGGAGTACTCCGGTCAGCAGGATGGCGCGCTGGTAGCGCCCGTCGCGCAGCCATGACAGCCATAAGGACATGGAGAGGAACGCCAGCCCCGCTTCGTGGAGCTGCGCCACCGACACCAGCAGCGTCTCGAAGCAGCAGGCCGTCAGGCACAACAGCGGGAAGTACACGGGGCGCAGTCGCGAGGTCCGGAAGAGCACACAGACGCCCGCTACGACGAACAGGAAGTTGATGATCTTCGCAGCGAGCAACCATTGGTCGCCGAACAGCGCGTAGACAAACGAGAACACCACGACATGCAACGCCGAAGTTGCCCCGTAGCTGACGTGACCGGGTTGGTAAGAGAACGGGACGTCGAAGAAACCTCGGAAGTAGGGGAAGTAGATGGCCGCGTCGCCGTACGTCGCCGGGAAGGTGTAGGCGTAGCAGGCGAACAGCGACAACATCCCCAAGCCGAAGTACACGGCGCGATCGTGCTGCGACGCGTCGCGGGTTGCGACGGTCGCGAGCCGCTCGGGCGCCTCGATCGCTTCGAGATCGCGCCAGCGCGGTGCCGCGGCGGACATTACGAGACGACGGGCGCGGGCTGCGCACGCCGCCGCCAGATGATCCCGTCCACGATGTAGTGATGGTAGTTGAGCGTCTGACCGATGATGAAGGCGAGAGAGATGGTCTTGAAGGCCACGAGGTGCGAAACCTGCATCACGCAACCGTACGCGGCGGTCGAGATCAGCAGGCACGTCAACACGTACCAGCCGAGGTTCTGCCGCTGGCTCAGCTGCGAGATGAAAGGCCGCTGCGGATCGACGCGCTCGGCGAATCGCTTGTTGTTGAAGTGCCACACGAAGAACAGGTACTGGGCGTTGTGCCAGATGTTGACCAGGAGCCAGCCCCAGTCCATGTTCTCCACGAGCACGTAACCGACGGTGAAGATCAAGATGTGGGAGAAGATGTAGAGCGTATGCGGCACCGGGAGCCGCCGCTCGCGGACGAGACGGAGTTGGCTGATTCCCCAGGCGCCCACCAGCACGCAACAGAGCGCCGCGGCGATGCTCACCGCGACCGCCGGCACCGGCACGCACCACAACGGCAGACCCAGGAACTGCATCGGGTTCTGATGCGAGCGATACAACATGCCCCACAGCGGAACCGCGTAGAGCACCCAGCGGCTCAGGTCCTGGTTCACGCACGGCGCATTCTCCGGCTTGCGCGCGTACATCTGCGCGATGCCGTAGCTCTGGCGCGCGTAGTGGAAGGTCTGCCAGTAGAGGTAGATCGTCGCCAAGATCCACTGACCGACGCCGAAGCCGAGGGTGACCACGGCGACCAACAGCACGGGCGGCAGACCCACCACCAGGTTGCGATACTGCGCGAAGCTCGGCCGGTCGAACGCGGTACGTGTGAAGGTCGCAACGACGTGATGGAAGCCGAGCACCCACATGTTCGCAACGAAGATGGCGGGGAAGAGGTTCGGGTTGATCGACAGCACCGCAGCCGAGCCCAACGCCAGCGCCGCGAGCCCACCGATGAACGTCAGGTCGAACTCAGGCCCTCTCAGCCAGCCCACCGCCCGCGGCGCGGCCAAGCCGTCGATGGCGTCGTGCCGGCTCGAAATTGTGGCGACGGTACCCATGGGCGATGCCCCGAAGCCATGCAAACGATTTGCCAAGCGGCAACCTCGGCCCGTGGTGAATTCCCGCGCGCCCGGCCACGGCCGGCAGGCAGGCTACGTCACAGTTCGGTACGAAACTGTCCCGCTCGGCGAGGAGGCGCTATGAGCATCGACCGCCCGCTGTTGACTGTCAACCGGAAGCGGGGTCTTCTGCACTCCGTGGCATCCAAGCAGGTAGTCGTCATCGAGGGCGAAGACGCCGCGCCAGAAGCGGTACGTCCTACGCTTGCGCTGATCGATCGCTTGGCCCTCGACATCGAGTGGGTGCGGCCGCCGGTTGGTGAAGAAGGAATGACTCGACACGGATCTCTGTTCCCGGACGAAGCGCGCCGCGCCATCGACGCGTCTGACGCCACGCTGTTTGGCGCCACCAGTGGCAAGAGCGCGCCCGCTCTTTTCTATTTGCGCTGGGGCAAGGGCACGTACGCGAACGTCCGTCCGGCGCGCTGGTTCCGTGGGTGCCGCAGCCCGTTGCTGCATCCTGAAGGTATCGACTTCGTCATCGTCCGCGAGAACCTCGAGGATCTCTACGTCGGCGTCGAGGGCGACTTGGAGGCGCTGCGGCCGCTCGGGCTCACCAGCTTGATGGCCGGCGGACCGGTGGCGGACATGGGACCGGGGCGTTTCGCGTTGAAGGTGATCACCGAGGCCGGCTCGGAGCGCGTCGCGCGCTTCGCCTTCGAGCTGGCGCGACGGCGCCGAGCGCAGGGACGGCCCGGCAAGGTCACCTGCGCCAGCAAGTACAACATGCTGCCGCGCAGCGACGGTCTCTTCCGCGACGTGGCCGCACGCGTTGCTGCGTCCTACCCGGACATCGCGTTCGAAACCTTTATCGTCGACGACTTCGCCCGCCGGCTGGTGGCGGCGCCGCACGCGCTGGACGTCGTCGTGCTCCCGAACCTGTACGGCGACATTCTCTCAGACGCGGCGGCCGGGGTCATCGGCGGGCTCGGGCTGGCGCCGAGCGGCTGCTACGGCGACACCTATGCGTACTTCGAATCGGCGCACGGCTCCGCTCCCGACATCGCCGGCAAGAACGTGATCAATCCAACCGCGACCATTCTCTCGGCGACGATGATGCTGGAGTACTTGGGATTCGCCGCCGCTGCGCGCCGACTCGAAGCCGCCGTGGAGCGCGTCTACGCCGCCGGCCACGCGCTGACACCGGATCAAGGCGGCAACGCCAGCACCACCGAGTTCTGCGAGGTGGTGGCAAGAGAGCTGTCAGAGCACTTGTCACCCCCGGCTGAGAGCTGAGAGCTGAGAGCTGAGAGCTGAGAGCTGAGAGCTGAGAGCTGATAGCTGACGGCTGAGTGCTGCCTTCGAAAGGAGGGTTGCTCATGCGCGATGGACGAAGGATTCTCGACGCCGATACGCACCAGATGGAGCCGCCCAGCATTTGGGAGCGCTACATCGAGCCGGACTTCAAGGCGCAGGCGCCGCGCGTAGAACGAGATGGGGCGCGCCAAGCGATGTCGGTGGAAGGTGAGTCACTCACCAACGAAGGCAAGTATCCGTTCTCCACTCCCGATTTTCTCGCCGCGTTGATGAAAGGCATGCAGCGCTTCGAACGCGCACGCACCGCGGGCTTCAGCGCCGCGAGTCGCCTGCAAGACATGGACGCCGAGGGTGTGGACGTCCAGGTTCTCTATCCGACCGTCGGCGGGCAGCTCCTCGGACGGGAGTTCCGTGACACCGAGCTGCTGGCGGCGTGCTGCCGCGCCTACAACGACTGGAGCGCCGAGTACTGTCAGGCCGTTCCCGACCGGCTGCGTTGGGCGGCGATGCTGCCGATGCAGGACGTGGAGCTGGCGATCGCCGAGGCGCGTCGTACCGCTGCAGCGGGTGCGGTTGCCTTCTACGTCCGCCCCAATCCGATCAACGGGCGCAATCTCTACCACCGCCACTACTTCCCGCTGTGGGCGGAAATCGAGCGGCTCGACAAACCGATCAGCATCCATGACTCGGGCTCGCCGCATCTGCCGTCGTACGGCGATCGCATGGACACGCACACCACCGGCCACATCATCGCCCATCCGTTCGAAGCCATGGTGGCGATGATGAGCCTCATCTGGGGCGGAGTGTTCGAGCACTTCCCGCAACTGACGGTCGTCCACGTCGAGGCAGACGCTGGGTGGCTACCGTACTGGCTGCAACGCATGGAGCAGCATTGGGAGTTCTCCGGCAACGCCGAGCATCCGGATCTCAAGATGCGGCCCACCGAGTACTTCAAACGCAACATCTTCGTGGCTTGCCGTGGTGACGAGACCACGCTGCGCAGCGTCGTCGAGCTCGCCGGCGACGACAACCTGGTATTCAACACCGACTACCCGCACCCCGACGGCACCTGGCCTTGGGGCATGCAGCGCTTGGACGAACAGCGTATCCCCGACGACAGCAAGCGCAAGATCTTGTGGGACAACGCCGCGCGCGCCTTCCGCCTGTGAGCCCGCTTTCAGCTCGGCCTCCGGCGAGGAACAGCTCTGGCCGCGACGATTAGCTCGCGGCCCGAACCGGTTCCACCGACTCGACCGCAGGAATCTCAACCGTTCGGCTGTGCGCGTCCAGCAGCCGCTGGCGCCACGCGGCGACGCCCCGTCGGAAATACCCCGGGTTGATGTCGAGTGTCTGGCTGATATTCTCGAACGAAAAGACGTCTTCGTCGCTAGTTGACGCGATCCACTCGGCGGCTTCCGTGAACAGCGCGCGGCCGGCGCGGTCGGTGGCGACGATGTACTTCCGGTAGTAGTCGAGAGCATTTTCCACCACCGCCAGCATCAAGCGCTTCTCGCTCGAGAGCGCCGCTCGGCGGCGCCGGGCGACGACAAACTGTTCGGTAATCAGGACGTCCGGTTCAAAAAAGCCGCGGTCGGTCATATCCGTGTCCTTCCTACTAGCAGCGATCTTGGTGCGGCGCGCTGCTGGCGCCGCGTCGCCGTGCGGCGGCGGGCGCGTTCCCGGGTGAATGATGAAAAACCCACGGAGGCCCAGGTCGGGCCTCCGCGGGGGATGCGTTACAGCTTGGTAACGTTGGACGCTTGCGGTCCCTTGGGGCCTTGGGTCACGTCGAAACTGACCTTCTGGCCTTCGTCGAGGCTGCGGTAGCCTTCACCGATGATCGCGGTGTGGTGAACGAACACGTCGCCACCGTCATCGCTGCAGATGAAGCCAAACCCTTTCTCGGCGTTGAACCACTTCACTGTTCCTTGAGCCATGCGCTTCCCTCCTTTCCTATGTACTCGTCACTGGGAAGCTGCTGGATCCGGGACGCGATGGTAACTGCGAACGAGGAAGCCGGAGCTTGATGGGCTCTAGCGGCTCCAATGGAACTGCGGTTTCTCCCCTTTGAGACTGTGCACATGTGTAACTGACTTGCGCGCAAAGCACAAGGATGCGCGACAGACTTGTGATAGATGTTCGCGCGGTGCACCTTGGAGGGCAGCAATGGCCGAATCCGTGGACTTCATCGTCAATCGGAAGAATCTGCGTCAGACAGTGTTTGTACCCGGGCGGGACTCAGCCGACACCGCGCTCGAGCCCGGGCAGGTGCTGCTGCGCGTTGATCGCTTCGCCTTCACCGCGAACAACATCACCTACGGCGCGGTCGGGGACCTCATCGGTTACTGGTCCTTCTTCCCCACGCAGGAGGGCTGGGGGCGCATCCCGGTATGGGGCTTTGCCGACGTTGTGCGCTCGCGGCACGATGGCCTGCAACCCGACCAGCGGATCTACGGGTACTTCCCGATGTCGACCTATCTGGTCGTGCAGGCCGACCGCGTGTCCGCCGCCGGCTTCATCGACGCCGCGCCGCATCGTGCCGCTCTGCCGCCCATCTACAACCAGTACACGCGCGTCGCTGCCGACCCCGGCGAGGATCGCGCCCACGAAGCGCATATCGCCCTCTTCCGTCCTCTCTTCACCACCGCGTTCCTCCTCGACGACTTCCTCGCCGAGAGCACATTCTTCGACGCGCGCTCGGCCATTCTATCGAGCGCGTCGAGTAAGACCGCCCTCGGTCTGGCGTTCCTTCTGTCGCACTCCAGACGCGGGCAATGTGAGGTCGTGGGTCTGACCGCGCTGGCGAACAAGGCATTCGTCGAGCGCACCGGCTATTGCGATCGGGCGATTGCCTACGACGACCTGCGATCGCTCTCCGGCGAGACGCCGGCTGTGTTCGTCGACTTCGCCGGCAACGCGGCGGTGGTGAGTGCGGTGCACCACGCGCTTGGCGAACGCCTCAGGTACAGCTGTTCGGTCGGCGTCACGCACTGGGAGAAGATGGCGCCGGGGGCGGAGTTGCCGGGGCCGGCCCCGATCCTGTTCTTCGCCCCCGAGTACGCGAGGCGGCGCATCGGCGACTGGGGCGCGGCTGCCTTCTACGCGCGCGTCGGCGAGGCCAC
>CAZCGA010000024.1:0-41815 GCA_964498075.1 uncultured Binatia bacterium (SeqCode) | reverse complement strand
CCGCCGGCCTGCAAGCGCGGGTGGGTGATGCGATGGGACGGTTCCTCAACACGGCGCACTGGCTGCGTATCGTCGAGGGCCGGGGCCCGGCAGCCGTCGAGTCCGTGTATCGTGCGGCGCTCGACGGCGCGATCGACCCGTCCCAGGGACACGTGCTGTCGCTGTAGGACCCGAGGGGCTCGCGCGAAGAGACCGCCCCCGGCGCGGCTATGTTGAGATCCCGAGGACGCTGCTCAACTCAGCGTTCACGGATCTGACGATGCCACGAACTCCTTGCCGCCGCTACCGACGCGTCCGTGGCGCGAGCCTCAGTGTAGCCCGCCGGGTCTACGGGGCGAACTTGGTGACGTAGAGGAACATCATCGTGTAGTGCGCCCCACTCGCACCGACCACGCAGATGTGGAACAACTCGTGGTGCGAGAACACTCGCGGCCATAGGCGCGGCCGTTCGGTGACCAGGAACACCATCCCGACCGTATAGAGGATGCCGCCCAACACCGTCAGCAGCATCGCTGGGAAGGGGAGGCGCTGAGCGATGGGCACGAGGAACGGCAGCGCGACCCAGCCTTGCGTGGTCTGCAAGGTGATCGAGAACCAGTCGCCCAACTTGGGCAGGAACACCTTCTGCAGGATGCCGACCAAGGCAATGCCCCACGCGGTGCTCAGCGCCGCCCAGCGTATCCAGCCGTCGAGGACAATGTAGGCGAGCGGCGTGTAGCTGCCAGCGATGAGAATATAGATCATCGAGTGGTCGACACGCTGCATGCGCTCCTTCCAGACGCGACGCCACGGAACAGAGTGGTAGAGACTGCTCACGGTGTACAGGCTGACCAAGCTCAAGGCGAAGATGAGCAACGCCACTTGACGGGACAGATCTCCCGAGCAGCGAACCCAGAGCACGATGCCGCCGAGCACGGATGCGATCGCCGCCGTGCCATGCAGGAACCCGCGAACCGGATTCTGCATCCTGCCCAGTTTCAGACGTTCCATCTTCTGATGCATAGATCGATCAATACTATAGCAACCCGCGAGCGAACGAAAGACGGAACGCGAGCGATGCCACAGCGATCAGGCTTCCGGTCAGCACCCCCTACTCCGGGTCGCGAAACTGCGGCGCGCGCTTCTGCATGTTGGCCTGCACCGCTTCCATTTGATTCGGCTTGCCGACCAGCGAGAGCTGCAACCGCTCCTCGGATCGAGGACGTTCATCTAGCCAAGCTGGGCAGTTCCAGCGCCGTAGCCAGGGCGACGCCCTTTCAAGTCACCTGCTTGGGGCGTGGGTTGAGGCTACTCCGCTCGCGCGTAAGGGTTGTTGGGGTTGTGGTGGTTTCAGCGGGATGGGGACCCACACCTCGAGAGCGTCAAGGGTTAGGGTGCGACCGTTCCGTCAGCACGTGCATGCTCGCGGAGCGATTCCAACGTCTTGCCAGGTAGGAGCTGCAGGCCGAGGCAGTCTTTTTCTGAAGATCCGTCAACTAGCACCTGCGCAAGACTCCCTCGCCCCGCCTCTGCTCGGAGTGCCCGCGCGCTCAGCGCACGGGCGGTATACGCGTCACTGCAGGCAAGCTTCTTGAAGAGTTTGTTGAGGGAGGTGCGATACATTTCGTCTTCGCACTGTGGCCGACACGGATAGTACTGAACTTGCGGGCCGGATTGGCCGAAGCATACGGGCGGCATGAGATCGACGTTGCCGTCGAGCCGATGGTCGATGGCGGCGCAGATGTCCGCCAAGTCGAGATTCGCCCCATCGAAGTCCGCTCCGTCGATCACGGCCCCACACAGAATGCTCCCCGGTAACTGGGCTCCGCGCAGGTTCGCCTTTTCGAGGTTGGCGCCGGAGAGATCGGCGCCCTCGAGACTCGCTTCCGAGAGATCCGCCCATCTTAGCTGCGCCCCGCGAAGGTTTGCTCCCCCTAGCTTTGCCTGCTTTAGCACTGCGCCGACCAGAATCGCGTTCTCCAAAGTGGCGCCCTGCAATTGCGCCCCCGGAAGCCTGGCTCCTTCCAGTTGGGCGTTCGAGAGGTTGGCCTCTTGCAGCTGGGCTATTTCGAGGTCCGCGCCCTGCATCTTCACCCTCACCATCGAGGCACCTTGAAGCTGGGCCCCTTGCAGCTTGGCCCCGCTAACGTCGGTGTCGTCCAGCAGCACCTGCTGCATCTGCGCCCAAGTCAGGTCCGCTCCGCCGAGGCGTGTGTAACTAATCTCGTCCTTCTTGGTCAGGGTTCGCAGGTCCAGTTTCGGAAGCACGGCATTGTGGAAGTTCGCGCCTCGCAAGTCATGACCTTGCAGGGCGTTCAACTGCAAGACCTTCGCGAGCTCGGTCTCTCGCTGCTTCACGTCGTTGTCCTTCAGCGCGTTAATCGTTTCGGGCGACAGATCCTTCCCGGTCAACACCGTGTCGTGCAGGTCGAGGTTCAGGTACCAGGTGCTCGGGGCGCCGTCGCTGAATTCGGTGCCGGCTAGCAGAGAGAACACGAGGACCGCGGCGCACGCGAGAACCACGACGGTCCGCAGTGAGAGCACCCGGCGCAGGCGTCCGTACTCCGGGCGTTCGGACCAGACGCGCACATCGCGCCGCATGATGGGTGGCCACAGGAAGATCAGAATCGCGGCGACATCGGCGATCAGGGTCAGTCGGTGCGACCACGTCACGGCCGAATCGCGCAAGGGGAGAAATCTGAGCTGCGTCCAACACAGCAGTACCAGCGGCAGCACGATCATGCTGCCGAAGAGAACCACCCCCGGTAGCACACCACGAAACCGTCGCCCACTTGGCTCGCCGCTCAGGAACTGGACGTAGTGGTAATTCGCCATGCGGTCGCGGAGCCAGTCTCGTTGCGCCGGACTCAAGTCTGTCACCGCCCCTTGGAAGCGGACCAGCTTGCGACTGAGGACGGACAACTGAACGAGCAGATCGCAGTGTAAAACCAGGATCAACCACGGAGCGACCATGTAGAAGCCGAAGACACCGCTGATCGAGATCTGGACGTTGAGGAGTGGCAAGGTGACGAGGCTTCCGCGCACCAACATCTCGTCCGTGGTGGAGGCGATGGTGACGGCGATGTAGACGCCGACCGTGAGGAACGTGACGAAACGCGCGCTGACGGTTCGAGCCGCGTCGTTGACGAGACCGAGCAGTTGCTCGGCATCTTGCCCAGATGCATCTGCCATAAGACACCTCTCAGCCGACTGCGCCGGATGGCGGATAGCCCGCATTAGCGACCGATCAGACCTCCCCGAAACCTCGAACGTAACCAACCCCCGCAACCAACCCAACCCGTCCTACGGTGCGGACAAAGGGCCTGTGAGTAAAGATCCTGCGCCACGCGGCGCGACGGTCCAACGACCCGATCACCGGCCGGCCAGGCCAGAAGGACATCGACTCGCTCCGCCTCGTGTGCAAGCCGAAGCCGTGACGGCTCACCGCCGCCGTTGCCGACGCAGTAGAAACCCGGCTGCGCCGGCAACAACGAGCCACGCGAACACATCGCCGTACTGCGTGTAGAAGGTACGCAACTCCAGCCGGCGCACCGTGCCGGACACGACTTCCTCGGTGAACAACCCGCCCTCGGCGACCACACGCCCGGCGGCGTCGATGATGCTCGTCACACCGGAGTTCGAGCCCCGCAGCAGGTAGCGGCGGTTCTCGATGGCGCGCCACAACGCCAGCGCTTGATGCTGATAGGGCGCCGCGGTGTTGCCGTACCAGGCGTCGTTCAGAATGTTGAGCAGCACTTCGGCGCCGGCCTCGGTCGATTGGCGCGGCATGCCGGCGAGCACATCCTCGTAGCAGATCAACTGGCCGACCGTGACCTTGCCCGCGACGTCGAAGATCGACACCGTCGTCCCCGCCGTGAACGAGCCGGTCACGGGACTGAGCGATTTGATCGCCGGGAAATACGAAGCGAACGGGATGTACTCGCCGAACGGCATGAGGATGCGCTTGTCGTAGCGATCGAGCAGCGTGCCCTGCGGACCGAGAAGAAACGCGCTGTTGAACTCCTCCGCGTCATGCGGATCGGCGCCGCGCAGCCGGTACGCTAGACCGCCGAAGATCAGATGACTGCGCAAGTTGTCGAACAGGTTGTCCTTCCCCTCCAACCGCACCGCATCGGCCTCCACCCAACGCAGCGAAACCGTCTCCGGCCAGACGATGAGATCGACGTCGTCTTGGACGCCTTCGGAGAGCTGCCGGTACCTGTCCAAGTTGATGTCGAAGTAGCGCACATCGCCCTTCTCTTTGATCCCGACGTTGCCTTGTACGAGGGCCACGCGGACTGCGGGTGCGGCCTGCATGGCGCGGTCGATCATCGGGAGACGAATCGCGCCGTACACCACGACGGCCAGCGTTGCCGCTCCCGCGGCGACCAGTGGGAGCAGCCGGCGCCGCCGGTCGATCAGCTCGGCCAGCGCGGCGGCGCACCACACCATGACGAAGCTCAAGCCGAACGGACCGGTGACGTCGCCGATCTGCATGAGCACCGGTGCATGGAACTGACAGTTCGCCATGCGCCAGGGGAACAGGTTGGGATAGACGAACTCGAGTGCCACCCACAGGACCGGCGCCGCCAATGCCAGCGGCCCGGGACCCGTCCGCTGCCAGGCCATCGCGAATAACACGAACTCGACGGCACCGTACAGCGTCAGGCACGCGTAGAAGAACAGCGCGAGCGGATATCCAAACCCACCGAAGACGTGGATGGTGTAGACGAGCCAGTAAAAGGCCGGCAGGTTGGTAACGATCCCGGCGACGAGCCCGATGCGCGCCGCGTCGCGTGCCGTGGTCGCGTGTCCGAGCGCCCGCAGCAACGGGACGAATGCGATCCAAGCCAGCGGGAACAGCTCGAAGCGCAGAAAGCAGGCGGCGATCAGGACGCCGCTGGCTGCGGCGCCGGCGTACGCCAGGCGTAGCGTGGGAGCGTGGGAGCGCGGGAGCGCGGCCGCGTCTGCACCGACGCTGGCACGCTCCCAGGCTCTGACGCTCCCACGCACGCTAGCGAACCTTCAGGTTCAAGGCCTGCGGGCCCTTCTCGCCCTTGGTGACCTGGAACTCGACTTCATCGCCCTCGCGCAGGTCCTCGAACACGACCTTCGGAGCGAGACGCGACCGGTGGAAGAACACGTCGTCGCTGCCGTCGTCGGGAATGACGAACCCGAATCCCTTGTCTCGAACGATCTTCTTGATGGTTCCAAACATGACTGACTCCTCTGCTTGCCGTCTTTTGATTGTGAGTGAAGGATTAGGCGTGGCGGGGGCGGGGTGCACCGCGCCGCGGGCGGCCCCCCGTGGGGCGTCCGCCCGGCGCCGCGTGGTGACGGTGGTGATGTGCATCGTGACGCGGCGGCACCGGGTGCACGAACAGGTCGTCGTCTGCCGACTCCACCGGAATCTTGAAGCCGGTGAGCGTCTCGATCTCCTGCAACGACTCGACGTACTCCTCGCACGCCAGGCTGATCGCCTTTCCGGAGGCGCCGGCACGCGCCGTGCGCCCGACACGATGCACGTAGTTCTCCGGGTCTTGCGGCAAGTCGTAGTTGATGACGTGGCTGACGTCCTCGATATGCAAGCCGCGCGAGGCGACGTCGGTCGCTACCAGGATCGGCAGATCGCCGGACCGGAAATCCCGCACCAGCCGCAGGCGTACCCGCTGCTGCAAGTCCCCGGTGATGGCCTTGGCCGCGTAGCCGTTGTCCGTCAGGCGTTGCTCCAGCCATTCCCCGGCGCGCTTGGTGTTGACGAAGATCAACGTGCGCGTCGGTTGCTCCCGCTTGAACAGGCCGAGCAGGAGGGGCAGCTTCTCGTGTCGTCCGACGTGATACAGCACGTGCTCGACGTTCTCGGCGGTCACCTGCTCGGGACTGACTGAGACCTTCACCGGATCGTTCATGTGCTCGTACGCCAGCTCCATCACCGCGTACGACAGGGTGGCGGAGAACAGCATGGATTGGCGCTTGTGGTACGGCGGCAGGCGCCGCAGCAGGAAGCGCAGGTCGGCGATGAAACCCATGTCGAACATGCGATCGGCTTCGTCGATCACCAGCACCTCGACGCGGCGCAAGCTGTAGACGTGCTGCTTGAAGTAGTCGATCAGCCGGCCGGGCGTGCCGACGAGGAGGTCGCACCCTTGGCCGAGCAGATCGCGTTGCTTGCGATAATCGATGCCGCCGTAGACCGCCTGCATCGACAGGCCGCAGAAGCGGCCGAGCAGCTCGGCGTCGTACAGAATCTGGACGACCAGCTCCCGCGTCGGCGCGATCACCAGCGCCTGCGGCGCGGGCTCATGCGAGGCGGCGGCGCGATGGTGCAGTAGCCGCGTAAAGATCGTTATCAAGAACGCTGCCGTCTTCCCGGTCCCGGTTTGCGCCTGACCCGCAACGTCGCTCCCAGCAAGGGCGAGTGGGAGCACCTGCTGCTGTATCGGCGTGCAGGCGGTGAATCCCGCCGCATCGATCCCCTGCTGCACCACATCGGGCAGGGCGAAGGAACGGAAACTGACGGCCTCGTCGTGAGCTGGAGGGCTTTCGCAGGCCGCGGGCGATAGGCTGTTCACTGGGGGCGAAGTCTAGCGCGGAGGGATGTCGTGAACAAGCCGCCGACGCGACGCACAGCGGCTCATCGGATGCCGCGCATTGCCTGCAGCATCTCGTCCGGACCGACGTAACCGACCAGGCGCTGCACCTCCGTGCCGGTGCTGTCGATGAAGATGATCGTGGGCACACCGTGGACTTGGTAGTGCTCGGCCAGCTCCGTGGTCTCCTCGGTCTCCCGCGTGATGTCCGCCCGAAACATGGCGAAGCGCTCAGCTTCCTGACGCACCGCGGGATCGACGAAGGTGGTCTGATCCATCTCGTGGCACGGGATACACCAATCCGCGAGGAAGTCGACGATCGCCGGCCGGCCCGCCGTACGTGTCGACTCGATGCGGGCTGTATCGAACGGCTGCCAGCGGATGGCGCTCTCCGCCGATTGCGGCCACGCCGCCCACGCCGCCAGTGCAACGGCGACGATGCCCGTCGTGCGCTGCAGCGGGCGAAAGTAGCGCAGGCCACGCCCCGAGCGGTCGATGAAGCCCAAGTAGAAGCCGCCCACGCCGATCATCGCGGGCAGCAGCAGGCGGCTGATCGGCTTCGGCAGCAGCGGCGCGATGAAGTATGCCGCCAAGCTCAGCAGCATCACGCCGAAGAAGCGCTCGACCCACACCAGCCATTCACCGGATCGCGGCAAGGCGGTGATTGCGCCGGCGGCCAGCGCCAGCGCCAGGTAGGGCAACCCCATCCCCAGGCCGAGGGCAAAGAAGAGGGCAAACCCTAACAGCACGCTTTGCTGGCTGCCGACGAACACCAATAGGCCGAGCACCACCGGACCGACACACGGCGCCGCCACGATCCCCATGGTCAGCCCCATGAAGAACGCCCCGAACGCCCCTTGCGTCGTGCCGCTTACCCAGCGCATCAAAGCCGCCGGCGGGCGCAGCTGATAGAGCCCGAACGAGCTCAGGGCGAGGGCGACCAACACGCCGGCAATGACCACCAAAACAGCGGGCTGCTGCAGCGCGGCACCGAAGACCCCGCCGGACAGCGCCGCAGCCACCCCCACGACGGAAAAGCTTAGCGTGATGCCCAGCACGTACACCGCCGCCAGCGCAGCCACGCGCACGCTCCCATGCGCGCCCTGCGCCCCGAAGTACGCCACCGTGACCGAGATCAACGGGTAGACGCAGGGCGTCAGGTTCAGCCCCAATCCCAGTAGCGCGACCAGCAGCAAGGTGACCAACAGACCGCGCTCTCCGAGCCACGTCCCAACGTCGAGCGTTCCACTCTTGGGCGGCGCCTTGCTAGTGGCAGGCGCCGGCACCGCGGTGCTCACCAGGATGACCAGCTCGGCCGACGCGGTCGCCGGCGGCAGACAGGTCGAGTCGTTACACGCCTGGTACTGCAAGATCGCCTCGATGCTTACGCGCGTGCCGACGAAATCCGCCGGCACGTTCAACGCAGTGGTCATGCCCACCTTGCCTGCGTACACCAACAGCTGCTTGCCCGGCGCAAAGGCGAAGGCCTTCTGGTCCGGCTTCGGATAGTTTACCGTGTCGGTGGAGATGCCGGGCGGCAGGACGAATCGCACCTCGGTTGGGATCAAGAAGGGGTCGGTCGGTTGGTGACCGTTGATGTGCCAGCCGCGTGCGATCTCCGCCCACACCTCGAGCCCCGTCTGACCGCCCCGCGCCGCTTCCGGCGTGTCCAACTCGAGATGCAGGTCGACTTTTCCCTGCGCCACAACCGCAGCTGGGAGGCTACTGAGCAGGAGGAGCGCGAGCGCCACACACCATCGGGTTCTCTGCACAAGTCGGAATGCAAGCATACGGACTGGGTCGCGTCAAAGTCCGAGCGCGACGTTCGAGGACGCCGCCGGAGAATCGAATTCTCCTGCTACAGCACACCAAAGTCGTCTGAAGCCGACTCATTGCCGGGAATCACTACACCCTGAGTCCTCCTTCAGAGGACTTCTTCACCCCGTAGCCGCGGAATTCTATTCCACGGCGTGCACCATGCGCAGACTTTGCCGCGATCCAGAGCATACGGGGTGGCCGCTTGCAATTCTGTAGCGCGCCAGATAACCGAGCCGAGCTTGTCAGGAGTGCGTACCGCGTCAATGACTGGCTACACGCTTCGAACCTGTCGATCGCTGGCGGCTGCCGCGGTCCTGTGCGCGGTCCCGGCGATGGGGCGGGCCTACTCGTTGCTCCCGCTGGTCACGGAGCAGGCGGAGACGCTACCGAGTGGAACGGCGGAGGCCGCTCTAGGGATCGCGTATTTCAAGGATGAGCGTTTCCCGCCGTTCACCCCGCCGGGGGCGCTGCGCTCACAGCATCTCGTTGAGTTGCCGCGGCTCGGCTTTCAGATCGGTGCCGGCGCCTGGGCGGAGATCCAGGTCAGCTACGAGACGCTCTATCTCGACGAGCGCGCGACGACCGGGCAGACCAACCACCAGTTCGGCTCGGGCGACGTGCGCATCGCGACCAAGGTGCGGCTCATCCACGAGCGGGAGCGATTCCCCGCGATCGGCTTGCGTTTCGGCACCAAGCTGCCGAATGCCAACCGCGACGATCGCCTCGGGACGGACGATACCGACTTCGGCGCCGATGTGCTGGCCTCGAAGGACTTCGGGCCTGTGGTGGCGCACCTGAACATGGGCCTGCTCCTGCTCGGCAACTCCGGCCCGACGATCGGCACGGGCTTCGACGCCGGCGGGCAGGATGATCTCTTCGACTATGCCGTCGCGCTGACGTCGCCACCCCTCGGGCGCGTCCAGCCCGGCGCGTTCACCCTCAGGCTGATGGGCGAGGTCGCGGGGCAGACCGGCTCGCACTTCGGCAACGACAGGTCCACCGCACGTCTCGGCATGCAATTGCAGCGTGGTCCGAGTATCCTCTACATCGGCGTCAGCGCCGGCTTGATCACTGCGAGCGAGAACATCGGCGCCAGCACCGGCTTCATCTATACCTTCGAGCCCGGCCGGCTGTTTGCAGGCGACTGACGACGCGCTGCCACGGGAGGGAGCCATGGACTTCTCATTGTCCTCCGACGATGTGTTGCTGCAGCAATCGGTTCGCGACTTCGTCGAAGAGCAGGCCAACGCCTGCTGGAAGGAGATCGACCGGACGGATCGGTTGCCGGATCTGTTGATCGACGGCGTGCGACAGCTCGGGCTGTTCGGGTTGAGCATTCCGGCCGAGTACGGCGGGCTGGGCTTGTCGGTCATGCAGAAGACGCTGGTGCACGAGATGCTCGGCCGCGGTCCGTGGGGCTTGGCCAGCTTCATCAGCGTGCATACGGGCATCGGTTGCGTCGGCATCGTGCGCTTCGGATCGCCGGCGCAGAAGGATCACTACCTGCCGAAGATGGCGAGCGGCGAGTGGCTGGGCTCCTTTGCGCTGACCGAGCCCGGTGCGGGCTCCGACGCCGGCGCGTTGGAGACGCGTGCCGAGCGGCGCGGCGACCAATGGGTGCTGAACGGGCACAAGACGTTCATCACCAATGCGCCGCTAGCGCACCAGTACTTCCTGTTCGCCCGTACCGACAAGGGCATCACGGCGTTCATCGTCGACCGCGAGTCGCCGGGCCTGAGCATCGGCTCGATCTTCGACACGCTCGGGCATCAGGGGTCGCAGATCTCGGAGATCGGGCTCGAAGACTGCCGCATTCCGGCGGCGACTTTGGTGGGCGAGGAGGGCAAGGGCTTCGACTACGCGAAGCGGACGCTAGCGGAAGGCCGGACCACCCTCGCGGCGCGCTGTGTCGGTGCGGGGCAGAAGGCGCTCGAGCTGGCGTTGCAATATGCGGAGGAGCGGCACACTTTTGGAAAGCCGCTGGCGGAGCATCAGTCGATCGCCTTCCGTCTGGCGCAGATGAGTGCACGCATCGAGGCGGCGCGGCTGTTGGTGTACCGCAGCGCCTGGTTGCTCGACCGCGGCGAGCCGGCGATCCGCGAGTCCTCGACGGCGAAGCTGGTGGCGGCGGAGAACGCTTGGCAGACGGTCGACGACGCCATGCAGATCTTCGGCGGCAACGGCTACATCCGCGGCGAGTACATGATCGACCGCATCTGGCGCGACGTCCGTGTGGCGCGCGTCTACGACGGCTCCAGCGAAGTGCAGCAGATCGTCATCGCCCAGCGCTTGCGCAAGGGGGACGTGGAGACGAAGGCGGGTGGGTAGGCTGCAGCGTTCGGAGCCGGCGCACACGCCGCTCCAGCCCGGGGCGTTGCCTCGGGCTATGAGCTTGCCGCCCCGTTGGGGCTCTTGGTGGTGGCCCTCCTAAAAGCGTTGGGGTTGGATGATGTCTTCGCTATACTGCGGAGCAATGGGGCTAGTTCCCGCGAAGCTCACGTTGCGGAATCCGAGAATGCCGGAGTTGGCGCCGGTGGAAGTCGACGCGCTTGCCGACTCGGGCTCCGTGCATCTGTGCATTCCGGAGCACATTCGGATTCAGCTCGAGCTCGAAGAGATCGACCAGAAGGAAGCCACGCTGGCGGACGACACGCGCAAGCTGGTTCCCTACGTTGGACCGATCGAGATCCATTTCAAGAAGCGATTAGGCTTTGCGGGGGCGCTGGTCCTTGGCAATCAGGTGCTGCTGGGTGCAATCCCGATGGAAGACATGGACCTCGTGGTGATCCCCAGCACGCGGACGCTGGACGTGAACCCGACCAGCCCGAACATTGCGACGTCGGTGGTCAAGTAGAGGGCGCGCCCACGTCCGAGCTGATGCGCAATGCTAGCGCCGGATGATGGGAGTCCGGGCAGCCCAACCTGATCCGACTGCGCGACGTGATGGGCTGCAAGATCGTGCAAGACTCGCCCACGTCGGGCTGCACTCCGCTGGAGGCGCAACAATTGGAGCCCTTGGGCATTCTGACACGCTGGACCGTTTCAATTCGTGCCTGATAAGCTGCGACGCGTTGCAAGGGTTGGTGATCTGAGGGGGACGGCCAAGTAGGCTGTTGGCGCGCGTGAGGTAATGTTAATGAATCGTACACCGCTGACAGAGGATCAATTTCGCCTCATCGTGACTCCGCCCGACTGGCGTCCCGTCGAGATCCCGCTGGCGAGTTGGCTCCAGCTTCCATGCGTACAGCGCGCTTACGACACCGTCGCCGTCATGGGTAGCGGGTGCAGATTTGACCAACGCGTCCTCCATGGCGTGCTTGCCGTCGCCGGGGCCGATGCGCTCGTCCGGGAGCGGAATCGGAAGCGCGGCGAACCAGAGGGGAATGCGTATCACTACGTCTTCCAGCGAAGCGGTCATCCGCGCTTTCCCTATCTCGTGTATGGTCCGTTTACGTCCGAGACGAGAGTACCCCACTGGTTTTCGTCTGACCACTTGGAGGCCTATTGGCAGTAGATCATCTGCGACTGGCCGCCGTGACCCCGCCTGTTTTTCGTGATTGTCTCTACGCGGAAGTTGGCGTTCAGCCAGAATAGCCATAGATGCCTTGAAGCACCAAGTGAACGGATGGCCCTCTACAGCGCGAATCGTCCGAACCGCACCCTCACCCTTCACAAGTCAGATTGCAGCCATGCTCCTCGACTTCCGGGATGCGGTTGTGGCTCAATGTCGACTCAAGAGAACCAACGGTGGTGGTGTGAGGAACACGCACACATCAATGCGATCACAGACTTTATGGACGGTCGGTTCTGGGCGGTCCTGCTTTGTGACAGCTGCTATGGCGGCACGGACACGTAACCCTTTCCGCGATGCGGGTTGGCGTGGTCTGCCGGCGGACGTACGGTGCCGATCCGCTAGCAAGCCGTTCGAGCTGACGGCAGGTATGCGGCGGTTTGGTGTGGAGCGTTTCGGTTGCCCGCCGCAGCTCAACGGCATACCGGTTAGATGCCTACGTTGAGTTGAGACGACAAGCGGGCCTCATTGCAGGTCATGGAGTTCCTATGGTGGTGTTGGAGGTGAGATGCCTTGAAGTGGCGAACAGGCCGGATCTCAACCGGCCGATTCCAAGACGATACAGTATTGATCACCTGTCCTTCAGTGTCGAGCAGGGTCAGCGAGTTCTCGTTGTTGGCGGTGCGGGCGCGGGCAAAAATACGCTGTACGAGGCAATACGTAAGAGAACTGCTGGCGTTGAGGTGACTGCCGGCTACGAAATCATCGACCCGCTTCGCGAAAATCCGAGTCAGGACGGCTTTCATTCGAAACAGATCCTCCTGATTAACGGCTTTCGAACCAGGGATCAGTTTCGATGCGACGCACCGCGCGAACGGGTTGATCCAGAGGCGCCACAACATTGGGACACTTTGAAGGCAGCCACCGACGCCGGCGCGACGGTGGTCGCACTCGCCGAAGTCGATAAGTTGGAGAGTGACAAGGTCGATAGGTTCTCGCGTATGATCGTCATCGACGACGGGCGCCTTGTCGCCGACAGCGCAACAGACCATTTCAGACGGGACTTGGAGGAGTGGATCGATCGGTACGCGCGTGAAAGGTTTCAGAGTCTGCAGAAGGACTGCAGCATGCTGTGGCGGCGGCTCAACCTCTCACTCCAACACGACGCCTGGTTGCGAGGCTGCCCATGATTGGCGGTGTCAAGGCGCGGGCCCGCTCCATGGGCAACCCAGAGCAACAACCGCAAGCCCAGCGGTCACCACGGAGACCATGCGTCATGCATGTCCGGAGATTTCTCACACTCTCGATCGCGATCCTGTTGGAATCTGGCTGTGGGTTATTTGCGCAGAAGGTCACGTTTCAAACGAATCCACCGAACCAGGAATTTCAGATCGACGGTACTCAGCACCGGGCACCCGTGACGCTGTGGCTGTCGCGCCACAGCGACCATGAATTGAGTTTCCGCAATTTCAAGGGACAAGATGTCGCGCTCCGTTTGCCCACGGTGGAACCACCTGTACCCTTTCCGGGGCGTGTTTTTGGTACGCCTGTCACCATCAACTTCGCCGAAGAGCCGAAGCCGACGGCAGAGGACGCGCCAACCCGCAACGAGGCTGCAGAGTCAGGAGCCGATGCAGAGCGTGCCGCACTACCTTCCAACCTTCCGACCTTCCGAGGTCTTCGGTTCGGCGTTGATCTCGCTGCTCAGATCCCAGAATGCCCCAGAACTGAGTACTTCTACAGCAGTGGCGGCGGTACGTGCTGGCAGCAGGACACGTACTGCTTCAACATGCCGGCCCGCCTTCCCGAAGAAAGCCGACGATTGGCGGTGCAGAGTCACGGATGCGGTCACCCGAGGGAGGTCACATTTCGCGATAACCTTGGTGGCACTATCGGGTCAGCCGCGGATGTAACCTTGGTCGACGGCAAGCTGGTCGCACTGTACGGCGGGTTCTCGCCTCCCAGCAAGGTCACCGAGGCCGCTGAAGTGTTCCGAGCGAAGTACGGTGAACCACAGGCCGCTAGGGAGGAGCCGTGGCAGTCGAAGGGTGGCGTTCGTACGACGGCAGTTGTGCGTCTGTGGCAGTGGAACAAGTTGCTGATCGAGTTGAGGGCACCGGACCGGGACATCAACACTGGCTCCGTTTCCGTGGTTCATCAAGACTACGCGGACCGCCTGCAAGACCAACGTCAGGAACAACTGCGCAAGGGAGTTCGGGATCTGTGAGCGATGGCATCTGACCAGCCGCTCCAGGCGACGGCGAAGAGCGCGCCGCGCCTGAACGCCAAGCCGTTGGGCGACATGACCTCGAAGCCCGAGCGGTGAGTCCATGCGGGAAGGGTACGCAAGTCGCACCGCAGAACAGAACGCGCTCTTCCGCGCGCTCGAGTCGTCACTTCCCGAGAGCAGACGGCTCTTCGAGGACCCTCTTGCTCAGGCCTTCCTGGGGTGGCCGCTCGCACTCGTGGCCCGGCTCGCGGTCGTTCCCGGCCTTCAGCAGTTCGTGCCCTGGTACATCGACCACCGATGGCCAGGGGTACGTTCCTCTGTCGTCGCGCGCACCAAGCTGATCGATGATGCGATCACGGCCTCCCTCGGAGAGCACACGGAGCAGCTCGTCATCCTCGGTGCGGGGTTCGACTCCCGGGCGTACCGCTTGCCGGGCTTGCGCGCGATCACCGTCTTCGAAGTCGACCATCTAGATACGCAGGCAACCAAACGAAGGGTTCTGGAACACGCGCTCCCCACCCCGCCGAAACACGTCCGGTTCGTCGCCACCGACTTCAACCAGGGGGACCTAGAGTCCGCCATGGCTGCTGCTGGGTACAGCGAGTCGGCGCGCACCTTCATTCTCTGGGAAGGTGTCACGAACTACCTCACGGAAGCCGCCGTCGACACCACGTTGCGGTGGTGCGCGCGCGCGTTGCCAGGAAGCCTGCTCCTCTTCACGTACGTTCATCGCGACGTGCTAACGAGGCCAAGCGAATTCATTGGCACGGAGAGGCTCTTCGCTTCCCTCGAGAAGGTCGGCGAGAAGCTGACGTGGGGCATCGCACCGGAAGAGCTGCCGGAGTTTCTTGCCGAACGCGGGTTGTCCCTTGAGAGCGATGTGGGCGCCGCGGACTATCGGGAGCGCTACTTCAAGGACGCGGCACGCAAGATGCGCGGGCATGAGTTCTATCGAATTGCGCTAGCCCGCATCGGCTGACCAGCCCGGCGTGATCCATTTGCGGGCGTGGTACCGTCTGACAACGAGCGTCGGTAGCTCAGCGAGAGTTTGGCAGCGCTGGGCTGCGCAGCTGAGCATCAATCCGTTGGGCAGCATCAAGAGCGGAGTGAGATCCAGGATGCAGGACACACGAGCGCTCCGACTCAGGAGCGAGCAACTTCTCCGGCAAGAGGACGTCGATGCGTGGCTCTCACTGTGGCAGACGTCCCAAGGCTCGTTGGCTCGCGACCGGCGACTCGAGCTGATGGCCACGGTCTTGCCGTTCGACACGTCGGCCGATCTCGCGGTCCGCGACATGTGCTGGGGGACCGGGTGATGTCGGACGCTTCATCTATCATCGATTTCCAAAGGCACGATTGGACTCCGTGGATCGGCTTCCACCGCGGGAGGCCAGCCATCGCGCCGGCAGCCAGCCAAGGCCTCGACGTCGGCCGTTCACTCTGCAAGATCGGGAGTGCTACACTCGGCGCCGTGGATCTCTTGCTGCATCCCCCTGAAGATGGCGACGCTCATCGCCCCGACCGGCATGGGCGTCTCAGCACAGTCGGGCACGCCGCGGCCTTCAGGGCCTTCGCACGCGTGGCGCAGCGCGCGGGCGCCCGCTTCATGGTCATCGGCGGCACGTATCGCGACATTGCGGTGCGTGCCGGCAGCACCAGAGACATCGACATCGTTCTAGTTGATCAGACGGAGCTGCCCGAAGATGCGATGCGAAAGGCGGGCTTCACGCGCGTGCTGCACTCACCCCACGCGTGGCGCTATGCGGCGCGCGGCCGCACGGTCGATCTGGAGATTGCCGCCGTCGCGTCGCTGCACGCACGCGCCGGTGAGCCTCGAGGCCCGTTCTCAGTGGCACTCGAACAGGCGTGCACCACCACGATCGAAGGCGTCAAGGTCGCGGTGCCGCGAGTCGAGGACTACGTCATCTTGAAGCTCCTCGCGGCGGCCGCGGACCGACGCCGCATGACGCGGGATCTCGCTGACGTCCAGGACACCCTCGCAGCGTTTCCCGAGCGAGAACACCCGCCGTTGTCGATTCCGGCGCTGCGCGGCCGCCTGCGCGATCTCTACGGCGTACGTGGCCGCCAACTCAATGAGCTGGTCGCGCTGCTGCGCGAGGTGCGCCGGCTGGTCAAGCCGGAAAGGCGTTGACCGCTGCCGCGCCGTGGCGGGCAAAGGCCGAGCGCAAGCAGCAGCTCAATGCCCGAGACAGGTCCCATACCAGCGAGGCAGCCCGCAGCTCTTGATCCTCGCGGCCTCTTGTACGCGCGTTCCGAATGCTGTTAACGTGCACCCACTTTCCGTTGGGAGGCGCTGCGATGCACGTTGGAATGGCCTCGATCTTTCAGAACCCGCACAACCAGCGGTCGGATCACGAGGTGTATGAGCAGGAACTCGGTCTGGCGCGCCTCGCCGAGCCGCTGGGCTTCGATTCCGTGTGGGGCGTCGAGCACCACTTCACCGACTACACGATGTGCCCCGACGTGCTGCAGTTCCTGACCTACATGGCCGGCTGCTCGCAGCGCATTCAACTCGGCTCGATGGTGGTCGTGCTGCCGTGGCACGACCCGATGCGCGTCGCCGAGCAGATATCGATGCTGGACAACATGAGCGGCGGCCGCCTCATCTTCGGCATGGGCCGCGGCTTGGGGCGCGTCGAGTTCGAGGGCTTCCGCGTGCCGATGGACGAGTCGCGGGCGCGCTTCGTGGAAAGCGCGCAGATGATCCTGCGCGGGCTCGAGCAGGGCTACTGCGAGTACGACGGCACGCTGGTGAAGCAGCCGCGCAAGGACATCCGCCCGGCACCGTTCAAGTCGTTCAAGGGCCGCACCTACGCCGCGGCGGTCTCCCCGGAGTCCGTGCGCATCATGGCCGAGCTGGGCGTCGGCATCCTGATCATTCCGCAGAAACCGTGGGACACGGTTGCCGCCGAGCTGCAAGAGTACCGCGCCGCTTTCCGCGAGGTGAATGCCGCCGATCCTCCGCCGACGATCGCTGCGGGATGGACCTTCTGCGACGAAGACCCCGGCCGCGCCCGGGCGATGGCGGAGCGCTACATCGGCGGATATTGGGACACGGTCATCCGCCACTACGAGTTTCGCGGCGACCACTTCGCCAAGACCAAGGGCTACGAGTACTACGGCCGCATGTCGGAGATGGTGCATCAACACGGCTCGGAAGGCGTGTCGGAGTTCTTCCTCAATCTGCAAGTGTGGGGCACGCCGGAGCAATGCTACGAGAAGATCCTCGACATCCGCTCGCGCGTTGGCGCCGACACCTTCGTCGGGGTCTTCAGCTACGCCGGCATGCCGGGGGAGGAAGCCGAGCGGAACATGCGGCTGTTCGGCCGCGAGGTGATGCCGGAGCTGCAGAAGCTCGATGCCGGCCGCACAAGCCACGCCGCCGAGGGTGGTCAGCTGAGCCGGACGATGCCGAGCTGAGGCGCCCGATGCCCGCACCGCCGCTGGCGCACCTGCGTGTGGTCGACCTGACCGATCTGCGCGGCGCGCTTGCCGGGCGCCTGCTCGCCGATCTCGGCGCCGACGTCATCAAGGTGGAGCCGCCGGGCGGCGACCCGGATCGCCTGCGCCCGCCGTTCGCGGGCGGCGTCGCCGCGCCCGATCGCTCGCTGCCCTTCCTCTACCGCAACGCCAACAAGCGCGGCGCGGTTATCGATCTGCACGCCGCGGACGGCTGGAGCCGCTTCGTTGATCTCTGTGAGCACGCCGACATCCTGCTCGAAAATCTCGGACCGCAAGCGGAGCGGCAGCATCGCTTGACCCCGACGGAGGTCCGCGCCCGTCACCCGCGGCTGATTCACGTGGCCGTTGCCGACTTTGGTCTGTCGGGTCCGCGCGCCGACTGGAGGGCCGAGCCCCTGCCCGCGTTTGCGGCGTCGGGGGCGCTGCATGCCGCCGGATTCCTCGACCTGCCGCCGTGCTGGCTGCCGGGCTATCTGGCGCACGACTGCGCCGCGGTCTTCGCCGCGGCCGGCGCACTCACGGCCGTGCTCGATCGTGCCCGACACGGCGGCGGACAGACCGTCGAGGTGTCGGTGCAGGAGGCGGCGCTCCACGGCCTCAATCCGTGGTCGATCCCGCTCGCCGACTACACGCGTCTCTATCCGCTGATCCCCGCGTCGCCGCCGCGCAACGCCGACGGCGCGTACCTCGTCTTGCCGACGGCGGACGGCTACGTCCGCTTGCTGCCCGGCACGCCGCGCCACTGGAAGGCGTTCGTCGCGCTGCTCGGAAACCCCGAGCCGCTCTCGGGTCCCGAGTGGGAGCTCGCCGTCTATCGGTTGCTGAACAGCGACGTGATCCGCTTGCTTGCCGCCGATGCGCTGCGCGAGCGGCGGCGCGACGAGGTGTTCGCAGAAGCGCGGCGGCTCGGTCTGCCGATGGCTCCGGTCAACACGCCCGACCAGTTCGTGGCCGAGGAGCAGACGCGCGTGCGCAGCTACTTCCGTCGCACCGGATTCCCACACCTCGCCGGCGCGCCGTTCGCACCCGGGCCGTTCAACTTCTCGCAGACGCCCGCGGTGCTGCGCCGGCCGGCGCCGGCGTTCGGGGAAGACGACCGGGCCGGCTTTCCGCGGCGTGCGGCCGAGGCACCAAGCGGCAATGGAGACGGACCGCCGCTGCGCGGCATGCGGGTGATCAATCTCGGTGTCGGCGCGGTGGGACCGGAAGTGTGCTGGCTGCTCGGCGAGCTGGGGACCGAGGTCATCAAGGTCGAGTCGCGCGCCAACCTCGATTTCCTGCGCGCCGTTACCGTCGAGCCGGATACGCCGAATCGTGCCTGGACCTTCAACACCGAGTGCCGCGGACAGAAGAGTGTGTGTCTCGACCTGCGCGCCGCACGCGGCCGCGAGCTGGCGCTACAGCTGTGTGCCACCGCCGACGTGGTCGTCGAGAACAACCGTGGCGGCGTCGTGCGGCGGTGGGGACTCGATTACGACGACGTGCGGCGCGTACGTCCCGATGTGATCTACGTGGCGTCGCAGGGCTTCGGGCGTGGTGGCCCACTCGGAGACGCGCAAGCGTTCGGGCCTCTCAACTCCTCCTTCGCCGGCGCCAACTGGCTGTGGAACCATCCCGAGGCGCCGTACCCCGCCGGCTGCGCCCTCAATCATCCCGATCACATCGCGAGCAAGCTCGGCGCCGTTGCCGTCCTCGCCGCACTCGAGCACCGCCGCCGGACCGGCGAAGGGCAGCTCATCGAGATGGCGCAAACGGAGGCGACGGCCTACTTGCTCGGCGAGTTCTACCTCGAAGGCCCATGCACCGGAACGCCACCCGCACAGCGTGGCAACGCGGTCGACTACGCAGTCCCGCACGGCGTCTATCCGTGCGCCGGCGAGGACCGCTGGTGCGCGATCGCTGTGGTCGGTGACGAGCGCTGGGAACGGCTCGCCCGTTGTCTCGGATGGTCAACGGACCCGCGGCTTGCGACGCTCGCAGGCCGGCAGGCGGCTCGCGGCGAGATCGACACGCGGGTCGCGGAGTGGACGCGGACGCGCAGCCCCGAGGAGGTGGCCGCGAAGCTGCAGGCAGCCGGCGTCTCGGCGATGCCGGTGCAGAACCCGGATGATCAGCGCGCCGACGCGCACCTCGCCGCGCGGGGCGCAATCATCACCGTGCAGCATGCGGAGGTCGGCGTGGAGCACCACATCGGCAATCCCATGCGCATGAGCCGCACCGAGCTGGTGACCGCCGGCGCCGCTCCACTGCTTGGGGCGGATACCGAAGACGTGCTCGGCCGCGTCCTCGGGCTGGATCGCGGCGAAGTGGAGCGCCTGGTCGCCGACGGCGTCTGCCGCTGAGCTACCAATGTTCAGAATCCTCGCAGCCCGCAGACATTTCCTAAGCAATCCCATCCGTTCGTCCCGAGTAGCGCCGGCAGGCGCTGTAGGCGCCATCTGTCGCGGAGGAACGGGGCGGCGCGCCCGCATCCAACCGACGCCTCGATACGCCGCCAAAGGAGGGCGGCTACTCGGCGCGAACGGAGTTGAGTGTCCAGCCATTTTACGCCCGCCCCCTCCCCGTTCACCCCGAGTAGGAGCCCCTCTTTTGGGCTCCGTATCGAGGGGCGTCGTACCAACCACCGGCGGTTGTTCCTTAGGAGCGTCTTCTTCTGGCGCGTATCGACGGACGTGGTCGGTGCTGCCGCGCACCCCTCGATACGGAGCCAAAAGAGGGCTCCTACTCGGGGCGAACGGATTTGCTGCTCGCCATTGGGTTGCGAGCGTCAACCCGCGCTGACATGTACCGGCGCGCGCCGTTCATCTGGACCACGAAGCAACCGATCGACGCCGTCGCCGGCTTCCGCGTCTTCTTCGAGACGCCACGCCGCCGCGACGACGGGAAGAACCGTTGGTTTCTGTTTCGCCGGCGCTTCGAGCTTCCCGGAGCGGCGGACGCGGGACAGGTCACGGTAACGGTCGACGGCCGCTACCAGCTCTTCGTGAACGGCGTCCGCATCGGGCGCGGCCCGGCGCGCTGCGATCCGTTCCATCAGCGGACGGATACCTACGACATCACGCCGCGGTTGCAGCGCGGCGCGAACGTGCTGGCGCTGCTGATCCATGTCTACGGCGGCGATACGGCGTGGTACCAAGCGGTGACTGGACACTGGCAGGGGGTGTTCGGCGACGGCGGGGTGTACTGCGACGGCCAGGTGCGGTGTGGCGCCGCGGTGATCGACATCTTGTCCGACGAGCACTGGCGCTGTCTCGAGTGCGCCGCATGGGAACGCGACACGCCGCGGGTGAACTGGGGACTGGGGTTCATCGAGGTCCACGACGCGCGACTCATGCCGCTGGACTGGACCCTGCCGGAGTTTGACGACTCGGCGTGGGATGGGGTGCAGGTGCTGTCGGTCGGCGGTGGACCGCCGGACTCGATGCTCGGCGGACTGAAGATCGAGCCGTTTCCGACGCTGCTGCCGCGTGACATTCCGTTCCTCGACGAATCCCCCGTGGCGGCGACCCGCACCGTCCACTGGTGCGGTGTCGTGCCGCAGCCGGAGCTGCCCGTCGAGCGCCGCCTCTACGAAGAGACCCTCGCGCCATTGCCGCCCGGTGCGGTTGCGAATCCCGATGCGATGCTCGTACCGAACGACCACGCGACGATCATTCGCACGACGCCGGAGCTCGACGTTTCCTTCCTGCTCGACTTCGGACGCATTCATTCGGGCTATCCGTTCATCGAGTTGGATGCTCAGGGTGGCGAGGTGATCGAGGTGGCGGTTGCCGAAGGCGTCCCCGGCGAATGGGACGCGAGCCCGCCCGCACCGCCGCGCATCTCGAAGGAGAGTGGCCACGGTACGCACGTGTTTCGCTACACCGCGCGTCCGGGCCGCCAGCGTTTCGAGCGTTTCGAGTGGAGCGCCGTACGCTACGCGCAGGTCACCGTGCGCCACGCGGCGCACGGGCTGAAGCTGCACCACGTCGGTTCGGTCTTCACGCGCTATCCCGCCGAGGCGCGCGGTGCGTTCGAATGCTCCGACCCGCAGCTCACCCGTTTGTGGGAGATCGGCCGCTACACGCTGCAGCTCTGCATGCACGACGGCTGGGAGGATTGTCCGGGCCGCGAGCAGCGGCAGTGGCTGGGCGATGCCACCGTGGAGTTCCTCGTCGGGCAAGCGGCGTTCGGGCCGAGCGTGAACGCGTTGAACCGCCAGTTCCTGCATCACGCCGCCGAGAGCCAGCGACCCGATGGGCTTACCCAGATGTATGCGCCGGGCGACCATCACACCAATGGGATGATGATTCCGGACTGGACGCTGCAGTGGGTTCTGAACGCCGAGCGGCATCTGCTGTACAGCGGTGAGGTGGAGACGACCGACGCGATCTTCCCGGCGATCCAACGGGCCCTCGCCTGGTTCGAGCGGCAGCTCGGGCCGCATGATCTGGTGGCCGACCTGCCGTACTGGCACTTCCATGACTGGGCGGCTTTGGGGCGCCACGGCGAGGCGGCGACGTTGAACGCCGTGCTGGTCGGGGCGTTGCGCGCCGCCGCGCGCCTGGCCAACGCCATCGAGTCGCGACGCGCCGCGCAACGCTACGAGCGGCTCGCCGAGCGGATCGCCGCGGCACTCAACGCGCGCCACTGGGATGGTGAGCGCGGCGTCTACGTCGACATCGTCGACCCGCCAACCGGCGCGCGCGACCGGCGCGTGTCGCAGCATGCGAATGCTGCGATGATCCTGTGGGGCATCGCGCCGCGCCAGCGCTGGGCTTCGATGATCGAGTGGATCACGGACCCGGCGCGCATCGTGTTCACCGCGGCGCCGCCGATCGTGCCGCACGGCGAGCCGTTCGATCCCGAGACGCACGTCGTGTTGGCGAACACCTTCTTCAGTCACTTCGTCTACCGCGCCCTGTGCCACGCCGGCCGTTTCGACCTGGTGCTGGCGCAGATGCGGCAGCGTTACGGCCACATGTTGGAGCGCGGTGCGACGACGCTGTGGGAGAGCTTCGAGCCGACGGCGAGCCTGTGCCATGGCTTCTCGGCGACGCCGGTGTATCAGCTGTCGACCGAAGTCCTCGGCGTCTATCCGCTCGAACCCGGCTTCACGCGCTTCCGCCTCTGTCCACAGCCCGCGGATCTGGATTGCGCGCATGGTGTCTTCCCCACCGTGCGTGGTGACATCCACGTAACCTGGCAGCGCGAACGAGACGGTCTCGCCGTGGAAGTCAAAGTCCCGCGAGGAACCACCGCCGAGGTTGAGGCCCCTGCCGGCTACCACCTCGAAGGTGACAACTCCCATCTCCAACCCGGCGGCCATCGCATCCGTCTCGAAAACCTATAGCCTCCGTTCCTCATCGGTGTTCATCCATGTTCATCGGTGGTTGCTCTTCCTTATTCCCCCGGCCCTTGACTCTCGCGGTGCATTCCCCGAAAACCTTGCGCCATGAAGAAGATCTCCAGCGACCTGGTTGGTATGACGTTCGAGCCGGTGCCGTTCTCGTGGGACTCCAAGGACGTCATGCTGTACGCCGTCGGTGCAGGCGCAAAGCCCGAGGGTGAGCTCGAGTTCGTCTTCGAAGGCAAGGGCCCGAAAGTGCTACCCACCTACGCCGTGATCCCCGGCATGTTCTCGATGGGCGGGCTGGTGTCGAACGTCGACATCAACCTGGCCATGCTGCTGCACGGCGAGCAGGCGATCACGCTGCACCGGGAGATCCCGCCGGAGGGCAAGGTACGCATCACCGGGCGCATCAGCGAGGTGTGGGACAAAGGCAAGGCGGCGGTGATCGGTTCGGAAGGCATCGTCGAGGACGACCAGGGTCCGCTGTTTACCACCAAGGCGACGTTGTTCATTCGCGGTGCCGGTGGCTTCGGCGGTGAGCGCGGCCCGTCGACGGCCGGTGTCAACGTTCCAGCTGAACGCAAACCAGACCACGTCGTCGAGGACGTCACGCGTCCGGAGCAGGGAGCGATCTACCGTCTGTCGGGTGACCGCAATCCGATCCACATCGATCCCGACTTTGCGAAGATGGCGGGCTTCGACAAGCCCTTCATGCACGGCCTGTGTACCTACGGCTTCGTCGGCCGCGCCATCCTGCGCGCCTTGTGCGGCGGCAATCCGGCGCGTTTCAAGTCTTTCGAGGCGCGCTTCGCCGACCAAGTCTACTTTGGTGATACGATCATCACCAAGATGTGGATCACCGGTCCAGGCGAGGCCATCGTGCAAGCCGAAACGCAGAAGGGCAACGTCGTCCTGTCGCAATCGCGCGCCACGTATCGTTCATAGTGGCTGACAGGTTCTGTCGACTCCGAATTGGAGACTTCCCCGGTCTCCGGGGTCAACCCTTGAGCGTGAACCAGAAGGTACTGCCCTGGCCCGGGGCAGACTCGATCCAGATTCGGCCGCCGTGCTTTTCGATGATCTTGCGCACCATGGTCAGGCCAAGTCCTTCGCCAGGGACATCGTTTGCCAAGCGGCGGAACAAACGGAAGACGGCCTCTTGGCTCTTCGCGGGAATTCCAGGTCCACTGTCCTTCACGAACAACGTCGGCGTCCCGTTGCCGTTGCGTGTTCCGATCTCGATCGTTCGCAAGAGGGAGTCGCCCATGTACTTGATCGCATTGTCGATGAGGTTGCTGAATACTTGCGTGAGCCGCACGGTATCGCCGCGCACGACAGGCAACGCCCCCACTGTGACGTCGATGTGATGCTGACCCAGTTGGTATTGGACGGATTCGACGATCCTTTCCACGATCGGTTGCAGGCAAACCTCTTCCGTGGGATTCGTCCGCGTGTTGATCCGCGATACATTCAGCAGCCCCTGGATGAGCCCGTCCATCCGATGGACGGCACTGTCGATGAAGCCGAGCGACTCGTCAGTGTCGGTGTAGATGGCGTTGGCCTCCGGGACACCGTTCGTATGGGGCCTCAACTCCGACAGGCCCAGACGGACTTCTTTGGCGAAACCCTGCACATTGATCAGCGGTGCCCGTAGGTCGTGCGAAGCCACATACACCAGGTCTTCCATCTCCTGGTTCAGGGTTGCCAAGAGCTGATTCAGCACCTCCAAATCGGTGGTCTTCTGGCGCAGATCAGTGATCAGCCGGGTCTTGTCCTTCGATGCCGCTCGTAGCGCCCGGCGCGCCGCGAACTCGCGGGCGCGCATCTTCTCGCTCAAGGCGGTGATGACCAGCGCGATGACGCCGGTGACGAGGATGGCCGAGACCTCGGTTCCGAACGTGGTCACGCTCGAAATGTCGCCGTGCAGCAGCGCGCCCGCAACGAACATCACCGTGAGCACCGCCGCCAGGAACGCCAGCTGCGCCGGTGCCCAGGGAAACAGGGCTCCCGCCGACAAGATCAGGAGGGATACACTCACGTAGTGTGGCGTATTCGAGGACCCCGTGACCGCTACGGGAATTCCCGCAATGGCCAGGCCGCATTCGAGAAGCAGTCCGATCGCAAGCACGGCGGGGTGCCGCCTCCCCAACGGGCGGCGCAGCAGCAGGAGGATGACACTGCTTGCGGCGCAGGAAAGGAACCGGACGCCAACCAGAGTGACCCAGTCGGGCGGGTACGTGAAGTAGTCGACGACGCCGAAGAGCGGCACGAGCACCATCCCCAAGATGCTCGCGGCCCGCGCGCGCTGGCGGACCAAGTGCCGCCGCTCGGCCTCGTACAGTCTTGCAGTCGTTGTTGTCGATGGGCTCATCAAACGAGACAGCGGACAGCAAGGGGTATGCCCGCTCGCCACTCATCTCGCCGGGCGGGCACCGAACCGCCGCGCGTCCTCGGCGCTCGTTCGGGTGCATTGGTGGAAGGGTACGCGTCGATTTCTGAACGCCAACCCGTCAGCCGACGGCCTCCGTCACGGCGGTGGCTGGCGGCCGTTCATGCAGAGGTGCAGGTGAGCAGTTGCGAGGACGTCGCCCGCGCAGTAGCGCACCACGTCGATGATGCGGCCGGCTTGCACCGCCCCCGACACCAGCGCGCCGTCCATGTCCTGCTTCGGCGATCGCCACCCGTAGCCGATTGCATACGCGGCCATCGGCCAGCGACCGGATACACCCGAGAAGGTGACCGCTTCCTGGAGATCGACGTGCAGGAGCGGGCGGTAGCGGTTCTCGGTGACTGCCTTGACGAGGAGGTCGCGCCCTTCGGTGACGCGATGCTTGATCGAACGGTGGATGAGCACCGGCAGGTCAAAGCCACGCCCGTTGTAGGTCACGAGCTGCGCACCAGCTTGCGCAAGGTGCCGCCCGATCCGGCGACCGAACTGACGGAGCACATCGGCTTCACTGCGACAACCTTCGATCTCACACACCCGCGTGACACCGGACTCCGCATCAACCTCGACGGAGCGCGGCCACTCGCCGGCACACAACGCGGCGTCGAAGCATGCGCCCAGCTGTTGCGCCGCCACGTCGAGCCACGCAATGCAGACCACGCGGGCCAGCGGCGGACAGAGCGCCCCGTACTCCTCCGGCGTCATCTCGCGACCCTCGGCAAGCGCGGCGATGGCGTCACGGTTCTGGGGCGTGAGGTCGGCGATCGTTTCGATGTCGAAGACCAGTGCGTTGCTCACGGTCAACTCAGTTCACAATCCGCAGCCTATCGCGGCTCCGCCCCCCGTGTCGATGCGTCGGCGCGTCCAACATATGCGTTGCTTTCGTCCCGCCCGGCCGTATAGGGTGGCGGTCGCGGCACGATGTCCTTCGGCAGCGACCGCCTCAGAACCCCATGAGCACCGCATCAACCAACGCACGGACTCCCGAGGTGTCGGAGATGACACCCTACCTGTGGGCGTTGATGGGTATGCTCATGTCGGCGACCGTCTTCGACAGCTTCAACATCGCGATCCTGTCGACGGTCGCGCCCATCATCCAGCAGCAGCACGGCCTGAATAACGCGCAATGGGGATTGGTGAACTTGATCATCCGCATCGGCGCGGTGATCTCTTTCTTCGTCCTCATCCTCTCCGACCGCTTCGGGCGGCGACCGGTGATCACGCTGACGATCCTCGGCTACGCGCTGTTCACCGGCCTCACCGGGTGGTCGCGGAGCATTGCCGAGTTCACGCTGTGGCAGTTCTGCGCCCGCATCTTTCTCGCCGCCGAGTTCGCCATGGCGCTCATCATCATCGGCGAGGAGTACCCGACGCGCTGGCGCAGCTTCGGCATCTCGCTGCTCGCCGGGATCGGCGCGCTGGGGACCATCATCGCTTTCCTGACGGCGCGCTGGGTGCTCGCCGTTTCGGACTGGCGCACCATGTATCTGCTCGGGCTGATTCCGGTGGCGCTGGTGTTCTTCTTCCGTCTCGGCATGCGCGAGACCCGCCGCTTCGAGATGCTGCGACAGGAACACAAGACACACACCTCGTGGCGCCAGCAACTCGCCGGCCTGCGCGTGCCGTTTCAGCGCCGCTACCGCAAGCGCTCGCTGCTGGTCACGCTGATCTGGAACTGCAACCATTTGGTCACCAGCCCGGCGGTGACCTTCTGGACCATTCACGCCGCCCGCGACCTCGGCTATGGGCCGCAGCAGTACACCGTGATCGTCGCGGGGGGATATCTGTTCGGCTTCCTGTTCGGCGGGCCGGCCGCCGGCTTCTTCATGAACCGCTTCGGGCGCCGCCCGACGTGTGCGCTCTACTACCTCGGCGCATCGGTAGCGATCTTCACCCTGTTCCAGGTGACCTCGACGTCGCTGCCACTGCAGATGGTCTTGATGTCCGCCAGCATCTTCTGCTTTCTTGGTGCCAACGCGTCGACGAGCACCTTCGCGACGGAGCTGTTTCCCACCGAGATCCGCGCCACCGGATACAGCTGGACGACGAATCTGTTTGGGCGCATGACCGAGATCGTCACGCCGTTTGCGATCGGCTGGCTCGCCGACCGTATCGGCATCCCCTGGGCGGTCGGCGTCATGGCGATCGGGCCGGTCATCGGCGGTATCATCGTCCTGCGATACGCCCCCGAGACCCGCGGCAAGACGCTGGAGGAGATCAGCGAGGAGTTGGATGGCGAGTCCGAACCAGCCGAACGCCGGCAACGGTACGCCTGACAACCTGCAGCCACGCACGTAGCCGGAGGACCCATGGACATGCACGAGCTTACGGTGATCGATGAAGGACGCGTCGCTCAGGTTCCCGCCGCCGCCGGCGACGGCACGGTGCGACTAGCCGCGGCGGCGCTGCAGACGGCGCTCGGCTGGGAGCTGAAGCCGCAGGGCCTGTGCAAGGCCGATCGCTGCATCCCGGTGAGCACGCGCCCGGGTCTCGTGAACGATGCAGGCATTGACCTGCTGGCGTTCGCGGATCTCTTGTCGCGGCCGATCGCCATCGACAGCGAGGAACGCGCGGCGTATCTCGGTGCGTCGGCGGAGGAGCGCACGGCGCAGCTCAGCTCGCTGCAGGCGCCCGACTTCACTCTTCCCGACGTCGACGGCACGCTGCACTCGCTCTCCGATTATCGCGGCAAGAAGGTGCTGCTGGTTGCGTATGCCTCGTGGTGAGGCTGCCGTTATGACCTGCCGGTCTGGCAGGCGATCCACGCCGAGCTGCAGGGATACGGCTTCACGGTCATCAGCGTCGCGTTGGACAAGAGCGCCGACGACGCGCGGCCGTACATCGCGGCCGCATCACCGACGCATCCGAGTCTGATCGACAGCGAGCATGTGGTCGCCGACCTGTACCGCATCATCAACGTGCCGACCGTCGTCTGGATCGACGAGCATGGACGCATCGTGCGCCCCAACGACGTCGCCTTCGGCAGCGACACGTTCAAGGACCTGACCGGCATCGATTCAGGCCCCCACCTCGATGCGCTACGCGCCTGGGCGAAGGAGAACAAGAGCGCGCTCGAGGAGCGCGACGTCCGCGCACTGCAAGTGGTTCCCACATCGCAGGAGCAACTGGCGCGCACCGAGTTCTCCCTGGCGTGGTACCTCCACAAGGCCGGCAAGGCCGAAGCTGCGGAGCGTCACTTCCTGCGCGCCGGCGAGCTAGCGCCGCACGACTTCACCATCCGGCGCGGCTCGCTGCCGATCCGCGGCCTCGACCCGATGGGTCCGGCGTTCGCGGAGATGTACAGCGAGTGGATCCAAGCCGGCCGGCCGTACTACAAACCGATCGCACCGAAGTAAGTAGGGCAGGTCGCGTTACGGGCGTGGTGACGATTCAGGCTGCGTCTGAGCCAGGTCAGTCACGGTGATCTCTCGATCCGGACTTGCCCGCTGATGCCAAGGTCAGCGAGCGCCTGTCGGAGATCACTCTCTAAGCTCGCTGCGACACTGGCATCGACTGCAACCGAGAACTCCACACCAACCTTCAGGTCTCGTCCAGATCGAAGCTTCGGGAGCACCTTCGTCCCAAGACGGTTCCAAATCTCGGGCGGGATTGCACCAAAGATGCGAAGAGTCGTTGTTTGATGGACTGGTGCGCTGCCGGTGACCGATTCTTGTGTTTCAGGCGGGAACGCAGGCTCGGGTTCAGGCCCTCTGTCAGCTTCGCGAGTTGCTGTCGGCGTTGCGGCGGCGCCACTCTTGAGCCCACTCGCCCGCGCCTTCGTGAGGAGAAACACACCGGGTTCGAACGCGACTTCATCAGCGGTGATCCACTCCGCGAACCACACGCGATCGTACGCGCCATCCGGTCTCTGGCCCGAGGCAAGGCCGAGCTCTCCCTTGGTGACGAACTCGACGATCTTTGTGCGTAGGACGGCATCTGGGTCGATGAGCCGCGTCAGTGCCCCGTTAAGAAAGCTCTGGCGCAGGCTGGAGAGCGGCCACGCCCCCGACTCTTTCAGCGCCGGCGGCCAGTTCCGATCAAGATAGCCCGCTCCTACCGACTCGTTGAGCAGCGCCTGTGACTTGAGGGCTGCGATGACTCGGCTGCAGAGCGTTTCAGTGTTGGAACCCGCGTGACCGGCACCGAGGTCGATGATCTTCAGACCATCTGTTTCCTTCGCGTCGGCCAGGGCGACGAACCGGTATCCAGCCCACACCTCGTCCTTCGCCTGGTCCTCCGCATCGCGCACCTTTGCGTCGGCGTCGGCGCGATCGGTGCGGTCGTAGTCCGCACCCAGAGTGCCGTCGATCATTTCGCGGGCAACACGCTTCCACGCGAGCCACAGCTCAACCTTGTCGCGCAAGTCGCGCCCCGGCTTCTTGACGCACCACACGAGCGAGCCCGGATACAGGCGCGGCGACTTGCCGCGTTGCTTGGTCCACTCGCCGATCTGCTGGCGGAGTGGACCGCCGCCCCACTCGCGGTCTGGGCCCATCACGACGAGGGTCAACCGCGGGGAGTCCTGGATCTCCGTACCGTCCTCGGGGAGCGGGACGATGGGAAGCGTTGCCCCTTTCGCGAACTCCTTCTTGACGACGTCGCGCATCACCGGCCGGATCTCGGTCTCTTCATCGAGCGAGGCGCGACGATCGCTCACCGCTTTCCGGATCGTGGCCTTGTGGTGAATCTTGAACCCATCCGAGCCGACCCGACTGATAAAGAATGCCTTCGACTCCAGTGCCGTGGCCGCACTATCGATCGATGTGGTGTCCATCTCCGGCTCACCGATGGCGAAGCGCAGCTCCGGCAGATGCGCGACCTTGTCGGTCTGCCCACCGGACGATTCGAAGAGGATGGCAGACCCGACCCGCTGGTGAATCTTGCTCAGAGGACCTTTGGTGTCAGCGTCCAACGCCCTCGCGTGCGACTGCTCGCTGGCAATGTCCGTATCGATGGCAGCCCCCAGCCGTGTCTCGCCGAGCTGGCCGAGAACGACCGCGCGGAATCCGGGCACGTCGAGCGGCGCGGAACCCAGCGTGATGAGGGACTCCCGCCGGGCGCGTTGATACCCCTCTCGGTAGGCGCACGAGATCCACTGCGCCAGCATGGCCAGCGTGCCGCGAGTTTGCTGGTACTGCGGCAGCGCCTGCCACTTTCTCTGAAAGACTGAGAGCGTTGCGGGGTGGAAGGGAAAGCACGCCTCGAATCGCCGCTGCAGAAACTCCCGCGCCTTGGCCTCGGTCGTTGCCGTGTCGACGGCGGTCCATTCCGGTGGTAGTTGCGCGCGGCGTTCGAAGCACCAGTCTGCATAGGCCTTCGCTACGTTCTTGCGCACGCGTTCATTGCCCAGCTCTTCGAAAAGGCGGCGCCGTACGACCTCGCTGATCTCCGTCTCGTCGTTGGCGATCAAGTCCTTAGCGACGCGGCGCACGACCTTCGTGATCTTGTCTTGCCATTGCATATCCCAATCGGTCATCTCGACTTGGCTGCGCGGCAAACTGATCACGGCAGCGCCGTGCGTCATGCCGGTCATCGCGACTGTGAGATTCTGCAGAAAGGCATGAAATGAGTCGGCCATGCTACGGTGCCGGTTCATGAAGTTGAGCACTTCGTCGAACAAGACGAGTACCGGCCTCCCCGTGACCTCGAAAAGCTTCCCGAGCGCAGTGGTTCCCGGTGGAGTCGTCTTCCCTGCGGCCCCGAGGGCAGCGACGCCTTGATCGCCGGCGAGCTGCTGAGCGATGTCGAGCCAGGGGTTCTCTCGTCCTTCGCTCGGGTCCCACGCGTTGCCGACGAAGACGCCGACGGCAGCGTTTGGCACCTCGGTGAGACCGGCCTCTCGGAGTAGATCGCCGACACCCTGGTAGCCATTCGCCTTCGCGCCATTGCGCGCCAGGTGGTAGAGCGCAGTCAGCGTGTGCGTCTTGCCGCCGCCGAACTGGGTGATGAGCGTGAGGACAGGCGCAGCGTTCTCGGTCTGGCCCGCTAGCCGTTTGAGCACCATCCCGGCGTGCTCCCGCAGGGCTCGGGTGAAATAGGTGCGCGAGAAGAATTTCGCCGGGTCGCGGTAGTCTTCGGGGGCGCTACCGGCAACAACTTGTTCCAACGCGATCGCGAATTCGTCGGGATTGAAGGACCGTCCCTCGCGCACTTCCTTACGAGGCAAAGCGACCTTGTACCAGGGTTCCACAATCTACTCCGTTATCTGGAACTCGATCTTCCGGGGATCAGTGACGTGTTTGGACGCCTCAAGGATCTCGATTCCGACGAGCGTCTCACCGGCGGTGAAGTCCAGCGCGATTTCATCTGTCAGTCGCACTACGCGGCACTGACAATCCGTTTCCCGCAGCCGGATGTATAGGGCGTCGGCTCTCTCGTCATATGTAATCTTCATCGGGTCTGCGCACTCATACCTTCCGTCATTCGGCTAAGGCGTGCGCGTGTTCCTGTCGCTGCGACCACAGGGCGGGACGAACTCTGTAAGCCTCCAGCGCTTCAACCACGTCACCCCCGACCGTGTGATCCCGATCGTTGAGGAAGGCATAGGCTTCCGGTGTTTCCGGTCTTGCCTCGCGCGTGTCTGTTAGAGCAAAGAGGTATGACCCAATCGTGCTCTTGGTGGCAACGTTAATCGCCTGCACGAAGCGTTCGGGACGTGTGCGGGATTTTGGAATGAGAAAATCGATCCCATGGTCGAATCCACTGCGGCCCGCGATCTTCACGCGTGCGCTGTAGCGCACGTCGTGCTGGTCAAGGAACGCTCGCACGTCCTCCCAGAAGAACGTCGCCACGCGCGGCTGTGCCATTACGAACGTGTCGTTCACCGCCAGCATGGCCTGGACAAGAGAGTGGACCTTCTGCCCGAGGTTCCTCGTCGACGCTTCGACGACGAGTTGGTTGCCCTCGAGGCGCACGCCAAGCCCGTTCAGAATTGCCTTCACGACCTCTAAGCGTTTCGGCGTATTCAGGTCCAAACCGCTGGTCCGAAGATCAGAGAGAATGTACCCGTCGTCAGAGAGGACAATGGTGCCGTTGCGCTGAACGGCGTAGACCTGCAGATGGTCGTTATGTCGATCAAGGAAGGGCGTTGTCAGTTCGCACGCCGTGCCGACAGCCTCAACCGTCAGCCCCTTGCGCAGCCAGTCGAGGTACGAATCGATGAGCTGCTGGCATTCCTGCTTGTTCACAGCAGCGCCTCCTGAAACTGCGGGACATCCCGGATATTGCAGAAGCGGCAGAAGTCGTCGAACGCCTGACGGAGGTTGGATGGGTTGCTGAACTGGGTTGGATCGACAGGGGCCGCCCACCTATCCTCAAAACCCTCACGGTACACGTGCAGATGTGTGCCGCCGAGCCGCTGGCCGTCAGGGTTCGTGTGCGGTGCACCGTCAATGTCGAGCCTGACGAGGAGGATTACCTTGCGCGCCCGGTTCTGAAATTTCAGCTTGGAAACGCGAATGGTCCCTCTCCAGAGGTCCAGCAGAAATCGCTCGCGCGCGTCATCACCAACAAGCTCGTGCGTTTCATCCGCACCCGGCGGTAGCGCGATCGCCGTGGGCTTCAAGAACGTCTTGCCCATCGCGATCAGGCTGTCGGCTTCGGCTTGTGTCAGCATGGTCAGCCCGGTTCACCTTGGCACGGCTAGTAACATCGCATCAAGGAGCCGCTTCTCCTCGCTGTCCTTCGGATACAGGGCGGAGAGGGCGTTGGCGAGGCGGAGGAAGTCGGGGCTGCGGTCTTGCTCGGCCGTCAGCAGCGCGCGCAACGCGTTGGCGCGACCGCCGGCTTGGAGGAGCATCGCAGCGTGGACGCGGTCGAGGGTCGTCGCCCCTGCCTGCCGCTGCGCGGCAGCAGGCAGGTCACGCCGGGTTTGGAGGGCGGTATCTGAAACGCCCGCTGTGTTTTTCCCACGGGGCTTCCTACCGCGCCCTTTGATTGCCGGTGCGCCGCCGTCGCGCGCGTCGGGGAAGAGGGTCAACTGCGGCGCTGCCGTGGGATTGCGTTCCAGCTGGTCGGCAACGGCCTCCGCGCCGTCCTCGCCGAAGAGTTGCTTCGCCCGCTCCGCCACCGGCAGGAGACGTACGACGCCCTTGTCGGTCTGGATGATACGATCCTCCCACTGATCGAGGTGGATGCCGAGCGGCTGGGCGAAGCGGCGCGCCACGTCGTAGATCAGGCTGAAGCCCTTCTTGCCCTTGGGTGGCGCAGGCGTCTCGCCGGCGTCCTCGTCGTCATTCTCTTGTTCTCCCTCGTGCCCTGGGAGAGGGGCGGGCTGGGGGTTCTCACCGTTCGCATCCGTGCTCTGCAGCGTCCACAGAAAGAGCGCGGTCAGCCGCGCGTCCTCTTCGAGAGCGCCCGCAGCACCGTTGCGCGCGCTAGCCTCCGCGGTGCCCAGCACCTGTTCGAGCGCCGCACGGCCGACAGCCTCCCAGACGTACGCGAGATAGCCTCGCTTGTGAGGCTCCGTCGCCTCGGGATCACCACCGAGCGGGATCTCGCGCTCTTCCGCATCAACCACCTTCGCGTAACGGCTGTAGATCTCCAGCGCCGGGCCGATGCAGGCGAAGACCAGATCCGCGCCGCGTACGCCCTCGGACTGCAGATGCTCCATCCAGTCGCTGACGCGCTTCGGGAGTTCGCGATACACTTCACCCCAATCACCGATCTTGTCTTCCGTGCGCGGGCGGCAGACGAGGTGCACGCTACCCATCAGAGACGCAGCATCTCGTGCGTTCGTTCGATTCTTGAGTTCTGTCGCAACTGGCCATGACGCCCTGACGACCCAACCGGAGGTGAGCAGTCCACCGATAAGTGCTTCCCACCCTTCGGTTGACTTGTGGGCAAACACAACACAGCCAATTCCGTCTGCGTGCAGCACCCTGAGCCCCTCGGAGGCTGCGCGCGCCATCTGCTGCTCGAAGAAGGCGCCATCCTTCACCCTTCCGTTCACGCGGTACGATTGGTTCCAAACGCACTCCTGCTGCTTCGGCGTGAGTGGATTTTCCCGGTCAAACGGGTCTCGCAGGAGGGGGTGGCTCGGCAGCGCGCGTTTGAGCCACACAAAGAAGAAGTCCGAGAGGTCCGCGTACGGGATCGCGTCGTAGTATGGCGGATCGGTGAACCACACATCGGTGATTGCATCCGGAAGCGGAGAAGCACATGCATCTGCCAGCTGCACTTGGCCTGTGTTTGTTTGGCTCGCCAGCGAGTCTATGACTCGCACCATGGTCTCCAACGTCACCAGGTAGTCGCCGGCGTGCTGACCGAACAAGTGCGGTTCCGCGAAGTCCCACTTCATCGACAATGCTTGTCGCGTGAATGTGTTCCGAACTTGAGTCTTCGTGTTCTCCCAGCGGCATAGCGCGTTGCTGATGTCGGTGAAGCGGCTGAGCGCTAGGGCAGCAATCTGCCTAGCGGCGTCGGTCGCCGTGTCGATCCGAGCGATGCACTCAGCCAGAGTTAGTAGGGACAGCTTCTGGCGAGATGTGAATAGGTCTCCGAAGGTTTCCATCCCGTATCTAGTTACGGCCGATAGGCCGCGCGCATTGGGTGATGGGCGAATAGGATTGACGGGCTCGTTGGGGAGCGTCGTGAGATCACCGGGAGGTCTGGTCGTCGCCAAAGATGCGAGTTTCCGCGTCGCGCTGCGAACAGCCAGGTAGTCCCTGTCTGAGGGAAGGCGATACGATCGACCCTGCTCGCCAGACCGCGCGACCACCACCGCCAGCAACCGCGCCCCGTCGATTCGGTCGCCGTCCTTACCAAAGATGGTGTCGGCGCCACCATGCTGGGCACTCAACTGGGAGCGAACGCGTTCTGGGGCCAGGACAGCACTGCAGCAGACACAGGTCGCCCGCGCGCTCTTAACTGTACCGCCGGCTACGTCAGCGTCGCCTGCGGGCTCGAAGATGTCGAATTCGACCTGCGGGGTTCTCCCAGATGAACGAACATTCTTGTAGCGCAAGGCCCGCCGCGCACCGTGCTTCGTCGACAGCCAGAGCGAACGCACCAGCGGTATCTCGGCTCCACAGTTTGGAGATTCGCACCAAACCGTCCTCGCCCACAGATACGCGATAGGCCGCGCACCATCGGGATCGGTCGGATAGAATTCAGCTAGCTTCTTTTCCGCGGCTGCCTTGATCTCGGCGCCAACGCGCCGCAGTTCCTTTGCGAGCTCCGGCCCGTGACGCGGAATGTCCTCCAGCATCACTTTGAGAATCAGGCACGCCACCGGGTTCAGATCGCTGGCGAACGCGTCACAGCCGAGACGTAGCGCCTCCAGCGGAATCGAACCGCCACCGGCGAACGGATCGACAACCAGAGGCGGCTCGTCACCGTGCGCAGCCTTCACGAGACCGCGAGCCACGTTGAGGTAGGTTGGATTCGCCGAGAGGTCCCAGTTGGCGAAGTCGCCGATGAACTTGAGCAGCACCTGCCGCAGGTCGTGGTCGGTCGGTCCGACCTCGCGTTGAATGGGCGGTAACAGCACCCGCGCCTTGGTCCTGAAGTCTTCCGGACAATGCTCGTCGCACGGATCGGGCAGTAGCAACGCCAGCAGCATGGCCCGGCACGAAGCCAGCGGCCGTCGCGCCCACCACAGGTGCAGCGTCGACGGATGCCCGTACCGGATCGACTTCTCCTTCGCCGCGTGCTTGCTGACCACGGCGATCGGGAAGTCGACCTCCGCGAGGCGCTTGCAGTCCTTGGGGATCATGGTGTGCTGGTTTTCTCGTCACTCGGTGAGAACTTCCAGAACCCCAACTCAGTCATTACCCTTGCTGCCGCCGCGTCGGAGGCTAGCTTCACCGCACGATGCGCCGCGAAATCGCTGAAGGCCCTGCCAGGCTGACGGCATCGCGGCGGACCCAGCAGCTGCTCTACAAGTTCGTCCGATACGGATACCAGAATGTCGAGGAGATTCAGGAACGCCAAAAGGTGAGCCTCGTGAAGTACTGCGGACTTCTCAAAGAATCCGATCTCCAAAACCGGGCCTTCTGGCTTCTGACGGACCGACTGGTGTCTGTACGCAAAGTCGGGATTCGCATGCACGAAGTTGTCGTTCAGGCGAGCGAGCACTTCTCTCAGCTCCGAGCCTCGAGGAAGCGACCGAGACAGCAGCCCCTTGCCGGAGAAGGCGTTTCGGTAGCCCTTGGGATCTTGCTTCCGGTTGTGCCAGACCTCTGCCATCTTGGGGTCGTCGACGAGTTTCCCAACCATGAGCAACGCCTCGAGCCCTGGGCGGAACGTCATCCAGGCCAGGTAGGTTTGAAAGCACGCTATGTGCTCGAAACCAACCAGAGCATGCCTCTGCACGAGATTGGCGAACAACAAGAGCCCTGCGTGCGAGTGCCCAGCCGTGTCGCGTTCCTTGCCGACCCGGGTCCAGATCCTCGGCAGCAGGCCGATTAGGGTGTCGAACGCACGCACGTCGTCTCCGAAGTTCAGAAGGAAGACTTCGCGGTTTTTCGACCGGGTCGCGTAGTAGTCAAGCACGTCCGACTTATCTCCAGCAGGCATGGTCTTACCCCGCCCGGCAGATCCAGCCACCGCAGTTCTGGCGGCACGTGCCCTATCGCTGGCCGGGCTCGGCTTGGTCGACATCGGCACCGATGCCACCACCGAGGAGCAACCGGATTTCCCCATTCCGCAACGACTTGGCCGTGTCAGAGAGCGCGGCCAGCTGGGCATCATCCAAGATTGAGGTGCCGTTCGGAGTGATGTGCCAGACGCGGATGGGTGGACCCAAACCATAACTGCCGACATCGATCGCCTCTTCGATGATCTTCACCGCCAGCACACTCGCCTGGTCGAGCGCCAGTGGGGTGCCCTGGTATTTCTGAAGCAGGGCGTAGGCGAACGGCGCGCCGTTCCCGATGGCGTACGGTCGGTCGACCCACTCGGGCGTCCCAAACGCAGTGATATGGAGCAGCTTTGGCTCGTTGCGAAATTCGGCGAACACGAAGTCGCCCGGGTGAAGTGAAAGGAGCGCCTCTGGATTGCCCTGAAAGAACGGAGTCCGAAAGTCCAGGTTCAACAGCGCCGTGACACACTGCTTGATCGCGTTGGCCAGCTGGTCGCGGAGTCCGATCAGGGGTTGATCGACGCTGATGCCGGCGATCGCCTCGGCGACACGCTGGACGAGCGCGACCTCACCAGCTCCGCCCCACGCGCAATGTTGGCTCAACTGCAGGAGCTTCTCTCCAGGAGCGCGAACCTGACCGCTCGTGATCTGACCGTCCGAGGCAAGTACGATCCCGTCGCGCGTGGGCAGGCCGACGATGAGCGTCATGAGCGCAGGGCTGGAGCGACGAGGGACTGAGATGCAAAGTCGGGAGCCTCCGCGTATACCTCACGGAGCAGGTCATAAAAGCCTGCTGCAGCGACCTCGGCCACCACGCTTCGAAGGAGGCGCAAGGTGTCCGGCCGCGCGTTTTCCAGTGCCCGTGCGGCAACCTGCTCACCCTTCTTGGTGAGGAAGTACGGTGCCCACTTGGCAACCTGATGGGGGGCTTGAGACACCAGCTGCTCTCGCTCCGCGGCTTCGAGTTCCCGGTACAGATCGAAGCTGCAGGGGCCATAGAGATACGGCACGAAATCAAAGAAGCCTGGAATGCTCCTCCCTGAGCGGTGCCAGATGAGAAACAGCGCCTTCATCAATCGAATCCGGTCCAGCGGCTTCTCACGCAGACAGAGCAGTATCCAATCACGTCGACTGAGCCCCTTCATGTTGCCTCCCCTCGATCCGATCTCATTCATAGCGTGTGGGCAGCGGGCAGGCCAAACTGGCCGTATCGCCCCTGATCGCGTTCAGAACGGCGTCGACATCCCGGAGGCGACCCTCCTTGCACAAGGCTGAAATCCGGTCGGCCACCTCGGGTGGTATGGCGCTGTCGCTCCTGATCCTCTCAATGAACTTCGCAGCAATCCGTTGTTCGATGCTCATCGGAACCCCCGCGTCGACAAAGGTCAGCTTCATCAAACCCCGCCCCGCCGCTCGCGCAACTCCCGTTCAACCTCGTCCCAGTCGAGCAACCGTTCTCCGGAAGCAACAATCCGCTTTCGGATGCGCCAGAGTCGCCGCCCGAGGGCCGTACGCGGGTGGTACTCCTCAGTCTCCACGGGCTCTTCGTCTTTCCGCTTGCGTGCTCGCTGAGTCATGACCGAATACCTCCTCATCTACGCTGACGTGTCCATCGTCACGATCAAGCTCGGGCGTTCGACCAGTCCGAAGTCGGCCGGGTTCTCGCCTTCCAGATGCAGCGCCACCGCCTCTTGTAGATTGCGAATCGTCTCGTCGATCGTCGCGCCTTGGGTGACGACGGCAACCTCGACACACTCGCCAACGAATCCGGCTTCATCGCCCGGTCGAATGATTGCTTTGATTGTTCGCTGGAGATTCATGATGCCTCCTTGCCGCGTACCTTCCGTGGGTACCCTCATTCGCACTCTCTCCCGGAGACCGTGCAGCAGCGGCGAGCATACTCGCTTTCGTGAACGGGGTCATGTGTTCCCGTACGGCGGCGCCGGCGGCTCGCGCACCTGCATCGGCTTAGTACCGCATTTCACAATTACGGTGACGTATCGCACGAAGGTTCCTTCTCCCGGATGGGACTGTCGATAAACGCGAGGCAGACCCTTCGACAAGCTCAGGGTGAGCGGAATTCTTCTTTGAAATTGAATCCCCAACCGCTCGTGCTGAGCTTGTCGAAGCACTGTTTGCGAGAAAATCGACAGTCCCGGATGGGAGAAGGTCAGGATGAGGGGGATGAAATTGATCGGCGAAGCCCACCTTTGGTTGTTTCGCCGCGCCGATTCAACCGCACGTAGAAAACATGGTGGCCTTCGGCGTCGTCGAATCCCCCTCACCTTGATCCTCGCCCATCCGGGAGAGGAGACCCTTCAAGATACGTCATCGTATTTCCGACCAGCAGCACTTAGTCAGCGCATCCACTTCCAGCCAGTAGTGCGCAACCTTCCGGACTTCGTGCCACGGAAAGCGGGCCGGGTCCTTGATCGGGTCCTGCAATGCCGGCTCCGCGTTGCAGTTCGTCACGACGTATAGCCAGTAGCAGTCTCGTCGGTCCTCGGCGACGCGGCGCTCGCTGGGCGTGAGCAGGACGGCGCCCGTGGACGCGCCGATGCGCTTCACTTCGATTAGCCGCAGCTCACCGGAATTCAGATCCGAGCTGGCGATGCTGAGGTTCTTCTCGTGGATATCGGCGACTTGTTGCCTGATGCCCGTTGCGGTTCGCGACATTACCCTCTCTCTTACCCTCTTTTGAGGGTAGTACCCTCTCTCTTGCGCCACGGGGCGCCTGGACCGCGACCGATGCATTCCACCTTGCCTGCCCGTTGCAGCTCGCGCAGCACCCGGCGCACCATGTCTCGGCTTACGCCGGGACAGGAACGTTCGATGTCCGCCAACGTGAACTCCCCCGCAAATGCATCGATCACCGCTCCGACCAGTGCCGTCTTCGCCCCGCGCGGGCTCTTGACCTGTCCCGCGCGTTCCTCGAATTCCCGATACGCGCGCCGCACGATCGTCAGGAAGTAATTCAGCCACGGCAGCAAATCATGGCGACCCTCATGCCACGCCTCGGAGCTGCGCTGCAGAACGGCATAGTAGTCCTCTCTTGATTCCTCGACGAGTCGCTCCAGGCTGATGTAGCGGCCCACCTCAAGGCCCTGGTGGTACAGGGCCAGCAGCGTGAGCAGGCGCGACACGCGCCCGTTGCCGTCACGGAAGGGATGGATGCACAGGAAATCGAGGACCAGGCACGCGACCGCAAGCAGCGGCGGAACATGTTCTTGATCGAGCGCGTGACGATACACGACACACAGCTCCTCAATTGCGGCCAGAGTGTCCGCCGCCGAGACCGGCCGAAAGCGAATGACCGGCGCAGCGCCGGCGCGCAACTCGACGATCTCGTTATCAACGCGCTTCCATTGGCCGGCATCACCACTGCCCTCCTGAATCGTCCGGTGCAGCTGCAGAAGTGTGTCGGGCGTCACCGCGAGTTGGGCGGCACCTGTATGAATCAAATGCAACGCTCGCCGGTATCCTTGAATCTCCTCTTCGGACCGATCGCGCGGTCGTGCGTTGCCGACGACGAGAGGCCGGAGCCGTGCGCGTTCCACCGTCACGCCTTCGATACGGTTCGATGACTCGACGCTCTGGATCAGTGCGGCTTCGCGCAACGCCGTGAGCAGCTGCGGTGCTTGCTTGGCATAGCGATCCTGCCGGCCCTTGAGCTCCGCTATCTCCGTCATCAACCAGACCGAACCAGCCGGAATCGCAGAGTCCCGCAGGCGGCCGCCACGAAACGACATCATCCGCTGCGCCCTCCGTACGGCGGCGCTGACGGCTCGCGCACCTGCATCGGCTTGGTCAGCGCATCCACCTCCAGCCAGTAGTGCGCAACCTTCCTGACCTCGTGCCACGGGAAGCGGGCCGGGTCCTTGATCGGGTACTGCAACGCCGGTTCAGCGTTGCAGTTCGTCACGACATACAGCCAGTAGCATTCACGCCGATCCTCGGCGACGCGGCGCTCGTTGGGCGTGAGCAGGACGGTCCCCGTGGACGCACCGATTCCCTTCACCTCGATCAGACGCAGCTCACCGGAGTTCAGATCCAGGCTGGTGATGTCGTAGCCGAGATTCTTCTCGTGGACATCGTAGACCTGTCTTCCCTGCGCGTGCTCGTGCTCCATCGCGATTCGCATCGCGGTCGCTTCGGTCTCGAAGTTGGGCCGCAGCCGGCGCACGTCAGGGGCTTCGCGCTCCGGATGGGGCAGGACTAGGACGCTGGCGATGCGTTCGACGGCCTGGAGCGTGAGGGCTCGTTGGCGCTCCAGCTCGCGGCGCCGCCGCTCGCGTCGCGCCATCAGCTCGGCGTGCCGCGCTTCCGCTTGCGCCAACCGGCCTTCGGCACCGGTCACCTTCTGGTCGACCTCCGCCGCAGCTTTGCCGATCTCTTCGTCGACCTTCTGCAGTAGCTCCGTCAGCGACAGCTCGATGTGCGCACCGATCCGTTCGATCTCGGCCAGTCGCTCGGCGCGGACTTCTTCAATGAAGGGTGTGAGTGCGTTTGCGTTTAGCCACTCGGTTGCCTCCGGAAGCGCAATGACGGAAGGCAGATCGGCGGGCGCTGGAGCCGGGGTGAGGTTGCCGAGAAGGCTCGGTTCCACCAGCTTGGCGTTGCCCTCACCCTGACCCTCTCCCAGGGGGCGAGGGGACCTTTCCTCAGCGGTCTCGACTGCGAAGAGGCGCTCGTGAATCACTTGGCCGAGGCCGTCGACCACTCGCGCACGGTAGAAATCGATTCGCGCCGGCGTCTCGTGATCGAGCGAGTGGAAGCACGCGCCCTTGGCGAACACCCCCTGGGCGAGCGCGCCCGTGTGCCGCCGGAGCGCCTCGAAGAGCGGAT
>CAZCGA010000023.1:3439-67707 GCA_964498075.1 uncultured Binatia bacterium (SeqCode) | reverse complement strand
ACACCGCTGCCGAGAGGCCGTAACGCACGAATGCCGCGGCTAGGGGCGCGTTGATGTCGATCTCCGCGTACGGCACCATGCCGGTCAACACCGCCGCCACAGCGATGTACAGCACCGTACAGAGGGCCAGCGACGTAAGGATCCCGATCGGCACGTCGCGTTGCGGATTGCGCGCTTCCTCGGCGTGGGTCGAAACCGAGTCGAACCCGATGTAGGCAAAGAACACATAAGCGGCACCGCTGGCGACGCCGCCGAAGCCGAAGGGCATGAAGGGCGTCCAGTTTTTCGTATCGACGTGCGAGATGCCGGCGCCGATGACGAACAGAACCACCGCCAGCTTGAGCACGACCATGGCCGCGTTGAAGCTGGCGCTCTCGCGAATGCCGATCACCAACACCACGGTGACCAGCAAGACAACCACAGCCGCGGGCAGGTTGAACCACGCCCCCGAGGTGCTGAACGGGTCGCTCGACAGAAACCTCGGGACGTGCAGATCGAACAGCTCGAGGAAGTGGGTGAAATACTTCGACCAGCCGTAGGCGACGGTGCTCGACGCCATGCCGTACTCGAGGATCAAGTCCCAGCCGATGATCCAGGCCAGCAACTCGCCGAGCGTCGCGTACGCATAGGTGTACGCGCTGCCCGCCACCGGGATCATCGACGCAAACTCGGCGTAACACAGCGCCGCGAACGCACAGCCGAGGCCGGCGATCACGAACGACAGCATCAGACCGGGCCCGGCGTAGTCGTGCGCCGCCAACCCGGTGAGCACGAAGATGCCGGCACCGATGATCGCCCCGACGCCCAGCGCAGTGAGCGTCACCGGACCGAGCACCCGCCGCAGGCGGTTCTCACTCGCCATCTCCGCTTCGAGCAGCTTGACGGTCTTGACGGCGAACAGCTGTTGGCGCAGTCCCATATCCCCCGGAGGCAAAGCGCGCACACCTTAAGGGACTGTCCCTGGGGCGTCAACCGAGAAAAGTGGCGCCGCCGCTCGGTTGAGCACGGCGACGGCCAGCGTGCCTACGTCAGCGGTGCGCGTGTCGCCGGCGCGGTCGGCTCGCGACGTGCGTTGCCAGCCGGATAGCGTGGTCGACGTGAGCTAACGCCAGCTGCAAGGCATTGTTAGCCGTTAAACAAGGGGCAGTTCGGGGCGACGTCCGCCAAATAGGGGCCGCTCTTGACCGTCCAACTCGATCGAACGGAACGTAAATCGTTCCCGTAGAATGCGCGTCACCTGGCCCTCGATTCGCTTCTCCTTTTCCACATCCCGCCGGGAGCCATTCATTTCACGGGAGGCCCGAGTTGTGAAATCGATGTTCCACAGCACTTCGTAGGGGTCACCCTCGCGGTGGAGGAACGCACGGCCAATGTTCTTACGGAAGATGCTGCGGTCCTTGGGCGCTGGCTGGTTCCGATCGAACCCCATCTTCCGCCCATCGATGACGTAGTGATCTGCGATGCGCGAGCGAAAGTTGCCTTCACGATGCGTTCCCACGCGTACAATCCGCGGGCGGTCGCCACCATGTCCCGAGATTTCCGCTGCCTCGTAGAAGAAGTAGATCCCGTTCCGGGGAAGATGGTCTGAGTCGAACGGCCAGCGAGTCTCGGTAAGTCCCTGGACAAGATCGTGAAGGCGCTTGCACATCAGAGACAAGGTTACACCTCACAAACTCTCGGTTTCCAAGCTCAACGAATCTGAACTTCGGCATGCCTGATCGAGGCCCGTGTTGATCAGAGCGGCAACGGCCTGACCTTGTGCGCGTGGAACTTTCACCATGGCGCCACCACCATCAGCAACGGGTGAAACAAGTGTAGCCTCCAGACCGGCCCTCATCCAATTTACGCGTCTGATGAGCTTCGCATAGTCAGTCGTGCTCGACATGACAGCGATGACGGATCGGATGCCTTCGTGGCGGGCGTAGTCCAAGATGCATCCTTCAAGGAGGCCACCGGGCCAATCGAAGAGGGCGAACCGCTTCTTGTACATGCCTATGGGCTCGTCCGCGAGTAGGAGCCCGTAGCCTCCGCTTACAATCAAGACGCGCTGTCCAGCGGCGACAGCCCCGCCAATGGACGTGGAGCCGTGCTCGTAGAGTTGGCCGGAGTACCGGAGATACGCAGGCATAAGTGTCTTCTCATCCACTAGTACCTTCTCGCGGAGCGCGGCTCGTGCGTTCGCGAGCGCGGCTGCGCGAGCAGGATCAAGCGCCGAGAGGATCGATAGCGCATTGCTCGGTTTGCTTCCGCGCTGCTTGGCTCCCGAGCACGGTATGAGGAGTAACGTGTCCTTGAATAGCTGAAGAAGAAGCGATGTATTCATGGACGATCCTCAACGCACTAGGGCGGTCTGCGCGATCCACGCCATGTCAAAGGTCCGGTGCTATGCCCCAGCGCGACGACGACGTCATAAGTGCGCGAAGCCGATACGGTGGTCTTGTCGGCTAACGTCTTGGCGCTGAGCGACCGCGGGCCAACCGCACAGATTCCGGTACGACGAGGCGCATCATGCCCGCGGTCCGATCGAGTGATGAGTTAGGCCTCCCCGGTGTAGCCACAGACGCCCATGCGAGGAGAGTTTACCACCGGGAGGAAAGCCTCGTCCTCGCCACACCTGTGCTGGCCCGCATGCTTGCGGCAGCAAAAGGAATCGCCGTCCTGGGTACAGAACGGGCAGATGACCGCGGCCGGCTCCTTGCACACCGAGCATGGCCAGACCGGCGGATCATTTCGTGCCAAGAACCGCACGGGGGACCTGCCCATCTTGGCCTGCCGAGAACCGACGACGCGGAGCGAGAGCTCGGTCGTTGAGCCGAAGTCGTATTCGTAGCCAAACCACCGCCCAGGCTCCGGTAGCGCCTCTGAGACCTTTACGTTCATGCTGCGCTCGCTGGGCGAGACCTCGAAGGTGCGATCCACGCTTACCGTGTAAGTCCAGGGGTCGATACGGAAGGCGCTGAGGTGACCACAACACTCCAGCCAGACTTTGCGGAGGATGTCGTCGAGTTGGCGGAGTTTGGCGGCACCCTTGATCTCGAGATCGAGCCAGAAGATCGCGTTCTCCCTGCCGTGCACTCGAAGGTGATAGAGGGAAGCGGAGGCGCCCTTGCTGGCGTCGTGGGCTGGGGCGCAACGCCTGAGGTGGGTGAGCATCTTCCGCTGCGAGTTGTTGTGACCGCAGAGGGCGCAGGTACCAGGGGAGTCGAGCGTCGTCATGACGGTCTCTTGCTTCAACGGGCCGACAGCGTCAAGCGCGTCCAAGCCGCTCATCGGCTGCCTGAGCTCCGCGCGCGGTAGTGCGGAACAGGACGAGCGGCAGCCCGGCAAGTGTGATCTCCCGCTCGTAGAGGAGCCCGGCCTTGAGCATCACGCGTTGCGCGGTACCGTTGGTTGGCAGGGTCACCGCGACGACAGACCGCAAGCCGAGCCGGTCACGGCCGATGCCCACGCAGGCGCAAGCCATCTCGGTGGCCAGACCGCGGCCCCAGAACTCGGGGAAGAGCGCATAGCCGACCTCGACCTCACCCACTCCCTCCACGTCCAGGTGGCGCAAGCCCGCTCGCCCGATCACCAGCGCGGTTGGTGGATCGCGCAGGATCCACATGCCGAAGCCGTGCTCCGCCCAGTGCGCCAGATTCCGGTCGAGGTAGGCCACCGTCTCCGCTTCATCCCGCACGCCACCCAAGGTGGCCATGACCTGCTCGTTCCGGTGCAGGCTTCGCACCTCTGGCAAGTGCGCGGCTGTCAGGCGCTCCGCTCGGAGTCGCGACGTGGAAAACGAGTCCAAGCTCATCACATCTCCGTGCGTCGGCCTTGTCGCGCACATCAGCCGCGCGCCGGTTTCTTGCGCGTCGGCTGGATGCGCTGGTGAGCCCTTGCGCGTAAGCCGAACAGCTCACGCACCTCCGCAAGCGAGCGGCTCCGACCCGCCGCGAAGTCGCGCCGCGATCGCTCGATGATCTTGAGAAATTGCGGACTACGACTGAGTGACAGCACCTCACGGTCAACTGCCTTTCCACCGATACGCAGTACGTTGCGCTCTTTCTTGCCTACGGCCAGAATCCGGACGACGGCTGCGGTGCCCCCGCAAGCGGCGGCGTCGAGCCGCCAGTGCCGAAGCGGGCCGTAAGCTGCGGGACGGGCTGGCGCGGACAAGCGCTGTTTGCACGGGCCGTGACAGGCCGGACCGACAGCTTCACGGCCATGTTAGCCGGCCGCCTCGGGCGTCTCTGGATCTTGGTCTTCTCCGGCATCTCCTGAGTCCGCCTCCAGTTTTGGCATCATGGAGAAGAATTGTTGCGCCTGCGTGACGATGTCTTCCAACGATTCTGCCCGGAACACCTCGGTGTGGAGTTGTTCACGGCCCTTCGTCACGCAGTCAGTTGCTGCACGCTCCCAGACGCGCTTGCAAGGCCAACTGCGAGGTACTGGGCGAAAGGCGCGGCACAGCGATGCTTCTGGAGCCTCCCATCGAGATCCATCGTGAAGCCGAGCTTGAAGCGTCCGGGATCGTGCTCTGGCTCCAGTTGGATAAGGTAGAAGAACCCGACATCGTCCGAGTAGAAGACCGCCGAAGGGCCAGACGGTGAACTGCCGCCGCCCGACGACCTCTCGATCTCGGCGCGGATAGTGATCGCCTCGCTCTGGCTCATGGTGGCGACGTTCTGATTTCCTCGGCTTGGCTCCCGCCGCTGCGTGGGACGAATACCCAGGCGTGGGAGAATCTTGAAGATGCGCTGTTTCCGGACCTGCAGGTCGTCCGCCAAGTCCACGATGGCGATTCGTTCCAGAGTCAAGGGATCAATCACGCCACCGTCTCCATGTCCGGCTGACGGCTCGGCGCTGAGCGGCGGGCGGTCGGCGCTGCTCGACCTCTACACGGATTCTCAGCGTCGGCCCGTTTCAGCGGCGCGTTAGCAGGCACAGAGGTACCCATGTCCCCGGTTGCTCGCAGGATGAATCATCGTACGAGCGCCTCGCGCATCTTTGAGACTATCTCGCGGGCCTCTGCAACAAGGGCTGCGTAGAGTTGCTCGCCGTGCTGTTGTGTGCGCAAGCGATCTACTTGTGCGATGAACTGATCCATTCTCTTGGCTAGGGCCTCATCATCGACGAGGAGCATCGCACGGGCGATACTACTATAAGCCTCAAAGGGATCGTCCGGCTTGGGTCTGGTGAGGCCGAAAGAGAGGAACTCCTGGGCTGCCGCGGAGTATGCCTCGAGCCTCCTGTCCCGCAGCCAGCTCTTGAGAGCCGCGCGCTCGGTGACCTTACTCAGCCATGCGGCTTCCATCACCTTGGCGACGATGGCCCCGACTCCGACGGCCCCGAGCAATTGTATCCACTCCACGGCGGTCCCCTGCTAACTTTGAATTCGGCGTATCAATGAAATCGGCAACCCACGCCGGAGGCCGCGGGTCAACGCCGATGCATTCATGCGTGCCTCATACACCCGAGTTCGCCACGTATTCAAGGAACTGTCGGACGCGTCGTCCTGTGAAGTCGCGCCGTGTTGACCGTCAGGCCGCCATCACAGCCGATCCGTGGTTCACCGCGGCACGACTGCCTCGGTTGCTCCGCCGGCCGTCAACTCAGCAGGACGAGGATCGCCACGCCAGCGGCGATGCGGTAGTACCCGAACCCCGTGAAGTTGTGCCGCTGGACGAAGGTGATGAAGGCGCGCACGACGATCAAGGCCGAGATGAACGCCGCCACGAAGCCGACGGCGAGCGATAGCGCGTCACTCGCGACCAGCTCATGGCGGGCCTTGAACAGGCTGTAGAGGCTCGCGGCCATCATCGTCGGGATCGACAGGTAGAACGAAAACTGCGTCGACGCCGGCCGGTCCATCCCCGCAAACATGCCGCCGATGATCGTCGCCCCCGCCCGCGAGACGCCCGGGATGAGCGACAGGATCTGCGCCACACCGACCCACCACGCTTCCCACCAACCCGTGGCCTCGATTGTATGCACCCGAAAGCGCCACACGCGCCGCTCCACGCCGATGATGATCACACCACCGATAATCAAGGTCGTGGCCACCACTGCCGGGCTGAACAGATGCTCCTCGATGGCGTGGTGGAACAGGAAGCCAACGACCGCGGCCGGCAGAAACGCCAATAGCACCTTGCCGATGAGCGCTCGCGCTCCCTCTTCCGCCGGCGCTCGCTGCACCAGGCCGAAGAGCGCGCTCCAGTAGTGCCACACGACCGCCAGGATCGCGCCGAGCTGGATGAAGATCTCGAACGTCTCGCGCGAGGCTTCGGGATAGTTGATGACCGCCGACGCGACGATCAGGTGCCCGGTCGATGAGATCGGGAGAAACTCCGTGACCCCTTCGACGATCCCCAGCACGAGGGCCTTGAGTACCAGCATCAAACCTGCTTTCTCTCGACACCGCCCACCGCTGCGGCTGCATCGAGGGCTTTGGACCGGCGTGGCTAAACCATTCCACAGGGGAACGCAAGCTCGGATGCAAGCGATTCGCGCCATCTCCCTCGACGTTGGCTGGACACTCGCCTACCCGCGCGCGTCCATGTGGGAGATCTTCGCCGACCTGTGCGCCGCGGCCGGCGCGCCGACGACGGCGGCAGCCTGTGAACAGCTCGTCCGCATGCTGTGGAGCAGCGGGCAGGAGTACGCGGAGCAGCAGTTTCACGCCGGCGCCCGCTACTCCGATTCCGACGAGGAGTTCGCCGGCCTGTTCGGCCAGATGGGGCGCCTGATCTTCTCGCAGATGGGGGTCGCGGACGGGCACGACGAGCGGATGCGGCAGTTCTTGCAACTCTTCTGGAATGAGACCAACTGGACGGTGTTTCCTGAGGTGCCGGAGGTGCTGGCCGCCTTGCGGGCCCGCGGCGTGCGGCTCGGCGTCCTGTCGAACGCGCCGTCGAATCTCCCGAGCTTCTTGGATCGCCTCGGCATTTCGCCCTACCTGGACTTCCGCGTCGTCTCGGCCATTGAAGGGGTGAAGAAGCCCGATCGGCGCATCTTCACGGTCGCCCTCTCCCGCGCCGCGGTGCAGCCCGAGGCCATGCTGCATGTCGGCGACATGTACCTCGAAGACATCGTCGGCGGGCGGGCCGCCGGACTGAACACGTTGCTGATCGAGCGCGGCGCCCGCGCACTGTTCCCGAGCTTTCGCGAATCGGAAGGCCGCAGCGTCGAACCGGGCACCGTCGTCAACGACCTCACCGAACTGTTGCATCGGGTGGGTTGAGCGCTCGCCGCGGCCTTCGGTAGATCGATAAACCAGAGGAGTACTCGCATGGGCAAACTGGATGGGAAGGTTGCGGTGATCACTGGTGCGGCTTTCGGCAACGGGCGTGGCATGGCCCTGCGTTTCGCCGACGAAGGCGCCGACGTCGTGATTGCGGATATCGATGCGTCACGCATGGAGGAGACGGCCCGGCTGGTCCGCGCGCGTGGCCGGCGCGCCCTCCTGCAACGCTGCGATGTTGCGAACAAGAACGACATCGACCAGCTGATTGCAGCTGCCGTTGCGGCCTTCGGTCACGTCGACATCGCCGTGGCCAATGCCGGCGTCGTGGAGACGGACACGGACTGCCTGCGCATGACCGAGGCGCAGTGGGAGCGCACGATCAGCATCAATCTCAAAGGCGTGTTCTTCACCCTACAAGCCGCCGCGAATCAGATGATCCGGCAGGGGAAGGGCGGCCGCCTCATTGCCATCGCCAGCATCATGGCGGAATGGGGCGGCGCCGGCACGCCCGCGTACTGCGCTAGCAAAGGCGGCGTCAAGCAGCTGGTGAAATCGTTCGCCGTTGCCTGCGGGCGCTACGGCATTACCTGCAACGCCATCGGTCCCGGCTTCATTGAGACGGCGATGACCCAGATGATCACCGATAACGCGATGATGGCCGGCTACCTCGTCGACCGCACGCCCGCGGGCCGCATCGGACAGCCGGCGGACGTCGCCAACGTGGCTGCGTTCCTCGCCAGCGACGACTCCAGCTTCGTCACCGGCACCATTATCTTCCCCGACGGCGGTATCACCGCCGGCCTCTACAGCGCCGCCGCCGCGCAGCTGGCGGAGCTGCAGGCTACACAGAGCCGCTGACCGCCAGCCACTGGCCAATCCGGGAGATCAACCGGCCGGGCCTCCCTGTGAGTCGTCTTGTAGACGACTTTCTTCAAGACCGTAGCCGGGGAATTCTATTCCCCGGCGCGCGCGGCGCCCGTTGCGATTCGTACCCTGAGTGTTTGAACCTTCGCCCGACTTTCGCTATAGAATGACGAGGCGACGAGAGGGAGCGGCGATGATTCTCACCAAACGGCAGAAGCAACTGTTCGATTACCTCGACGACCACATCGCCACGCACGGCTACGCGCCGACGCTCGAAGAGATCGGCGAGAACTTCCAACTGTCCTCGCTGGCGACCGTTCACAAGCACCTGTCGAACTTGGAGGAAAAGGGACTCATCAAGCGGAAGTGGAATTTCAGCCGCGCCATCGAGCTGGTGCCGCAGCGGAAGAAATCGTCGGCCATGGAGCTGCCGTTGCTCGGCTACGTCGCCGCCGGCCAGCCCATCGAGGCGCTCGAAAATGCCGACACCTTCACGGTGCCGGAGGAGTTCGTCCGCCGCCAAAATACCTTTGTCCTGCGCGTCAAAGGCGACTCGATGATCGACGATGGCATCCGCGACGGCGACTACATCGTCGTCGAGGAACGCCAGACCGCCAACAACGGCGAGACGGTGGTGGCCCTGATCAACGGCGACGCCACGGTCAAGAAGTTCTACCGCGACAAGCGCGGCAAGATCCGCTTGATGCCGGCCAACGCGTCGATGGCCCCGATCATCACCAAAGAGAAGGACGTCACCATCCGCGGTGTCGTGGTGGCGGTGATGCGCAAGTACTGACTCGCCAGGTCGTTCGCCGTCGCGTCGCCTCCGGTCGTTTCACCCCGACGGGTTCGAATGCTAAGAACAGCCCGTGCCGGATGATGCCGCATACCAGCTGTCGATGCAGCCGATGGACGGAACGGTCAAGACGACGATCCGGGGACGCATCGACATCCAGAACGCGCAGCAGCTGCTGAACGAGATTGCCGCGCAGCTGCCCGCGCCGCCGACCGACGTGGTGCTCGATCTGTCCGGGGTGGACTACTTCGACAGCGGCGGTGGCGCCGTGCTTATCGGCCTACGGCAGCGGCTGGCGCAGGCCGGCGCACAGCTACGCATCGCAGGCTCGACGCCGGCCATCGACGGCTTTCTCAGCCTCGTCGATCAGGAGGCGCTGTTGGAGCCGCCACGGTCGGTCAAGACGCGGCCCACGAGCATCACCGCCCGACTGGGCGGCGAGACGTTGAACGTCCTGTCCGACTTTCGCGAGCTGGTGGCGTTTACCGGTGAGGTGATGATCGGGCTGCGGGACGCGGCGCTGCATCCGGCGCACATGCGCTGGCGCGAGACCTGGCTCTACATGGAGCGCACCGGCCTCGACGGCGTGCCGATCGTTTCGCTCATCAGCTTCCTCATGGGTCTGATCACCGCCTTTCAGGCCGCCGTGCAGCTGACCCAATTCGGCGCCGACATCTACATCGCCAACCTCGTCGGCCTCTCCATCGTGCGCGAGCTGGGGCCGCTGATGACGGCGATCATCGCCGCCGGCCGCTCCGGTGCCGCGTTCGCCGCCGAGATCGGTACGATGAAGGTGTCGGAGGAAATCGACGCGCTCACCACTATGGGCCTCGACCGCACGCGCTTCCTGGTGACGCCGAAGGTGGCGTCGCTGCTCGTCATGCTGCCCTGTCTCACCCTCATCGCCGACCTGGTCGGCGTGGTGGGAGGCATGACGGTTGCCGTCTTCGGCTTCGATATGCCGGCGCAGGTGTATATCCGGCAGACGCGCTTCGCCGTCGGGATCTGGGACGTCTGCTCCGGTCTCATGAAGAGCCTGGCCTTCGCCATTCTGATCGCCGGCGTCGGCTGCTTGCGCGGCTTCCAGGCGGGCGCAGGTGCCGAGAGCGTCGGGCGGATCACCACCTCGGCAATCGTCGCCGGGATCTTCCTGATCATCGTCACCGACGCGATGTTCACCGTGCTCTTCCACTACTGGTGAGAACCATGGCCGACGTCATGCAACCCGCCTCCACTCCGGCGATTCAGGTCGAACACTTGATCGCGCGCTACGAGGACCGCACCATCCTGAACGACATCAGCTTCGAGGTGCGGCGCGGCGAGCGGCTGGTCATCGTCGGCGGATCGGGATGCGGCAAGACGACACTGCTGCGCCACATCATCGGGCTGCAGCGCCCGGCGGCCGGCCACGTCCGGCTCGATGGTGAGGATGTCGCCGGCGCCGACGAGGATCAGCTGCGGCGCATCCAGCGCAAGTTCGGGGTGCTGTTCCAGTCGGGCGCCCTGTTCGCGTCGCTGACGCTGGGGGAGAACGTCGCGCTGCTGCTGGAGGAATATACGCCGTTGCCGCCCGACACCATCGAGATGCTGGTGCGCCTCAAGCTCAACATGGTGAAGCTCGCGGGCTTCGAGGACTTCCTGATCTCCGAGCTTTCCGGCGGCATGAAGAAGCGCGCCGCGCTGGCGCGCGCCATGGCGCTCGATCCGAGCATCCTGTTCTTCGACGAGCCGTCCGCCGGGCTCGATCCCATCACCTCGGCCGGGCTCGACGAGCTGATCTTGCAGATCAACCGGAGCCTCGGCACGACCATCGTCGTCGTATCGCACGAGCTGGCGAGCATCTTCACCATCGCCGAGCGCGTCATCATGCTCGATCCCGAAACCAAACAGATCATCGCGACGGGCGATCCGAAGGAGCTGCGCGATCACAGTCCCGATCCGCGCGTGCGAGCCTTCTTCAACCGACAGCCGGGAGCCAGCCTCCACGGCGGGAGAGCGAACCATGGCAACTGAAGCACACAAAGTTCAGGTCGGGGTCTTCGTGATGGTAGCGGCCGCCATCGGCATCGGTACCGTCATCTGGCTGGGTGCCAGCCGCTTCTTCGAAAAGACCGAGCACTTCGTTACGTACGTCTCTGAATCCGTCCAGGGTTTGGACCCTGGCGCGGCGGTGAAGTACCGCGGCGTCCCGGCGGGGCGCGTTGACAGCATCAGCATCGCGCCGGACGGCGAGCTGATCGAAGTGCGCATGAATATCGACGTCAAGGCGGCGAAGGCGCTGAAGCGCGACCCCAACTTGCGGGCGACGTTGGAGCTCAGTGGCATCACCGGCCTGCGCTACATCGAGATCGACCGCCGTGCCGGCGACGCGCTCAACCAGGCCCCGACGTTGAGCTTCAAGCCGCCGTACGAAGTCATCGCGTCTTCCCGGTCGAGCTTCAAGGCGATCCAGAACGCGCTGGGTGACGTGTACGATCGGGTCATGCAGCTCGACCTCGGGGGGATCTCGAACGATGCACGCGCCGCCCTGCAGTCGGCCACCCAGCTGCTGCAGGATGAGCGCATCCCGACGATCCTGACGAACTTCCAGACGGCAACCCAATCCGTCGAGCGCGTGGCGAAAAATGTGGAAGAGACCACCAGGGGGCTGAAACTCGCCGCGGCCGTGGAGAACGCGACCCAGGCGACGGAGGATGCCAAGCTGCTCCTCGCCGACCTTCGGAAGGGTGTGAACGGCGAGCAGGTCGCGCAGACGCTCGATCAGCTGAACCGGCTGGTGCAAAGCACGCAGCAGTTCATCGTCGGCTTGCAGGCCACGACCGACCGCTTCAACCGCACGGTGGGCAATCTGCAGAGCTTGACCGAGGAGCTGCGCAATCAGCCGTCGCGGCTCCTTTTCGCCGAGCCGCCGGCGCCGCGCCATCCGGCGCAACGGAGCAATCCATGAGGAGTGTTGCCACCCTGCTGCCGCTCGTCACGCTGGTTGTCGGCTGCGTGCGTTTCAGCGTGCCGTCTCCGGAGATCCGCGACTACCGGCTCGAGTACACGCCCCCGGCGATCGCGGGGAAGCCCCTGACCGCCGTGCTGCGCATCGCCCCGATGAGCGTCGCCGCGGTCTACGACCGTCAGCTGATCGTGTACCGGGAGGACGAGTACGCGACCGGCACGTACCCCGACAGCCGCTGGAGCGCCAATCCCGGCAACATGGTCGGCGACCTGCTGGCGCGTGACTTCGCCGGCTCCGGTGTCTACCGCGCCGTGCAGCAAGGGCCGTCGGCGCTGCCCAGCGACTACCAGCTGAGCGCCACGATCGAGGTGCTGGAGGAGGGACCGGGCAACGACAGCTGCAGTGCGCGGCTGCGCCTGCGAGTCGTGCTGGTCCGCAACGCCCCTGGGGCGGCGAACCCGGTGCCGCTGCAGGCGACCTATCCGGCCGAAGAGCCGTGTCCGTGCAACAACCCTCCGGCGCTGGCGGCGGCGATGAGTCGCGCGCTGGCCCACGTCTCGGCGCAGCTGCAGCGTGACGTGTACGAGGCGGTGGCTGGCAAGTAGCGCGTTGCGCGGTCACCATGCGCGGCCTGCTTGACCCCCTCAGACCCCGCTGCTACTCACGGCGTCCGATGCGCAACGCCGTCGGGAGCATACTGGCCGCGGGTTTCCTGCTGAGCGCGGTGCTGCGGGCGCCGGTGTACGCTGCACCGTCGTATGCCGAGCGCGTGCGCGAGAAGGTGCTCGGCAACGGTCTGAAAATCCTGCTCCTGGAAGATCACAAGGCGCCGGTGGCCGTGCTGCAGGTGTGGTACCGCGTCGGCTCGCGCAATGAGACGCTCGGGAAGACCGGCTTGTCGCACCTGTTGGAGCACGTGATGTTCAAGGGCACGGAGAAGGTCGGGCCGGAAGACTACTCCAAGATCATCCAGCACAACGGCGGCAACGACAACGCCTTCACCTCCGACGACTCGACGACCTACTTCGCCACGCTTGCCAGCGATCGGCTGTCGGTCGTCATCGACCTCGAAGCCGATCGCATGGTCAACCTGAAGTTCGACGACTCCCAGTTCACCCCGGAGCTGAAGGTGGTGATGGAAGAGCGCCGCCTGCGCAACGACAACAACCCGGTGTCGGCGCTGTTCGAGCTGGTCAGCTCGGTCGCCTACACCGCCCATCCGTATCAATGGCCGACGATCGGCTGGATGAGCGATCTGGAACGCGCCACGCGTGCCGATGCGCTGGAGTACTATCGCACCTACTACGCCCCGCGGAACGCCGTGGTCGTCGGCGTCGGCGACTTCTCGAGCGACGCTTTGCTGCAGCAGATCGAGAAGGCTTTCGACCCGCTGCCCGCCGGCAGCCCGCCGCCGGCCGTGCGCTCCGTCGAGCCTCAACAGCAAGGGGAGCGCCGCAGTGTGTTGAAGCGCGAGGCGCAGCTGCCCTTCGTGACGCTCGCCTACCACGTTCCCACTATCAGCAGTCCAGACGGCGCCGTCCTCGAGGTGATTTCGGCGCTCCTGAGTGGCGGCAAGAGCGCGCGGTTGCACCGGCAGCTGGTGTACGAGAAGCGCCTGGCGCGCGATGTGGGCACCAGCTTCGAGCTGACCTCCATCGACCCGGGGTTGTTCCTGGTGTACGGCCAGCCGCTGCCGGGAAAGTCGGCGAAGCAGGTGGAGCAAGAGCTGCTGGCGCAGCTCGATCGCTTGCAGAAGCAGCCGGTCGGTGCGCCGGAGCTGACGAAGGCGAAGAACGGCCTCGAAGCCGGCTTCGTGTTGGCACAGGACTCGGGCTTCTACCAGGGCATGCTCTTGGGCCAGTACGAAATGGCTGGCGACTGGCGGCGCATCGATTCATATGTCCCGACGGTGCACGCGGTCACGGCCGACGACGTGCAGCGGGTCGCAGCGTTCTACTTCGATGCCGCCAACCGAACCGTGGGCACGCTGGAACCGCTGCCCATTACCCCCGGCAAGCCGGCCCCGGCCGACGGTCTGCCGCGCGGCACCGTGCGCTGATGCGCCTGAGCGCGCCCCCCACCCTGACTCTGCGTGCTTCGAGAGCCTCAGCACGAGCGGTAGAGGAGTTCATTTCATTCAAGACAAACGAACCGTCCGCTTGCCCTGAGGAGCCGCCTTCTCTTGGCGGCGTCTCGAAGCGCCGCTCGGGAGAAGGCCTGCGGCAGGTGAGACGACGCGCTGTTCTTGCCCTCGGATTGCTGCTGGCGCTCCACGGCCCCGCCGTGGCCGCCAGCCCGCCGGCCGAGCGCAGCGTCCTGCCGAACGGCGCCGTGCTCATCGTCTCCGAGCAGCACGCGGTGCCCCTCGTGGTCGTGCAGGTGCTGCTGGACGCCGGCTCGCGCCGCGATCCGCGCGGCAAGGAAGGACTGGCGGGCTTGACCGCCGACCTGTTGACCGAGGGCACCACGAAACGCACGGCGACCCAGATCAGCGACGCCACGGATTTCATCGGCGCGTCGTTCGACACCTCGGCGGACATGGACTACGCCAGCCTCAGCTTGACCGTCCTGGGCAAGGACCTCGACACCGGCTTGGACCTGCTGACCGACGTGCTGCTGCATCCGAGCTTCCCGGAGGCCGAAGTCACACGCCGCCGCGAGGCGACGCTCGCCGCGATCCGCGCCGCCGAAGACGAACCCAACCGGGTCGCCGAGCGCGCCTTCACTGGATCGCTGTTCAAAGACGAGCCGTACGGCCATCGGGTCATCGGCAACCCGGAGTCGGTGCGAAACTTGACGCGCAATGATCTGGTGTCCTTCTACCGCCAGTACTACCGTCCGGAGCGCTCCATCATCACCGTCGTCGGTGACGTCTCCGCCGCGGACATCGGCGGTCGGATGCAGGCCGCTCTGCAAGACTGGAAGCGCGGCAACGTCGCGCTGTTTGAGTACCCGCCGGTGGCGTCGCCACGTGCCGATACGCTGACGATCGACAAGCCCATCTCGCAAGCCAACATCATTCTCGGTCAGCGCGGCATCGCGCGCGACAACTCCGACTACTTTGCGCTCTCGGTCATGAACTACATCCTCGGCGGCGGCGGGTTTTCATCGCGCCTCTTGGACAACATCCGCACCCGCGCCGGGCTGGCGTATTCCGTGGCGAGCTTCTTTACGAGCAACAAGGCCCCGGGGAGCTTTCAGGTCGTCATGCAGACGAAGAACGAATCGGCGACCGATGCGATCGAGCGGGCGTGCAGCGAGCTGGAGCGCATCCGCAAAGAGCCGGTGACCGACGAGGAGCTGACCGATGCGAAGCTGTACCTCACCGGCAGCTTCCCGTTGCGCCTCGACAGCAGCGGCAAGATCGCGGCGTTTCTGAGCCAGGTGGAGTTCTTCACCCTCGGGGCCGACTATGCCGACACCTACATCCGCGGCATCAACGCCGTGACCAAGGACGACGTGCAGCGGGTCGCTCAGCAGTACCTGCATCCCGATCAGCTGAAACTGATCGTCGTCTCCAACCTGGCGCAGGCGAAGATCCACGCCAGCACCCCGTGCGGCCGCACTCCTGAGTCCTGAGCGCTGCGTCCTGGGTGGAGTGGCGCGGAGCCGTCGTCTTGACTCAGCACTCAGCACCCAGCACTCCGCACTTGCTCCTCGGCGTGGCCGTGGCGCTGGGCGCGGCCGTGGTATCGGCGAACGCCCTCGCCAACGGGCTGGTGTGGGACGACCCGATCGTCCTCAACCGGCAGTTGTTGGCGTTTCAGAACGTGCGCGACCTCATCTTCCTGCCGCGCAACATTCCGCAGTTCAGCCCCGACTATTACCGGCCGCTGACCATCGTCTCGTACCTGATCGACCACGCCATCGGCGGTGCCAGCCCGTTCGTCTTTCATGCGTCGGTGGTGCTGTACCACGTCGTGACGACCTATTTGGTGTATCGACTCGGCCTCGTTCTGTTTGCCGGCACGGCGTCGGCCGTTGTGGCGGCGGGCGTCGGGGCGGCGCTGTTTGCGGTGCATCCGATTCATGCGGAGTCGGTGGCTTGGGGTGCCGGTCGTTCCGACGTCTTGGCAGGAAGTTTCGGGCTCGCGGGCATCCTCGCCTGCCGGTACGAGCGCTGGAGCCCGATGCGTCGCGCTACGGTCGCGGCAGCCCTCGTGTTCATCGCCATGCTGGCGAAGGAAACCGCAGCCGCGTTGCTGCTCCTTGCTCCGGCGACCGATCTGGTGCTGGCGAAGACCGCGGCGCCGGTCGTTCCTCCCGCGCGTCGCGCGGAACGCCGCCGGCGGCAGACGCGTGAGTCCGCCCCGGCGTCGCCCCTGCTGGTCTACGTCCCCTTCGTCGTCGCGGCAGTGGTCTACGTTGCGCTGCGCCGTGCCGCCCTCGACACAACCTTCGGCAGCGCCGCCGCCCTTGGTGTCGACGTCGTCCCCAAGCTCCTCGGTGCGGCCGGCGTGTACCTCGGCAAGTTGATCCTGCCGATCCGGCAGAGTGCCTACATCTCCGACCTTCCGTCCGGCCCCGTGGCGTTGCTGCTCGCCGGTGCGGCGATCGCGCTCGTGTGCGGCGGCGGCGTCGTCGCGTGGCGGCGCGGCGAGCGGCGCGTCAGCTTCCTGCTGTTGTGGATCGGGGTGACGTTGGCGCCGTCGCTGGCCATCGTCGTGAAGATTCCCGGCGCTCCGGTAGCGGAGCGTTATCTCTACCTGCCGTCCGTCGGCTTCTGCCTGCTGGTCGGCTACACGGCGAGCCGGATGATGCAGCGTGTCGGCCGCGTCGTGGTGACGGCGGTTGTCGCGCTGCTGCTGTGCGCCGGGACCGCCACCAGCGTGCAGCGCAACGCCGTCTGGCGCAGCAACCTCACGCTGTGGACGGACACCGCGGCGAAGAACACCACCGATGGGTTGCCGATGCGGGGTCTCGCGACGGCGTACCAGCAGCTCGGCGATGCGGCCAAGGCTGCGGAGTACTTCCAGCTGGCGCTGCAGCGCCGCAACGATCAGAGCGGGCAGTTCACCATCTATAACAACCTCGGTAGCCTGGCGATGACGGAGCGCAAGCTCGACGAGGCGGAGCGCTACTATCGCAAGGCGCTGGGGTTGAACCCGCAGGCGGCGGAATGCGTCTTCAACCTCGGGTTGATCGCGCTTACGCGTGCCAAGGAGGACGCGGCGGGACATGATGCGGCGTGGCAGCGCGAGCAGGCGCAACGCGCCCGCCAGCTGTTCGAGCAGTCCATCCAGCTCAACCCGCACGACCCTGACGCCTACGTCGCCCTCGGCCAGACCTTCACCACGCTCGGCGACGGTCAGGCGGCGCGCGCGCACTTCGAGCGCGCCTTGCAGCTCGGCTTGCCGCCGGCGACCGAAGCGTCGGTGCGCCGGCTGCTCACCGCGCCGCAGTGACCCCGGGGGCGTCTACGTCAGGTGCTTCGGGTTGATCGGCTGCCCGTGTGAGAACTCGACGAGGTTGCCGTCGGGATCTTGGAGCATGCAGAAGTAGCCGACGATCGGGCCCGCGTCGGCGGGACCCTGCATCAGCAGGCCCTCGGCTTCAGCGCGCGCCGCGACCGCATCGACGGCGGCGCGCGACGGCAGATCGTACCCGAAGTGTGCCATGTGCGGCGGTACGCCGGCCTCGCCGGGCGGAAGGGTGATGGCGACGATGACGAAGTTGGGATCCTCGGTCTGCTCGCTCAGCCACACCACGCGCACGCCGCCATCGACGCGGTCGTGCACGACATGCAGGCCGACGAAGCGGCGGTAGAAGTCGATGGTGCCCTCGCTGTCGCGCACGAACAGCGCGACGTGGGTCAGGTGCGCGGTGCTCAACGGGCGAACCCTTTTGTGTACGGCAAGCGCGCGGACGTTTGGCGGACTTGCTCCTCGGCTTGCAGAAGAATACGCGTCGCGTCCCAGGTCCCGTCGAGCAGCTGTGTGCGCACGCCGGCTGGGAGCGTGACTGGATAGGTCCTCCCGCGATAGGTGGCCGTGAGTGCCTGGAGATCGAGGACCAGCTCGTGTGCAGGGCCATCCTCGACGGCAGTCATCAGGGCGAGGACATCGGCTTCGCCGGCGGTCACGCACGGTACCCCCAGCGCGACGCAGTTGCCGAAGAAGATGTCGGCGAACGACTCGCCGACGAGCGCCTTGATGCCCCAGCGCAGCAGGGCCTGGGGGGCATGCTCACGTGACGAGCCGCAGCCGAAGTTCTTGTTGACGATGGCGATGCGCGCACCCTTGGCCTGAAAGCGCGGGTCGTCCATGACGTGCCCGGTCGCCCGTCCCTGGGCGTCGAAACGCACGTCGTAGAACGCGTACTGCCCGAGCCCGTCGAACGTCACCGCCTTCATGAAGCGGGCCGGGATGACCCGGTCGGTGTCGATGTCGTTGCCGCGCAACGGAATGGGCCGGCCGGCGAGGCGCGTGATTGTGATCAGCTCACTCATCGGTTCCTCAGGCTTCACGTTTTTGCGAGGAGATCCCGTACGTCGACGACGGCGCCCTGGATCGCTGCGGCCGCGACCATGGCCGGGCTCATGAGCAGCGTGCGCCCCGACGGGCTGCCCTGGCGGCCTTTGAAATTGCGGTTGCTCGATGACGCGCAGATCTGCCGTCCTTCCAGCTTGTCGGGATTCATGGCCAGGCACATCGAGCAGCCCGGCAAGCGCCACTCGAATCCCGCCTGGATGAAGATCTCGTGCAACCCTTCGGCCTCGGCGGCACGCGCCACGGCCTGCGACCCGGGAACCACCAACGCTTTGACGTGGGAGGCGACGTGACCCAGGCGTGCGACCTTCGCAGCTTCGCGCAGATCGGAGAGCCGGCCGTTGGTGCACGATCCGATGAAGGCGACGTCGATGCGCGTGCCCCGAATCGGCGTGCCGGGCTTGAGGTCCATGTACCCGTAGGCGTCTTCAGCGACCCCGCGTTCGTCCGCCGCAAACGATTCGGGCGGCGGCACGTGCTCGTCGACGCCGATGGCCTGTCCCGGGTTGATCCCCCACGTCACCGTGGGCGCAATGTCGGCGCCGTCCAGACGCACCACATCGTGGTACGAGGCATCGGCGTCGGACGCCATCGCCTGCCACCATTGCACGGCCGCATCGAAGCGCTCCGCCGGCGGGGCGAACTCCCGGCCGCGGACGTACGCCAAGGTCGTCGCGTCGGGATTGACGTAGCCGAGCCGAGCGCCGCCCTCGATGCTCATGTTGCAGACGGTCATGCGCTCTTCCATGGTCATGCGCTCGATGACCGCGCCGGCGTACTCGTAGGCGAAGCCGACGCCGCCTTTGACGCCCAGGCGGCGGATGATGTGCAGGATGACGTCCTTCGCATACACGCCCAGACCGAGCCGGCCTTCGACCTCGATGCGCCGGACCTTCGGCCGCGTGATCGCCAGACACTGGCTAGCGAGGACGTCGCGCACCTGGCTCGTCCCGATGCCGACGGCGACAGCGCCGAGCGCGCCGTGCGTGCTGGTGTGACTGTCGCCGCACGCCACGGTCATCCCGGGTTGCGTCAGGCCCAGCTCCGGGCCGAGGACGTGCACGATGCCCTGGTGACCGCTGCCAGCGTCGAAAAAGCGGATGCCGAACTCGCGGCAGTTGCGCTCGATGGCGCTCATCATGCCTTCCGCCTGCGCGTCGCGGTATGGCCGCTGGCGCGTATCGGTGGGAATGATGTGGTCGACGGTGGCGAAGGTGCGATCGGGGTATGGTACCGGCAGGCTCTGCTCGCGCAGCATCTGAAAGGCCTGCGGGCTGGTAACTTCATGGACGAGATGCAGGCCAATGAACAACTGCGTCTGCCCCGACGGCAGCTCTCGCACGCTGTGCGCCTCCCACACCTTGTCGAGCAAGCTCTTGCCCATATGACGTTATCGATAGCGTATTCGCACGAGTGATGCGACTCCTGGGAGAGGCCGGTGCCACGTATGGTTCCGGAGTAGCGTGATTCCGTTGAAGAAGAGGGCTCAAGACGGTCTTGCACTTGCTTATCGAGGAGCCCGGTATGCGGGACTCCTTGAGCGCCTGTGGCGTGAGAGCACGCGTCGGGTCACCAATCTGGAGCGAAGGATGGTGTGCCTGATCCGTCATGGCCGTCATGCGCCTGGCTTCTCTCTCGTGGCCGGGCGTTGCCGCCACAACTTGAGCTCGATCGACGCAAGTGAGCATGGCTGCTGATGACCTTCTCGTACGGATACGCGCCGTGTCAAGCAAGGATGGAATCCGGACCGGAAACACGTGGACGTCACCGCATCAATACACCTCGGTCCGGTTCGTCGCCTCGGGACGGATCGCCTGCCGAACGCGCCGTTGATCACCTCTGGTCTCGGCGAAAGCGGGAATCGAAGACTTCGTCGCGTTGGACGACCGCGCCATGGTCGGTCAACCACTCGTTGAGCTTCTGCTTGGTGTATCGGTAACCCAGCTCGACGATGTCGTGAAAGCGGTCCCAAGCGAGCAGATCAAAGTCCCGCAGTGGTGGATTGAGGTACAGATCTGCTCCAGACTTCATCAGCTCGGCGAAGCGGCTGCTACCCAGGGTCGTGGCCTTGATCACCACCCGATTCAGCGTTGGGACGTCGAGTGATGCATGCTCGTGGCGAAGGAACTTCGCTCTCAGGAACTCGTACGCCGACGGCATCGCCTCTCGGTCAACCCGATATTCCTCCTCGACCGCTAAGTCGACAGCGATGGTTTTGCCCGCCACCATCTCCTTCATGATGTCGACGGGCAGATTGTTCAACAGGCCACCGTCGATGAGCAGCTCACCGTTCTCGATGAACGGCGGGAAGATACCTGGCAGCGACACGCTCGCGCGCAACGCCTTCCACAGCTCGCCGCTCGTATGGACGGCGATTCGATTTCAGCGACAGATTACTCGACACGGCAAAGAACGGGATCCACAGGTCATCGATATCGAGACCGCCGTAGTGCTTCTTCAGAACCGCGGCCAACCGATCCCCTCGCACGAGCGACACCACGGGGAGCGTGTAGTCGTCCATCGGCCGACCTTCCGTAAACGCGCTCTTCGACTCTTCGAGGACGCGCTCATCACTGCGTCCGAGCGCCACGAGGGCGGCAATGAGTGCCCCAAAGCTCGTCCCCCCGGCCGCATCGATGGGAATCCCGGCCTCCCGGATGGCGCGAATCGCACCGATATGGGCAAATCCCCTGGCGCCGCCGCCACCCAGCACGAGCGTTACCGCATTATTGGACAGGCGCCGGGCCAACCGGTTGAATCCCTCGTTTCCCTGCCACGGTATGTGGTGGTGCCGGTCGACCTGCCGGCCGGTGAGCCATTTGCTGGTGTCCCTCGGGGCGCGCGCTCCGTCCCGATGCACCAACACCAGCTCCTTCTCGGTCAGCACGTCGATGCGCGGGCCGTAGAGGATCTCGGTCTCCAGCGCACTCACCTGTGGTGGGGCGTCGGCCGCGCCGACGAGCAGAATCTTGTCGGCGTACCCGATGCACTTCCGTGTCCACTCCGTTGGGTCATGGTCTGCCTGACAGATGACGTAGTCATGAGTCTTCTCGCAATCATCGAGCAGACTGCCCAGTCGCATGCTCAGCGCCACTGGGTTCGACTGCGGCTCGACCGCGAGCATCGCGTTGACGGTGGGCCAATCAAGGGTGATGGTGGTCCCGAACTTCAGCAGGGCGAGCTGCAGTCGGCCAGTGAATTCTTGCAAATTCATCGTCCGCTCGATGGGGATGAGTACGATGTTTCGCAACGGCGTGCGCGAGACGCCGCGACTCTGAGTTTCGGTCAGTCGACCAATGATCAGGCGGGCAAGTGTGAAGACCGCCTGCGGATGGCTCGTCATGGCCGCATCGAAGGTCTCTCGCGTCAAGAGTCCCAGGGTGGTGTCGCGGATGGCAACGATCGTTGCGGCGCGGCTCGCTCCCGTGAACAGGGCCATCTCGCCGACGCTCTCTCCCGGGGAGAGGTACGCAACGATCTTCTCGGTACCTTCCTGGTCGCGAACGCGAACTTGCAAGCGACCCGTCAGCACAATGTGCATGCTGGTGCCCGGGTCGCCTTGGCGGTACAGGATCTCCCCGCGGAATATTTGAATGAGCTCGATGCGGGCGACGAGGTCCGCGATCGCCGGTTCGTCGAGTTGCCCGAACAGCGTGGTAAGCGCGGCTGCTAGAGAATGTGTGTGGCGGCGAGGCATGAGGTCGAGTTAGCCCACGTGAGACGGCATGAGCACGCGGCCATCGGTCGGGCCGCTGCGGTCAATGGTGTACACGGGGATCTCACCGCCGTCTTTGCCGCCCACCGTTCCGGCGGGCGTGCCGGCAAACTGATCGCGCACGCGCTGATACGTATCGCCGGATATTCCTACCTCACCGGCGCCGACCTGACGTCGCACCCGAAGCGCGTTATCCACCGTGTCTCCCCAGACATCGTAGGAGAACTTCCTGGCTTCGACGACGCCGGCGAGCACCCGGCCGGTATGGACCGCGATCTTCGCCTCCAAGAACAGCCCGCCGTGCGCCCGCCGCGCGGTCTTCAGCTGTTCCATGAAGTCCCGGATCTCCACCGCGGCACGGACAGCGTCGATCGGGTGAGTATCGTTGGCGACTGGGAGACCGCCGACGGCGAGATAACTGTCACCCAGTGTGCGCAGGCTCTCTAGGCGATGCCTGGTCGTGATCGCGTCAAAGGCCTTGAAGCAATGATTGAGCTCGGCCAGAAGCTCTGCGGGCGGAAGCGTCCGCATCGCCTTCGCGAAATTCTCCAACTCGACCGCAAGGATCGACACGCTGTCATACCATCGCGGCTCCACCATCCCGCCGGCGTCGAACTTCTTGGCGACTTCGGCGGGAAAGAGACTCAACAGCAGATTGTCAGATCGCTTCTTCTCGATCTCGATCGTGATCTTTTGCTGCTTCAGCTCTCGTCGCGAGCCCTGGAGAAGAATCGTTCTCGTGTAAGCGATATACGCGAAGATGTTGAAGTACACGAAGAGAAACACAGCACAGGTCAGATTGATCTCGACGACGTCTCGCGGCTGAAAATTGAGTCCGTACAGGGGCATGGGGACCGCCATTCCCGCACCAAAAAAGAGCGCGCACAAGGCCATGTGTGGCAGGCCGTTGAGGGCCATGCCATTGGCGAGGGCGATGGCAGTCAGGGTGAGAGCAGGGAGCAGAGAGAACCCGGTGATGTAGACCGTCGAGGCGAGAAGGAAGGCATCGACGAAAAGCGTGCCCAGCTCCACGTTCCTGGACCGCGATCGCACATAGATGACATGCGAGACGTGCGGGTACGTGAGCGCGAGCAGGAGCGGAAACAGGTAGTACCAGTGATAGGACCCAAAGCGGCTGACGTAGAGAGCCGCCATGACGATGCACGCTCCGATGGAGATGATCCGCATCGGGTAGAGGGACCTGCCGATGCGCCGCGGACCGAACACATCGGTGTCGCCCGATTGCACGACGTCTCCGAGCTGGGGATCGATCGCCGAAGTCATCTGGCACCTGCTTGGTTGTGAGCCTGCGTTTTTCCGCCTCTTGGCGCCGGCGCGCGTTCGCTAGCTGACACTCCCGCTGCTGGTGACGCCGGTCGTCACTTCCGCCGACCGCGCCGCTCTCGCCGCACTCAACTGCTGCTGGCGCATGTGCGACCAGCTTTCCAAGACGATCGCGAATGCTGAACCGAATGCGTTCAAGCGCTGCTCGTCCGCGGCCCCAAAAGCGCCGCCCCCGATCTTGTTCAAGAGTTGGATGACGCCCAGCACGTGGCTTTGCCGATCGAAGATCGGCGCGCACAAGATGGTCCGTGTGCGATAGCCGGTTTGCTCGTCGACCGCACGATTGAACAACGGCTCCGCGTAGGCATCGGACACGTTGAGCGCCTGCCCGGTGGTGGCAACGTGGCCAGCAACACCCGACCGACTCGGAATCCGGATCTCCAGCGGTTTGGACCCGTCGTCTTGCGCGACCTTCGACCACAGCTCACCCGCCGCTTCGTCGAGCAGGAACAGCGTCGCCCGTTCGGCCTCGATAATCTGCCCTACCTTGAGGGTGAACGCCTCGATCACCTGCTCGAGCATGCTCTCGAAGGCGTCGTGGTTGAGCAGGTCAATAGCGTTCAGAAAGTGCTGGAACTCGGCGGTCACCTGCTCCACCAGGCTGGTAAACTGCGGCAGCAGCATGCCCTCCATTTGACGCGTCAGCTCGCCGCGGCGATTGTTCTGCGCCAGCAGCTCCAGGAGGTTCTTCGTACCCGACAGCACGGCGTTGGCAAACGACGACAACCGGCCGTCTTCCATGTGGATGATGCGATCGGCGATATCGAGAATGCGGTTGTCGTGAGTGACGAGGAGCACCGTACATCCTTGGTGTTTGGCGAGCGTCTGCATCAGCTCTACGACGTCGCGACCCGATTGCTTGTCCAAGGCCGCGGTCGGTTCGTCGGCCAGGATCACCTGCGGTTGGCTCACCAGCGCGCGCGCGATGGCGACGCGCTGCTTCTGTCCCCCCGACAATTGATCGGGGTAGTGGTGAATCCGCTCCCCCAAGCCGACGCTCCGGAGCATCGCCATCGCTCGTTCGTGGCCGGCCTTTTTCGACACGTCAGCCTGCAAGTGCACCGACATCTCCACGTTCTGCGCCGCGGTGATGGAATCCAAGAGGTTGTGGGCTTGGAAGATGTAGCCGATGCTCTTGCGCACGCGCGCCAACAAGTTCTTCGACGCACCGTTGAGCTCATGGCCGAGCACCTTGAGGCCGCCCTGCTGTACCGAGCGCAGGCCGCCGATGAGACTGAGTAGCGTGGTCTTTCCCGATCCGGACGGACCGGTCATGATGACGATCTCGCCGGGACGAACCTCCGCCGTCACGTCGAACAAGATCTGTTTTCGGAGGGTTGCGGCGCCGTAATGGTGATTCAGGCTCTCGACGACGATGACAGGCTCGAGCGACACGGCGGCGGACCCTCAGAAAATTTCCGCGGGGTCGGCCGAGCGCACCTTCCGCACGGCGATCATCCCCGAGACGCTACACATCACGATCGTCAGCGCGAGGACGCCGGCGCCGACCTCGAGGCTCAAGTTCATCGGCAGATGCGTGGCCTGGTTCGTGAGGCGATAGAGTTGGAAGCTGACGGCGAGACCGGGAAGGTAGCCGAGCACCGCGAGCGCAACGGCCTCGAACAACACCACGCCGAACAGATACGCGTCTCGGTAGCCCATCGCCTTCAGCGTAGCGTATTCCGCCAGGTGATCGGAGACGTCGGAGAAGAGAATCTGGTAGACGATCACCATGCCGACGACGAATCCCATGATCGCGCCGAACGTGAAGACGAATCCGATCGGCGTCGCCGAGGCCCAGTAGTCAATCTCGCGCTGCATGAATTGCGCTTTCGTCAGCACGTCCACGTCGCGTGGGAGCTCGGCGGCGAGCGCGTCTCGAACGGCTTGCGGATCGGATCCCGGTTGCAGCTGGATGACGCCAATCTGAATCAGCCCTTCTTTGTGAGAGCGGAACAAGCGGAGGAAGTTCAAATCGCTGGTGATCAAGTTGCCATCGATTCCGAACGAGGTGCCGAGCGTGAACAAGCCAATGACGGAAACCTCGCGACCTTCGAGCTCGGCCCCAATTGTCTCGCCGTGGCGGAAGTGCTCGGGGACCGCTCCGAAGTCCGGCCGCGAAGCCTCGTCGAACAAGACGACGTCGGGCTTTCGCAGGGCATCCAAGTGTGGCCCCATGCCTTCGATGTCGAGCGCCGGCTGTATTGGGTCGAACGCGGCGATGAATAGCCGATGGGTCGTACCATTGTAGGGGTTCTTCCAATAGGCGACGTTTGTGTACACCGGCATGACGGCCTTGACGCCGCGAAAGGCCAGCGCTTGGTAGAGCCGCCGCCAACTGAAACTCTGCATGGACGCGAGGAACATCGATCGCGGACTGATCAGGAACACTTCACCTTGCAGACGGGAGTGAAAGCGCACCGCGCTCGCGAACAAGGCGTTGCGAAACCCGAGCTGCATGAGCATCAGCACGACTGCAAAGGCCACCCCGGCAACCGCTACGAGCAAGCGCAACCGCTCGCGGGTGAGCTGCCGGCTGGCAAGCGAGAAAGCCCGCATGGTTTACATCTCGGTTTCGTTTGACGGCGCCATCGGCAAGTTTAGGGCAAGCTCAGGGGACTGATCCGAACGTCCACTTTCAAGTTGGTGAGGCCCGCCACGCGCTTGCCGTCGTCCAGCCGGATGCGGACCTCGACGACGCGCGCGTCGGTCTTCGCCGCCGGGTCTTCATCCAGCACGTCCATTTTCCCCACTTTCGCGCCGATGCGTTCGACTGTGCCCTGCATTTGCTCACTCAATGCGGGGCTGGTGACGGTGGCTCGTTGACCCGTTCGCACGCGGCCGATGTCGCTTTCATACACTTCGGCGACCGCATACATCTCATCCGTGTTTCCTAACTCGAGGATACCGTTCAAACCCACTCGTTCTCCGGGATAAGCGTGAATCTTGAGCACCTGCCCGTTGATCGGTGCTCGGATGCGGGCGAGCTCGAATTCGGCTTCGGCCTGCTGCAGCTGTGCCTTGGCGACGTCGAGTTTGGTGAGCCATTCGTCTTGCTCCTCGGCGGACACGACTTTTTTGCGGTAGAGTCGTTCGACCCGCCGATACTGCAGTTGCGCGTAGGAGAGCTCCGCTCGCAGGCGGGCCACCGCCGCTTCCTTGCTGGCGTGGCTATCCAAGATACCGATGACCTGGCCAGCGCTGACGGCATCGCCCTCCTTCACGTACAGCTCGCGAATGACGTTGACGAAGACGGTGGGCTGTGAGGGGCCAGCGACCTTGATGACCCTGTCCTTGGGTTCGAGGCGCCCGCGTGCAGTGATCCCGGTCGGTGCTTCTCGGGCAATCGGTGCGCTGGCGTCGGATCCGCCGGCTGCGAGCGGCGCGAAGACCCAGGGCACTTCCCAGGCCACAACGCCCGCCAGCACAGCGACGGCCAGCGTCGCGACAGGTCGACCGAATTTCACACGCTGACCCAGCCGGCGCATACGGAGCCTCTCGCTCGCGCGGTAGTGTTCACCAGCGACCGCCGACGCCGTGCCCTACCGCGAGAAGGCACCCCCGGCCATGCGTCTTCTACCGAGGCGGCTGGAATTTCGCAAAGGGACGCAGGTACGTGAAGCTGCACTTGCGGGTCTTCTCCGCGGTGTACCCGACGATTATCTACCTCGCGCTGTCGGTTCAGGACGCGGCCGGGCGCGGCGTCAGGCTGGCCTCGCGGCTCTGGCCGGCGCCCTGGGTCCAATCGGTGTAGCGTACACGATCGGGTGTCACGCGCACGATGAGGATGCGCGGATCACCCCATACGCTCTCGAAGTCGGGAAACTTCTGCGTCAGCAGATCCTGCCCCAAGCGCCGCTCGACACCCTCCACCACGCTGGCACTGCCGATGATCTCCACACCGCGCATGGGGATCGTGAAGCCGTCATCGACAATCAGCGAGACCTGTGGGCGTTCCATGATCCCTCGATGCTTGACGGAGTCGCGGAACACGAAGAAATAGAGCGCCATGCTCTCACCGACCGCGAAGCACGCGGTGGAGGCGCGTACCTCACCGTCGAGGTGTGTCGCCAACACCATCGAGCGCCGCTGCCGCAGGTACTGATCGACTTCTTCAATCATGCTTCCCCGAAAACCCGGCCTTGGGGCCGGTTGCCGAACTGGACCGTCATTCTGCCACGAGTCGGGACCGATGGCGATAGCTCGACACGGCAACGGGTGACCGCAACCTTCCAGACCGCAACGGCGTGTGGCAGTATGCGAACACGATATGACGTTGCGAGGTTTCGGCAAGGCCGCCAACCGGGCGTTGCGCCTGCGGTGCCCGCGCTGCGGCGAGGGGGAGCTGTTCCGTGGAATCTTTGCCATGTACGCGCAGTGCAGCGGGTGCGGGCTCACCTACGAGCGCGAGCCCGGCTACTTCGTCGGTGCGATCTACATCAACTATGCGGCGACTGCGATCCCGACGATCGCAGGGTTTCTGTTGCTCGACACCTACACCAGCCTCTCGCTGACGGTGCAAATCCTGATGTGGAGCGCCTTCGGGGTGGCCTTTCCACTCTGCTTCTATCGCCACTCGAAGAGCCTCTGGCTGGCGGTGGATCATTTCCTCAACCCCGAAGAACCGCCGCTCCGAGTGGTTGCCCGTCGCAACGTCTGAACGTCTTGGGCGACCCCGAATGGAATCCGCTGCAATCCAGGTCGATCGGCTGCGCCATGTCTACGGCAGCCGCGTGGCGCTCGACGACGTCAGCTTTACGGTCGGACGCGGCGAAGTGTTCGGGCTGCTGGGGCCGAATGGTGGTGGCAAGACGACCCTGTTCAAGATCCTCTCGACGCTGCTGTCGCCAAGCGGCGGCTCTGCGGTGATCTTCGGCGATGCGCTGTCCGTGCCGGACGCGGTGCGCCGACACCTCGGCGTGGTGTTCCAGCATCCGAGCCTGGACGGCAAGCTCACCGTGACGGAGAACTTGTCGTGCCACGGTCACCTGTACGGCTTGCGCGGCGCCGTGCTGCGCGCGCGCACCGCCGCGGTGCTGCAGCGCGTCGGGCTTGCCGACCGCGCCCGCGACCGGGTCGAGACGCTGTCGGGCGGTCTGCAGAGACGGACCGAGTTGGCGAAGGCGCTGCTGCATCAGCCGCCGCTGCTGTTGCTGGACGAGCCCAGCACTGGCCTCGACCCGGGCGCACGACGCGACTTCATGCAGTACTTGCGGCAGCTGCGCGAGCAGGAGGGGGTCACGGTGGTGCTGACGACGCACTACATGGAAGAGGCGGAGCGCTGCGACCGCGTCGCCATCTTGCACCAGGGCAAGCTGGTTCGCGTCGGCGCGCCGGCGGCGCTCAAGGACGAGGTCGGCGGCGACGTGGTCGCCGTACAGACGCAGGAGCCCGAGGCGCTGCGGTTGAAGATCCGCGCACGCTTCGGCTGTGAGCCTGCCGTGGTCGACGGGACGCTGCGCATCGAGCGGCCACGTGGGCACGAGTTCGTCCGCGACCTCGTCGAGGCATTTCCCGCCGATGTGACCTTGGTGACCTACGGCAAGCCGACGCTCGAAGACGTCTTCATTCATCTCACGGGTCACCGCTTCTGGGCAGACGGTGAAGGGGTTCCGACAGAATGACGGTGATGGTAGCGGTCACGCCGGCGTCCCGGCCCGCGAGGTCGGTGTCTTGATGCACCTGCTCTTGCCCGTCTTCGCGTTGTGGCGTCGCGAGATGGTGCGCTTCGTGCGCCAACGCAGCCGCCTCACCGGCGCGCTGGTGCAGCCGCTGGTGTTCTGGTTGCTGCTGGGCGGCGGGCTCAACGCCTCGTTCCGGCCGGCAGGCGCGGCGGCCGGAACCAACTACGTCGCCTATTTCTATCCGGGCACCATCGCGTTGGTGCTGCTGTTCACCGCCATCTTCGCCACGATCTCCACCGTGGAAGATCGTCGTGAAGGTTTCCTGCAGGGCGTCTTGGTCGCGCCCGTGCCGCGCTGGAGCATCGTGCTCGGCCAGGCGCTCGGAGGGACGACGCTCGCCGTGGTGCAAGGTGTCCTGTGTCTGCTGATCGCGCCGCTGGTCGGCATCTCGCTGACGCCGCTCTCGGTGGCCGCCACGACGGTGGTGATGACCATTGTCGCCCTCGCGCTCACCAGCCTGGGGCTGATCATCGCGTGGCGGATGGAGTCGACGCAGGGCTTCCACGCGATCATGAACCTCATCCTGATTCCAATCTGGTTGCTCTCCGGCGCGTTCTTCCCAGCCACGGGTGCACCGGCACCCTTGCGCTTGCTCATGACGATCAACCCGCTGACCTACGGCATGGCGGCGCTGCGCCGCTGTCTCTACCTGACTCAACCGACCTTGGCGGGCACGGTCCCGCCGCTCGTTCCATCGCTGCTCGTTAGTGTCGCCTTCTGCGCCGTGGCGTTCTTCGCGGCTGCCCGCAGCGCCAATCGTAGCTCGTAGCCCGGCCTTGTCATGCGCCTCGAAGTCGAGCATCTTGCCGGGACATGTCTTGGGCTCGTAGACGCTTCCGGCCAGCACCGCTCGCCATCTTACTCATCCTGAACCTGCCCGCCGCGTTGGCAGCCGCGCAGAGCTTTGTCGAGTTCCCGATCGCCACCGCCGATAGTGCCCCGGGCGGGATTGCCCTCGGGCCGGACGGCAATCTGTGGTTCACGGAGTTGTTCGGCGATCAGATCGGACGCATCACACCCCAGGGAGCTGTGACGGAGTTTCCGACGCTGACGAAGTCGAGCCTGCCGAACGCCATTACCAGCGGCCCGGATGGAAACCTGTGGTTCACCGAGTCGGCCGGCAACCGCATTGGGCGCGTTACTGTGACGGGCACGGTGATGGAGTTCCCGCTGCCCAACGACAACAGCAGCCCGGGCGACATCACGACCGGACCGGACGGCAACCTGTGGTTCACGGAGGCCGACGGCCACCGGATCGGACGGATCACGCCGACCGGCACGATCGACGAGCTCGACACGCCAAGCCCCGGCAGTGAGCCCTTCGGCATCACCCTCGGGCCGGACAACAACCTGTGGTTTACCGAGGTGGCGAGCAACAAGATCGGGCGGGTCACAACGGCGGGTGTATTCAAAGAGTTTTCGATTGTGACCAGCGGCAGTGGGCCGCGCGACATTACGCGCGGCCCCGACGGCAACCTGTGGTTCACCGAATCCAAGACGGACAAGATCGGGCGCATCACGCCGGCGGGGGCGATCAGCGAGTTCGCTCTGCCGGCCGCGGGTAGCAACCCCGGTGGCATCACGTGGGGGCCGGACGGGAACCTGTGGTTCGTTGAGTTCGACGGCAACATGATCGGTGTGATTACGACGGCGGGAGTCATCAAGGAGTTTCCAGTGCCGGCGGCAGCCGCGAACCCGTACGAGATCGCGCTCGGGCCGGATAGCAACTTGTGGTTCACGGAGTTCGGAGCGAACCAGATCGGCCGCGTCTTGGCGGCGATCGCACACACACCTACGCGGACGTCCACAAGAACGGTGACGGCAACGGCGACACGGACGGCCACGGCGTTGGCCACCGCTACGGCAAGCCGCACGCCGACCCGCACCCCGAGCACCACCGCGACGCCGCGGAGCACGCTGACGCCGACCCACACGCGGACAGCGACGCCGACGGCGACCCCAACTCGTACGCCGAGCGCAACGCCAACGAGAACGAACACGTCCACGCCAACCAGCACGCGAACGGATACGCCGACGCGGACGCCAACCCGCAGCGCGACGGCCACGAACACACAAAATCGCCCCGTGAGCCCGGCGCCGACGGGGAGCTCCACACCGGTGCATACCGCCGGTGGCACGGCGACGAGTACGGCGACGCCGTCGCGGACCTCGAAGCCGACGTCGACGGCCACAAGTACGTCGACGCCCACACCGACACGGACACCGACGCGCACGACCACGCCGAGTCAGACCCCAACGTCCACACCTCTGGCCACCAACACCCGAACACCCACCTTGACGCGGACACAGACCCCCACACTCACGCCGGCGTCGACACGCACCGCGACGCGCACGCCGGTCCGATCAATGACGGCAACGTCTACCGGCAATGCCAGCGCGATCCCGACGTTCTCAGCAACCCCGACGTTGACTGCGACGACGGCGACCGCTCCGACGGAGAACCCGACCGTTCGCATGGACGAGACACCCACCGTTGCGCCGACTCCGACCGACACACCGGGTCCGTCCGCAACTCCGTCGGCGACCCAGACGCCATTCAGGAGCGACACACCCACTCCGTCGCCGACCTGTACCGACACGCCGACGGAGACGGTGGCGCCGCTTGGCACGGCGACCGGAACGCCGGCTGTGGCGGCGACGCCCTCAGCCACCGAGACATCGGCGCCGTCGCCGACGGAAACTTCGACACCAACGCCGACAGTAACCGCTGCCGCCAGCGCCACCGCGACGGCGTCCGTCACCGAGACCACGACGTCGGGCCCGACGCTTACCCCGGCCGCCAGCCCGACAACGACGACGCCCGTCGCGCCGCAAGCGTGTGTAGGCGACTGCAACGGGTCGCTCCACGTGACGCTCGACGAGTTACTGGCCGTGGTGAAGGTCGCCTTGGGCGACGCGGACGCTGCGCTGTGCTCCGCCGGTGACCGTGACCGCGACGGGACGATCAGCGCAGCGGAGGTCGTTTCTTCAGTGAACGCATCGCTGACGGACTGCGGCGACTAGGGTGGACGGATCGGAATCAAAGGAACGTGGCGAAGACGCCGTCGGCGAGCAGCAGCCCGCGTGGCGTGAGACGCCACATGTCCTCAGTGTGTTCCAGCAGACCGTCTGCGCGCAGATCCACGACGTGCGGGAACGCCGCTGGAAAATCGTTCCCGAAGCGGTTGCGAAATGCCGCGGCCGCAAAGCCGTCGAGGCAGCGCAACCCGAGGAAGACAAACTCGCCGCGGGCCTGCCGTTCGTCCAGCGCCTCGACGGCAGTGCGCGCGTGACCGTGAGAAGCGACGCTCTGCATGTAGGTGATGGGGTTCTTCTGGTTGCTCCAGCGGCAACCCCACGCGGCGGGCGCTGGCGCCACACCGGGCGGCATGTAGGAATGTGCCCCAGCGCCGATTCCGAGATACGGACCGCTCTGCCAGTAGGTGAGGTTATGGCGGCAGGCGCGTCCGGGCCGCGCATAGTTCGATATCTCGTACTGCTGGTAGCCCGCGGCTGCGAGGACTTCCTGAGTCGTGGTGAACATCGCCACCTCGATTTCCTCGGGCAGCTGGTGCAACAGACCCTTGGCCCGCCACTGGTGGAACGGGGTGCCCTCCTCGTAGGTGAGGTTGTACGCCGAGATGTGATCCGGCCGCAGCGCGCATCCCTGCGACAGGTCGCTCGTCCACTCCTCCGGCGTTTGATGCGGTAAGCCGAACATGAGATCGATGCTGACGTTGTCAAAGCCCGCCTGGCGTGCGAGCTGCACCGCCCGAGTGGCCTCCTCGGCGCTGTGGATGCGGCCGAGGGTGCGCAGGTGATGCGGTGCGAACGACTGGACGCCGAAGCTCATGCGGTTGACGCCGGCGGCGCGAAAGCCCGCAAGCGTGTCGAGGGTAATCGTGCCGGGATTGGCCTCGAGCGTGAGCTCGGCGTCGGCGGTCAATGGCCACAGGCTAGCGGCCCGACGGAGGATCCGTTCGATAGTGAGCGGCGCAAACAGGGAAGGCGTGCCGCCGCCGAAGAAGATCGTCTGGATTTGCAGGCCACGCCACGCCGGGGACTGCGAAGCCTCCTCGAGCTCGGTGCAGAGAGCAGCGGTGTACGTGTCCTCGGGCCAACGCTGCGCCGCATACGAGTTGAAGTCGCAGTACGGACACTTGGCCTGGCAGTATGGGATGTGCACGTAGAGGGAGAGGTTAGCCATGGTCCAGCATCGTTATAGCTGGGGGCTGAGGCGGCGAGAAGTCGCGGCGCGATGTCCCGCCGGAGGCGTCGCAAGACGGAACAGGGGCGGATTCCGACCGTGCAGACGGCCGCCTAGCCGGACAAGCCGCCGGTTTGACGGGTGGCCTGTTTTGCTTGCAATGGCGGGCCGATTTGGCTTATGGTCCGGCGTCCAATGTCTCGTAGCGCGAGAATTCTTCTTCGCTCAGCCACGTCCGCAGCGATCGAGCGCAGCTCGGATCTCGACACCGATCTGTTGGGCCTGACGGCACTCGGAGGCGGCGAGCCCGGTGACGGTCCGTACACCGGGATCAAGGCGTTGATGCTGGCGGTGCTCGACAACGGGATCGCCGGCTATCTGAGTACCGTTCCTCGCATTCGCGCGGAGGCCGAGTACTGGGTGATCGCGGCGGGGCAGCGCTCTCCGTTCTCGTTCAACGTCGTGTGCGAGACGCTACGCCTCGAGCCGGACGCGGTGCGTGGTGCCCTCCGCCGCATGCGAGAGCGCGGAAAGCCGGCGCGGCGCACACTGGTCCGCCGCCGTCCCAACGTGCGGCGCGAAGGCCGGCTGCTCGCATCGAAGCGGACCTCCCCTCCGTCTCGGTGACGGCCGAGGTACGCGGGGCGGGCTGCCCCGACGACTCGGAACCTTGAAGGAACCGTTTGACAGCGCGACCGAGCGTGGCTACACGGTAAGTGCCATGCGGAGAAGGCTAGCCAGTATCCTGCTCGTGCTTACTGTCGCCCTGACGGGTCTGACGGTCTGCCCGCGCGGCGGCTGGTCATGCATGATGATGCGCCAGCCCAGCCCCGACTGCTGCGGCCAGCGCATCGCGTTGCGCGCCGGCGACTGCTGCTGTGGTCCCGCCACACACATGGTCTCTCCCGCGCTCGGCACGGCGGATCAGCACGATCATCTGCCGGCGACATCACTCCTCAATGCCCCGATTCTTCTGACGGCAGTCTGCGGCGCCGCACCGCCTCCCAGTGTGCACCCGCACCGGCTGCCGCTGCCGGATACGCTGTTCACTCAGCACACCGCACTCCTCCTTTGATCGCCTAGCCGAAGGCTTGGTGTCTTTCGGTTGAGGCACTCTCTCGCCTAGCGATGCGGGAGAGAGCTTGGACAAAGGAGGATATATGCGTCGCGTACTTGTGTTTGCAGCCGGTGTGGCCGTTGTAGCTGTTCCGGCATTGTGTCGCGGGGCAGGCAGCGACGTATTGGGCGACCCGCTCAAGCTTGATGTCGCAATTGCGTATGCCCGCGCGCACAACCCCGAGATTCGTGCCGCCGAGGCGCGATGGCGGGCGGCGCAGGCGCGCCCCTCGCAGGCGGGAGCGTTGCCGGATCCCATGGTCGACGTGGGGTACCACGACGAGGGCTTCGAACGCCTTCGCCTGGGCGATACCGACTTTGCCTACATCCGCGTCGGCGCCAGCCAAGAGGTGCCGTTTCCCGGCAAGCTCGGCTTGAAGCAGGAAATCGCCACCCGCGCGGCAGAGCAGATGGGCGAGGACACGCGCCGCGTCGAGCTCGAGGTCCTGAGTCGGGTGCGGATGGCCTATGCGGACTACGCGCATCTCGATGAGCTGATCGATCTCCTGCAGCGCAACAAGGCGCTGCTCGAAGAGTTCGCGCGTACCGCTGAAGCCAAGTACGCCGTCGGCCAGGGCATTCAGCAGGATGTCCTCAAGGCGCACGTCGAGCTGTCGCTGCTGGTGGATCGTGAGACCGTCCTCGCGCAACGCCGGCAGAGTCAGGCAGCGATGCTCAACGCGCTGTTGAATCGACCCGCCTCGGCGCCGCTCGGCGTTGCGGAGCACCCGGTCGAGCGTACGTTGACCCGATCGCTGGACGATCTGACCAGCGCCGCCGCGGCGCACGCGCCGGAGCTGAAGACCGCGGAGCGGCGGGTGGCCGGAGGTGAATCGAGCGTAGTACTGGCGCATCGCGACTACCTCCCCGACTTCGTAGTGCGCGCCGAGTACATGCATAAGTCGGCGCTGCTACCCGAATGGGAGGTTGGGGTCGGCATCAAGCTGCCCCTGTACTTCGCGACCAAACAGCGGGCCGCGGTCGACGAAGCCGCGGCCGCCTTGGCGGAGGCGCGATCGCTGCGCGACCTTGCCGAGGTGGACATCCAATCGCGGGTCCGGGATCTCTACGTTCGTGCCAAAGCCTCGGAGCGCTTGATCGCGCTGTATCACACCGCCGTGATCCCACAGGCGGGCCTGGCGCTCGAGTCGGCCACCACCGCTTACCAGGTCGGCAAGATCGATTTCCTGACGCTGGTGAACAGCTTCACCGTCATGCTGGAGTACGAGATGCGTTACCACGAAGAGCTGGCCAACTTTCAGAAGGCCGTCGCCGAATTGGAAGCCGTCGTCGGCGAACCGCTGGAAGGGTAGGGACGCTGATGAAGGCCAAGGTCCAACGTCCAAAGTCAAGAGTTGAGAGCCGTTTCGGCCGGCACGTCCTCGCTTCAGCGGGACTGGCGTTTGTGTGTACTACCGCGGGAGTGTCCGCTCTCCTGGCCCAACACGTGCACCAGGCGGCGCCCGTGACCGTGCCGGCGGCTGGTGAGCGCAAGGTCCTGTACTGGTACGATCCGATGCATCCGCAGTATCGCTCGGACAAGCCGGGACCGGCGCCGGATTGCGGTATGGAAATGGTGCCGCTCTACGCCGATGAAGCGGCGGCGCAGCGGCGGCTGCCGCAGGGCGCGGTGCAGATCTCGCCCTACAAGCAACAGCTCACCGGCATCCGCACCACGGCCGTGTCCCGCCGTGCCCTGACCAAGACGATCCGCAGCGTCGGCATCGTGCAACCCGACGAGACCCGCGTGCGCAAGGTGCACATCAAGTTCCCGGGCTGGGTCGACAAGCTGTTCGTCAACTTCACCGGGCAGCCCGTCCACGTGAGCGATCCGATCATCGGGATCTACAGTCCCGACCTGGTATCGACGCAGACCGAGTACCTCCTCGCCTGGCGTGGGGAGCAGCAGCTCCAGGGCAGCGCGTTTGCGGAAGCCGCGAGGAACTCGCAGACGCTCTTGGATGCATCGCGGCGCCGGTTGCTGCTGTGGGACATCACGCCGCAGCAGATCCGTGAGCTGCAGGAGAGCGGTAAGGCGCAGACCTCTGTGACACTCCACTCGCCGGTGTCTGGCTACGTCACGGTGAAGGATGTCTACGAAGGGCTCTACGTCACGCCCGAGATGACGCTCTACACCGTCACCGACCTGTCGCGCGTGTGGGTGCTCATCGATGTCTACGAGTACGAGATGCCGTTCGTGCAGGTCGGTACCCCGGTCCGGCTCACGCTGCGCTCGGACCCGGGCGCAACGCTAACCGGCCCGGTCACCTATGTGTACCCGTACCTGGAAAACCAGACGCGGACCAACAAGGTGCGCGTCGAGCTCGACAACCCCGAGCTGCGGCTGAAGCCGCAGATGTATGCGAGCGCCGAGATCGGCGTGTCGCTCGACGACCGGCTTGCCGTTCCCAAAGACGCGGTGCTCGACTCAGGCACGCAGCAGATCGTCTTCGTGGCCGCCGGTGACGGGTACTTCCAGCCGCGCAAGGTCCGGCTCGGGCAGCGCGGCGATGAGTACGTCGAAGTGCTCGACGGCGTCCACGACGGCGAGCGGGTCGTCGTCGCCGCGAACTTCATGGTCGACTCGGAAAGCCAGCTGAAGGCCGCGCTCAACGCGATGACGGAGGGAGCCACGCCGACCGGGCATCAACACTGACGGCGGATGGCGGATAGCTACGAATGATCAACTACGTCATCGAGTACTGCGCGCGGAATCGCTTCACGGTGTTCATGCTGGTCGCGGCCGCGGTCTTCACGGGGCTGTGGTCGTTGCAGAATCTGCCGCTCGATGCGATTCCCGATCTGTCCGACACCCAGGTCATCATTTACTCGCGCTGGGATCGGAGCCCGGACATCATCGAGGACCAGGTCACCTACCCGATCGTCACGGCGATGCTGGGCGCACCCAAGGTGCAGGCGATCCGCGGCTTCTCCGACTTCGGCTACTCGTACGTCTACATCATCTTCCAGGACGGCACCGACGTGTACTGGGCGCGCTCGCGCACCCTCGAGTACCTCAGCAAGATCCTGGCGCGTCTGCCGGAAGGGGTGCGCACCGAGCTCGGCCCCGACGCCACGGGGGTCGGCTGGGTGTTTCAGTATGCGCTGGTCGACCCGAGCGGCCAGCACAGCCTCGAGGAGCTGCGCAGTTTCCAGGACTGGTACCTGCGCTACTACCTGCAGAGCGTGCCGGGGGTTGCCGAGGTGGCGCCGATCGGCGGCTTCGTGCGCCAGTATCAGGTGAACACCGATCCGACCAAACTGCTGGCCTACAAGCTGCCGCTGGCAACCGTGGTCGACGCCATCCGCAAGGGTAACAACGACGTCGGCGGCCGGCTCGTCGAGCTGAACGGCCGCGAGTACATGGTGCGCGGGCGCGGCTACGCCCGCTCCACGCAGGCGTTGGAGCAGATCGTCGTCGGTACGGACGAGCGCAGCGGCACGCCGATCCTGGTGAAGGACATCGGCCAAGTCGAGCTGGGCCCGGACATCCGCCGCGGTGTCGCCGATCTCGACGGCAGCGGCGACGTCGTCGGCGGCGTGGTGGTCATGCGTTACGGCGAGAACGCGCTGCGCGTGATCGAACGCATCAAAGCCAAGCTCGCCGAGATTGAGCCCAGCCTGCCGCCGGGTGTGAAGATCGTCACCACGTACGATCGCTCCGAGCTGATCAACCGCTCCATCAGTACCCTGAAGCGCACGCTGACCGAGGAGCTGGTCATCGTCAGCCTCGTCATCCTCATCTTCCTCTGGCACATTCCCAGCGCCATCATCCCGATCTTCACCATCCCGATCGCCGTGATCATCGCCTTCATCCCGATGTACGCCATGGGCATCACCGCGAACATCATGTCGCTCGGCGGGATTGCGGTGGCGATCGGGGCAATGGTCGATGCGGCCATCGTGGTCGTGGAGCAGACCCACAAGAAGCTCGAGCAGTGGGAGAGCGCCGGCCGGCAGGGCGACTACCACGACGTGATCATCGGCGCGGTGAAGGAAGTCGGCGGCCCGAGCTTCTTCTCGCTGCTGGTCATTGCCGTGTCGTTCATGCCGGTGTTCGCGCTCGAGGCGCAGGAAGGCCGGCTGTTCAAGCCGCTGGCGTTCACCAAGAACTTCTCGATGGCCATCGCTGCGGTCCTGGCGATCACGCTCGATCCGGCGATGCGGCTGTTGTTCACCCGCATGCAGGCGTTCAGCTTCCGCCCGCGGCTGCTCGCGCGGATGGCAAACGCCGTGCTTGTCGGAAAGATCCACAACGAAGAGCTGCACCCGATCAGCCGGCCGTTGATGCGCCTGTACCATCCGGTCGTCGAGTTTGCCCTGCGGCATCGCTGGGCGGTGGTAGCCGGAGCCGTGCTGGTGGTGCTGGCGACCATCCCGGCGTATCAGCGCCTCGGGTCGGAGTTCATGCCGCCGCTCAACGAAGGGGCGATCCTGTACATGCCGACGACGTTGCCGGGCATCTCGGTGACCGAGGCGGGCCGGATGCTGCAGGTGCAGGACCGTATCCTGAAGACGTTTCCGGAGGTCGACCGCGTGTTCGGCAAGATCGGCCGCGCCGAAAGCTCGACGGATCCCGCACCGTTCTCGATGGTCGAGACCACGGTGCTGCTCAAGCCGGAGGAGGAATGGCGGGAGAAGCCGCGCTGGTACTCGTCGCGGGCGCCGGACTGGCTCAAGCGCATCCTACGGCACGTCTGGCGCGATCGCATCACCTGGGACGAGCTCATCTACGGGCCAGACGGGATGAACCAGGCTCTGCAGATCCCCGGCTGGACGAACGCCTGGACCATGCCGATCAAGAACCGCATCGATATGCTCAGCACCGGGGTACGCACGCCGATCGGCATCAAGATCCTGGGGGCCGATCTGAAGACGATCCAGCAAGTCGGCGAGCAGATCGAGCACGCGGTGAAGTCGGTGCCCGGCACGACCAGCGTGTTTGCCGAGCGCACGGCCGGCGGTTACTTCCTCGACTTCGCGCTGCACCGCGAGGAGCTGGCGCGCTACGGGCTCGCAGTAGATACGGTGCAGGACGTGATCATGTCGGCCGTCGGCGGGGAGAACGTCACCACGACGGTAGAAGGGCGCGAACGCTATTCCGTGAATGTTCGCTATCAGCGCGGCTACCGCAGCGACCTCGATCAGCTGGCGCGCGTCCTCGTGCCGGGCATGAACGGCGCGCAGATCCCGCTCGCCGAGCTGGCGGACATCCGGCTGGTGGAGGGGCCGGGTATGATCCGCAACGAGAACGGGTTGCTGTCCGGCTACGTCTACGTCGACATGGCCGGCCGCGACGTCGGCAGCTATGTCGCCGATGCCAAGCAAGCGGTGCGTGCGGGCGTGCAGCTGCCACCAGGCTACTCGCTCGTGTGGAGCGGACAGTACGAGTACATGGAGCGCGTCAAGCAGCGGCTGTTCGTGGTCGTGCCGATCACCATCGTGATCATCCTCGTATTGCTGCATCTCAACACCGGCTCCTGGGTGAAGACGATGATCATCTTCCTCGCCGTGCCGTTCTCCGCCGTCGGGGCGATCTGGTTGCTCTATCTCCTCGGTTACAACACCAGCATCGCGGTGTGGGTCGGCCTCATCGCGTTGATGGGTGTCGATGCAGAGACCGGCGTGTTCATGCTGCTCTACCTGGAGCTGGCCTACGACGAGGCGAAGGCCAAGGGCTTGCTGCGCAGCTGGGACGAGCTGCGCGCCGCGATCGTGCAAGGTGCCGTCAAGCGTCTGCGCCCGAAGGTGATGACGGTTGGGGTGATGTTCATGGGCCTGCTGCCGATCATGTGGTCCACGGGCACCGGCGCGGACGTCATGAAGCGCATCGCCGCGCCGATGGTCGGCGGGATTTTCACGTCGTTCATCATGGAGCTGGTCGTCTACCCGGCCATCTACGCCATCTGGAAGTGGGGCTGGGAGGTGAAGCCAGCGCTCACTGCACAACAAACGGGACCAGCATGACTGACTGGGTTGCTCAAATTTGCGAAGTGTCTGTCAGGCGGCTTCTTGAGTCTGCGACACAGGCGAGCCGGATCTTCGCGCGCTATGAAGCGGGCGACCGTGGCAAGCTCCGTGCTCTGACATGTTGGCATGACGCGCCAACCAACACCGTGCCGCAACCGCATGTTCCCGCTGCTTGCGGCTCTCGTCTGGCTCGGCGCCGTGGGAGCGCCTTGCCACGAAGGGCGCTCGACTCACATGAGATGCAGTCGGTCGCACCAAGTGAGGCTTGCGGCCACCATTGGCGCTCGAGCCGGCGTATTCCACTTCCAGAGCCACGAGGTCCCGGCGGCGAGGCTCTGGAACGTCCGCGACAGGTCGCGCGTCGGCGCGGTGCGTGCGGCAGGACGCTGGCCGTGGAGCCCGGACCGTCGCATCGATTGGTTGTCGCGGTGCCGAGCGTCGTCCTAGCCTCGTGTGGGGCGGCAACGCCTTTCCGGCCCGCCATGCAGCCGGGCACCGCCGTCAGCTCACCACTGTACCTTCGCAACGCCACACTTCTGTTGTGATCGCGTGCGCCGCCAGGGCGCCACGAGTTGACCCGGCCTTCTGCGCCGCCTGGTGCAGGCGCCAAAACGCATCGACGTGAACCATGCGTGACTGGCCGCATCGAACACCCGCGCAGACGAGCCGTGCTCCCCCCAGGGCTCCCAGGCGCGCATCGTGTCGTGAAGTTCGTCGAAAACGGATCAACATCAACCGGAAAGGGAGGAAGACTCAAATGACCACCATCTCACGCAGCCGTTGGACAAGAGGTCTCCTGGCCGCAATGGCGTTCGTGGCCGTCAGCAGTCTAGCCACCGTCACGCTGGCCCAAGACGTCACAGAGCAGAACGTGGCGGACCGTGTCGCGAGCGCTAAGACGGCGCAAGACCACGAGGCGCTCGCCACCTTCTTCAAGGGGCAGGCGGCAACAGCCGGGGAGAAGCTCAAGGAGCACGAAGCAATGTTGGGCACCTGGAAAAAGACCACCAGCGGCCGCAGCCTCAATGTGATGCGGCAGCACTGCGAAGACGCCATCGCGTCCTACAAGAAACTGCAGAAGGACTATGAAGCCATGGCGACAGAGCAGGAGAAGATGGCCAAGAAGGCCGGCGGCAAGTAACGCCGAGCCAACGGCCTGTGGCGGGGCCCGCTGCGACGGTCCGTGAAGATCGATTCCGCCGCGGCAGCCCTGCCACAAGCTGCAGGCCACGTCTCTCCCCGCATGAGAGGCCCCTGAACCCGACCGAGCGGCCCGAGACCATGACGCACATAGACCGTCGACCCAATCCGGACCTCGTCGCAACCCTGCACGCGCTCGTGAACTTGAACGCATCCGACTTGCTCTACGCCGATCAGTATCTGCGTCGCGCCGAAGTCCTGCTGCCGAAGGTGTGCACGCGGGAGCAGTACGTGGCGCTTCAGCGGGACCGTGACTGTCTTCCTCGTCTGACCAAGGAACTGCGCCAGGCGGTTGAACGCGGAGACTGGACGCAGGTGCGAACCGTTGCGCAACAGGCCGGGCAGGTTCGCGAACGTCTTGTGGCCGACGAACCCCTCTTAGACATCGCCAACACGGTCTACGGGCCGCGAGCGTTGCACGCCGATGCGACGGCGCTGGCGCTCAGCGGGGTGGTGGTCCATCCGACCGCGAACCTCGTCCGTGCCCGTGATGCGACGCTCGACCGGCTGCGCTTCCTGGTCGCGCACGACTCGGAGTGGGGGCCGTTCTACAGTGAGCGGATCGCTCATTTCGAACGCCTGCTCGTGATCACCGACGAACACCCCGGAGCAATGGTGGACGGTGCGGAGTTGCAGAGGCGGATTCTGCAGGCCGTCGACAAGGCCGATTTCGCCCAAGTGAAACGGTTGGCAGACGCTATCGTCACCCGGAGCGCAGGCCGTGCTGGCCACTTGCACGCCCCGAGTCCGGCGGATGCTAGTGCGCGGGAACTGGCCAGGGCGTTCCCCGACATCGCGCTACCCCGCGCTCGGGAGATCGGACTGGTGGCGGAGGTGCTGCCCGGGAAGAAGCGCCTCAACGAGTACTTGAGCTGCTGTTGTGCGGACCGGGCGACGTTCCCCGCAGCGGTGCTGACCGAGGCCCACCGGAAGGCCGAGACCTGCACGTGCGGGCATGCACGTCCGCCGGATGTTCATCCCAGCCTCCGCGACAATCTCGACTTGCTGCTGCTCCACCCATTCATCAGCTCCGCGGGCACCCGCTACCTCCCATGGTTCGGTCCCGAGACATTGTTGGTCGAGAGCTTTCCAGAAACCGAGCCAGACGCACGCACGGCTCTGTTGAGTGCACTGGGACTGCACCGCCGCCGCGGTCTGCCGCGCGTCGCGATCGAGGATGCGATCCTGACGAACGGGTCACGTGTGTGCGGCCAACTGGAATTGGATCCGCAGGAGTTCATCGTGGCCTGCATTCCATTCGACGCATACTTGCGCCTCGCGCCGCAGTACGGATGGGGACAGCAGCAGTCGTGGACCCACTTCGACGGCTACCAGGTTACGCGCGAGCTGCAGCTCCGAGCGCTGGTGGGCGGCGATGCGCGGTACGGTGGCGCCGATGACTTGTGCAGCGTGCAACGCGATTACGACTCAGACCGGCTGCGCGCTCGCTTCGTAGTCTTACGGCGCCAACGCTTTGTAGCCCGCGCAACACCAGGAGCATAGGGGACAACGACGGAGGCAGAGTATGAAAACCAGAGCTTGGCAATGCATGATCGCGGCTGCGGTGCTGGCGGTGGCGCTTGCAATCCTCAGAAAACCCACCTCGGAGAGCCGCCCCGACGCTCCAGCGGCGGCGGCAATACAGTTCAGCGATGCACGCCGCCAGGCAGGAGAATTCATCGGCTATTACCACTCGATCGTGCTGTCGGCAGAACAGGAAGCCATTGAGGCCGAAGCGCTGTCCGCCATACCGGCGCCGTGCTGCAGCAACGTCTCCATCGCCACCTGCTGTTGTCCCTGCAACCTCGCCAAGAGCGCGTGGGGACTCGCACGCCTCTTGATCGCGCAGCAGGGCTACTCGGCGCAGCAGGTGAGGGCAACCGTGGAGGACTGGCTTCGTTTTTCCAACCCTCGGGGTTACAGCGGCAACGCGTGTTACACGCATGGCTGCTCCCGGCCGTTCGACCATGATGGCTGCGGCGGAATGGATGAGAAACGGATTTCGTAGGGCGCGGCGCGCTCGCATGTTGCGACGTGCCCATCAACGAGGTCAGCATGCACGTGTGGCATATCACCCCTGACGCCCCGCGCCTCCCTGAGCGACCCTCCGCGGAACAGCCCGTCGAGCTGTGGGCCGGCACGTGGCCGATCGAGCCCGATCAGTCCGTGTGGGTTATGTTGCAGATTGAACACTCGAACGGCGAAACGGAGAGTCGTCGTGTCGGCGCGACGTGGATCCGCAACGAGGGAGTGAACAGCTACTGGCGGGCCGAGCTGGGCCCCTTCGTGCCCGGAGACCGGGTGACGTACACGGTGCACGGTCGTTCGCCGGCAGGCCAAGTCGCCGGACCCGCCGGCGAGTTCCGCGTCGGCCCCAAGATCTATCTCGCCATCCTGTGGCATCAACATCAGCCCATCTACAAGAACACCGCGAGCGAGAGCCCGAAGGGCAGCTACCTGCATCCCTGGGTCCGTCTGCACGCCATCCGCGACTACTATTCGATGGCGGCGCTGGTGGCCGAACACCCGGCCGTTCATCTCACCATCAACCTTACGCCATCACTCCTCTGGCAGATTGAAGACTACATCGAGCGCCGTGCGACCGACCGTGCTCTCGAGCTCACGCTAAAGCCTGCCGGCAAGCTCACCGCAGCGGAACGAGAAGAGGTGCTCGCCAGTTTCTTCGACGCCGACTGGCACAACCAGATCTTTCCGCATGCCCGCTACAAGGAGTTGTTCCTCCAGCGGGTCGAGGGCCGGCCATTCGGCGTTCAGGAGCTGCGCGACTTGCAGATGTGGTTCAACCTGGCGTGGTTCGGCCGGGAGTTCCGCGATGGCGAAGTGGAGCTGCCCAACGGCGAAGGCGCCTCGGTGCGCCGCTTTGTCGAGCAAGCGCGCGATTTCACGCCCGCCGATGTGCACAGCATGGTCGAGGAGCAGTACAAGGTCATGCGCGCCGTCATCCCAATCCACCGCACGCTGCAAGAGCGCGGTCAGATCGAGGTCTCAACGACGCCGTTCTACCACCCAATCTTACCGCTGCTCATCGACACCGATCACGCCACCATCGACCGCCCTGGCACGTCGCATCCTCAGCGCTTCAGCCATCCGGAGGATGCCGATGCCCAGGTCCGGCTCGCCGTCGAATCTCACCAGCGCCGTTTCGGACGGCCGCCGGCTGGAATGTGGCCGGCCGAAGGCGCGGTGAGCCAGTTCGTTGTGCCCGTCTTTGCCCGCGGCGGCCTTCGTTGGATCGCAACCGACCGTGGTGTGCTGGTGCGTTCGGGGCGGTGGGGCTACCAGGCCGATGACCCCGATGTGCTGTGCCAGCCCTATCGGGCCGAAGAAGACGGGCACGCGTTGGCAGTCTTCTTCCGAGATACCCAGCTCTCCGACGAGATCGGTTTCCATTTCTACAGGTATCAAGATTACGCTCAGGCGGCGCACGACTTCGTGCGTGAGTTGAAGGAGCGGTTCGCCTGGAGGCTTCGGGGACCCGGCGATCGCGTGCTCACCGTCGTGCTCGACGGCGAGAACGCCTGGGGGGCGTATCGCGAAGACGCGCGCCCGTTCCTGCATGCCTTGTACAGCCTGTTGGAGAGCGACGCCGAGATCCAGACCGTGACGTTCGAAGAGTTTCTGGACGGAAATCCCGCACGCGCCATTTCCGCCCATCCTCTGCCAGCGTTCGCGCGCGTGTACGACCTCTTCACCGGCTCGTGGATCGACGAGAACGGCTCCGCGCCCGGTGTGGACCTGGGCACGTGGATCGGCGAGGAGGAAGAGAACGCGGGCTGGGCGCTACTCGGCCAGGTGCGTGACCGCCTCACCCACGCCGGCGCGACGCCGGAAACGGCGCCGACTGCTTTCCAGGCCGTCTACGCCGCGGAGGGCAGCGACTGGTTCTGGTGGTTCGGTCAGGACCAGGACTCGGGGAACGATGACGAGTTCGACGATCTCTTCCGCACCCACTTGAAGAACGTCTATCGAGGCTTGAACGAGCCACCGCCGGTGGAGCTGGAGCGGCACATCGTGCCGCACGCGGTGGTGTGGAGCTTTTCGCAGCCGGTGGCGACGATTCAGCCCGGCGATCGGTTGACCGTACGGACCAACTGTCCCGGCCGCCTCGCCTGGCAAGTCGACGGAGGGGAACAGCAGTCGGCCCCGCTCGTGCCGGCCGGCGGTGTGATGGCGGGTGTCCAACGCCATCACCTGACGCTCGGGCCTTTTCCAGCGACGGCCCATGAAGTGCGCTTCCGCTTCCACTGCGGCCATGCGGGTTGTGACTGCCGGGATGTGTGCTGTCGAGGCGACGAGCATGCGGTACGCATCGCACAGCCTGCAGGGGGTGCGAAGCCCAGCCGCAGCGCGGGCGAGGCCATAACCCTCCGTGACGGTGAAGGACAATGGATGATCAAGCGAACCGAATGCGGAAAGCGCTGTTCACCCTCGGCGATTACTGCGCCGGAGCGGCCACCGGGGCGGCGACGGCTGCTGCGGTGCGGGCGATTGTGAGCCCCGAGGTCGACATGGTCGTGGCGATGCTGATGGGCATGGCGGCAGGCATGGCCGTGCACCTGGCGCTCGCCGTTCTCCTGTCGCCCGTCCTTGGTTCCTTCCATGTCATGGTTCCAGGGAGTCTGATCGGCATGTACGGGGGAATGCTGTTCGCGATGCGCGACACGATGCAACACCCGTCGGGAACGACGACCCACGCGATCATGGTCGGCGTTGCGTTCGGTCTCATTGTCACCGCGGGCATCCGCCTCTACGACCGCGCGGTACGCGGCCCGACGTCGCCCATTCGATCGGTGTCAGGGTTGGTCCGATGAGCAACGATCTGCAAGCCAAGTGGGACCTGGCCAGTCGTGCCTACGATTGGATGACGTGGGGCGAGGAGCGTCGCTTCGCTACAGCGAAGGAGCACGCGTTCGCCAAGATGACCGGGCGCTGCCTCATGGTGGCGGCGGGAACCGGGAGCGACTTCCGCCATTTTCCGCCGGGCTTGACGATCACCGCCATCGATATCAGTCCCGGGATGATTGCGCGGGCGCGGCCGAAGGCGGTGGAGTACGGCGGCACGCTGGAGCTCCGTGTCATGGACGCGCAAAGGATGGAGTTTGCGGACGCGAGCTTCGACACCGTTGCGACTTCGTGCACGTTCTGCTCGGTTCCCGACCCGCTGCGCGGCCTGCGCGAGCTGTATCGCTGCATGAAACCGGGCGGGCGGCTGCTGATGTTCGAGCACGTGCGCAGCCGCATCGGGCCGATCGCGTTGATGCAAGATCTACTGACGCCGCTCAGCCGGCGGTTCGGGCCGGACATGAACCGGGACACGGTCGCCAACGTCCTGCGCGCCGGCTTCACATTGCTGCGTGAGGAAAACGTCTACCTCGACGTCGTCAAGGCGATTGAAGCGCGCCGCCCGGAAGACAGGGCCGGCCCTGGCGCGTACTGCTGAGTGAATCCGCAAGACGCCGATGGCAGCGCCCACTCGCTGATCGACGATCGGGTTGAAGACAGCTCCTCATACCCGCCGATCCGAGCGCCAGCGCAGGCCGAGGTTGATGATGCTTTGCAGCAGCACCTCGTACGACATGCCCGCGCGCTCCGCCGACGCGGCGAAGTCTTCGCCGTGCGCCAGCTGCGGGTTCGGGTTGGCTTCGAGAACGTACACGGCGCCGTTGGCGTCGCGGCGGAGGTCCATCCGGGCGTAACCGCTCAAGCTGAGGGTGCGATACACCCGCTTGCACAGGTGCTGGATGCGCGCCGCCTCTCCGTCGCGGAGGTCCGTTGCCGCGTCCGTCGTGATGCCGTACTTCTCCCGATATTTGGTGCTCCACTTGACGCGGTCCGTGGCGATGCGCCAGGCCTCGGGCGGCATCTTGGTGAACAGCAGCTCCCAGACCGGGAGCTCCTGGAGGCGCTGGTTGCCGAGGATGCCGACGTAGAGCTCACGCCCCTCGATGTAACGCTCCACGATCGCGTCGGTGCCACTGCTGTCGTGAATGAACTGCACCCGCTCCTTGAGCTTGCCGTCATCGTCGACGACCGACGCCTGCGAGATACCAATTGAGGCTTCGTCGGTGACCGACTTCACGATCAAGGGGAAGGTCAGGCGCTTCGGCCGCCGCACGGCCGAGCCGATGGGGAAGACGACAAAATCGGGGATGGGGATGCGATGGTACGCCATGAGCTTCTTGGCGAGCGCCTTGTCGCGTGCCAGCAGCAGCCCGCGTGGGTTGCAACCGGTGTACGGCATGCGCAGCAGCTCCAGGTAGCTGACGACGTTCTGGTCGAAGACGGAGACGCCGAGGAAATGTTCGAGGAGGTTGAAGACGATGTGCGGCTTCCATTCGTCCATCGTCGTGCGGATGACGCGCAGGTCGTCGCCGAGACCCAGCGGCAAGACCTCGTGCCCGATGCCATGCAGGAAAGAGAGGACGTCGAACTCGGTCTTCCAGTCCGCCTTCACCGCCTGCTCCGCCGTTGCATCCTGCGGCGGCACCAGCTCTGCGTGCACCAGGGCGAGGACGCGGAGCGCCTTCATAGCCTCACCCGATGCTGGCCGCTGTGCAGATAGTTCATCGTCTGTACGGTGAGCACGATGGTGAAGTCGAGCTTCGTCTGTTGCTCCGGGGCGATCAGGCGCAGCCGGAGCTCGCGACAGCGCTTGATGATGTCGTTGAGCACCTGGTCGATGGTGTATTGGTACTCGCCCGTCCAGCGCGCCACGGTGCGGCGCACGTCCCTGCGGATACGGGCGAGGAAGCGCGCCGCCGCCATGTTGGGCTTGAACTCCGGCGCGTCGGAAAACAGCCGCCGGATATCGCGGTCGTACACGTTGGAGTAGTCGACATGGTAACGGTCGCGCTTTTCCTGATAGTGTCGGCGGAGCGTCTTGCGCAGCCGCGACAGCGGGTCGACCCGCCGGCGCGACGTCACGCGCGGCGCCTGCGACCCGATCCGGCGCATGAGAGCATCCACGTACTCGAGCTTCTTCAGGGCCGGCCAATCCGCGTAACGCTTCTGCCACTGCGACGCAGGCGTCAGCCAAACGGCAAACGTCTCGGCAAAGTCTTCATCGGGATGGCTCTGCCCGTACCACGGTTCGAGATGCGTGACGTAGCTCTTGCTGTACGGACGCGGCGTGTAATGCTCCGGGTACTCCTGAGACGATGGGCCGAACAGCTGCTGGCGGCGCCGGCGGCGGCGAAGCCGGTAGGCATTGTCGATCGCGTGCCCGGTCTCGTGTCGTAAGATGCGCAGGCACCACTCGGGTGTGCCGCCCTCCACTTCGAGCATTTGACTGAGCTCGAGGCGCGCCAAGCGAGGATGGCCCATGTAGAACGGCACGGCGATGCCGGGGACCTCATCGGGAGTGAACCAGTCGTTCGACAACCAGAAGCGCGGGCGAAACTGAAGGCCGTGCTCTTCGAGCTCCCTGTAGAGCTCTTGAATCTGCGCGTCGAGGGCAGTGCCCTCGATGCGCAGATCGAGATCACAGAGTCGCAGGTCGAGGAGTTTCTCGTCGGGCCAGCTCGACCATTCCGGCTCGACGCTTGCCCGCGTCTCCGGCGTCGGCACGACCACGCGGCCCTCGGAGGGGACGACCGCGGCGCCGCCGGCGGGGTCGGCGCCGGACAATTGCGTATCATCAGTCGGCGACGTCATCTCAAATCTGGTCCATCACTCTCAGCAAGGTCACACGACATGGGAGACTCTCGCTGGTGTCTTTAGACCATTCCGCCCTGATACTGCCAGCGCGCGACGAGCTTCGGTTCGAGAAAGACTGAACTCCGATTGACACTCGGAGTTTACTCGTGCTAGACGGGTCCTGCCATGGCAGCGAAGCCTCACGCGCCTCTGCCGAAGCTTTGCGTCTGAGATGAATTCCGAGCGAGCATCGGACTTTTGCGGGGAAAAGGAGTGCACCCGATGACCAACACGACCCTGGTGGCTGCGAGTGCGGTGCTCGCGGTGACGTTCATTGGAGGCTGTACGACGTTCAAGCGATTCGCCTACGAGGGCTTCGGCCGCGAACGCTGGCAGCAGCCCGAGAAGGTGATCCAAACCCTAGGTATCCAGCCCGGACAACGGATCGCCGATCTCGGGGCGGGCGGCGGCTACTTCACCTTCCGGTTGGCCGACGCCACGGGGCAGGGCGGCACGGTCTACGCCGTCGACATCGATCCGGACATGATCGCCTACCTGAAGCAGCACGCCGCCGACGAGGGATATCGCAACGTCGAGGTGATCGAGGCGGCACCCGATGACCCGCGCTTGCCCGACCAAGGCGTGGACCTGATCTTCACCGCCAACACGTTCCATCACATTGCGGAACGCACCGCGTACTTCGTGCGCGCCAGGCGATACCTGCGGCCGGGCGGTCGCGTGGCGATCATCGAGTATGCGGGCAAGGGCTTCTTCAACCGCCTGTTCGGTCACTGGACGGCGACCGACGTCATCCGCAACGAATTGGAAGCGGCGGGCTATACGCTGGAGCACGAGTACGATTTCCTGCCGAGGCAGAGCTTCCTCGTCTTCTCCCGACCGAACGGCTGAGCACCGGAGGTATCCCAGAAACGCGAAAGCTCCATTCACCGTCGTCCCGACTCTGGAATGGCGCAACCGTTCTGATCGAAGCAGTCTGAACGGCGGGCGCTGGCAAGGTGCGTGCTTCGGGTCACGGCCCGGAGCGCAAGAAGGGAAAGTTCCCACTCAGAGTCCCGGAATTTCGACACGGAGGAGCCATGCGGATATACGACGATATCACCGAGACCATCGGCCGGACGCCGTTGGTCCGCCTACGCAAGGTTGCCGCCGGTGTCGGCGCCCAGGTGGTCGCCAAGCTCGAATCGTTCAACCCGCTGTCGAGCGTCAAGGATCGCATCGGCGTGAGCTTGATCGCGGCGGCCGAGCGGGACGGTTGCATTCACCGCGACACGATCATCCTCGAGCCGACCAGCGGCAACACCGGCATCGCCCTGGCCTTCGTTTGCGCCGTTCGCGGGTATCCGCTGGTCCTGGTGATGCCGGAAACCTTCAGCGTCGAGCGCCGCGCCATCATGCGCGCTTTGGGTGCGGCGATCGTGCTGACTCCCGGCTCGGAAGGGATGCCCGGTGCCGTCCGGCGTGCCGAGGAGATGCGGGCTGCAGATCCGCGCTACTTCATCCCGCAGCAGTTCGCGAACCCGGCGAACCCGGCGATCCATCGCGAGACCACCGCCCGGGAGATCTGGGACGATACCGACGGCGGGGTCGACATTCTCATCAGCGGGGTCGGCACGGGCGGCACGATTACCGGCGTGAGTGAAGTCATCAAAGCGAAGAAGCCGGCCTTTCGTGCCGTCGCGGTCGAGCCGGCCGCCTCGCCGGTGCTGTCGGGCGGCGAGCGTGGGCCACACAAGATCCAAGGCATCGGGGCAGGCTTCGTGCCGCAGGTCTTGCGCTGCGATCTGGTCGACGAGGTTGTGCAGGTGACCGACAGCGACGCAGCGGAGATGACGCGGCGTCTCGCCCGAGAGGAGGGCATGTTCGTCGGGATCTCCTCCGGCGCCGCCACCGTCGCGGCCTTGGAGGTGGCGCGGCGCGCGGAGAGCCGCAACAAGCTGATCGTGGTGATCTTCCCCGACACGGGCGAGCGCTATCTGGCCAGCGGACCGTTCTCCTCTTGAGCCGCTCACCCCCTCGATTTCTGCAGTTACATCTCGCGCAGCCGATAAAGCTCGCAGGCGTTGTCGGCCAAGATCCGCCGGCGTGTGGCCGGAGTCATCTCCGCGAGCGCGGCGTCGAGCTTCTTGACTGCACCGGGGAAGGTGGCGTCGTGGTGCGGGTAGTCCGAGCCCCACACGACGCGCTCTGGGCCGATGAACGGCAACAACGCCGGCAGCGTCTGCTCGTCGCTTTCGAAGGAGATCCAACACTGGCGCTGGAAGTACTCGCTCGGCAACCGCAGCATGTCCGGCGCATAGCGGCCGAAGCCGTGCATCTGCTCGTCGAGGCGCCACAGCCAGTACGGCGCCCAGCCGCCGCCCGACTCCAAGAAGACGAAGTGCAGATCGGGATGGCGCTCCATGACGCCGCTGACCATGAGCGTGGCGCAGGCGAGCATCTGCTCGAAGGCGTGCGACATCGCGTGCAGCAGCAGCGGGTTGAAGAGTCGGTCGGTGCCCAGCGTGGGAATCGTATTGGAGCTGCCCTCGTGAACGCCGATCGTAACTGAGAGCTCCTCGGCGGCCGCCCACACCGGCTCGAAATCCGCATCGCCGATGTGCCGGCCGCAGCAAGGGTTGGGGCGCACGAACGCGGCGGGGAAAACGAGCTCGCGCGCGGCACGGCGCAGCTCGGCGACGGCGGCGGCCGGATCTTGAAACGGTAGCATCGCGGCGCCGACGAGACGGCGGCGGTCCGCCGTACAGTAGTCGGCGAGCCAGTCGTTATAGGCGCGCGCCAGCGCCACCGCTGCCGTCGTGTCCGCGATCGCCCAGAAGTTCAATCCGATGCTGGGATAGAGAACTGCGACATCAATCCCTTCCAGGTCCATGTCGCGCAGCCGCTGTCGCGGATCGAACCCGCCGGGGTGGGCCTCTTCCCAGGGAATTTTCTTACGCGGATCGGTTTCGTCCATGCGGCTTCCGGGCGTTCCGAGGAGCCCGAGCGGTGCGGTGACGATTTCCTGCGCACCCACGTACACCGTGTCCAGCCCCCAATCGTTGTGCACGATGCGGGGCGCGAGCTCGCGGAGGCGCGCCGGCAGGTAGCGCTCCCACAACCCGGTCGGTTCGAGCACATGACCGTCGGCGTCAACCACCCTCGGCTCGGGCTCTGGCATCAGCTTCCTCCTTGTCCGTGGAGTCGCGGCGCGCTCGTATGCGTGCACAGTCGAGAAGACAAGGCAAGTCGTCGGTGTGAACGTCGCGCTCGGACTTTGAAGGGATTGCCCCGATCGGGGTATACAGCCAAGGCCGCACTGAGCGGCAGCAGATGTCTCACGCACGCTTCTGCGCCGAGAGGAGCCCGATCTATGAGCAGGAGAACACATATGGCACAAGAACCTCTGCCCTCTGGAACGACCAATCGTGTCGTGGTGATCGAGGCGGCACCGACGCCCATCAGCATTGATACTACGCGGACGGCGGTGCTGGTCATCGACATGCAGAATGACTTCGGCGCCGAAGGCGGCATGTTTCACCGTGCCGGCATCGACATCGCGCCGATACAGGAGGCAGTCGGGCCCACCGCACATGTCTTGGCCGCGGCTCGGAGAGCAGGCATCAAGATCATCTACCTCAAGATGGAGTTTCGCCCCGACCTCTCCGATGCTGGTGCCGAGGACTCGCCGATGCGGCGGGTGAATGCCCAGATGAAGGTGGGAGAAACGATCACGGCTCCGGATGGGAGGGAGAGCCGGATCCTCATCAGGGACACGTGGGGCACCGACATCGTGCGTGAGCTCGCGCCGCAGGCAGGCGACATTATCGTCTCCAAGCATCGCTACAGCGGCTTCTATCAGACCGAGTTGGATACCATTCTCAAGACCCTTGGTATCAAGTACCTGGTGGTGACAGGCTGCACCACGAGCGTCTGCGTGGAGTCGACCATTAGAGATGCCATGTTCCGCGATTACAGTTGCATTCTCCTGGAAGACTGCGCGGCTGAGCCGGTGGGCTACGGTCTCCCGCGGAGTAATCACGAAGCGTCGCTCTTGGTCCTCCAAGTGCTCTTCGCGTGGGTCTCTCGCTCAGGAGCACTCCTGCAGAGACTGGAATAGGATGCCCTGGCGTCTGGTGGTCTCCCGTGCCGCAGTAGTCCTCCACGGGCCGGGGGAGCGGGCGGGGTTGGGAAGCGGGCGTCCCACGGGACCTAACCACGGCGTGCAGGCGACCGCCAATAGCCTACGCTCCGCTACGGCTATCGGCGGCGCCTGACGCCCAGCGTTAGGGTGCGTGAAGGAGAGTGATCCGTGAGAGTACTCGCGCTGGGTGGCCTAGCCGGCCCCGTTCTCTTCTCGACGGTCGTCATCGTCTGCGGGACGCTCCGCCCTGGATACGACCACGCGACACAGTTCATGAGTGAGCTCGGCGAGACTGGGGGTTCACACGCTTCACTCATGAACTTCGTGGGCTTCATCCCCTCGGGTCTCCTTCTCGCCGCTTTCGGGGCCTCCTTCGCTTGGCTCCTTCCGCGACGGCAAGCAGCAACGTCGAGCAGGCAGGGAGTCTGCCGCAGGCTGTAAATCAGCGGGCGATGCTCGACATGACATTCCCAGAATTTGAGGCTGCGGCGGCGAAGACCGACATCGCACTGCTCCCCATTGGTGCGATTGTATCGAACCCGCCGCATCGGCGACGCCGTCATGCGTGCTGTCAGGTAGTCGTCGGATATACACTGCAACTTCCCGCGCAGGCGGACTGACGCCTAGCTCATAGCGGCTTGGAGAGGCCGACGCCAAGAGACGGCGCGGCTCATCGCCAGGGCGTTCAGGTGCGCGACGGGCGCCCGATCGAGAGCACGAGAGGCGCGCACCGCCTCATGCGCAAGCGACCGGGCAATTCGGTGAGCATCAAGATCGACATCACCTCTGACGCGATCCGGCTCAGCTGCCGCGACGGCGCAGTAGCCATTTCTCCAGCTCGACGCTCCAGAACACGACGGTGCTCAGGCCCAGACACACCGCGAGGTCGCCGGCCGGCAGGGCGACGGTGCGAAAGGCTTGCTGCAGGAAGGGCAGGTAGATCACCGCCATCTGCAGCACCAGCGTCAGCGTCACTGCGGCAAGCAACGTGGTGTTGGAGCGCACGCCGATCCGGAAGAGCGAGTCGCGCTCCGAGCGGATGGCCAGGACGTGTCCCATCTGCGACAAGGCGAGGGTGGTGAACAGCATCGTCTGCCAGGTGTCGCGGCCTGCGCGCCAATAGGCGTAGCCGACTCCCAGCGACACGAGGACCATCAACAGACCGACCACCACGATGTGCCTGCCCAAACCGCGGGCGAAGATGCTCTCCTGCGGATGATGCGGCGGGCGCTCCATCGTGTGGCGCTCGGCCGGCTCGACGCTGAGCGCCAGCGCCGGCGGCCCGTCGGTGACCAGGTTGATCCACAAGATCTGCAACGGCAGCAGCGGCAGCGGCATACCCGCGAACGGGGCGAGCAGCATCACGCCCAGCTCGCCGGAGTTCGTGGTCAGCAGATACTTGATGAACTTGCGGATGTTGTCGTAGATGACGCGCCCTTCTTCGACGGCTGCGACGATGGTGCCGAAGTTGTCGTCGAGGAGCACCATGTCGGCGGCTTCCTTGGCGACGTCGGTGCCGGTGATGCCCATGGCGACGCCGATGTCCGCCTTGCGCAACGCCGGCGCGTCGTTGACGCCGTCGCCGGTCATCGCCACGATGTGCCCGCGCCGCTGCAGCGCCTCGATGATCTTGAGCTTGTGCTCGGGGGCGACGCGCGCGTAGACGCGCGCCTCGGCCACAAGCTCCGGCCACTGATCCGCCGGCAGCCGATCCAGCTCGTGGCCGGTGACCACACGCCCGTCGCCGGCAATGCCCAGCTGCTGCGCGACGTGTCGCGCCGTCAGCGCGTGATCGCCGGTGATCATCACCGGACGGATCCCGGCGCGCGTGCACTTCTCCACCGCGGCCTTGGCGTCGGGCCGCGGCGGATCGATGATGCCGATCATGCCGATGAAGACCAGGTCGCGCTCCAGCGTCTCCCGAGCGCTCCCCGGCGGCTCCGGCACGGGCCGGAACGCTACGCCGAGGACGCGCATGCCCTGTTGTGCCAGCCGATCATTGGCGGCAGAGACGCGTTGATGCCATGCGTCGCTCAGGGGCTCGATGGTGTTATCGACGCACACCGCGTTGGTGACCCGCAACAAGCTGTCGACGGCGCCTTTGCTGAAGGCGATGTGCGTGGTCGCGTTGCGACGGCTGAGCGCGTTCGCAACGCCGGGCAGCGGCGCGCCGGCGCAGTCGTGGACCGTGGTCATACGTTTGCGTTCCGCATCGAAGGGCATCTCGGCGACGCGCGGGAAGCGCCGTTCGAGATCGGCCTTCAAAAACCCGAGGTGCGCGGCGGCGACGAGCAGCGACGTTTCCGTCGGATCACCGATGGCGTGCGCGTCAGCCGACGTCGCGTCCTTCGTCTCCAACCAGGCGTCGTTACACAACGCGCCCCCCACCACGAGCAACGCCAGGGCAAGGTGTGCATCCAGGACGGCGACGCGCTCGCGTTCGGGCTGCTGGCCGAGTCCCGTCAGATCCACTTGATGGCCGGCCACGTCGAGCACGGTGACGGTCATGCGGTTCTCCGTGAGCGTACCGGTCTTGTCCGAGCAGATCACAGTCACCGACCCTAAGGTTTCCACCGCGGGCAGCTTGCGGATCAGGGCGTGGCGCTTGAGCATGCGCTGCGCGCCCAAGGCGAGCGCGATGGTCACGACCGCCGGCAGCCCTTCGGGGACCGCGGCGACGGCGATGCTGACGGCGGTGAGAAACATCAGCTTGGGGTCTTCCCGACGCAGCAGCCCGAGCACGAAGATCACTGCGACGATGGCCAGCGTGATCGCGGCCAGCCGCCGGCCGAGCTGGTCGAGTCGCCGCTGCAACGGCGTCGGCTCGCGGCCGACCGTTTGAATCAACGCGGCGATCCGTCCCAGCTCGGTGTGCATGCCCGTGTCGGTGACGATGCCGTGGCCGCGCCCGTAGGTCACCACGGTTCCCATGTAGGCGGTGTTGCGCCGGTCGCCGAGCGGCACGTCCTCCGGCAGTGCGTCGGCATGCATGTCGACGGGCTCCGATTCACCGGTCAGCGCCGCGGCTTGAATCCGCAGGTTGACGCACTCGAGCAACCGACAATCGGCGGGTACCTGGTTCCCCGCTTCCAGCAGCACGATGTCGCCCGGCACCAGCTCGCGCGCCGAGACTTCCTGCACATGACCTCCGCGGCGTACCCGGACGCGTGGTGCCGCCAGCTGTTGCAGTGCCGCCATCGCACGCTCGGCGCGATAGTCCTGACTGAACCCCAGCCCCGCGTTGAGGACGACGAGGATGGTGATCAGCGCCGCATCGCGATAGTCACCGAGCGCCAGCGACGCGATGGCGGCCGCGATCAAGACGAGCACCATCGTTGCGGTGAATTGCTCCCACAGGATATGCCACGGACTCTTGAGGCTGCGTTCGATCAGCTGGTTGGGACCGTATTGCGCCAAGCGACGCTGCGCCTCGTGTGCAGCCAAGCCATTGACCGCGTCGGTGTGCAGCTGCTGCAGGACGTCAGCTGCCGCCGATGTGTGCCAGTTGCTCACCGGTGCCTGGCTATCATATGGACGGCATGGCCACTAACATGACGCGGCAACTCCAGCGAAGTGCGGCGAAGAGAGGGAGTCCGTGAGCGACCACGCGAATGAGCCCACCGCGACCGATCCCGTCTGCGGTATGCAGGTGAACGTGGCCACGCCCAAGGGCGGCTCCTACGAGTATGCGGGGCAGACCTACTACTTCTGCAATTTGCGTTGCGCCGAGAAATTTCGCGCCACGCCCGAAGGGTATGTCGGCGCGCAACCGCGGTTGGCCGTCGTCACGCCTCAACCAACCGGGGCCGGCACGGTCTACACCTGTCCGATGCATCCGGAGGTCACGCGCAATCAGCCGAGCGCCTGCCCGATCTGCGGGATGGCGTTGGAGCCACAAATGGTCACCGCGGCGGAGGAGCGCAACCCCGAGCTGATCGACATGACCCGCCGGTTCTGGGTCAGCTTGGCGCTGACGCTGCCGGTCTTCGGCCTCTCGATGTCGGAGATGGTTCCCGCACATCCGGTGCAGGCCGCGCTCGGTGCGCGGCTGCTCACCTGGGTGCAGCTGATTCTGGCAACCCCGGTTGTGCTGTGGGGTGGGCGGCCATTCTTCGAACGCGGCTGGACCTCGATCGTCAATCGGCGACTCAACATGTTCACACTCATCGCGACGGGGACCGGTGTGGCATACACGTACAGTGTGGTCGCGGCGCTCATTCCTGGAATCTTCCCGGCGGCGTTCCGCGGTCATGGCGGCGCGGTGGCGGTCTACTTCGAAGCCGCCGCCGTGATCACCACGCTCGTGCTGCTGGGGCAGGTGCTCGAGCTGCGGGCGCGCGACCGCACCAGCAGTGCCATCAGAGCGCTGCTCGGGCTCGCTCCGAAGACGGCTCGCCGGCTGCGCGATGACGGTGGCGAGGAAGACGTTGCGCTGGAAAGCGTGCAGCCCGGGGATCGCCTTCGCGTCCGGCCGGGCGAGAAGGTGCCCGTGGACGGCATCGTCGTGGAAGGCAGCAGCCTTGTCGACGAGTCGATGCTCACGGGTGAGCCGATTCCGGTTGAGAAGGCGGCCGCCGATCGGGTCACCGGCGCGACGGTGAACGGGACGGGCAGCTTCGTGATGCGCGCCGAGCGCGTCGGCAGCGACACGCTGCTCGCACACATCGTGCGTATGGTCAGTGAGGCGCAACGCAGCCGGGCTCCCATTCAGCGCCTGGTCGACATCGTATCGTCGTACTTCGTGCCGGCCGTCGTGCTGGTGGCGGTGATGACCTTCATCGTCTGGGGTCTCATCGGGCCGCAGCCGCGGCTGGCCTACGCGCTGGTGAACGCGGTTGCCGTGCTCATCGTGGCCTGCCCGTGCGCGCTCGGTCTAGCTACGCCGATGTCGATCATGGTGGGGACCGGCCGTGGAGCGACGGCCGGCGTCTTGATCAAGAACGCCGAGGCGTTGGAGATCTTGGAGCAGGTCGACACGGTGGTGGTGGACAAGACCGGTACGCTCACCGAAGGCAAACCGAGCCTGTCGTCGGTGATCGCCCTCCACGACTGGACCGAGGCGCAGTTCCTGCAGCTGGCAGCGAGTCTGGAACGCGCCAGCGAGCATCCGCTCGGCGGCGCGGTTGTCGCCGGTGCACTCGCGCACGGTGTGGAGCTGTTGCACGTCGCCGACTTTCGCGCGCTCACCGGGAAGGGAGTGATCGGCACCGTCGGCGGGCATACGGTGGCGGTCGGCAGCCGCGCCTTACTCGAGGAGCTGGGGATACCCGAGGGCGAGCTGCTGGCGCCGGCGCAGGATCTCCGTCAGGACGGCCAGAGCGTCATGTTCGTCGTCATCGACGGGCGTGCGGCTGGGCTGCTGGGCGCGGCCGATCCGGTCAAGGCATCGACCCCGGAGGCCATCCGCATGTTGCACGAGGAAGGCGTGCATATCGTCATGCTCACCGGTGACAACCGCACGACGGGCGAGGCGGTAGCGCGCAAGCTGGGAATCGATCGCGTCTTGGCGGAGGTGCTGCCGGCGGAGAAGAGTGAGATCGTCAGACGTCTGCAAGCCGAGGGGCGCGTCGTGGCCATGGCGGGAGACGGGATCAACGACGCGCCGGCGCTGGCGCAAGCGCAGGTGGGTATCGCGATGGGCACGGGCACCGACGTGGCGATGGAGAGCGCCGGCGTCACGCTGGTCAAAGGCGATCTGCGCGGCATCGCCAAGGCCCGCCGCCTCAGCCGCGCCACCATGCGCAACATCCGCCAGAACCTCTTCTTCGCGTTCATCTACAACGCGCTCGGCGTGCCGATCGCCGCCGGCGTGCTCTATCCGCTGTTCGGTCTCCTGCTCAGTCCGATGATCGCCAGCGCGGCGATGAGCTTCAGCTCCGTGTCGGTGATCAGCAACGCGCTGCGGCTGCGGCGCGTGCCGTTGTAGCGGCGAGTCGCCGTGCCGCAATCGCTCCGAAGCTCATCCACGTCAGGAAGGGTCGCGTTGCTCCGGGAAGGGGCCGGACTGCAGAGCCGGGCTCACGGCGACGGAACGGGGCTGACGCGATCGTGCACCGGGACATGCTCTGCGCCCGGAGTGACCTCCAGCAATGCCACGTCCGGCAGACGGGGAGTGGTGATGGTCACCGTGATGATGGCATCCGGCTGGACATCGAACTCTGCGCTCTGTTCGCGACCGTCCTGTTGGACCACCCGGCCGTCGGTCGATGTGTGCACTGTCGTGTTCCCAGAGAAACGCAGCCGGAGATGCGCGCCCGGACCGTTCCAGCGCCCACGCCAGGTGTGCGTAACGGGATCCTTGCACTGCATTCGTCCGAAGGTCCACGCCGAGTGAAAGAGCACCGGGACTTGTCCGCGCCACGTGCGCTTCTGGCATCGTGCCTCGTACGCCCAGCCGTACTCGCGGACCCACGACCAGTCGCGGGCTTCGAGGCGGATCATGAACGCGCGGCCGAACGACTGGACCCGGCGGACGCCGAAGAGGTTCTGGTAGAACGGTCGCAGCACGTCGGCGTGCCAGTCGAATGCATAGATGGCGGGCTCCTGGTCCGTCGGCAACCAGTTGTCGACGTTGCGGTACTCGAAGTTCTTGTCGACCAAGGTGAGCGGCAGGAAGAAGTAGCCGAGGTTACGATCGATGATGAACCGCGGATGCGGGGGAGGTGGCAGGGCACTCACCACGTCGGTACGCTCCCAATCGAATGCCCACCTCCGGCCAGCCGCCGCCGGCCCACAGCAAGCGCGCCAGCGCGGCCAGCAGGAGGAGCTGATTGAAGGTCAAGGCGCCGACCGAGATGCGACCGAAGAACAGCGACCACGGCAGCACCGCAATGAAGGCGCCGGTGGCCAGACTGGGAGCGACGGACATGCCCATGGCCCGTCCCACGGCGAAGATGGTCGCAGTCGAGAGCACGCTGCTCGCTAACGAGTAGGTCCGGATCGCCCAGCGGTTCGGTCCCACGATCGGGACGAGCTGCGCCCAGAACAAGGCGCTGGTCAGCACCGGCGCGTGGATGCAGCTCTCACGGAACAACGCGCCGCGCTGCAACGCGTCGTACGAGCAGTGCAGCAGCTTGGCCTCGTCCTCATTCAGGCCGGCGGGGTAGTCGCCCGTATAGACGAGGCGCAAGGTCAGGGAACAGAGACACAGCGCGAGCACACTGAGCAGCACGACGACGCTTTCGCGGCGCAGCAGCCACCACAGTGCGCCGGCGTAGCCCGACAGCAGGACGATCGTGAGTATCACGGCCAGCATCGCCGGCCAGCAATGTCAGATGCCCCGCGTTAGCGTCAAGCCGGGTAGCGCCGCGGCGTCGGAGGCGTCCACGCATGCTTGCGAATCCCGCCGGTTGTTCGTATGAAGATCGACACAGGCGCCGCAGCGCGGCGCCCACAACGACCGGAGAAGATTTGGGGGCATCTATGACCGCGACGTATCGGGATATCGAGCTGCCGCCGGCGGGTCCGCAGGAGCAGGTCGCCACCGCGTTCCCCTCGGTGTTCAACTGGGAGTACAAGACGCGCCACGACGAGCTGATGCGCCTCTACGAGAAGGGCAAGCAGCAGCAGTGGAACGCCGCCACCGACATCGACTGGTCGATCGACGTCGATCCCGAACGCATCCACATCGAAAACATCGAGGCGTTCGACGCCATCCTCAAGCAGCCCGAGAAGCTCGACGTCGCCACGCGCGGTCGCATGAACCATCACATGAACGCGTGGATGCTGTCGCAGTTCATGCACGGCGAGCAGGGCGCCCTGCTGGCGACGGCGCAGATCGTCAACACCATCCCGTGGATCGAAGCCAAGTTCTACGCCGCCAACCAAGTGGCCGACGAGGCGCGGCACGTCGAGGTGTACCGCCGCTACCTGACGGAGAAGCTCGGCTGCAGCTACCCCGTCAATCCGCACCTGCACACCTTGCTGAACCAGATCATCGGCGAATCGCGCTGGGATATGATTTACCTGGGCATGCAGATCATGGTCGAAGGCCTGGCGCTGGCGGCCTTCGGCCTGATGCGCTTCATCTCGGCCGATGAGCCGCTCATCCAGCAGATCACCGGTTACGTGATGCGAGACGAGGCGCGCCACGTCGCCTTCGGCGTGCTGTCGTTGCAGGACCTGTACACCAAGGAGATGTCGTCGACCGAGCTGAAGGAGCGCGAGGAGTTCGTCATCGAGGCCACCATCTTGATGCGCGATCGCCTGCTCATGGAGGAGGTGTGGCCGCGCCTCGGGCTCGATCCGAAGATCTGGATGCCGTGGACGCTGAGCACGCCGTTCATGGTCGGCTTCCGCCAGATCCTGTTCTCGAAGATCGTGCCCAACCTGAAGCGGCTCGGCCTGCTGACGCCGCGGGTACGCGCCAAGTTCGCCGAGCTGAACATCCTCGACTTCGAGTCGCTGCCCGACTCGACGAGCGAGGAAGAGACCGCCATGCCGCCGGCACTGCTGACCTTCTTCACCCGTCTGCAAGCCGCGGGCGTGCAGCTGCCTTGGCTCGCGGTACCGAGCCACTGAAGCGCGGGCCTACGCGAGAGCCGATCGGACGCGCTCTCCCTGCGGATCGTAGAGCGCGGCCAGATGCAGCCGGCAGGGCAGTCGCTCGGCGACGACTTCCAGCTCGTACGTGCCGGCGGCGAGGTAAGCGGCGTCGATTCCGTCCGGGTTGCGGACGTACCCGTAGCCGATGCTCTTGTCCACGGTGTAGCCGAACCCGCCACTGGTGAGCCAGCCGACCGCTTGTCGATCGCGGTAGATGGTCTCGCGCCCCAGCAGCACGATGTCGGGGTCGTCGACGGTGAAACACGCCAGGCGCTTCTTCAGCCCCTCCGCCTGTTGCGCCAGCAGCGCGTCGCGACCGAGAAACGGGATGTCGCGCCTGAGCTTCACCGCCCAGCCCAGGCCGGCCTCGAGTGGGGTGTGATCTGGCCCGATGTCCGCGCCCCACGCGCGGTAGCCCTTTTCGAGGCGCAGCGACTCGATCGCACGATAGCCGGCATTCACGATCCCGCAGGGCTCGCCGGCGATCATCAACGCGTCGTAGAGCGCAGCCGCGTACTCGGTAGGGACGTGCAGCTCCCAGCCCAACTCGCCGACGTAGGTAACGCGCAGAGCCCACACCGGCGCGCCGGCAATGCCGAGCTCGCGGCAGGTGGCGAACGGGAAGGCCTCGTTCGACACGTCGGCGCGCGTCACGGCTTGCAAGACGGTGCGCGCGCGCGGGCCCATCAGCGCCAACGTGGCGTATCCCGAGGTGACGTCGATCAGGTGCGCGTCGAGCTTCGCCGGAATGCTGCGGCGGATCCAGGCTGCGTCGTGTGTGCCGAACGCCGTGCCGGTGACGATGTAGTAGCGATCGGGTGCCAGCCGCGACACGGTCAGATCGCACTCGATGCCGCCGCGCCGGTTGAGCATCTGCGTATAGATGACCCGGCCGATCGGCTTGGTCACGTCATTGGCACAGATCCAACTCAACGCCGCCTCGGCGTCTTCACCCACCAGCAGGAACTTGGCGAAGGATGACGAGTCGAAGAGCGCCACGCGTTCGCGGGTGGCGCGATGCTCGTTGCCCACATGCTCGAACCAATTGGCGCGCCCGAAGGAGAAGTCGTCGCGCGCTTCCACGCCGGCCGGCGCAAACCAGTTGGGCCGTTCCCACCCGAGCTTCGAGCCGAAGCACGCGCCGCGCTCCTTCAGCCTCTGGTACAGCGGCGAGATGCGCAGCGGCCGGCCGCTGTCGTGCTCTTCGTGCGGCCACGCGACGGTGTAGTGCTTGCCGTACAGCTCGAGGGTGCGGGTGCGAACCCATTCCTGGTCGCGGTGCAGCGCGCCGAAGCGGCGAATGTCCACCGGCCACAGATCCATCGGCGGCTCGCTGGCGACGATCCACTCGGCGAGCGCACGCCCGGCGCCGCCGGCGCTGGCGATGCCGAAGGCGTTGAAACCGGCGCCGACGAAGAAGCTGCGCACCTCCGGAGCCTCACCGAGAATGAAGTTGCCGTCCGGGGTGAACGCCTCGGGGCCGTTGAGGAGCGTGCTCACGCCGGCGGTTTCCAATGCCGGTACCCGCGCCAGGGCCGCGGCCATCAGCGGCTCGAAATGGTCCCAGTTCGGTTGCAGCAGGCTGAAGTGGAAACCTTCCGGAATGCCGTCGAGGGCCCACGGAATGGGATTGGACTCGTAGCCGCCCATCAACAGGCCGCCGACCTCTTCCTTGAAGTAGGTGCGCCGATCCGGGTCGCGCAGCGTCGGCAGCGTCCGCGGCACACCGGCGATGGGCTCGGTGATCAAGTACTGGTGCTGCACCGAGGTCACCGGCACCAGCACCCCGGCGAGCTCGCCGATCGCGCGCGCCCATTGCCCGCCACAGTTCACCACCACCTCGCACTCGACGTCGCCGTGCGGCGTGCTGACACCGCACGCCCGCCCATCGGCGGCGCGCACCGCGCTCACCGGACAGTCTTCGATGATGCGCGCGCCCCCGGCACGCGCTCCCTTGGAGAAGGCTTGGGTGAGGTCGGACGGATTCGCCTGACCATCGGTCGGCAGGAACGCCGCACCGACGAGGTCGTCAACTCTCATCAAGGGCCACAAGGCGCGCGCCTCGCTGGGGTTGAGCAGGTGCATCTCCAGGCCGAAGCTGTGGGCCGTGGTCGCCTGCCGCTTCAGCTCGATCATGCGCGCCGGGTTGCACGCCAGACGCAGCCCGCCGTTCATTTTCCAGCCGGTCGCCTGTCCGGTCTCCGCTTCGAGCGCCGCGTACAGCTCGACGCTGTACTTGAGCAGCTGCGTGACGTTGGCGCTGGTGCGCAGCTGTCCGACCAGACCGGCAGCGTGAAAGGTCGACCCGCTCGTCAGCTTCCCGCGTTCGAGCAGCACCACAAAGAGGATGATCGCTTTCGGCAACGTGGTGATG
>CAZCGA010000023.1:0-3429 GCA_964498075.1 uncultured Binatia bacterium (SeqCode) | reverse complement strand
CATCCTTCCAGCCGAGCTTGGTGAGATGGTAGGCCGTGCTACAGCCGATGATGCCGCCGCCGATGATGACGACCCGCGCGTGCGTGGGAAGAGGCGTCATGGTTGCGGCTTCCGACTCGCGCCCGGAATATTCGCGAGCGTACGTGCTCGCCCTCTTGGGCGGTGGCGGATCGCGCCGCTCGGGAATGGAATTCCCGAGCTGAGGTTCTCAAAAAGTCGTCTGAAGACGACTCCACAACCTGAGATCCTACGTGCCCGTGCGATGGCAGTCCTCTTCAGAGGACTTCCTTCCCGCGTAGCTGGGGAATTCCATTCCCCGGCGCGGCGCTGGGTACGTTGCTCACAGCGGTTCATGAACGATCCGTATTATTCAAGCGGCAGCGCTGCGTAGGCGCGCTCGAAGCGTCGCAGGTTCTCGTCGGTGTACGCGGCGTAGTCGAACTCGAGCGCGGAGTGCATTTCGGACACCATGCTCCACAGGGTTTCGCGCAGCAACGAGGCACACTTCATCGCGGCGTACTGTCGCCACAGCTCGGGCAACACCGGCTCTTCGAAGTAGGACTCCAGCAGCCAGCGCTCCAAGTCCGGCGGCAGCTTGCTGTTGGAGGCGAGACCGCCGAGGTCGAACAGCGGGCTGTTGAAGCCGGCGTAGTCCCAGTCGACCAGCCACAGACGCGTGCCGTCGTCGAGGAAATTGGCGGCGAGCAGGTCGTTGTGGCCGAAGGCGATGTGCACCGGGCCGACCGCGCGTTCGAGCTCGGTGGCGATTGCCTCCAAGCGGCTCAGCGCCGGCGCGTGGCGACTGCAGCCGGCACGTAGCGTCGCGACGTAGCGCCGCACGACGGCGAACACCCAGAACAGCAGAGTGGGGCCGTGGTGGTACTTGGGTAGCTCGCGATGACAGCGCTGCACCAGCGGCACGATGCGCGCCAGGGTAGCCGGCCGGCGCAGGTCGTCGGCGCACAGCGTCGTGCCGTCGATGAAGGACAGCACCATGGCGCCGGGCTCGGCGTGCACCACCCGCGGCGAGATGCCGGCGGCGTGTGCGGCGCGGCTGGCGGCCAGCTCGTTCCAGCGCCACACCCCGTGCATCGGGATGTCGTCACCGATGCGCACGAAGAAGCGCTCGCCGCGGTCGCGCACCACGAAGTTGGCGTTGGTGCCGCCGCCCGACACCGGCTCCGGATCCACGCGCCCTGACCAGCACTGCAAGCGAGCCGCTCTCGCCATCGCTTCCGCGCTCATGCGCACCCTCAGTGCGACAGCACCTTCAGCGCGAACGGGACGTAACGGCGGAGCGCCGCGAAATGCGCGTCGCCGGTGACGAAGAGCGTTCCCGTATGACGGGCGGTGAGCGCGAGCAGCAGATCGTTCTGCAGGCGCGCCAACCCGAGGGCCTCGTGGTCCGAGAAAATGCGCGGGAGCAGGCGCCCGGTCTCAAGCCAGCACGACCGCCAGGAGGGCGGTTCAAGGCTGACCAAGCCGCGCACCAGGCGCATCACGCTCCGGGAACCGCGGCCCGAAATGCCGCGCAGCAACTCGCTCGCCACCACCGGAGATAGGCGCACCGGCGGGTTACCGACAGCCGCCAGAACCTCGGCGAGCGCGCGCGTTCCTCGCAGCACGTCGATATGCACATTGGTATCAAAGAAGGCGATCATCGAGATCCGCCGTGCGAACCGTCCGGGCGGTATCCCGCAGCACGGCGTGCGAGTGCAGCCGCTCTTCTTCCTCAGCCAGCAACGTGTTTATCAGCTCTGACTGCGTGGCGACCCTGCGGGCCCGCATGAGTTTGCGCAGGCGGGCTTCCGAAATGCGGACCGTGATGGCGCGGCTGGCACCCATGCGACACCTCCAAGTATGACAACACTCTAACGGCGTCATACAGCCGAGGACCGCGTACGGCAAGTGCTCGGCGGCTGCGCTGCGGTCGCGACCATCCCGAATGCGTATCCTACTCGTTGTCGCCGCCCAGATACTCCAGCGCCACCGTCGAGAGGATCTCCACGCCGATCGGCAGGGCGCGTTCGTCGAAGTCGAACTGCGGGTGATGGCAGGGGTGTGCCTCTTGGTGTGACGGGCGGGCGCCGAGGAAGGCGAACGTTCCGGGCACGTGCTGCATGTACAAGCCGAAGTCTTCGGCACCCATGATCGGGTGCGGCATGTCGAGGACGGCGCCGTCGCCGCGGCTCGCGCGGATGACGTGCCGGACGAAGTCGGTGAAGTCACCGTGGTTGACCACAACCCCGGAGCCGTGGACGTACGCTAGCTCCGCGGTCGCACCGAAGGCTGCGGCGGTGTGATCGATCAACGTCGAGAGACGCTGCGGCATCGTCGCGCGGACGCTGGGATCGACCGTCCGCACCGTCCCTGCCAACACCGCCGTGCCGGGAATGACGTTGAAGGCGGAGCCGGCCTGCAAGTAGGTTATGGTGATCACCACCGGGTTCTTCACGTCGAACTGTCGCGCCACCATGGTTTGCAGGTTGGTGATGATGTGCGCCGCGATCGGCACCGGGTCGATGCAGTCGTGCGGCTCACTGGCATGCCCGCCCTTGCCGTTCACCACGATGCGGATGGCGTCCGAGCTGGCCATGATCGGCCCGTCGCGTAGGCGCAGCTCGCCGACCGCGCCGAGCGGCTCGAGGTGGAGTCCGAAGACCGCGTCGACCTTCGGGGCGTTGCTCAAGCACCCATCGGCGATCATCTCGCTCGCGCCGCCGTAGGTTTCCTCCGCCGGTTGGAAGAGGAACTTGACGTTGCCGTGCAGCCGCGCACGCAGGCCGTGCAACACGCGGGCGGCGCCCAGGGCCATTGCCACGTGCCCGTCATGCCCGCAGGCGTGCATGACGCCGGGCACGCAGGAGCGGTACGGGCGATCGGCCTCTTCGTTCAACGGCAGCGCATCCATGTCGGCGCGCAGGGCGATCGTTGGACCGGAATGCGCGCCGCGTAGTGTGGCGACCACACCGGTACCGCCGACGCCTTCGGTAAGCTCCAGCTGCAATTCCTTCAGAGCGCCGACGATCAGCGCCGGCGTGTGCTGCTCCTGATTGCCGAGCTCGGGGTGCGCGTGGATGTCGCGCCGCGTGGTGACCAGAAAATCGGCGAGCGCGCCGGCGCGCTGCCTGATCAAGTCGCGCACGTGTTCGTCCATGTGCGCTGATTGCACGGCGGGCGCTGCTGGGTCAACCGCGGCGGGTGCTTCGGGGCGAGGGGGCGGTGCCTTGGATCAAGCGTTAGGGACTCCGACACGTGTGCGTGCCGGGAAGCCCAGGGCGTTGCCCTAGGCTGATTTCTTGCGCCCCTTCAGGGCTCAGGATCTCTGGATGACTTCAGCCCTGAAAGGGCGGCGATACCTCAGCCAGGGGCATCGCCCCATAAGCGCTAACTTAAGATTAGCGTCTCCTGAATAGAGCATTGAGACTG
>CAZCGA010000022.1:0-67934 GCA_964498075.1 uncultured Binatia bacterium (SeqCode) | reverse complement strand
GACGACGTGCTGCAGATCCTCGCCGATCGGATCGAGCCGCTGCACGTCTCCACCGAGGTCGGCCCCGACACGCCGCCCGTCTGGGCGGACGGCGATCGGCTCCGGCAGGTGTTGATCAACCTGATCGACAACGCCATCAAGTACACGCCCGCCGGCGGGCAGGTGACGGTGCGGGCGGGGCTCGCGGGCGAGCGCGCGTACGCGGGGATGGTCGAGATCGCCGTCCAGGACACGGGCATGGGTATCCCGGCGGCCGATCTCCCCCGGCTCACGGAGCGGTTCTTCCGGGTCGACAAGGCCCGCTCGCGCGAGCTCGGCGGCACCGGCCTCGGCCTGGCGATCGTGAAACACATCGTCCAGGCCCACGGCGGCACGCTGCGCATCGAGAGTGAAGTCGGCCGGGGGACCAGTGTGTACATCGGCCTCCCCGCCGCGGACGAAGGCGTCAGCGCCTAGCGCCTGTGCCGCTGGACTCGTCGCGGGGGCGTGCCATAGTCGCGCATTTGAGGTAACTTGATCGCATCCCGGGCACGGAGAGGGGGGGTCGCAAATGAACCTGAAGCGGCTGTTGGCGATCATCATACTTTTCGTTTTTCTGGCTGTCGGTCCACTCGCCCCGACACCGGCGCGCGCCAATACGGAGGAGGCGCTCATCATCGCCGGCGCGGTCATCGTCGCGTACGCGGCCTTTGTCATCATCGGCGCTTCCGCGGCGTTCGGAGGCGGTCCGCTCACTCTGGCTCCGCTCCCGCCCGAGGCTGACGAACGTCGTGATGAGCCGGCGCGCGGTCCGCGGATCGGCCCGCACTGCCGATCGACCGCCGGCAGCCTGACGTTGATCTGTTGGTAGCGTGATGTGACGATTGGTGGATCATGCAGTGGGCATCCACGGTATCTACTGAATCGATGACCGAGAAGGCGCTGCGCGACGCCGCCGCCAGTGTGCGCCGTCAGCTGCTTGGGGCGGCCGCCGATCTGATCGTCACCTTCGTTTCGGAGCAGCACCACGACCGTTTCGAGAGCATCCCGGATCTGCTGGCGGCGCACTTTCCATCGGGGGTGCTCGTTGGCTGCTCGGCGGGCGGGGTCATCGGCGGTGGCAGAGAAATCGAGAACCGCCCGGCGCTGTCGATCACGGCGGCGGTCTTGCCGGGCGTCGAGCTGACGCCGTTCCACGTCGGCGCCGACTCGGTGCCGCAGGACGACGCCCAGCCCGCTTCGTGGGAAGGGCTCCTCGGCGTGCGTGCCGCAGCGAATCCACACTTTGTGCTGCTTCCGGACCCCTTCAGCTTCGATGCGGAGACGTTTCTGCGCGGGCTCGACCGTGCCTACCCGCGCAGCCAGAAGGTCGGCGGTCTGGCGAGCGGCGCCCAGCAGCCCGGTGGCAATGTACTATTCCTCGGTCGCGCCGTGCATCGCTCCGGGCTCGTCGGCGTAGCACTCGCCGGCGACATCTCGGTCGACACGATCGTTGCCCAGGGATGCCGGCCGATCGGGCAGCCGATGTTCATCACCAAGTGCCAAGGCAATATCTTGTGGGGGCTCGACGGCCAACCGGCGGTGACCGTGCTGGAGGATCTCTACGAGCGGCTGGATCCAGGGGATCAGGAGCTGGCGCGGCATTCACTGTTTCTCGGCATCGTGATGAACGAAGCGCAGCAGGAGTACCGTCAGGGTGAGTTTCTGATTCGCAACCTCATCGGCATGGATGCCAGCCGCGGCGTGTTGGCGGTGGGCGCGCAGCTGCGCGAGGGCTCGGTCGTTCAGTTTCACCTGCGCGATGCGAAGACGTCGGCTGCGGACTTGGAGCAGTTGCTGGTGCGCTACGAACGGAATCGCCAGGCGATGCAGCCGCAGGGCGCGTTACTGTTCTCGTGTCTTGGCCGCGGCATCCACCTGTACGGCCGGCCCGACCACGATACCGACGCGTTTCGCCACCACCTGGGCGAGCTACCCCTGGGCGGCTTCTTCTGCAACGGCGAGATCGGCCCGGTGCAGGGCACGACCTTCGTGCACGGCTACACCAGCGCCTTCGGACTGTTCCGACGCCGTGGCGAGTAGACTCACTCGTTCTCGAAGTACTCCCGCAGCGCTTCACCCTGCAGCCCGTTGCCGAGCGCGAGCATCAGCTTGAGCCGCGCCTTGTGGCTCGGCAGCTCGTGCGCTGCGACTGCACCCAGGCGCCGCAGGCTCGTCGCGGATCCTGCATAACCGTACGCATCCCCGACGGCGCCGGCCCCGGTACGAGAGGTAAGGACCACGGGTACGCCGCGGCGTATCGCTGCGTCGAGCGGCTCGCACCAAGAGCTTGGGACGCGGCCGCTTCCAAAACCCTCGACAACCAGCCCGCGGAGGTCGGGTCTGACGAGCGCCTCCTCGAGGCTGAGCTGATCGCCACTCAAGGCCCGCACTGTTGCCACGGCTTCTTCCAACCGCGGCGCGAGCAGCCGCCGTGGCATCACGGGCTTGGTGGAGAGCATCGGCTCGCCGGTGTAGATGCGGCCGAGTGCTCCGCTGGCGGGAGACCGGAATGCGCCGAGGAGCAGGCCGTTCATCTTCGTGACGAAGCGTGCCGAGTGAATCTCCTCGTTCATCACCAACACGGCGCCGAGACCACGTGCTGCCGGCGCTGACGCCACACGGATGGCGTCGAGCAGATTGCGCGGTCCATCCCACGACAGGTCGGAGGATGTGCGCATCGAACCGGTAAACACGGCGGGCTTGTCGCCCGGTACGGTGAGATGACACACGAACGCACTTTCCTCGATGGTGTCAGTCCCATGCGTGACCACCGCACCGACGCGGTCCGGCCGCGCCAATTCGGAGATCACGACGGTCGCGAGCTCCACCATCTTGCTCGGCGTCATCTCGCAGCCCGGGATGCGCGAAAACTCGATCACGTCAACGTCGGGAAGGTTGCTCCGTCCCCCGAGCGACTGCAACAAGTCAGCAGCCCCGAGGCGGGGCACGGCGCCGGCACCGGCATCCGCGGTTGAGATCGTTCCGCCGGTGGTGATGAGGATAACGCTCCCCATGGTCCGTCCTCACGCCGTGACCACGCGCTGGTAGATCTTCGGAAGCTCGCGGGGGAGAGCGGCGATGTCTTCGATGACCATGTAGCGCGAGCCGTCGCACATCTCGCGCAGGTAGTCGTGGCCGGCCTTGTCGACGGTGATGCAGAAGGGTGTGATGCCGGCGGCTTCGCACTCGCGCAGCGCCACGGTGGTGTCGCGCAAGCCATAGACGTTGCTGCGCCGGTCCTGGCCGTAATCGAAGTCCTGCGGAAAGCCGTCGCTCAGCAAGATGATGTGCCGCGAGCGGCAGCTGACGCTGGCCAGCTTCTCCGTGGCGTGCCGCAGCGCCGTTCCCATACGCGTGCTGCGCTTGGGCTCGATGGCGCCGATCCGTCCCTTGACTTGCGACGACAGCACTTCGTTGAACGACTTCACCATGTAGAACTCGACGTTGCTGCGTCCGTGCCCGGAGAAGCCGTAGATGGCGTACGCGTCACCGATCTCTTCCAGCGCCTCGGCCATGATGACGAGCGCCTCCTTGGTCACATCGATGATACGACGCCCCAGCGCTCCGGGCCGATCGACACGGACGAGAGATGGCCTGCCGACTCGCCCGGTGAGCGATACCAGATCGTCACCCGGATACAGCGGCTGCGGCGGCTTCTGCAACGGCTCGTCGGTGGACGCGCTCATGTCGATCAGGAACAAGGTCGCCACGTCGCGCTCCTCACGCGTGCGCGCGACATACAACTTCGACGACGGCGGCCGGCGCGCCCTCCGGTCGACGCGGGCGTCGACCACCGCGTTCAAATCGAAGTCTTCTCCGTCTTCCAGTCCCCTGATGGTGCGGTACATCTCCGGCCGGATGCGCTGGAACTGGCGGCGCACTTCGGGGATCAGCCCCGCGTACTCCGACAGCGTCTGATTGAAGAACTCGCCCGCATCACCGTCCACCGTGAGCTCGAGCAGCCGGCACCAACGCTGCCGGTAGTCACCGATGTGATAGTCCCACTCGTCGTAGTAGAAGGATGCCCCCTCACCGCGGCGCTCGATCCAGCGGCGCGGCGGGGGACGGTCCGTCGTGGTTGCATGCTTGAGCAAGCGTCGTAGCTCCTCCAGTTGCTCCGCGGGTACCTTGCCGAGCAGATCGGTGATGTAGAGGCCGAGACCTTCGAGGTCGTCGCTGTACCCCTGTTTCATGCGGAGATCGGCGCCGGCTTCGAGCAGGCGCTGCAGCTCTTCGGCGGACAGCGGGGTCGTCGTGCCTTCGGTCGCCTCGTCCAATTCATCCAGCTGCAGCTTCAGCTCATCCGGCAGCGCGACCGGTGGCGGTGTCGGTGCATCCGTCGGCACCTGCGCGGCGTCGCTCGACAGGGCAGGCGAGTCGTCGTCCATGTACGGATCGATGAGCCCGTCACCGGCCACCTTGTCGAAGAACAAATCACCGAGCGCTGCCCGTTGCGAAATCTCTTCCGAGCCCGCCAACTGCGCCGCCAGGGTTTGCGCGACGCGGAGGGCGTCATTGACCGTGGCATTCACCGACGCGAGCGGGGCCACGCACGGCGCCACCAACACCGCAAGGGCACGCAGCCACCCCGGCAGCCCGGCGCTGCCGCGCCCCGAGAGCAGCCACGCCAGCAACGCGTCCAGCAAGCCAGACTGGGATGGAATCTGGTCGGCGGTCTGCAGTGAGAGAAAGCGTTCGGCGAGCGCCCGCTGCTCGTGCGTCAGGCCGGGGTAAGCACGCGACAGGGCGGCGGCGATCCGGACGCCTTCAGCAACCAGGAACAGCTCTTCCAGCAGCTCCGGGTGTTGCGGTGATCGCAAGAAGGTGAGGAGACCGTCCACGCCTTCCGGCAGCGCTACGTCATAGGTGCCGAACTCCCTGCGCCCGGCGAGCTGACCCGCCAAGAAACGATACAGGCGACAATTGTCCTCGTGCGTGTTGAACTGGCCGATCTTGAGTGGCAAGGCGACCTCGCCTTCCAGCGGGAACTCTTCGAGCGGCGGACGCAGCTGGAACGCGTCGGTGCCACGGAGCGACGCCGGTTGCCCGCTCAGCATCTGCACGTACTTGCGCAGCAGACCCTGCTCGTCGGTAAGCGTCGCGGCGGTCGAGGACGCGTGCAGCACCTGCAGGCTGGTCCGCGATTGCAGCGCGAAGTACGCCACCCCGGCGTCGGCGTTGTCGCCGGCGATCTGTAACCCGCGGTGCACCCATTGCTCCACCGCGGCGTGCCGGGCGTCCTCGTAGGCGGCCGGTAACGAGCGCAGCACGGCGACGCTGCCACGCGGAAACTCCCGCGCGACGCGCAGCGCGAGGTCGAGCGCCGCACCGCGGTGTGCACTCGGAATGTCGTGCACTAGCGCGCCCGCCACCGGTGCAATCTCGGCCAGCGCTTCGGCGACCGAGACGCCGGCGTGCTCGCAGATGCGGAGCACCTTCAAGCGCACCGACGTGTGCAGGCGCCGGAGCGCCGCCGGCACTTCGGTATAGAAGGTCGCGGCAGCCGCCGGGTTCACCGCGGCCAGCGCCAGGGCGGTGGCGAAGAAGACCTCGCGTTCTTCCGGCTTGAGCGTCGCCAATCCCACTGGGAGCGTGTTGAAGAAGCGGCCCTCGCGTAGGACGCGCTGCACCGCGACCCCCAGGTCGGCCCACGCTGCGAGCTCGTTCGGGTGCAAGACCACCAATGCATGCGCCGCAGCTCCGAAGTATGCCTGCGCCAAGAACTCGCCGCGCCAGCCGGCGAGGCCGTGGAGGCGCATGCCATGGCGCGCCCACTCAGCGAGGCTGTCGCTGTCGATCGCATCAATGACTGTCGCCGTGCCTTCGAAGAAGACGGCGCCGAGCTTGCGCGACATCGCGCCGACGCGTTTGCCGATCGCGCACCAATCACCCAGGCGGTCCAGCCCCGCGCTCGCGACCGCCTTGGGAGCGACCGAGAAGTACGCCAGTGCGGCGTCGCGCTGCGACGGTTCGTTCAGCAGCAAGTCGTGACCCAGCTCGAACCAGCCGTCGAAGTCGGCGGGTCCGAGCGCCTGCCAGACCGCGGCCGCCCGCCGGTAAAACTGCTGCGCCGCGGCGGGTGACACGGCCGCCAGGCGATCGCCGGCGCTGAGAATTCTTTCGTGCGTCTCCGGTCCGAGGCGCTCCGCCGCTGCGTGGGCGCGGCGCCCGATGCGATCCGCGAGGAGATGCGACTCGAACCACAGAGAGCGGTCAGCCATTGCGGAAGCGTTCAGCGATCAGCCGTCAGCTATCAGCCTGGAGGAGAAGCACTTGGCGGGTCCTGCTCTGATCGTCCTGGCTGAGAGCTTACAGCTGACGGCTGACAGCTCTCACTCAAATATCGCGCCCACCAACACATCGATTGCGCGCTGCGACTCCGCGTCGTCGGTGAGCGACGTGCTCACGGCGACACGACAGGCACGACGGGCCGGCACCTGCCGCTGCATCAGCTGGCCTGCATAGACGAGCAGCCGCGTGCTCACCCCTTCTTCCAACCCGCTGGCCTTGAGGTGACGAACCTTCTCGCCCAGCTTCGCCAGTGCCAGCGCCCGCTCCATGTCGATGCCGCTCTCGTGCGCGATGATCTGCGCTTCCTTGTCGCGTGGCGGATAATCGAAATCGATGGTGACGAAACGCTGGCGGGTCGAGTGCTTCAGATCCTTCAACACACTCTGGTAGCCGGGGTTGTACGAGATCACCAGCAAGAAGTCCGGGTGCGCCTCGATGATCTCCCCCTTCTTGTCGATCGGCAGGATGCGGCGATGGTCGGTGAGCGGATGGATGAGGACGATGGTGTCCTTGCGGGCTTCGACGATCTCGTCGAGGTAGGCGATGGCGCCGCCTTTGACCGCTTGGGTGAGCGGCCCGTCGATCCATACGGTCTCGTCGCCCTTGATGAGGTAGCGGCCGACCAGATCGCTGCCGGTGAGATCCTCGTGGCAGGCCACGGTGATCAGATTGCCGGGGATCACCTCCTGGCCGGGGGCTGCGCCATTGTGATCCGTGCCCCGCAGCGTCTCCGCCATGTACTCGACGAAGCGTGTCTTGCCGCAGCCGGTTGGACCCTTGAGCAGAATGGGCAGGCGGCAGGCGTACGCCGCCGTGAAGATCTCGACCTCGTCGCCGATCGGAAGATAGTAGGGGAGCTCGCTCACGCTGCCGGTCCGTCGCTGCGCGCGGCCGCCGTCGCGTCGCGCCACCGGCTCACGCTGCTGAAAAACCAGTCGTGAGTCAAGGCATGGTCAGTCCAGTATCGCGTGGCCTCAGAAACGTCACGTCACGCCGTACTTTTGCCGTCGCGGCGCGCCGGAAACCGTCGCCGAGCCTGCGTGCGCAAATGGCATCGCACTTGCACGGGCGAGTGCGAGGATGAGTACGGAAAAGGCGAGTGGAAATGCAGCGCTCCTGCGCTTCTTGGTGCGCGCCGGCGTCGTCGCCAGCGACGCGGCCCAGGTGGCGGAAGCCGAGATCGGAGGTCAGCCCCCCGGCACGACCGTGATCGAGTGGCTGGTGCGCCGGGGCATCGCCACTGAGCAAGAGGTTGCGGAGGTGCTCGCGAAAGGGTTGCAGCTGCCGGTCGCCAATCTGGCGACGATGGCCCTCAGCTCATCCGTGACCAGTCTCGTCCGCGAAGAGCTGGCCATGCAGTACTTGGTGGTGCCGGTGCGCATCGATGAAAACGGCCTGGCGGTGGCGACTGCCAATCCGCTCGATCGTGCGGCGCTGCGCGCCATCGAGTTCGCGACGGGCAAGCGCGTGCACGCGGAGGTCGCCACCTTGACTGCCATCCGTGACGCCTTGGAGCACTCGTATCACCTGGATGACTCCCTCGGCGCCTATCTCAAGGGTGTGCCCGACGAGGGAGACATGCCGGTTGCCGAACTGAAGCACGAACCGACGAAGGATATCCGCAGCCTGATGCGCGAGACGAACCTCGCGCCGGTGGTCAAGCTACTCAACTCGATTTTGATCGAGGCGCTGCGCCAACGGGCCAGCGACATCCACATCGAGCCGGGCGCGGTGGCAGTACGCGTCCGCTACCGGATCGACGGCATCCTCGAAGAGGCCTTGCGGCTGCCGAAGTGGGTGCAGGATCCGTTGATCGCCCGCTCGAAGGTGCTCTCGAAGCTCGACATCACCGAGCGCCGCGTGCCGCAGGACGGCCGGATGCACGTCCAGTATCGTGAGGCGATGGTTGATCTGCGCGTGTCGAGCCTGCCGACCCAGTTCGGGGAGAAGGTGACGATGCGCGTGCTCGATCCGGTCGCCGCGCCCAGCGGTCTGGACGGGCTCAGCTTCTCCGCCCGTGACCTCAAGTGTATTCGGCAAGCCCTCGCACGACCGGAAGGAATGATCCTGGTCACTGGGCCCACGGGCTGCGGAAAGACTACGACGCTCTACGGGATGATCGCCGAGGTGGTGTCTTCCACCCGCAACATCGTCACCATCGAGAATCCCATCGAGTACCAAATCGACGGGCTCAACCAGGTCGAAATCAACGAGAAGCAGGGTCTGACGTTCGCCGGCACGTTGCGCTCGATCCTGCGGCAGGATCCGGACGTGATCTTGGTGGGGGAGATTCGTGACGCCGAGACCGCGGAGGTCGCCATACGGGCCGCGCAGACCGGACATTTGGTGCTCAGCACGCTGCACACCAATGACGCCGCGGCGACCATCACGCGTCTGCTCGACTTGGGCATCGAGCCGTACATGTTTGCCTCGTCGTTGCACCTGATCATCGCGCAACGCCTGGTGCGACGCGTCTGCGAGCAGTGCGCCGAGCCGTACGAGCCGTCACCCGAGGCACTGCGGCTCTTGCAGATCGATCCGGCCGGTCAACAGTTCCGGCGCGGTCGTGGCTGCAGTGCGTGCCGGAAATCCGGCTCCGTCGGACGGATCGGCATCTTTGAGGTGCTGCAGAACACTCCGAAGCTCGCCAGGCTCGTCGAGGCGAAGGCCCCCGAAAGCGCGCTGCGCGCCCAAGCCCGCGCCGACGGCACGACGTTCTTGGCCGACCACGCTGCCACACGGGTCTGCGACGGCCGGACCACGGTTGAGGAGGTGTTGCGGGTCGTCGACATCGAGACGGAGATCCTGCACTGTCCGGCCTGCGACCGTGCGATCGAGGATACCTTCGCAGTCTGCCCACACTGTGCCACGGCACTGCAATGCAGGTGCCCCAGCTGCAAGATGCTGCTGCAGCCCGAGTGGTTGACGTGCCCGTACTGCGGTGCCTCCACTCGGCACGCCTCCGCGAGCCCGGAGACGCAGAAGCCACCCACACCGACCCAAGCCCCCGAAGCGCCCCGCCCGCACGTCGAAGCGCGTCAGTACCGCGCCTTGGTTGTCGACGATCACGCAGACATGCGGCGCCTGATTGCCTTCACCATCGAGCACAGCGGCTTGCCGATCTCGACGGCGACCGCCGCCGATGGCTACGAGGCGCTCGATCTCGCGCAACAAAGCCCCCCCGACTTCGTCCTGCTCGACGTCATGATGCCCGGCATGGATGGGTTCGAAGTGTGTGAGCGGCTGCGGGCGCACGTGCGCACCGCGTTCATTCCCATCCTGATGCTGACGGCGCGCGACGACGCGGCCAGCCGCGCCCGCGGCTTCCTCGCCGGCACTGACGACTACGTCGCCAAGCCGTTTGCCCGTGCCGAGTTGCTGGCACGGGTGCGCCGCCTGCTCGAACGCTCTTACGGCGCGATCCTGCCACAGCCGCGTTCCACCGCCGAGGGTCCGGCGCCCGAGCCTGCGAGCGACGTCATTCTGCAGTAACCGGCCGAGTCAGAAGAAGAGGTGTACTTCCGCGAGGAGCACGTTCTGGTTGTGCGTCGCAGTGCTGCGCACGCCGTTGCTGATGCGGTAAAAGAGCCGCAGCTGTAGGAAGCGGTTGAGGAACGGCTCGAAGCCGACACTGACCCGGTTCTCGCTGTCGTTGGCGAGGGCGAGGTTCCCCTTTCCGTCGGTGAGCATCCCATCGTCGTCCGCGTAGTCGACCGCGACCTTGAAGTTCAGCCAGTCGAAGAACAGATAGTCGCCTTCGCCATATCCAATGAAGCGGCCGACGTGGCGCCCGTGCGTGTCCTGAGTCCGGTCGCTGCGGAAATCGGCTTCCGCGAGGAACGTGAAGCGCTCGAAGTTGCTCCCCGCGAAGAAGCCGAAGATGATGGTCTCACTGCCCGGCGGCCCGACGCGCGTGAAGGAGTGTCCCAGCAACACATTGCGCACCACCGGTAGGTCCGTGAAGAGGGTGTACATGGTCGTCGTGACTTGCACGTCGCGGGAGTCCGAAGCTCCCTCGGACACCGTCGCCATTAGGGTGACTGGTCCCGGCTCGAAGCCGAGCTCAAAGGCGGCGCGCTGCAGATTGAAGCTGAACCCGGTGTTGATCGAGCCGTTAGTGCCGCCGCGGATGAAGGCGCCGTCGTCTTGCAGCTGCAGCCCGTAGGGCAGGAACATCCGCCCGGCCTTGATGAACCCGTTCCACGGTAACACGCCCGTGAGGAGCCCGAACGCCTCGCGGTTGTCGGTCGTCGGCTGGAACCGCTGGTCGATGTAGAACGCCAAGTAGTCCGGAATCAGACGCACTTCTCCGTAAAGCACCGCCTGCCTGACGTCGATGCTGTTGGTCTCCAATCGACCTCGAAAGACCTCATCGTTGCTCACCTTGCCGTTGTGCCCCAGGTCTTGAAACGTGGCGGTGTCGCTGACGCGCAGATCGCCACCCAGACGGAGGTACTTGTTGATCTCGCCGGTGAAGAAGTCAGGGGGGTTGGAGAAGGCGCCGAAAAAGCTTGGGTAGTGCAGCAGGTCGCGCGCGTGCGTGCTGACCAAATCGGTGCGCATGCCGCCGCCATTCATGTTCACGTGACAGGCGCTGCAGCGCAGCCCCTCGCGCACCGCAAAGTACGGCTCAGCCAGCGCCGGCGCCGCCAACAGCAGCAGGCAACCGAGAGCAAGTCCGAGGCGGCGCATCACACGTCCCATCTTCCGTCACAGTGCCGGCGGACGATTACGCAAACACTGGAATGCGTCAAGTGACGGTCGAGCCACGGATCTTCTCGGTCACGGCGTCCGCGCTGATGTGCTGCATGCACTGCCGGCCGATGGGACAACGCTTCAGGTAGCACGGGCTGCACGGCGCCTCGCCGACGATGACGCCGGACTCGCTGCCCCACGGCGCCGAGCGCGCCGCGCTGGTGGCACCCCACAACGATACCACCGGCACCCCAACGGCGGCGGCGATGTGCATCGGACCGGAGTCGGGTCCGAACGCCGCCCGCGCGCGTCCGAAGATGCCGATGAGATCCCGCAGCGTCGTCTGACCGGCCAGGTTCAGCACCGGCGCGCGGGCCCCTCGGGCCACGGCCGCCGCAAACTCCACATCGGCACCGCCGCCCAGCAGGACGATGGCGAGCCCCTGCTCGGCCAGCGCTTCTACCACCGCTGCGGTGCGATCCGCAAACCACAAACGGCTCTCGCAGCTCGACCCGACGAAGGCCGCGACGAACGGCCCGTGAACATCGGCCAGCAGGTTGGCGACGTGCTGCTCTTCGTCATCCGTAAGCTGCAACCCAAAGGAGACCGGCGCCGGTCCGATCTCGAGCCAGTCGGCGAACGCCAGGAACTGCTGCAGCTTCGAGCTGAAGTGCGGCATCGCATCGAGATGATGCGTGTTGAACAACCAGTTGCCTTCGCGCGAGTTGCGCCGATGAAATCCCAGGCGCACCGGTGCGCCAGAGGCACGACTGACGATGCCGCTCTTGAGATGCCGCTGCAGGTCGATGGTCAGGTCGGCGCGCACTGCCCGGATGCGCCGCAGGAAGCGAACGAACGCCGGAGCCCCACCGGGGCGGTCGAATACCACCACCTCGTCGAGGGCCGGATGATGCGCCAGCAGCGGCTCGGCAGCCGGCTCGATCGCCCAGACGATGCGCGCCCGCGGATAGCCGCCGCGCAAGCGCTGCAGGAAGGGCAGGGCGCGCGCGACGTCGCCGATGGCGCCGAGCAGCACGACGAGGATGCGCTCGGCGGTCACGCGCATGACGCACCCATGCGAGACGCCGCCTCGATGCGATCGAAGTCCGCAGCGGTGACCCATTTGCCCTGCGGGTCCAACTTCCGCGCCGACCGCCGCAGCCGCGCGAGATCCGCGGAAGTGCTGCCGCTGCTGCGGATCGGCCGCGCCCGGTCGAAGTCGATGAGCCACACCTGCGCATCACCGTCCACCAGGATGTTGTTCATGTTCAGATCCGGGTGCCGTCCGCCGCACGCGTGCAAGCGACGGATCGCATCGCCCACCTTCCGCAGGATGATGTCACGCTCCGCCGGAGCGGGAGCAGCGGCGATCCAGCCCCACAACGTGCGCGCCGCGGAAACGTAGCGGGTCGCCAACCAACCACGATAACAACCAGGCGCCAGCCAACGCACGGCGGCGCCGTAGACCTCGATCACCGGCGCGCCACGGCGCCGCAGGGCTTCCGTGAGCTCCAACTCGCGAAACGGACGCGGGCGCGGGCCGAAGTAGGTGTCGCGCAGGACCCATCGCGGCAATCCACCACGACGGTACGGTCGTACGACGACCGCGTGCTCCGCCATGCGTACCAACCGCGCACTGCCGCGGCCACCCGCGAGCGAGCTGGTTTCATAACCGGCCCACTCACGCTCCGCCGCAACGAACAGTGGCACCATCCAGGTTCGGAAGTCCGACCGCACCAGCGCCGCCATGCGTCCGTCGCGCACCCACTCGAAGCCACGCGGAGGATCGGCGTACCTCACGGATGCGCCGCAACGCGAGGGGCCTCGCCGGCACAGCGCCGGAGGAGGTCGGACACGGCGCGCTGGACGTCGCGGTGGCTGATCTCTTTCATGCAGGCGTGCGTGCCGAGCGGGCAATGCGCGCCGCCGTGACGACTGCACGGCCGGCACGACAGCTCGCGTTGCACGACCACCGCGCGGTCGGTGTACGGTCCATATCCTTGCGCCGGTGTGGTCGGGCCGAAGATCGCGACCACCGGCGTGCCACGTGCCACCGCAATGTGCATCGGGGCGCTGTCGTTGGTGACCAGGGCCGCACACTGATCGATCGCCGCAATCAGCAGTCCGAGGTCGGTCTGGCCGACCAGGTTCACCCCGATGCCGCCGGCGGCACGCTGAATCGCTTCGGCGTACGGGCCGTCACCTGGCGCGCCGAGCAGCACTGGGGTCGCCCCGAGCTCGCGTTGGAGAGCACCGAGCAAAGCCGCGTACCCTTCCACCGTCCAGCGCTTCGTCGCCCACGCCGACCCCGGCGCGATGCCGATGAGCCGCGTCTCTGCAACGGCGCCGTGCGCCCGTAGCACCGCCTGAAGGCGCAGCGCCGCCGCGGGCGCGCAGGCCACGAACGGCCGCGTGACGATGGCGTCGGGATCCATGTCGAGCCCAGCCACGATCGACAGGTTGCGCTCGACGTCGTGCCGCGCGGGGTCACGGTTGACACAGCGGTGATAGAGGAACCAGCCGGCGCTCTGCCGGAAACCGATGCGGCGCGGAATGCCGGCGGCGGCCACCAGCCAGGCGGTGCGCAACGACTTGTGCAGCGCCAGCACGATGTCGAAGCGGCCGTCGCGCAGCTTCCGCAGTACCCGCAGGCTGCCGAGACCTCGCTCCCGTCCGCGCTTGTCGTCCGTGAGCACCGCATCCACGTGCGGGTGGCTGTCCAGGACCCCCGCAGCTTCGGGCCGTACCCACATCGTGACGTGTGTCGCCGGGTACTGCCGCCGCACGGCGGCGCATACCGGTGTGCTCAGGACGACATCGCCGAGGAAGCTGGTTTGGGCGATGAGGATGCGCATGGCAGAGCTGTCGGCGCTCAGCTGTCAGCATTCAGCCAGAGTTGATGGCTGAGAGCTGACCGCTGACGGCTTTTTCACCCCAACGGGATCGCTTCATCGATCAGCATCACCGGAATGTCGTCCTTGATCGGGTACATCAGCTTGCAGGCGTTGCAGACGAGGCCGTCCTGTTTCTCGGTGAGTTGCACGTCACCCTTGCACTTGGGACATGCCAGGATGTCGAGCAGGTCCTTGCTAATGGTCATCCATTTCCTCCTGAGCGTCACGCGGCCTGCGTGAGGCCGGCACGCTCCATGACCATGCGTACCAACACTTCGCCGCCGTCGACTTCCGGGACTATTCGTAGCGCAACCAATTTACCCTTCGCAAACGGGAAGCTCTCCAGCTTCACAAGGTCCTTCTCGGTGGTGACAATCAACTCGATGTCGCGCGTGTTGCGGGACAGGCGCTGCCAATCGCTTTGTGTGTAGCAGTAATGATCGGGAAACTCGAAGATCTCCTCGATCTGCGCCTCCCACTGGCGCACGGCGGCATAGAAGGCGGCGGGCTCGGCGATGCCGCAGACGACGGCGACGTGCCGGCCCGAGAGCAGGCCGATCGGCGATGCCTTCCACTGTCCGCCGTCCGACTCGATCAGCGACCGGGCGGCGAAGCGCACCGTGAACAGCGGTTTCTTCACTCGCCCGAGGATGCCGCGCGGGGTGGGAGCGTGCTCCTCTTCGAGCTTGGTCACCACCGCGACGGCGTCGGCGCGTTTGAGAGCCGTGCGACGCTCACGCATCGGTCCCGCCGGCAACAGCGCACCGCGCCGGCTGTTCACCAGCACCAGGTCAAAGTCGCGCGCCAAGGCGCGGTGCTGAAATCCGTCGTCGAGCACGACGACCCGACAGCCGAGCCGCGTGGCGGCGATGACCCCGTCGATGCGCCGGCGCGCCGTCAGTACCACACCATCGAAACACTTGGCGAGCATCACCGCTTCATCCCCGGCGGTCTCCACGTCGACCTCCGGCCCGGCGCCCTGCGAGACGACCGTCACCCCACGCGCACGACCGCTGTAGCCGCGCAGCAGGATCGCGACGCGCACGCCGCTGCCGGCGAGCTGGCGGGCGAGCCACAGGGTCAGCGGTGTCTTTCCCGTTCCACCCACGGAAAGATTGCCGACGCTGACCACCGGGATGTCGGCGTGGTGCGCGCGCAACACGCCGATGCGGTATCCCAGATTGCGCAGCGCGACGCCGGTGCCGAACAGGGCGCTCGCCGGTTGCAATGCCAACCACGCGGCCCAGCCGCGGAGACCGCGACGAGCCCAGACGACGTCGCGGAAGCTTTGCGAGACGCGCGTCATAGCCGCCCGTCACTGTGCCGGCGCAAATGCCGATCCACCACCTCGAACGTCCGTTCCGCCACCGCCGCCTGGGCGGCGACCACCGCGCGGCCACGCGCGCCCATCTGCTCCGCCAGCTCGGGCCGCGCCAGCAGGCGGTGCCATTCACGGCTCAAGTCGCGCGCATCGCTCACCTGCGTAGCCGCTCCGACCTCGAGCAACGCCGCCGCCGCAGTGCGGACGTTGGCGGTGTGCGGACCGAAGGCAACGGGTTTCCCGAACAGCGCTGGCTCCGACACGTTGTGTCCCCCAACCGGGGCGATCGTTCCCCCGACAAAGACTGCCTGAGCTGCCGGTAAGACATCAAGCAGCTCGCCGATTGTGTCAAGCAGCAGCACGCGGGTCGCTTGGCCGACGGGGCCGGACAGTCGGCTGCGCCGCTCGTGGGGGATCCCGGTGCGTGCCAGCAGCTGGTCGACTGCATCGAAGCGCTCCGGGCGCCGCGGGGCGATCAGCAGCAGCACGTCGGGACGCTCGGCCCACAGCTCCGCTCCGGCGTCGAGGACGACCTGCTCCTCACTCGGGTGGGTGCTCGCAGCCACCAGCAACAAGCGACCATCCATGAGCGCGCGCGTCTCTGCGGCGCGCGACGCTTCGGCTCCGCGCGTCGCATTACGCGCGAACTTCAAGCTGCCTATGACCTCGACGCGGGCCGTTGGAGCTCCCAGGGCGACGATGCGTGCGGCGTCGGCGTCCGTCTGCATGGCAAAGGCAGACACCTGTGACAGTACCGCCCGTGTCAACCATTCGATCCATGCGTAGCGCGCGGCGGCGCGTTCCGAGATGCGCCCGCTGACGATCAGGCAGGGGACGCTGTGGCGCGCCGCAGCCCGGATCAGCGCCGGCCAGATCTCGGTCTCGACGACGACCAGGACGCGCGGGTGCACCTGGCGCATGACGCGGTCGACGATCCACGCGACGTCGGCCGGGAGCAGCATCACGGCATCGACCGCAAGCCGCGTCCGTGCGGTCTCGCGTCCAGTGATCGACGTCGTCGACATCAAGACCGGGAACTCCGGCCGTTGCCGCCGTAGCTGCGCGATCAATGGCTCGGCTGCCAGCACTTCGCCGACAGACGCGGCGTGCACCCAGACGGGGCGGGAGAGCTGACGCACCGCGGCCGGCAGCCGCCCGAGACGCTCGCCGATGCCGCGGCCGTGACGCGTCAGAAGCAGCAGCGGCAAGAATGGCAGCGTCGCGACACCGAGCACAATGCCGGCCAGATCGTAGGCCGCGTAGCTGAGCCAGTGGGCCGTTCGAGGTGGCTCGGGAACCGCGCCCGCAAGTGCCGCACGGTGTTTGGGGTCATCCTGCATCACAATGCCGGATACGACGCGGCGTGCCGCTACGACGAGCCACGCGCTGCCACGCGGTCTTCGGCCGCTTCGGTGACCGCATTGAGCCGGGCCTCGAGAGCGCATCGCAGCCGCTCCACGTCCTCCCCCTCTGCATGGCGCGGCACGAGCAGCGGCTCACCCGCAAGGAAGAGCACGCGCGAGAAGGGGAGCGGAATGATGAGGCGATCCCAGCTGCGCAGCTGACGCGTGTGCGTGGCCGCGTAGGCGACCGGGAAAATCGGGGCACCGGTCGCGCGGGCGAGATGGATGACGCCGCGCTTGACGACATAGCGAGGTCCGCGGGGGCCGTCGGGGATGACGGCGAGGTCGTGGCCGTCGCGGTAGGCGTTGACGAGCTGCAAGAAGGCGGCGGCGCCGCCGCGCGTCGCCGAGCCACGCACCGAGCGAATCCCCCAACGCGCCAGAGCCCGGGTGGCGATCTCGCCGTCGCGGTGCTGGCTGTTCATGATGCACAGCCGCCGGCCACGATAGGCAGCCGGCATCATCACGGCGCGGTTGTGCCAAAAGGCAATGATCACCTGTTCGCCGCGCGCCCAGCGGGCGAACAGGTCGTCGGCGTTCTCGAACCGGAAGCGGACGGTCTTCGCCAGCAGCCACAGCGCTCCACTCAGCAGGCGGGGCGCCACGACGGTCAGGAGTTGCAGCAGCCGCTCGCGCCGCCGGTGACGCCGCCCTGCCTTCGCGGGTTCGAGCGTGGGAGGGCTCAAGGGGAGCGCGTCCGTTGTGGGTTCGATGGGCTGCATGGCGTTCGACGACCGAGTGTTCAAGCCACGGCCGCTAGTGCAGCAGCTTCGACTCAAAGGTGTCGCTGTCCCGGAACTGCAGATCGTGCAGCTTGCGGTACTCGGCGTTCAGGGCCAGCAGCTCCTCGTGGGTGCCTTGCTCGACGATCTCGCCGCGCACGACGACCACGATCCGATCGGCGCGGCGGATCGTCGACAGGCGATGCGCGATGACCAGCGTGGTCCGATTGTGCATCAGGGTCTCCAGTGCGCTCTGTACGAGGCGTTCGGACTCGTTATCCAACGCCGATGTGGCCTCGTCCAGCACCAGGATTGGCGCGTTCTTCAACAGCGCGCGCGCGATCGCCAGCCGCTGGCGTTGCCCGCCGGAGAGCTTGATGCCGAGCTCTCCGATGACGGTGTCGTACCCCTCCGGCAGCTCCATGATGAAGTCGTGCGCATTGGCGGCTTGCGCCGCGGCGATGATCGCATCCATGTCCCTGCTGATGTCGCCGTAGGCGATGTTGCTGCGCACGGTGTCGTTGAACAGGAACGTATGCTGCGTGACGATCGCGGTCTGCGTCCGCAAGCTCGCCAACGTGTAGTCGCGGATGTCGACGCCGTCGATGGTGATGCGCCCGGAGGGCACGTCGTAAAAGCGCGGGATCAGGTCGGCCAGCGTGCTCTTGCCGCCGCCGCTCATGCCGACGAGGGCCACCACCTCGCCGCGCGCGATGTCGAGGTCGATGTTGCGCAGCACCAGATCGTGGTCGTAGCGAAAGCTGACGTCCTCGAAGCGGATGCCGTGACGGATGCCGTCGAGGCGGCGGGCGCCGGGTCGGTCGACGACGTCGCTGCCGGTGTCGAGCAGCTCCATGACCCGTTCGGCGGCACCCATGCCCTGCTGGATCAGATTGTTTGTTCTCGCCAACCCCTTGAAGGGATCGTAGAGCAGAAAGAGCGCCGTCAGAAAAGCCAGGAAGGCGCCCTGGGTGCGGCCGCCGACGATGACGCTGTAGCCCCCGTACCAAACGACGCCGGCGATCCCGAACGCGGCGAGGACCTCCATCATCGGAGTGGTGAATGCGCGGATGTTGGTGGCGCGCATGAACAGCCGGAAGAGGCGGTCGTTCTCCTCCCGGAAACGCTGCTTTTCGTAGTCTTCCATTCCGAAGGCCTTCACGACGCGATTGCCCTGGATGGTTTCCTGCAACAGCATGGTGATGTTGCCCATCGACACCTGTCCCTTCCGCGAGAAGGCGCGCAGCCGTTTTGACAGACGGATGATCGGCAAGACCGACGCGGGAAACACGACGAAGGCGATGAGCGACAGCAGCCAATCTTGATAGAACGCGACCGCCACGAGCACCACCAGGGATGAGGCGTCCTTGAGAACCGAGGCCACGGCGTCCGTCAGGGTCGCGCGCACCAACGCGACGTCGTTGGTGATGCGGGAGACGATGGTGCCGGTAGGCGTGCGGTTGAAGAACGACAGGGACAGATGCTGGATGTGCTCGTTGAGCTGGTTGCGCAGATCGGCGATGATGCGCTGCCCGACGTACTCGGTGAGATAGGTGCTGCCGAAGCTCACGACGCCGCGCAGCAGGAAGGTTGCGACGATCACCGCCGGCAGGACCTTCAGTGCGACCAGGTTCTTGCTGGTGAACACGTCGTCGAAGATGTGGCGGATGAGGAACGGCATGACACCGTTGGTGACGCTGAACAGCACCATGCAGATGATGGCCACCGTGAAATGCGGCCACCAGTACGGCCGCAGGTACGCCAGCAGCCGGCGCGCGAGGGGCGGCTGCTTCATGCCATCAGCTCCAGCGCCATGCGTGCCGCCCGCGCCGCGGCGCCCGGCTCGCCGAGTTGCCGTCGCAACTCGGTCAATGCCGCGCTGACCTCGGTGCGCCGCGCCGTGACGTCGTGCACCGCCGCCACGAGCTTGTCGGGGGTCACGTCCCGCTGCAGCAATTCCGGGAACACGCGGCGGCCGAGGATGATGTTCGGCATCCCGACGTGATCGACGCGGACCAGCAGGCGCGCCACGGCAAAGGTGAGCGGCGCCACGCGGTACATGATGACCATCGGCCGGCCCAGCAGCGCCGTTTCCAACGCCGCGGTGCCGGACGCCACCAGCACGGCGTCGGCCGCGTGGACCACGTTGTAGGTGTCGTCTTCGACGATGGGCACCGCCGGCAGCGCCCCGCCAACGGCCGCCGCGACATCGTCGCGGGTGAGCGTGTGCGCCAGCACCAGGACGACTTGCCAGCCTTCGCGTGCGAGCTGCTCGCCGGCCTGCAGGCCCGCCGGGAGCAGGTGACGGATCTCCTTCTTCCGGCTGCCGGGGAGCAACGCGAGCACCGGCCGCGCCGGGTCGAGCCCATAGCGGCGGAGCGTGGCCTCCCGCGTGCGTGTCGGCTGTACGACGTCGAGCAGTGGATGGCCAACGAACTCCGCGATGCGCCGTCCGTTGTTATACAGCGCCGGCTCGAACGGGAAGACCAGACCGAGGCGGTCGATGCGGCGGACGATCTTGCGGACCCGCCCGCGGCGCCACGCCCACACTTGCGGCCCGATGTAGTAGAAGACCGGGATACCTAGCGCCTTGGCGCGTTTGGCGAGGAAGAGATTGAACTCGGGATAGTCGATGAGAATCAGCAACGCCGGCCGCCGCTCGATCATGAAGCGCTTGAGTTGCCGATAGGTGGCGAGCACGCGACCGAGCGTGTCGAACACTTCGACCAGGCCCATGGTCGCCACCGCCGCCGTATCGACGAGGATGTGCATCCCCGCGGCGCGCAAGCGCTCGCCGCCGACGCCCCACACGTCGATCGACGGGTCGTCGCGGCGCAGCACACTGACAAGCTCCGCACCGCGCACGTCGCCCGAGGCTTCACCGGCGACGAGCAAGACGGTTCGAGACGACGCGCTCATGCGGTCTCCAGACTGCTGCGGATCAACTCGGCGACCTCGAGCGCACGCAATGCCGTGCGCCCATCAACCAGCGGCCGCTGGCGCGTCTGCACGGCCCGCACGAAATGCTCGATCTCGTCGAACAGCGCGTCGCCCTCGCCGAGCGCCTGCTCTTCGACGGTGATGGTGGGCGCGCCGTCGGTCATGACGCGCCGGCAGATGCGCACGTGCTTGTCGCCATAGTCGACCGAAACGTAGGCGTCGGTTTGAAAGAAGCGGATCTTGCGCTCACGCTTGAGGGCCACGCGGCTGGCGGTGATGTTGGCGATGCACCCACCGGTGAAGCGCAGCCGCGCGTTGGCGATGTCGGTGCTCTCGGACAGGACCGGCACGCCCACCGCCTCCACGGACTGCACGTCGGCGTTCACGACACTGAGAATGACGTCGAGATCGTGGATCATCAGATCGAGGATCACGTCGACGTCCGTGCCGCGTTCGACGAATGGCGCCAGCCGGTGGCACTCGATGAAGCGCGGCTGCGTCACCACGCCGGCCAGCGCGCGGATCGCGGGGTTGAAGCGTTCGAGGTGACCGACCTGCAGGATGCGGCCGCCCCGCTCGGCCGTCTCGACCAGAGCACGACCCTCGCCGACGGTGGCCGTCAGCGGCTTCTCCACCAGGACGTCGATGCCACGCGCCAGGAGCTCCTGCGCCAGGGTGAAGTGCATCGGGGTCGGCACGGCCAGGCTCACGCAGTCGACGCGGCCGAACAGCGACCGATAGTCGGTCGCCGCCGCCGTGTGGCAGCGACCGGCGGCGGCGTGGGCGCGCGCGCCGTCCACATCGACCACGGCAACCAGATCCACATCCCGCATGCTGGCGTACTTGTCGGCGTGCAATGCGCCCAGGTACCCCACTCCGACAACTGCGGCCCGCAGTGGCGTAGTCATTGTGGCGCATCTCCGTCGACGCCCACGAGACACAGCCCGCAACGTTCCGCCTCGCTGAGCAACTCGGCGCGATCGAGCAGGAGCGTCTTGCCCGCTTCGAGTGCCAAGACTGCAACGCCGGCGGCGGCGCAGATGCGGACCGTCTCCGGCCCCACGGCGGGGACGTCGAAGCGCAAGTCCTGTTGCGGCTTGCTCACCTTCACGACCACCGCGCCCGGCCGCCCGCCGCGCTGAATCGTCGCGTCGGTTCCTTCGATGGCTTCGACGGCCAGGACGATGCCGGACTTGACCACGACGCTCTGTCCGATGTCCCAACGCCCGATCGCCTTGGCGACGGCAAAGCCGTGTCGGATGTCGCTCCACTGGCCATCGTCGGGCGTCTTCGCGGTGAGCGGTCCAGGCGGCGCGAGCAGGGTCGCGAGGAACAGTGTCGACTCGACCACGTGGATGCCCTCGCTCTCCAGCTCGGCGGCGAGGCCGCGCAGCAGCGTATCGTCGCCGAGGCTGCCCAGGCGCGCCAGAAAGCGCATGCCGCGTTCGTCCGGAGCGAAGTGTTCCAGCAGCGTCAGCTTGCGAATGCCGCCGGCCATCACGGCGCGCGTGATGCCCGCTTGCTGGAAGGCACGAATGATGCGCTCCAGCTCGCCCACGTTCACCCAGGTGATGGCGTCGACCTCGTCACGCAGCTCCGGCAGCGTCTCCCCGGCATGCGCCACCGCCACGACCTCGACGCCTTCGGCGCGTGCCGTACGCGCGAAGATCAGTGGAAAGCGACCGTTGCCAGCGATGAGTCCGACACGTTGCATGCGCGTGAAAGGCAGGTTCTCCTCACCGACACACCCCCCGTTCGGATGCTTGGATGAACGTGAGGAAGTGCTCGATCTCGCGCGACGGTGCGATCTCTTCCCGCACGCGCGCCACAGCCGCGGCGACCTTCAGGCCGGACTGGAACATGATGCGATAGGCGCGCTTCAGGTTGCGCAGCAGCTCCGGGCTGAAGCCGCGGCGTTTGAGCCCGACGAGGTTGAGCCCATGCAGTCGGGCTCGATCGCCGGTGGCGTTGCAGAACGGTGCCACATCTTGGGAAACCATCGCGCCGGCGCCAAGAATAGCCGATTCACCGACCTTTACAAACTGATGCACGCCGACGAGCGCGGCGGCGAACGCGTAGTCCTCGATCACCACGTGCCCGCCGAGCTGCACGCCGTTGGCAATGATAGTGTGGCTGCCGATGCGGCAATCGTGGGCGATGTGGCTGTAGTTCATCACCAGGTTGTGATCGCCCAGGCGGGTGATCATCCCGCCGCCCGCGGTGCCGGTGTTCAGCGTGACGAACTCCCGAATGACGTTGTGATCGCCGATGATCAGCTCGCTGTCTTCACCGCGGTACTTGAGGTCCTGCGAGATCGCACCGACCGATGCCAGATGGAAGATCTGGTTGTCGGCGCCGATGGTCGTGCGGCCTTCGATGACGGCGTGTCCGCCGACGCGCGTGCCGCGGCCGATGCGCACGTGCGGGCCGATCAAGGCGTAGGGGCCGACCTCGACCTCGTCGGCTAGCTCGGCCCCGGGCGCGACGATCGCGGTGGGATGAACGCGCGCACCGCTCACAGCTGGACCCTCGCGGTCTCGGTGAGCGACAGCTCCGCCTCCGCGACCACGTGCCCGCCGACCCGCGCCACGCCGCGCATCCGCCAGAGCGGCCGATGGCGTTTAATCAGCGCGACGTCCAGGTGCAGCTGATCGCCGGGCAGCACCGGGCGGCGGAAGCGGGCCCGGTCCAACCCGGTCAGCACCACCACGCGTCCCGACTGTACGCCGTCGCTCGAGCGGTGCGCGAGCAAGGCCCCCGCCTGTGCGAGCGCCTCGCAGATCAACACGCCCGGCATCAACGGCTGCTCGGGGAAATGACCGCGGAAGAACGGCTCGTTGATCGACACGTTCTTCAAAGCCAGGATGCGCTGGCCGTCGTCGAACTCGAGCACGCGATCGACGAACTGGAACGGGTAGCGGTGCGGCAGCAGCGCCGCGATCTCGTGATAGCTGAAGACCGGGGGCTGGCGCGCGCTCATTTCCCTTTCTTCTTCCCGCCCGAGTGCGTGCTGTTGTACTGCTTCATGATGTCGTCCGTGAGATCCGCCGTCTTGATGCCGTAGAGCACCGCGCTGTTGGTGGCCTCGAGGATCAACGTGTAGCCCTCACGCTCGCCGTAGTCGCGGATGATGTCCTGCAGGTCCTTGATGATACCGCCGGTCAGCTCGTTGTCTTTCTTCTGCAGATCGGTCTGCGAGTCTTTGTAGTTGCGCTCGAAGTCGCGCAGCTTCTTGCGGTACTCGTCTTCCAGGTTGGCACGTTCCTCCTCTTTCATGACGACTGCCTTCTTCTCCAGCTGGTCCTTGAGCGTGTCGATCTCGTCCTTCTGCTTTTTCAGCTGGCCCTGCAACTTGTCCACCTGGACCTTGAATTCGTCCTTGGCCTTCTTGCCGGCTTCGGACTCATTCAGCGCCCGTTGCAGGTCGACGTAGCCGATCTTCGGCGTACTCTGCGCCAGCGCCGCGCTCGCCAGGAATACCCCAGCAATGACATGCCAAACAACCTTCATCGAAATCGCCTCCTACTCTATTGCTGATGGCTTCCGGCTGATGGCGCATCGCGGCAAGGGAACGGTCTCCTGCCGATATGCCATCGGCCATCTGCCATACGCCACAAGCATGCTTCGTTACGGCGGGCCGCCGAACGAGAAGTTCACGGTCTGCGTGTCGTCGCCGACGCGCGGGTTGAGTGGGAAACCAACCTCGACGCGCAGCGGTCCGATGGGCGACAGCCAGCGGATCCCGGGGCCCACCGACATGCGCATTTCGCTCAGCTGGATGCCCTGCGCCGCCGAGAACGCGTTGCCGGCGTCGAAGAAGAATACGCCTTTGACCCCGAGCGATTCGACCAGCGGAATGATGATCTCGTTGTTGAAGATCAGTTGCTGACTGCCGCCGATGGGGTCGCGGCTAAACAGACGGCCGAACTGATCGACCACGACGTTTTGCGGACCCAGTGACAGGATGCGGTACCCGCGCACCGAGTTGATGCCGCCCGGGAAGTACCGTTCGAACAGCGGCAGCTCGCGCTCGCCGCCGTAGCCGAAGCCGTAGCCCACGTTGCCGCCGAGGGAGAGCGTGAAGGTTCCGAACGTCGGGCTCTTCCAGAACGGGTAGTAAAAGCGCGCGCGCGCCTCGGCCTTGATGTACTGGCTCTCGCCGCCGACGCCGGCGAACTCGAACGACAGGTCTGTCAGCGAGCCCTCGGTCGGGTCGAAGGGGTGATTGCGGGTGTCGCGGAACAAGCGCGGGGTGAGGCTGCTCGTCAAGCTGCTGCCCTCCGCGGCGCGGATGACGCCGGGTGCCGTCGAGCTGACGTCGGTGATATCGGCGTTCTCGATGCGGTAATCCAAGCCGATGCGCGTGTCCTCCAACGAGTATCCGCCCAGCGCGCTCCAGCCGAGGGCGGTGAACGGGTACAACATGCGGACGCTGGCGCCGGTGCCGCCGCGGGTGAACTCGTCGAAGATCAGGCGCCAGTTGAACAGGCTGAATCCGGCCGTCAGCTGCGTATCGAGGAAGTAGGGCTCGGTGAAGTCGAGGCTGAAGTTTTGGCGAATCTGCCCGAAGTCGGCGTTCAACACCAGCCGCTGACCGCGACCGAACAGGTTGATCTCGGAGAGCCGCACGTTGAACAGGAAGTTCTCTCCCGAGGAGATGCCGGCGCCCGCCGAGAACGCCCCGGTCGACGCTTCCTTGACGTCCACCAGCAAGTCCAGACGGTCCTCGCTTTCCGACTTGCGGGTCGTGATGTTCACGTCCTCGAAGAAGCCGAGCCGGCGCAGCCGTTCCTGACTGCGGCGGAGCTTGGAGCCGGAGAAGCGTTGCTGCTCCCCCAGCGCCAGCTCGCGCCGGATGACCTTGTCGCGCGTCTTGGTGTTGCCGGTGATGTCGATCTTGTCGATCGAGACCTCGGGGCCCTTGCTGACCTTGTAGGTGACGTCGACGGTCTTGTCGGCGCGGTTCACCGTCGTGTCGGGCGTCACGTTGACGAAGGCGAAGCCTTGGTCGCCGTAGATCTCGGTCAAGGCGTTGATGTCGTCGCGCAGCTTGCTGGTGCGGAACACCTCGCCGGTCTTGAGGCTCAGCTTGTCGCGTGCCTTCTGCATGTCGGGCAGCAGGTCGCCGCCGATATCGACCGTCCCCGTCTTGTATTCATCGCCCTCGTCGATCTTGATGGTGACGTTGAGGCCGGCCGCGGTGCGTTCGACCACCGGCTCGTCGATGCGCACATCGATGTAGCCGTGGTCGTAGTAGTAGGCCGTGAGGCGTTCGATATCGGTCTTCAGCACCTCGTTGTCCAGATTGCCAGCGCCGGTGAGGAACGAGAACAGCCAGGCCTCTTTGGTCTGCATCACCTTCTTCAGCTGCCGCGCCGAAAAGGCGCGCGCCCCCTCGAAGATGAGGTGCTCGATGCGCACCGGCTTGCCCTCGTTGATCTTGTAGGTCAGCAGCACTTCGTTGATCCCAGCCGACGGCGTGGTGGCGTAATTGATCGTGGCATCAAGGTAGCCCTTTTTCTCGTACAGCTTTTTGGCCTCCTCGATGCCGCGGTGTACCTTGTCGGGCTCGAAGATGGTGTTGGGGCGCACTTTCAGCACGGGCTCCAGATCCTCGCGGCTGATCTTGGTGTTGCCCTCGACCTTGAGCTCGCGGATCAGCGGCCGCTCGGTGAGCTGATAGGTCAGGACCCATTGCCCGTTGTCTTCGCTGAGGTTCGCTTCGACGTTATCGAAGAAACCCATGCGGTAGAGCCCCCGGATGTCGTTGTCGACGGTTTCCTCGTTGAGGCGGGTGCCGGGCTGTGAACGCAGTTGGACGCGAATGGCTTCTTCCTCGACGCGTTGATTGCCGGTGATCACGACCCGATCGAGCCGCGGGTGCTCCACTGGCACGCTGTCGTCTTGCGCCGTCGCCACAACCGGGAGCAGGAGCCCCAGCACCATTACCACCGGCAGCGCCCGCATCACTCGCTCCCGCAGAATCGATTGGCGCCTACGCCTATCAAACGGCCCCGGCACTGTAAACCCTGACGAACGCGGCGCACGGAACGCGTGGCCGCCCCTCAGTGCAACGTGCCATTCTGCAGCCGCAGCGTGCGGTGCACCATGCCGGAGAGCTCTTCGTTATGGGTGACGATGACCAGCGTGATGTGGTGATCGCGGTTGAGGTCCATGAGCACGGCGTGGACCTCCGAGCCGGTCGCCGGATCGAGGTTGCCGGTCGGCTCGTCGGCGAGGATGACGCGCGGCGACAGCGCCACCGCGCGCGCCACGGCGACCCGCTGTTGCTCACCGCCCGACAGCTCGCCGGGCTTGTGCGTCAAGCGCTCGCCCAGCCCGACGCGCTCCAAGACGGCGCGCGCCCGCGGCTCGGCTTCGGGCAGGCTCACGCCGCGAATCAGCGCCGGCATCATGACGTTCTCCAAGGCGGTGAAATCCGGCAGCAGGTGATGGAATTGGAAGATGAAGCCCAGCTCGCGGTTGCGGAACGTCGCCTGCTCACGCTCACTGAGCCCGAACAGATCGACGCCGTCGAACAGCACCTTCCCACCCGTCGGCCGGTCGAGCGTGCCGAGCACGTGCAGCAGCGTGCTCTTGCCGACCCCCGACTGGCCGAGGATGGCGACGGCCTCGCCGGCCGCCACGTTGAGGTCCAACTCGGTGAGAACCTCGATGCGCCGTCCGTCGCCATAGCTCTTCGACAGACCGACGGCACGAATGAGCGGCTCACTCATGACGTGTCTGATGGCGGATCGCTGATGGCATAGGACGGGGGTCACTCATAGCGGATGACATCCACCGGCGCGAGCCGCGCGGCTTGCCGGGCCGGGTAGACGGTCGCCAGCAGGCAGATCAACAGCGACGCCACGGTGACCGCTAAAAAATACTCCGGGTACATCTTCACCGGCACCGTGTTGACGTAAAAGACGTCCTTCGGCAACTCGATGAACTGGTAGCGCTTCAGCATCCAGCACGCGACGTAGCCGCCGATGTTGCCGATGAGCGTGCCGACGATGCCGACGATCATCCCCTTGAAGATGAAGATGCGCCCGACACCGGCGCGCGTGGCGCCCATCGATTTCAGAATCGCGACGTCCTTGCGCTTCTCCATCACCACCATGATGAGCGTCGCTACGATGTTGAACGCCGCCACCAGCACGATGAGCAGCAGCACGATGAAGTAGACGGTCTTCTCCAGCGTCAGCGCCGAGAACAGGTTGTGGTTGATCTCCATCCAATCGCGTACCCGGAACGGGAACCCGAGGACTTGAGCGATACGCTGGCCGATCGCCTTGGCCTCGTACAGGTCGGTGCCGCGCACCTCGATGCCGGTGACCGCGTCGCCGAGCTCGAAGAACTTCTGCGCGCTGGCCAGGTCCATATACGCCAGCGACGAGTCGTACTCGGCCATGCCGGAGTCGAACAGCCCGACGACGACGAAGCGCTTGACGCGCGGGACCATGCCGACCGCCGTGGGCGTGGCGATCGGCGAGATGACGTTGACCGGATCGCCGATCAGCAAGCCGAGCTGACGGGCGACGTCCTTGCCCACGATGAGCCCCGGCAGCTCCACGGTGGCGCCGCGGCCGTCGTCGAGCGGCACGTCGTGGAGCTTGCCCAGCTCGTTGATGTCGCCCTCCTTCAAGTGGTGCTGCAGATCGAGCACGTCGGCGGAGGCGGGAGATACGCCTCGTATGACTGCGCCGGTGACGTTCTGCTGCGCCGAGAGCATCACTTGCCCGTAGATGAACGGCGCCGCCGCGACCACGCCGGGTACCTTGCCAATCCGTTGCACCACCGTGTCGTAGTCACTGATCGTGCCGTTGAAGCTGAGCACGATGACCTGTGGGTTGAAACCGAGGATGCGGTCCCGCAGGTCTTCCTCGAAGCCGGTCATCACCGCGAGCACGATGTTGAGAGTCATCACCCCGATCATCACGCCGAGCATCGAGATGATGGTGATCAGCGAGATGAACGCTTCTTTCCGCTTGGCGCGCAGATAGCGCAGACCGATGAATAGCTCGTAGCGCATTCCGGCGTATGACTTACGGCTGGTGGCTGACGGGAGATGGCACGACGAGAGGCAGGCGAGCGGCGACCAACCGCTCGATCAGCCATCTGCCAACAGCCATCTGCTATCTCTTCTCCGGCCGCATGTGCGGGAACAGGATGACGTCGCGGATCGAAGGGGCGTTGGCGAAGAGCATCACCAGGCGGTCGATGCCGATCCCTTCGCCGGCCGCCGGCGGCATGCCGTGCTCCAGGGCGCGCACGAAGTCTTCGTCCATCGGGTGCGCTTCCTCGTCGCCGGCGGCGCGCGCCTGCAGCTGCTCCTCGAAGCGCGCCCGCTGATCGTCGGGATCGTTCAGCTCGGAGAAGGCGTTGCACATCTCGCGGCAGCTGATGAAGGCCTCGAAGCGATCGACGAACAACGGTCGCTCGGGGTTGCGGCGCGCCAGCGGCGACACCGCCGCCGGATACTGGTACACGAAGGTCGGCTGAATCAGCTCCAGCTCGGCGCTGGCTTCGAAGATGTCGGTCAGCAAGTAGCCCGCCGCCGCCGGGCCGTAGTGTGCGGCGTAGTCGCGCTCGACGGGCACGTCGAGCTTCGCCGCCGCCGCCTTCAGCGTGTCCAGGTCGAGCGCCAGCACGGCGTCCAGCGATACCCCGGCGCGCGTGGCGACGTACTCCGGAATCGACATCCGCGACCACGGTGGGGTGAGATCAATGGTCCAGTCGCCGTACTCCAGCGTCCGCTTGCCGAGCAGCTCGTCCGCCAACGTGACGATCAGCTCTTCGGTGAGCCGCATGAGGTCTTCATACGTCGCGTAGGCCCAGTAGAACTCCAGCATGGTGAACTCGGGATTGTGACGCACCGAGATGCCTTCGTTGCGGAAGTTGCGGTTCATCTCGAAGACCCGCTCGAAGCCGCCCACCAGGAGGCGTTTGAGGTACAGCTCCGGAGCGATGCGCAGATAGAAATCCATGTCGAGGGCGTTGTGATGCGTCACGAACGGCCGCGCCGCCGCGCCGCCGGGCAACGGCTGCATCATCGGCGTCTCGACCTCGATGAAGTCGCGGGCGGTGAAGAAGGCGCGCATGCGCTCGATGACGCGGGAGCGCAGCACGAAGACGGCGCGCGACTCGGGGTTGACGATCAGATCGAGGTAACGTTGCCGATAGCGGGCCTCGATGTCGGTGAGCCCGTGCCACTTCTCCGGCAGCGGCCGCAGCGCCTTGGCGAGCATGCAGATCGTCTTCACTTCCACGGTGAGCTCGTCGGTGCGGGTGCGAAACGGTCGCCCGACGATGCCGGCGAAATCACCGAGATCCATTGCTTTGAACGCAGCGAACGCGTCCTCACCGACGACGTCGCGCTTCACGTACGCCTGGATCTTGCCGCTGCGATCTTGCAGGTGCAGGAACGACGCCCGTCCAAAGTCGCGCAATCCGACGATGCGCCCCGCGAGGCTCACCGTCTCCGTGCAGCCCTCGAGCTGCTCGCGACTCGGCGCGCTGAAGCGTTGCTGCACACTCGCAGCCGTGTCGGCGGGCCGAAAGTCGTTCGGGAACGGGTTGACGCCGCGACGACGTAGCTCTTCCAGCTTGCGGCGGCGCGCCGCAACCAGATCGGACACTTCGGCTTCCACACATCTGCCCCGTCAAGTGTCCGTGGCTTAACGGGGAACGTGGGGGGAGTCAAGGAAGCCGCCGCCGGCGCGCTCACACGAGCGGCGATTGACTCGCACGGCATCTCTGTCATGGTCACCGCATGTGGCTGCCGGCCACTGACGCTGAATGACAACACGCGCTGCCGCATCGCTTGCCGCGCTCAAGCGCTGGCGACGCTGGATCATTTTCTTTGGGATTCTGGTAGCCGTGCGCGTGGGGCTGCCGCTGGCCTTGCGCCCGATCCTCGCTTCACAAGCGTCGCAGCTGTTGCGGGCACACGTCGAGGTCGGTGACGTCGATCTCGCGCTCCTGTGGGGTGGTGTCGCCCTGGAAGACGTTGCGGTACGGGCGACCGCGGAGCCCGATGCCGCCGCGACGCCCGGCGAGTCGCCAGCGCCACCCCTCATCGCATGGAAGCGGCTGGCGGTGTCCGTGTACTGGTTGCCGCTGCTGCGGAAAACCGTCCGCCTGCGCGAGCTGGAGATCGAGTCGCCGCGCGTGAGGCTCGATCGACTGATGAACGGTCAACTGAACCTGCTGGCGCTGCTCCCGGGGAGCACGGAAGCGCCAGCGCCGGAGGCGACGCCGCCGGCGGCGACCCCGCCGGCGGCGACCCCGCCGGCCGAAGCCCAGCCCACCGCCGCACCGCCCGCTGAGGCGAGTGCCGGCTGGACCTACGGTCTCGACCGCTTCGTGCTGCGCGACGGCGGACTCCGCTTCCGCGACTTCACCATCAAGGACAGCGAACCGGTCGAAGTGAACCTCGCGGCGGTGGAGGTCAACGACATCGCGCTCAGTCCGGGATTGTACGGAGAACCCGCCCGGCTGCACGTCGCGCTCGATGTCGACCAGGGATCGATCCGACTGGACGCGCGCCTGACGGTGCGCGAGGCATGGGCCATGGCTGCCGAGGCGGAGCTCGAGGTCAAGCGCCTTCCGGTGCACCGGGCGCGTGTGTACGTCCCCAAGGTGGGGTGGAGCGCATTGGAAGGATTCCTCGACGCCGCACTCACCTACCGCTTCGACAGCGGCACCCAGAGCGAGCTGCGCGGGACGGCCACGCTCAGCGATTTCACGGTGCGCGTTCCCAAGATCGACGAACGAGCCCTCGCGTGGCGCAGCTTGACGGTTCACATCGATCCCGTCGATCTGGTCGCCCGACGCGTGGCGGTCACCGAGATCAAACTTGATGGCATGTCGCTCATCATGCGCCCGCACGGCGGAGTGCTACTGCCGCTCATCGGTGAAGCTGTGGCGGCGGCAAACGAGGGCGAGGCGACAACCGCACCGCCGCCCGCCGAGGAAGCCGCGCCGGGCTCCGAGTCACCGTGGCGCTGGTCGGTGTCTGGCCTGCGCGTCGACGACTCGCACGTCCGGTTGCTGAGCGAACAGCCGCTCGACGTCGGCGTTACCCTGGCGGTCCGCGACCTGGCGGATCAGGCCGACCAGCCGGCGCACGTGGATCTGACGCTGGCAACGGCCGGCGGCTCGCTCAGCGTCGACGGGGCGCTGCGGGTCACGCCGCCGGGCTTCGGAGGACGTGTGCGCATCAGCGACCTCTCGCTTCCGGAGCTGGTCAGCGTCTCGGGCGCCCTGCCACCCAATCTGCTGCAAGCCGGCCGACTGGGCTCCGAGCTGAATGTGGAAGCCGGCTTGGCGGCGGACGATGCCGGCGGGGCCCCGCCAGCCAACGACGTCCGCGTGCGTGGGAAGCTTTCGCTTGCGGGTCTCCGACTGGTCACGCAAGGACCGCAGGGCTTTGTGCTGGACGCCGGTTCCATCGATCTGGCCATCGCCGACCTCCAGGCTTCGGGAGTCCTTCCGGGTGCGGGCGCCGGGACCTCCGGCACAGCGGCCGGTGATCTCCGCGTCGCCGGTCGTCTGTCGCTCGCGGAGCTCCACCTTGGAGGTGCCGACGCCAAAGCGTTCTCCGTCGGCACCCGGGCGCTCGATCTGCCGATCAAGGAACTGACCCTGCCCGGCATCCTGGCGACCGCGGGCGCCAACGCGGCAGCGCGGCCGCTGCGGGTGGGGCTCGGAGACCTGCGGCTCACCGCACCGGTGGTGCGGCTGACGCGTACCGCGGCTGGCATCGTGCTGCCCGAATTTTCGATCGCTTCAGCGCCGTCAGCCGCACCCGCTGCCGCACCGCCAGCAGTGCCGCAGGCTGCACCGTCGCCGCGCGTCGGGATCACCATCGATTCGATCCGTCTGACCGATGGCGACGTTGTGGTTGCGGATCGTACCGTGAAGCCGTTCTTCACGGGCGGCTTCTCGCCAGTGGCGGTCGAGATCGACGGTTTCCGCTGGCCGGAGCTGGCGATGAAGTCGCTGCACGTCGCGGCGACGGGTACCGAGCGCGGGAAGATCGAGGTCTTCGGTGCCCTGGCACCCGACGGCGGCTGGCTGGAAGTGAACGGCGACAAGATCGCCCTGCCGCCGCTCAATCCGTATGCGACCGCGTTCGCCGGCTACAGCATCGGCGCCGGCAAGCTGTCCACGACCACCAAGGTGTCGCTGGCCGGGGGAAACTACTACGCCAGCAACTGGCTGACGCTGCACACCCTCGACGTGCGGGGCGTGGGGGGTGAGTCGCTGTTCCAGCAGAACTTCGGCATCCCGCTGTCGACGGCGCTGGCGCTGATGCGCGACACGCAGGGAGACATTTCGCTCGACATCCCGGTCGAAGTGGGCGCCGAAGGCACGAAGATCGGTCTCGGCACCGTTGTCCGCAGCGCGTTGCAACGCGCGATCCTCGGCGCGCTGACGTCGCCGCTCAAGCTCGTCGGTGCGGCCTTCGGTGGCGGCAAGGTCGAGTCCATCGTCCCGGCGGCGATCGGCTTCCGCCCGGGGCGCAGCGACATTGCTCCCGACGGCGCGCTGCAGATCGATCAGCTCGCCGCCTTGCTCGCCAGCCGTCCGGGAATCGGTGTGACACTCGAAGCCGCGAGCAGCACCATCGACGAGCGCTGGCTGCGTGAGCAGGGCTTGCGCGAGGAGTGGGAGGGGCAGGGAATTCTCGGTGCTTTGCGCGGCCTGCCCCAGCGCGGCACGCGCGACAATGTCCGCCGTGCGTTGGAGGCGCGGGCCAAGGATGAGGAGGGCCCGCTCGACGCCGAGGACGCCGCGGCCCTCGATCGCTGGCTGGAGGAGCGTCCGCCGATTGCGCCCGAGCGCTTGCGGGCGCTGACCGAAGCGCGTCTGGCGCTCGTCGAGCAAACGCTACGCGAGCAGTACGGCATCGAAGCGAATCGCATCACGCGCCACGCGCCGGCGGCGGATCTGGTCGCCGACCCGCCGGCGGTGCACGTTGAGCTGGGGCCGGTCGGCTCTTGACGAACCTGTCCGCTTGCCAAGGCCTCTTCCAACGTACAATCGCACACGCGTCTACAGCAGAACGGAGGGTGACTATGAGCATGTTGAGCGAGTTCAGACAGTTTGCGGTGAAGGGCAACATGATCGACATGGCCGTCGGCATCATCATCGGCGGGGCCTTCGGCAAGATCGTGTCGTCGCTCGTGGCCGACGTCATCATGCCGCCGATCGGGGTGATCATCGGTGGGGTCGATTTCAGCAACCTCAGCGTCACGCTGAAGCAGGCTGCCGGCGCCGCGCCGGCCGTCATGCTGAGCTACGGGAAGTTCGTGCAGACGGCGATCGACTTCCTCATCGTGGCCTGGGCGATGTTCATCGTCGTGAGGGTGATCAACGCGCTCAAGCGCCAGAAGGAGGAAGCGCCGGCGGCTCCGCCACCCTCAAATCAAGAGGTGCTGCTGGCGGAGATCCGCGACCTCCTCAAGACGCGGTCTTAGCACTGTACCGGCAGCGTCTCGATGCCACTGATGAAGTTGGAGGCCCGCAGGGGCGGCGTCACCGCGCTGGCCAGCTCAAGGCTTGGGATCCGTCGCACGATCTCCTCGAACATCACGCGCAGCTCTAGGCGCGCCAAGCTCCCGCCCAAGCAGTAGTGGGTGCCGAAGCCGAAGGCTACGTGGTCGTTCGGCGTGCGCGCGCTGTCGAAGGTGAACGGCTCGCGGAAGACCCGCGCGTCACGGTTGGCTGACGGGTAGAGCAGGAGCAGCTTGTCGCCGGCGCGGATCTGCTGCCCGCGCAGGGCCACGTCGCGCGTTGCCGTCCGCGCCATGTTCTGGACGGGGCTGACCCAGCGCAGCATCTCCTCGACCGCCGTCGGAATCCTTGATGGATCGTCTGCCAGCTTGCGGCGTTGATCGGGGTGGAGCAGCAGCTGGTACATGCCGCCGCTGATGACGTGCCGGGTGGTCTCGTCGCCGCCGATCAGGATCAACAGCGATTCCATGAGCAGCTGGTCATCGCTCAGCCGCTCACCGTCGATCTCGGCGTGGACGAGGATGCTCACCAGGTCCGCCTTCGGCGGCTTGGCGCGGCGGTCGGCGATGACCTTGCGTTGGTAATCCAAGTACTCGTTGAACGCCACGGAGGCGCGCTGCACGCGTTCCGGCGAAATCGCGCCCGCACCGAGCACCATCTCGTCGGACCAGCGGAGCAGATGCTCGTAGTCCTCGGGTTGCACGCCCAGCATGTCACCGATGACGATCAACGGCAGCCAGGTGGCGACGTCCTTGACGAAGTCGAAGCGCCGCAGTGCGTGGGCGCGCTCGATGAGGTCGACGCAGATAGCGCGGATGCGCGGCTCGCGCTCGGCGACGCGGCGCACCGTGAAGCCCTTGTTCACCAGGTTGCGGCGCTGCTTGTGCAGCGGGTCGTCGAGCGCGACCATGAACGGCATCGGCGGCGTGTCGGCGCGCATGCCCTCGCCATTGCAAAACGTGGCCGGATCTTTGGAAACCGCCAGCAGATCCTCGTACAGCGTGACGCCCCACACGCCGCCCGCTTCGTCCCAGTACACCGGAGCGTTCTCGCGCATCCATTGGAAGTGCGGGTGCGGGTCGGCGCCGTAGAAGGCGCCGTCGATCAACCGGATATCGGGGTTCACCGGATGGGTCGGCACAACGGGCTTCTCGTAGCGCAGCGGGCGGCGGCCACGGGCTCAGAGCTTGCGTGCCGTGCCGAAGGAGCCGTGCATGTGCTCGGTCCAGGAGCTCATGATGGGCGGGGCGGGCAGGCCGAGGCTGCGCAGCTCGTCGGCAATCGGGTGCGAGCCCAGCGCCAGCTCGACGCCGTCGGGACCAGACCCCACGGCGGTGGCGCCGCCGGTCGTGAAGTGCACTGCGGCTGCCCCGTCGAGATAGGTATACGTGGTCATTTCCATGTCGGGTGCGTCGCCCGGCTCTGCCGTGCCGCGCGGCACGCCGAGCGTGAAGACGTGCTGTCCGTCCATCACCAGCTTGCAGGTGACGCGATCGCTGCGGTAGTCGACATCGATCTGCTCGACGCTCTTCGGAAACCCCCAGATGGTGCAGCCGGCTTCGCAGGTGAAGGATTGATTCACCGGCAGCTTGTAGATGAACGTCCCTTCGGTGCCGGCTGCAGCGCCCTTCGGCCGCACCATGAAGACGATCATGACCTCGTTGTAATCGCCGAGGTCGTTGTCGCGGTAGTCGACGAAGCCGAGGATGAGCTGCGTCAAGCCGGGCGCCATCTCGACGACGTCGAAGCCGTCGCCGACGAGCCGCTGCGCTACCGGCGCAGGCACCATGAAGATGGCGCTACCCGAGCTGGCGTCACGCACGATGCAGGGCAAGGTGATGGTGCGTCCTTGGATGATGTAGGTGTCCTCGGGTGCGGTCTTTGTCCTGGTTGCGGCTTGCATGGATGCGCCTCCTCTGGCGGGCTGTGACGTACGTCAGCTGACGTTGGTCAGTCAAGGTCTGGAGTTTGAGCCGGCGCGGTATCTCCAATCTTTCGAATCACGCAGCCGGCATTGCTGACGACGCGAGCGACACAAGGGAAGGTGCGTGCGCGCGCGTCCAGCGCACGATGTCCTCATCGGTGGCGTCGGTACGCAGCGCTGGGATCGGCCTCTTCTTGGTCTTCCGTTTCATCGCTTGCTCCTCCGATAGCGCCGTTTCTCCGCCTCGGTCATCCGACTTATGTGAAAGACACGAAGGCGCCTGTCGCCAAGCCTTCGATACACGATATGAAGATAGTCCCCGGCCAGGTTCCTTCCAAACAGCTCATACACGTCCTCGACGCCGCGCTGGCTGCGAACCTTCAGGTAGGGTCCCAAGGGTTCCGCCGCGGGAACGCCGCGATGGTGCTCGTTCCAAGCCGCATCAATGCGGTCCGCTGGGCTCTATGGAGGGGTTCGTGCATCACCGGTCTGATCGAGCGCGCGCAGCGCGCCGCGTGCCTTGGGGCGCTGCGGATCGAGTTGCAGTGTCCGGACGAAGGCCTGATGCGTGGCGCCACGGTCTCCGAGCTTGAGGTAGACGCTGCCCATGTTCTCCAACAACAAGGCCGAGGGCGGCGCGAGCGACTCGGCACGACGGTACGCATCGAGCGCCGCGTCGAATGATCCCTGCATTTGCAATGCGACGCCCAGATTCATCCAGATGTCGGCGTCGTGCGGCGCCAGCTCCGCTGCCGTGCGCAACGCGTCGGTTGCCGGCTCCAGTGCACCACGCTGCATCAAGATGTTCCCGAAGTTGCCGGCAATCTGCAGGAGATCGTCGCAGACGAAGCCGTTCGCCAACGTGGCGACATACGGACACGCCACGAGTGCGCCGAGCGCCAGTGCGTAGCGCAGGGTGTGTTGCGGAGTCGGTCGCGCGCCGAGGCTCGCTACGGATTGGTCGATCGCAGTGCGCCCTTGCGGAATTTCCAGAGCCGGCGGTCCGGGATCATCTGCAAGCCGAACACGATGTTGGTGGTGACTTCGTGGTCGACCTGGTCGGCGGCGGACAAGTCCATGGGCACGGTGTTGATCGTCAGCGTGCTGGCGTATTTAGGGCGCCCGATGTGGAAGACGGCTTTCTTCACGCCGCCCAGGGTGCCGTTCGGGTCCAGGTAGGTGAAGGTCTTCCCCGTTATGTTCGGGGTCATTGTCCCAGCCGGAATCGTGACGCTGTAGATCTGATTATCGTCACTGAGCGTCAGCGTGATGCTGCGCGTCGCCGGATCGAGCTCCGGCGATCCGTTGCCCAGACTCGCCTTCAGCATGAGATCGTCAGTGCCCGGCGCGGCGCCGGGTTTGATGCGCGCCGTCAGGTGCCGCACGCCGGAGCGCAAGCGGTCCTGCCCCAGGCTGTCAATCCCGTCGGGAATGCCGTCGCCGTCGGTGTCGGCCGCGGTCGGATCGGTGCCGGCGAGGAACTCCTTCTTCAACGACAACCGATCCTTGTCGCCGTCGTACTTGCGCTTGTGGCTGAGGTCGCCGAAGTACCAGCGCTCGTAGCCGTCGAGGACACCGTCATGGTCCGAGTCTCCGGTGCCGCCGCCGGCGAGGTCCTGTGAGACGTGCAGCATCGGCACGAAGCGCCAGTCACGCCATACCGGCTGCAACGCGGTAAACTTCGGGTCGATAAACGTCACGCCGGTGAGTGAGCCCTGGATCAGGCCGGTCTGGCCAAGCGGGAAGATGAACTCACCGTTCACCACCGGGCCCACCTCGATGATCTGCTCGTACGTACCGCGGTTCCCTTGCGGCGTCGGCTCGAAGTCGAGCAGCGCTGCCGAGGTCGGGTTGCCCAAGCCGATGAAGGCGTCGCGCAGCGGGTGGCGGTAATGACTGACGGGACGGGCTACGTCGGCCGGAATGCCGCCCGTCGCCAGCGTCGACAAGCTGTCGCGCACTTTGGTGTCCCAGCCGGTGCCGTTGAAGTAGTCGCTGGCATAGGCCTGCGTGTAGCTGCCCGGCGGCCCGCCGGCCGCAGAGTCGATCGCGTGCTGCGCGAGGTTGAGCCCGCGTGTGCCGCTCGGCGTGGAGACCGCGCCGCTGTACTCGTCGCCGTAGATGTCCGCCGCCAACTGATTCATCAGGCTGTTCAGGAAGGCGACCTCGCCCTTGGCGGTCGTGGCGGTGACCGGATCGATGAAGAAGCGTCCGAAGAACGGCGCAGCGTTGTTCGCCTCCAAGGCGGCGAGCACGGTATCGACGGCCGGGTTGCCACCGTTGCCGACCGCGTTGACCGCCTGACGCAAGCGCGGCAGCAGATAACGACCGAAGTCGCCTTTGCCGTCGAGCCCGCCCACATCCTTGTTCAACTGCCGCTGCTTGGCGCGATCCCACGCGTTCTCGGCTTGCAGTCGCTCGAGGATGAAGATGTGGCGGAACTGCCGCCCGAAGTCGTCACCTTCGTCGGCAGTCGCGGCCTTGTTGTTCCAGTTCGAGGTGTACTGCTCGGCGGGATTGACGGCTTCCGGCATCGCGACGATCTCGTACACCTCAAAGGTGTTGCCGCTCGCGGGGGTCACGCCCCAGGCGCTCTCGGTCGTCAGCGTATCGGTGGTGTTTGTCGCGACGCGCCGGGTTTGCTTGTAGCCGCTGCCCGTGGTGATGCTGACGACGTACTCGCTCCCCAGCTGGGTCGGATTGAGGTAGCGGTAGTTGAAGGCCGGCGGCGCGAGGTCCTCCGCGCCGAAGACCGGGCTGGTCGCCGTCAGCGTGGTGGCGGTTGCACTGGCGACCGTGCCGGAGAAAGCGATCAGCGGGTTCGGTGCAGTGCCGTCCATCGGCAAGCGCGAGTCGAGTCCGCCCTGACGCACGCGCGAGAAGCCCGACGACCAGTAGCCGATGTTCCCGACCGTGCCGCTTTGCGTGCCGATGAGATTGAAAGGTTTGTTGTCGCCGGCGAAGAAATTGTGCGTGCTCGGAATCAAACGGGCGCCGGCGCGGATGTCGAGGACGTTCTCGGCGCGCTGGAAGGCGGAGAAGCCGAGCACCGCGGTGCTCTCCTCCAGCCACGCGGCGCTGTCGATAGACACCGCGATGACGTTGTTCCCCGGCTTCACGGCGACGAACGTCGACTGGTTGGTCGGCATGACCAGCCATGCGACCCCCACGGTGAGCGTATTGGCCGTCGCCGCGGTGATGCTGCGCATTTGCCCTGAGCCGAGCCCGTCGGTGATCAGCACATAGCCACCCGCGTACGCCGCGCTGAACGCGCCGGTGCGCGTCAGCGTGGTCGCCGTCGCGCTCGACACCGCGCCTTCCGCGTCGCCGCGGAAATCAATGATGGGCCGCGAGCCGTGATTGCCGCCACGGGCATGGCTGCGCCAGAAGACGTGAGTGGCCGGGAAGGTTCCGCGGAAGATTTCGGTTCGTTGCGAGAGCGCCGCGGGGGTGCCTTCGTCGCTGTAGCGTACGCCGTTGATGTTTTCGTTGAGCACGGTCTCGAAGAACGTGTCGAGCACGCGGAGCTGGGCGGTGGTCGTAGTGAACGCCACGCTGTCGGTCTGTCCGATCAGGATGAGGGGCGCACCGCCGAACTCCATGCCGATACCGGCGATGCGGTGGTCGGAGCCTTCGGCGCTGCGGTTCTCCGCGAAGTGCATGATGGACGGGGTCTGGATGCCGGTTTGCGGGAAGCCGCCGATCCACGGATTACCGGTGGCCGACTTGCCGCTGCCGATCATCCAGGCGTAGCTCCCCAGCTTCGGCCACGCGCCGAGACGTTGGGCGAACTCGGCGCGTTCATCCAGGCGTTGCTGCCGCCGTTGCATCGCTGCCGCGTAGTCGTATGCGGGAAAGCGACCGGCGCGGGCCGCGGCCAGCTGCGTGTGGGCGTGCGCGGCCGCCAGCGGGCCGCCGAAGCCCGGTGTGCTCGTGTCGGGGACGGACACCGGAGCCAGCGGGTCATTGAGGAAGTTGCGATCGTTCCAAATCTGCGTCCCGCTCGTGGCGCCGAACTTGGCGATCAGCGCTTGGAGCTCCCCGAACAGCGACGCCTCATCGAATCCACCGAGGCCGAAGTTGCGCACCTCGAGGACGCCGATGGCCATGGCGAGCTCCGGGGTGAACTGGAAGCCGGCGGTGGGACGCTCCGGATCCGCGCCGCCCGGCGCCTTGTAGGAGGGGTCGACCTGGTCGGAGATGTTGGTGGCGTTGCCGAAGAGGTCGGCATCGCCCACGAGCAAGCGGAAGATGGTGACCTCGATCGGCTCCGGCAGGGCGCCAGCGTAGATGGCTTCGATGGTGTCGTTCACGCCCTTGCAGTACTCCAGGATCAAGGCGTGCTCGCGCGCGGGCAGCTTGTTGAACATGCCGTTGAGCTCGGACGACGTGTATCCCGTCTGGCGCGCCTCGATGTCGTCGTTGATGGTGCTCGGGGACAGGAAGCCGAATACCTGATACAGCGTGCCGCGCCCGACGCGCGCCAGCAGCAGCAGTTGACCGAGCCGATCCTTGGCGATCTCTCGGCCGTTCTCGCGGGCCAGCTCGGCATCGGTATCGCCGTAGAAATGCGGCAACCCGAAGGCCGGCTCGCGCACCGTGACCGTGGTTCCCCACCCGGCATGCGGGGCCGCAAGCCCGGCAAGAAGAGCGATCCCGATCCACAGCGACCTGGTTCTCCGAGCATGTCGAATCTGCATGCAGCACCTCCATGCGAGCGAACCGCACCGCTCCGGAGAGCCCTTCAAGACAGTATCTGCTCGTGAGCGGCGTCCCGGTCCCCCTGGACGACGTTCCTTCCAAAGGCCCACGTCCGCGGGAAATTGTCAACCGAGACTGGGCTACAGCGTGATCAGCCGAGCGGGAGTTATTGGGCCGGGACGATGAGGAGCACGCGGTCGTCGTCCGCGCGCGGCGAGCCGCGGCCGTCGCGATTGCTCGTGCTGACGTACAGCGCGCCGTCCGGGCCTTCGATCACGTCGCGCAGCCGTCCGTAGACACCGTCGAAGAGCCGCTCGATGGCGACGACGTCGCCGGCGGCGTCGAGCACCACGCGCTGTAAGTGCTCGGCGCCGAGGCTGGTGAAGAGGAGGTTGCCGGTCCACTGCGGAATGCGCGTCGAGAAGTAGAAGGTCGCGCCTGCAGGCGGCACGGCGGCGTCCGGATAGCACAAGAGCGGGTCGTGGAACTGTGGCAGGCCCGGCACGCCGACGACCAGCGGCCAACCGTAGTTGCCGCCGGCGACGATGACGTTCACCTCGTCGTAAGCACCCAAGCCCACTTCACCCGAGGGCCCGTGCTCGGTGGCGAACAGCGCTCCGGTGCGCGGGTGAAACGCCAGGCCTTGGGGATTGCGGTGCCCGTAGCTGTAGACGTACGACGCCGGCCCAAACGGGTTGTCGTCCGGCACACTGCCGTCGGGGTTGAGACGCAAGATCTTTCCGGCGAGCGAACCGAGATCCTGCGCCTGCGTGCGTTGGGTGGCGTCACCGGTAGTGGCGTACAGTTTGCCGTCGGGACCAAACTTCAACCGGCAACCGTCGTGGGCGACGGCACCGGGAAAGCGGTCGAGCAACACCTCCTCTTCGCCGCCACGCCCGCCCAAGTCGCGCAACCGGCTGATGCGGTTCTGCGGCTGCCCCTGATCATCGAACGTGTAGCACACGTAGACGCGGCGCGTGCGCTCGAAATCCGGGTCGAGTGCCAGGCCCATGAGCCCGCCCTCACCGACGGCGCGCGCCGGAAGTGTGGCCCACGGCTCGGGAGCGAGCCCGCCCCCCTGCACGACACGGATGCGGCCGGGTCGCTCGGTCAAGAACATCCGGCCGTCCGGCGCGAACGCCAGGGACCACGGCACCTCGAGCCCGCTGACGAACGTGTCGACTCGCACCTCCGCTGGAGCGGTGACGCGATACTGCGCCGGCATGCGCGGCGCGCCACCGACGATCGGCCCGCCGGGAATCTCCCGGATGATGCCGGCCGGCTCCGACGCGTCGACCACCTTCACGCCACGCGGGCTGGGCGTCGGAAACGTCGTTGGTGTCGCGGACGGCGACACAAGCGTCGCCATCGGTCCCGGCAGTGTCGGTGTCACGCCGACAGGCGAGCTACGCGAAGCGGGCCCCGAGCTGCCACACGCGGGCAGGAGCGACACGATCAAGAGGGGAAGCAATCGCCGGCGTGCCGTCCGCTTCATCGGCGCTAGCGTTGCACCGATGCACACCGCTTTCAACGCGCCTCAGCCCGACCGTGGCTGAATATGTTGGATCATTGTCATTGCGGCCAGCAGCATCTCGCGCCATAGTCGGGGCATGGCACGCGGGAAGCGAACACGGGTGCACGCAGAGGCGCGCGGTACGCGGCGCGTGGCGCTGGTGGCATTTCCGGATGTCCAGGTGCTGGATGTCACCGGCCCACTGGAAGTCTTTGCGCGCACGGCGCGCTGGCTGCGCGAACACGGTCGGCGCAACGACTTGGCGTACACCACCGAGCTGCTGGCCACGCAGCCCGGGACGATGGCGACGTCCAACGGGCTGCGACTGGTCGTCGACCACAGGCTGCGCGAGGTGCGCGGTCGAATCGATACGCTGCTGGTCGCCGGCGGCATCGGCACCCGCGCGGCCATGGCCGACCGCGTCCTGCTGCAGTGGTTGCGCCGGATGGCGCCGCGCGTGCGCCGCCTCGGGTCGGTGTGCACCGGAGCGTTCATCCTCGCCGAGGCCGGGTTGCTCGACGGCCGGCACGCCACTACGCATTGGCGGTCGTGCGCCGCGTTGGCCCGTGGCTATCCGCAGATCCGTGTCGATCCGGATCCGATCTTCGTGCGCGATGGAAACCTCTACACCTCTGCCGGCGTCACCGCCGGGATGGACCTGGCACTGGCGCTCGTCGAGGAGGATCACGGACATGAAGTGGCGTTGCACGTCGCACGTGAGCTGGTGCTGTTCCTGCGCCGCCCGGGCGGGCAGTCGCAGTTCAGTGCACAGCTCGCGGTCCAAACCGCCGACCGCGAGCCGCTGCGCGAGCTGCAAGCCTGGATTGCCGATCACCTCGACAACGACCTGTCGGTACCGGCGCTCGCCGCTCGCGTGGCCATGAGCCCGCGCAACTTCGCGCGCGTGTTTACGCACGAGGTGGGCGCGACCCCGGCGCGCTTCGTGGAGAACGTCCGGGTGGAAGCGGCGCGCCGGCGTCTGGAAGAGAGCACCGACGGCGTCGACGCTGTCGCCGCAGCCTGCGGCTTCGGCACGGCCGAGACGCTGCGCCGCGCTTTTCTGCGACGCCTGCGGGTCGCGCCGAGCGCCTATCGTCATCGCTTCACCAGCCGACAGCCGCCGAAGGGAGAGCACACATGGGTATCACGACTGGCATCCTGATCTTCGATGACGTCGAGGAGCTCGACTTCGTCGGTCCGTGGGAGGTGTTCACCTCGGCCGCGAAGTTCGCCGGCGGCAACCGGGTGGTGACCATTGCGGAGGCATCGCGGCCCGTGGTCTGTGCGAAGAAGATGCGGGTGCTACCGGACCACACCTTCGCCGATGCACCACCGCTCGATGTCGTGCTGGTCCCTGGAGGCAGCGGAACGCGGCGCGAGGTGAACAACGCGACGCTCATTGAATGGCTGCGCCAGGTGGGATCCCGGTGCACCTGGGTGACCAGCGTGTGCACCGGGGCGCTGCTGCTGCACGAGGCGGGTTTTGCGAAGGGCAAACGCGTCACCACGCACTGGAGCTTCATCGAGACCCTGCGGGCGCGGCCGGACGTCACCGTGCTCGAGCACACGCGCTACGTGCGCGACGGCAACCTGGTCACGGCCGCCGGGGTGTCGGCCGGAATCGACATGGCGCTGTGGCTCGTGGGCCAGCTGCACGGCATCGACTGCGCACGCCAAGTGCAACGCCAGATCGAGTACGACCCGGCGCCGCCGTATTCGGCGGACGTGTGAGGAGCGCTCACTTCTCCCAGCGGGCGGCCTTCGCCGGAAAGTCCGGGCGTCGGGCCGGCACCACACAGAAGGCGTGCCCCGACGGCGCTTCCATCACCATGTACGAGTCGAAGGTCGCTTTGCGCCGCGCCCCCAGCTTCTCCAGCCGCGCTACCTCGGCGGGCACGTCGTCGGTTTCGATGTCGAGGTGGATGGCGCGCTCCGCCGCCGGCACGCGTTGCAGCATCAAGACCACGCCGCCGTCGCCGCCGACGCGGCCGCGCAACGACGCGTAACGGTCGTCGAGATGAATCGCCTCCTTGCCGAGGGCCTGACGCCAGAACTCCACGCTGCACTCGTAGCGCTCAGGGTCGCAATCGATGAGAACGGTCGACAATCGGCTCTGGTGCATCATACGCTCCTTCCCGCGCGGCGTCGCAGACGGCGCGCGCGTTGCGACCATAGTGCAGGATCAGGGCGGAACGAAAGAGGGCGGCGAGGCCGGCTTCGAAGTGTCGCTCGTGCGCAACGTCACGAGGCGGTGCTGCCACACCTGCGCGGCCGGTCGATGCGTCGACGCGAGGGGCTCGACTCCGCGCATCCTGGCACGTGAGTTGGTCTTAGTGCTACATGGACGCAATGGCTCCTGAAGCCGCCGGCCACCCCGCGGCCACGCTCTTCTTTGATGAGGCTCTGCAGTGGGTCGACACCGGCACGGCGCTCGTTGCGTACCGCGTCTTCGGTCGCGGTGGCCCGCCGCTCGTCTGCTTTCACGGCTGGCCGCTCCACAGCTTCACCTACCGCAAGCTGCTGCCACACCTGCAGGACCGCTTCACCTGCTACCTGTTCGATACGCCCGGCCTCGGCGAATCACAGTGGACCGCGACGACGGACTTCTCGTTTCCCGGCCAAGCCGCCAATTTCCGGCAGGTGATTGATGCGCTCGGGCTCGATGCCTACGCGGTGCTGGCGCATAACACGGGCGCCTCGATCGCCCGGCTCCTGGTGCTGATGGATCCGCGGCGCGTCCGCAAGCTCGCCATCATCAACACGGAGATTCCCGGTCACCGTCCGCCCTGGATCTCGCTCTATCAACACCTGATGGGCTTGCCCGGCGCCGGCGCCTTCCTGCGCGTCTTGCTACGCTCCGACACTTACCTGCGCTCGGGGCTCGGCTTCGGCGGCTGCTTCGTCGACCTCGAGTTGATCGAGGGCGACTTCAAGCAGCACTTCATCGTCCCCTTGATGCAGTCGCCGCGCCGCACCGAAGGCGCGATCCGTTACCTTCGCGGCATCGACTGGAAACTCATCGACGGCTTCGCAGCGGAGCACCAGCGCATCACGGTGCCCGTCCAGTTCATCTGGGGCCGCGACGACCCGACGTTTCCGGAGCCGCTGGCGCAGCGCATGAGCACGCAGTTCCCCAACTGTGTGGGCTTCGAGTCGATTGCCGGGGCGCGGCTGCTGCCGCACGAAGAGAAGCCCGCCGAGGTGGCGCGCGCGCTGCTGACCTTCCTCGCTGCGTGACTCCGCCCGCTTGCGCTGAGTCTGTCCGGTCGCCACAATCGCGCCTTCACCATTTCGGAATTCGAGGGTTGCAGACGAGGAGGACGTTATGGCGTACGAGATGAAGTGTGCGGCGGTGTTGCCGCTGACGGATTTTGCCGCGGCGCGCACGGTGGCCGAGCAGGCGGAGGCGCTGGGCTTCTACAGCATTGCGGCGGAAGACCACTTCTTCATGACCGGCATCGGCCGCGACGCCGGCGAGCCGCGCCTGGAGTGTTTCACGCTGCTGAGCGCCCTGGCGCCGTTGACGCGCACCCTGAAGCTCACGCAGATCGTCGCCGCCAACTCGTACCGCCATCCTGCATTGCTGGCGAAGATCATCTCGACGCTGCATCACATCACCGGCGGACGCGTCGAGCTGGGATTGGGCGCAGGGTGGTTTCGCGAAGAGTACGATGCCTTCGGCTTGCCGTACCCGAAGCCCTCGGTGCGCATCGCGCAGATGGCGGAGGGGTTGCGCGTGATCAAGCGCTTGTGGACGGAGGAGCGCGCCACCTTTCGCGGTGAGTTCTATCAGCTGGCGAACGCGCCACACGCGCCGAAGCCGAAGCCGCGGCCGCGCATCATGCTCGGTGGCGGTGGCGAGAAGCTGCTGCGGGTCGCCGCCGCCGAGGCGGACGTGGTGAACATCATCCCGCCGTCGGGCGGCGCGACGGGCAAGGTGGTCATCGAGGACGCGCTGAAGTTCGACGAAGGCGAGTTCCGGCGGCGCGTCGACCTGTTGGCGGCGCAGTGCAAGGAAGTGGGCCGCGACATCTCGCAGATCGAGCTGTCGGGGATGGTGTATGTGTTGATCGCGCGCACCGAAACGGAAGCGGATGCCATGGCCACCGTCACCGCGCAGATGATGGGCATCGATGCGAGCCACATCGCCGCCGTGCGGACGTCACCGAGCACGTTGATCGGCACACCCGAGCAAGTGGCCCAGGAGATGCGCCGCCGGGCGCGTGATCTCGGGGTGACGTACTACTTCTGCAACTTTCTGGGTCCGGACATGCTGGAGCTGTTCGGCCGCGAAGTGATCCCGCGCTTGCGGTGACGGGAGCAACGGCTGACACAACCGGAGTGCGGTGACTGTGCTGGAGCAGCGTCTCATCGCCGGTGTTTCGGAGAGTGCGCTGCTCAGTGATCGCTCCACTATTCTGGAGGTATGGGATGAACATTGTGACTAGCAGCGACCCCCGCATCGAGCGCGTGCGCGTCACCGAGGACGAGATCATCGCGCAACTCGTGGATGGTCGCGTAATCAGCGTGCCGCTTGCCTGGTCATGGCGACTCGCGGAGGCAACCGCGGCCCAGCGCGCCAACTTCCGACTCATTGGCACCGGCCAGGGTGTGCATTGGCCTGACGTCGACGAGGACATCAGCGTCGAGGGCATGCTTCACGGAACCCCGTCGCGTCGCCCGAAACCGAGCCCAGCGACCGGACCCCGTACGAGCCGCCACCAACCGCCGAAGCGCATGCAGCCGGCGCGCAAGCGAGCCGCGCGCAGCTGATGCGCACGACGTTTGGATACTCTGTGGCGAAGCCGAGGCAAGAAGTGGTATTGCGTTCCCGTGAAGGTCCGACATGTCATCCGTATGGTGGAGCAGGACGGATGGCACCGGGTCGTCACCGAGGGTAGCCATCGGCAGTACAAACACGCCAAGAAGCCTGGGCGGGTGACTATCAGCGGCCATCCGGGAGACGACATGCCGAAGGGAACTCTGGCTTCGATTGTGCGACAAGCGGGGCTAGCGCGAGGGAAGAAATCATGAAGCGACAGTATCTGGTGCGGATCGACAAGGACGTCGATAGCGATTGGGGCGCCTCCGTTCCGGATCTTCCCGGTTGCGTGGCGACCGGGAAGACCATCGATGCGGCCCTGCGCCGAATTGAAGGGGCCATCGCACTGCACGTCCGCGGACTGCGCGAGGATGGTATCAGAGTTCCACCGCCGAGACAGCGTGCGGTGAGGCCACGCCGCACTCCGCACCGGGTCAACTTCTACGCAACGGTCGAGGTAGCAGCGTAGCGCGGTGCGCGCGTATCTCCGCTCCACGCTGGTGCGCGTCGGCCTCGGCTTGCTGATCGTCGGCTCCGGGCCGCTGCTCGGCATCATCGTGGCCGCGGACCTGGGGCTCTGGCCCGACCCCAACCCCAATCCCGTCGGACCCGGCCTGCTCTTCTTCTTCACCTTCTGGCCGGCGGTGATCTGCGTGGTTGTCGGTGTTGTGCGCGTGCGGCGTGGAATACGCCGTGCATCGCGCGCGCGACCGTAACTGCGCTCACGGGAAGCACGCGCCCGTCGCGTTGTTGATCGCAACGACGAGGTCGTTGATCGTCGCGGCATCGCCGCCGGTCGGGGCGAGCTGCATGCACGAGCTCAGGGCTGCCTCGCCGAGCAGGATTCGCACACCTTTGAGCAGATCGTCCCTCGTCACGATTTGAGTGCCGTCGCAGTCGCCCGCGCAGGGGAGCGGCGTGACCGTCGCGGTCGGCGTTGGGGTGAATTGGTTCTCGTCGAGCGCCATCTTGGTCGCCGGATCGCCGGCGGCCGTCGTTTCCGCACGGTCGATGGAAGCGTCGGTGCTGAGGTCGGCGAACATGGTGTCTACATTCGCCGCTTGCACCGCATCCACGACGGCGTCGACGCCGTCGTCGCTGTAGTTCTCCAGCCCGCGCTCGTCGAGCAGGCGCACGGCGGACTCGGACACGGGGTCGATGTCGGCGTCCATCGTATCCGCGGCGTGTCCTGATGCCACCAACTCGACACTGCGCGCCTCCCCACGGCGGAGCGGTGTGAGCAGGAAACGGCACCGCGTGGTGACGTTGCCCTCGACGATCGTCGCGACCAGCACCAGCAGCCGGCCGCGCACCAGGTCGGGGAGCACGGAGAACAGGAATCGCCCGTTCAGGTCCGTCGTCACCCGGCCGACGAAGATGGGGAGCACGGCGAGGCATGTGCGGCGCTGCTCGCCGCCGCAGATGTACAGCTCGACAATCACACCGATCGCCGGCCTGAAACCGCGCCGGTCACCCTTGCCCTGCGGTGCGGGCATCTGCACGCCACCTCCAACCATCAAGGGTCGCGGCGTCTGCGTACGTGTCGGCGTGGGGCTCGATGGCGCCTGAGGAGATGCCGTCGGCGTCGTGGTCGGAGTGCTTGTCGGTGTCGCGGATGGTAGCGCGGTCGATGTGTTGGTCGCCGTCGCGATGGGAGGCGCGGTGGTCAGCGGCGTCAGCGTCTGCGTCGGTGTGCTCGTCGCCGTGTCTGTCGGCGTCGGCGTGGACGTCGGGGTGGGTGTCGGTGTCGTCGTGAAGGTCGCGGTAGCGGTCGGGGTCGCCGTGGGCGTCGATGTCGCGCCTGCAACGGTCACAGTGTGAGTCGGCGTCGCGCTTCTGGTCGCCGTCTCGGTGGGCGTCGCCGTGCTGGTGGCTGAGGCGGTCCGGGTTGGCGTCGGTGAATCGACCGGCGAAACCGAGACGACGCCCAGGACGACGTCGTTGCCCGTGCCACCCGCGTAGCTGATCTGGAACTGCACGCCGCCGGTGGTGAAGCTGGCGCCCTCGAGGAGCCCGTTGAAGGTGCCGGTGACGGCGTCCGCGGCATCGTTCTGGATGATGACGAAGGTGTTGCCGACCATCGGCGTGAAACCGAGCGCGACGTTGAGCGTGCCGGCGAGCTGCACTTGTCCGGTGACGTTGAGCTGATCGAACTGGCTGCCGGCGACGGTCCCGTTCAAGTCGACGTTGAAGGCGCCGGCGACCGTTTGCGTGTACTTGCCCGTGAGGTTGATGGTGCCCGGTGACGTGCCGGGATTCACCTGCCCGCCGTTCGACAGGTTGCCGGTGACGGTGCCGTTGCCGTCGAGGATGCCGCTTTGAATATCGAACGTCCCTGTGGACGAGAGGCTTCCGCCGGCCACGTGTGTGGCGCCCGCGAGCTGCGTGTAGCCGGGCTGGAAGCCCAACGTTCCGTTCTGCGCGTTGACCGTGCCGCGGTTGGTGAAGAGTACGCCGGCGAAGGTGGTGGTACTGCCGCTGCCTTCCTTGGTCAGCGTGGCGCCCGGCTGGTTGTTGAACTGCGTCTGCACGCCGCCTTGGTTGTAGATCCAGCTTTGGTCATTCTGAATCGTCAGCGTGGCACCGGCCAGGTTGTTGAACACCGCGCCTTGCCCGCTGAAGATGTTGCCGGTGTCCTTCCAGATCGTCGTGCCGGCGTTGTTGATCACTCGGTTCTGCGTCTTGACGTTCGCGCTGGTGATGTTGAGCGTCGCCGTGGCGAGGATCTCGGTGGTGCCGATGTCGCTCATCATGCCGCCGCTCGAGTCCAACGTGTCGCTCACCATGAACGCGCCGCCGCCGTTGAGCGTGCCGCTCATCAAGTCCAGGCTCACCGCGCTCACGGGGCCGGCGGCGGTCAGGGTGCCGCCGTTGATCCGCGGCCGCCCCAGGCCGGTGAACATCGTGCCGGCGTTGAGCGTGTACGTGCTGCTGGGGAACTCGACCCGGCTGCCGCTAGCGATGGCGAAGGTGCCGCTGTTGGTGCCGCCGCTCGGCAGCGACAGGATACCGCTGTTGATGGAGAGCATGGTGCTGGAATTGTTGAACACCACACCGCTGAAGGTGGTGGTGCCGCTGCTGCCTTCCTTGATCAACGTGGCGCCCGCCTGGTTGTTGAACACCGTCTGCGTGCCACCCTGGTTGAATACCCAGCTCTGGTCGTTCTGAATCCGCAGAGTGGCGCCGGGCAGGTTGTTGAACACCGCGCCTTGTCCGCTGAAGATGTTGCCGCTGTCCTTCCAGAACGTCGTGCCGGCGTTGTTGATCACCCGGTTCTGCGTCTTGACGTTCGAGGTGATGATGTTCAGCGTCGTGTTCACCGGGATCTCGGTGGTGCCGCCGCCGCCCTGCACGCCGCCACTCCAGTCCAGGGTGTCGCTGATGGTGATCGTGCCGCTGCCGTTGAGTGTGCCGCTGATCAGGTCCAGGCTCACTACGCTGACCGCGGCAGCGGCGGTGACCGTGCCGCCATTGACCCGCGGCCGCCCCAGGCCCGTGAAGGTCGTGCCGGCGTTGAGGGTGAACGTGCTGCTGGGGAACTCCACCCGGCTGCCGCTAGCGATGGCGAAGGTGCCGCTGTTGGTGCCGCCGCTCGGCAGCGACAGGATACCGCTGTTGATGGAGAGCATGGTGCTGGAATTGTTGAACACCACACCGCTGAAGGTGGTGGTGCCGCTGCTGCCTTCCTTGATCAACGTGGCGCCCGCCTGGTTGTTGAACACCGTCTGCGTGCCACCCTGGTTGAATACCCAGCTCTGGTCGTTCTGAATCCGCAGAGTGGCGCCGGGCAGGTTGTTGAACACCGCGCCTTGTCCGCTGAAGATGTTGCCGCTGTCCTTCCAGAACGTCGTGCCGGCGTTGTTGATCACCCGGTTCTGCGTCTTGACGTTCGAGGTGATGATGTTCAGCGTCGTGTTCACCGGGATCTCTGTGGTGCCGTTGCCGCCCAGCATGCCGCCGCTCCAGTCCAAGGTGTCGCTGATCGTGATCGTACCGTCGCCGTTGAGCGTACCGCTGACCAGGTCCAGGCTCACCGCGCTCACCGGGCCGGCGGCGGTCAGCGTGCCGCCGTTGACCCGCGGCCGCCCCAGGCCCGTGAAGGTCGTGCCGGTGTTGAGGGTGAACGTGCTGCTGGGAAACTCCACCCGGCTGCTGCCGGCGATGGCGAAGGTGCCGCTGTTGGTGCCGCCGCTGGGCAGCGACAGGATGCCGCTGTTGATGGCGAGCATGGTGCTGCTGTTGTTGAACACCACGCCGCTGAAGGTGGTGGTGCCACCGCTGCCTTCCTTGATCAGCGTGGCGTCCGCCTGGTTGTTGAACACCGTCTGCACGCCGCCTTGGTTGTAGACCCAGCTCTGGTCGTTCTGAATCGTCAGCGTCGCGCCGGCGAGGTTGTTGAACATCGCGCCCACTCCGCTGTTGATGTTGCCCGCGTCCTTCCAGATCGTCGTGCCCGCATTGCCGATCACGCGGTTGTGCGTTTTGGTGTTCGACCCGCTGATGTTCAGCATGCCGCCCGCCATGATTGCTGTGGTGCCGCTGCCGCTCATGATGCCGCCGCTCCAGTTGACCATGCCGCTGACGGTGAGGTTGCCCGTGCCGCTGTAGACGCTGCCGCTCAGATTGAATACGCCGTGGCTGGTGACCGTGCTCGCGCCATTCAGCGTGAGCGTGTTGCTCGCGACGGAGAGCGTCTGTGTGCCGGTCATGCCGCCGAGGGTGAGGCTGTTCACGGTCGCATTGACGTCGAGGGTGACCGTGTAGGTGCCGTCCATGGTGATCACGGCATCGTCGAGCGAGCCGGGCACCTGGGCGGGGTCCCAGTTACCGGCGGTGTTCCAGTTGCCGCCGAGCGTGTTCTTCCAGGAGATGGTCATCTGCGCTGCGGCTTGGGACGCGACGAGAGCGAGAAGACTGCAGATCAGCAAGGGTGACGTTCTGGGGCGCATCGTCCTTCCCCCTTTCTGCCGTGGTGTTGCGACGCCCGCTTTGTGCCACAGGCTGGCGGGGCGCACAACTACCTAGTGGTGTGATTCACCGATACGGGGCATTATCCTTCGGCGCACCGCACGCGAATCTCAGCGGAAAGCTAGCCACTGCTGGCAATTCATAATGCCCCAACAGGACGAATCACTACACTAGTTGCGCCCGTCGCGTTCACCCCCTACCGCGACACTGCGTGCGACTAGAGCACGCCCAGCTTGCGCGCCAACACGTCGAGGGCGAGACCGAGCAGGAAGAGACCGCCGAAGCGGCGCGTGTGCTGGAACGCCAACGCCGCGAACCACAACGGCCAGATGCTCGCCGGATATTCGGGCGGCGGCGCGGCCGGACGCGGCTGCCGGAACACGCGCAGCGCCCGTACATACCATGGGAGCGCGAACAGCACCGTGAGCAGCAACCACGAGAGCGAGCCGCTCAGCACGAGCGCCGCCACCAGCACGTACTGCAGTGTGAGCATCACTATCGTCGCGTAGCGTGCATTCCGTTCACCGAGCAGGACGGGCATGGTGCGGATGTGCTTCCCCGCATCGGCGTCGAGCTTGTCGATGTGCTTGCCGAACAACACCGTCGTCGCGGCCAGCGCCACCGGCAAGCTGGCGAGGATGACCGGAGTCGACACCGCCCCGGTGATCACGTAGTAGCCGCCGCCCACCATGAGCGGCCCCCACACCAGGATCACCGCCACCTCGCCCATGCCGATGTACTTGAGCGGCCACGTGTAGAAGAGGACGAAGAAGACACCGGTGGCCAGGAGCGCGAGCGTCGCCTCACCACGCATGGCGACGAGCACGGCGCCGGCGGCGAGCGCGATCAGTCCGGTCACCGCCGTGTACAACGCCGCCTGGCCGCGCGTCATCAGACCGTGCTCGAGCGGCTGCGGCCCGTACTGGGCACGGAAGTAGTTGTCCTTGTCGATTCCCTTGAGGTGATCGGTGATGTCGTTCACCAGGTTGTTGGTTGCGTGCGCCAGCAGCAGCCCGACCGTCACCAGCAGCCAGAGCAGCAGGTTGAAGCGGCCGTCACGCGCGGCCAGCAGCCCGGCGATCGCCGCTGAGTTGAAGGTCATCACCAGCACCGCCGAGCGCGTCGCGATCAGCCAGCGCGAGATCACGTCGAGGACGTTCCACTCTTCCTTGCTGACCCGCGGAATGACCTTGACCGCCTTGGCCCACATCGACACGTTTATCATCCGGATCCTCCGATTCGCGCGCGTCGGCCTGATCCCCCGACTTTGCTGAATCGATGCCACCCTATTCCGATCAGTTCGCTACGACAAGTCCCGCGAATGCGCGCCGCGTCGGCGATCGAGAACCGTGGCGAGGCGTCGAATGCCGCTGCGTATCTCGCCTTCGGTGAGTGACGCATAGCCAAGCAGCAGGCCGGCGCGCTTCGGCGGCTTGAGGCAGAAGGGGGCGACCGAGTATACGCCGACTCCAACGCCTGCGGCACGTTCGACGAGGCGTAGCCGCATCTTCCTACCTCCTTCCAAGCCCGGTTGCCCCAATAGCAAGCCGCCGATACCGTATTCCCGTCAAAGTTGGGGGGAGACGATGGACTATCGGATTGATTTCACCTTGCTCGATTGGCAGTCACCTATGGATGGAGTGCGCGAGAAGATGATCACCCACGACGGCAAGAAGTTGCGCCTCGTTGAGTACTCCAGGGCGATGGCGCCACATTGGTGTGAGAAGGGACACTTCGGCTACATCGTTGACGGCCGATTCGAGATCGAGTTCCAGGACGGAGTCCGAGTCTTTGGGCAGGGTGATGGTGTCTTCATTCCTGGCGGAGAGAAGCACAAGCACAAGGCAAGGGTGCTCACGGACATCGTGCGGGGCGTGTTTGTCGAGGATGTCGAACTCATCGTGACATAGGGAGAGACCGACCGTGTGGGTTCCGGAAATTCTGGCCGGTGTTTTCCGGAACCCACAATCTTGAGCGCGCCGCGAATTCGCCCCGTCAATGAAGCTGAGGGTGCCGCGCGCGAGTGAGGTAGCCGTGGAGCAGCACGATGACCTCGGCATCGGGGTCAAGCTGGTCATTTCGCGAAGGGACTGAGACACGCGACCGGTTCAACAGGCGCCACGATCGTGCAAACGAGAGTCGTTGCCTCGCTTGCGAGTCCGGCACCTTGCCGATCTATAACGCAGACGTAGGAGGTGCGACGTGGTCAACCTGATAGTGAAGCGGTTCGAGACTCCGGACGAGGTGCGGCACTTCGAGAAGGGCCGATTCGAGGTCGTACGCATCGGCTCGATGATTCTCGGCCGGGCTATCTACGAGCCCGGCTGGAAATGGTCGCTGCACATCGGCGCCGCTACCGGAAGGGTTCTTTGCGAGGTTGATCATATTGGAATGGTGCTCCAAGGTCATGCTCGGGTCGTCATGCGTGACGGTCGGCAGATCGAGCTGGCCCCTGGCGACTGCTTTGCAATCGAGCCTGGCCACGACAGTTGGGTAGTGGGACCCGAGCCGTACGTCTCCCTGCATTTCATGGGAGCGGATCGATACGGGGTGGTTGAGCCCATTCCTCCTCCAACACCGCAGGCAGGCAGTCCCCGCATCGAGACGAGTGCGGTTCACGCTGGCGAGCCAAGACCGGGCCCCGAAGGGTCATTCGTGTTTCCCATCTTTCAGAGCACGATCTACAGCGTGGAGCCCGGACCTGGGTATCACGACCTCCGGTATATCCGGACCAATTCGACGCCAACGCAGCGCTACCTTCACGACAAGCTTGCCGCCCTGGAGGGTGGAGAAGCCGCGGTGGCAACAGCCTCCGGCATGGCGGCGATCACTTCCACCTTGCTGACCCTGCTGCAGAAGGGAGACCACTTTCTGGCAACCGACGGCTTGTACGGTGGAACGCATGACTTCGTCACTCAGGACGCTGAGCGACTCGGATGGACCTACAGCTTCGTCAACGCAAGCCGACCGGAGACCTGGCGCGCAGCGTTGCAGCCCAACACGAAGGTGTTCTTCACGGAGACGATCTCCAATCCGCTAATGGGCGTACCCCGCCTGCGTGAGATCGCAGAGTTCGGACATGAGCAGCGGATTCTCACCGTCATCGACAACACGTTTGCCAGCCCCGTCAACTTCAGCCCACTGACCGTCGGCTTCGATCTCGTCATCCACAGCGCCACGAAATATCTGAACGGGCACGACGACCTGGTGGCCGGCTGCGTCATCGGCCGGCGAGAGCTCGTCGAGCGCGTGCGCAGGACGGTCAATCACTATGGAGGTTGTCTCGATCCCCACGCCGCCTTTCTAGTCGCGCGCGGTCTCAAGACCCTGGCGCTGCGCGTTTGCGCGCAGAATGCCAACGCGATGGCCCTTGCGACCTTTCTCTCGGAACACCCGAAAGTCCAAGACGTTCGTTACCCCGGTCTCAGCTCGCACCCTGATCACGCCGTGGCCCGCGCGCTGTTCAAAGGGTTTGGTGGAATGTTGAATCTCCGACTCAAAGGCGGGCCGGCCGCCGCCGAACGCTTGATGGAGGCGTTGTCGATCGCCTATGTGGCGCCAAGCCTCGGGGGAGTGGAAACGCTCGTACTGCGACCGTCTACGACGTCGCATGCCGGGCTCCGGCCGGAAGAACGGCTGCGGCTGGGAATCACGGACGAGCTCCTGCGCGTCAGCTGCGGAATCGAACACGCCGACGATCTCATCGACGACTTTCGGCGGGCCTTGGAGGAGGCATGATGGTGTCTGCGCTCGCCCGAGAAACTCCTGATCCGAACGAAATGGGTCGAGTTTGGTGCCGTCGAGTATCGCCGCGTATCATCAGGTCACGGGCGTGCAGGCGTGGTTGAGGAGGTTGGGGCGGGCGTCACCTCGCTCACACCTGGCGACCACGTGATTCTCTGCTTCATGCGAGGCGGACCTGGCTGACGTTCGCTCCCGGCCGGACTCGGCGAATCGGATCGTGAGCCTTCGGCACGGGGAAGCGATACGCCGAGTTCGGTTCGGAGCCGACGGAGCGCATCACGTGCGTCTACGCCTCCCGCGCGACGCGGAGGCACGGACACGCTCCACATCCTGGCGCGCGGTTTGAGTCCCTTTTGCCGCAGCTGTGGAAGAGATCAGCTGACGCCGAGCGCCACGACCTGGCTGCTCGATACGGGCATTCTTCTCCACTGTGTCAAGAAGGAGATGGTGGGCGTCGATATCTCCGACGCCCGCGTCATCGATGCCTACGCCGATCTGAGCACGCTCGCCAAATCCAACGGCTGGGCGATCTTTGACGACAAGAACGATCTTTGGATCGCTGCGGCGACGCGCGCGTCGACAAGTTGGGTCCTCTCAGAAAGGTCGATGGCACCGTGGACGTTGCTGACTGACGTCGTGGTAGCATTCTCCGCGGCAGCGCGGTAAGCAGTGGCAGACGACGCGACGCTCGACGAGCCGGAGGAACCCGATGAAGATCAAGGCAACCTTCGTACAAGACGGCAAATGGTGGGTGGCGTGGACCGATGACGTGCCTGGAGCACTGACGCAAGGTGCGACCATCGAAGAGGCGCGGGAGAACCTGATTGACGCGGTCCACTGCATTCAAAAGCCTGTCGATCTCACGCGCGTTCCAAAGAGCAAGGTGGTTGTGCAGGAGATCGAGGTGTGAATGAAGCGGCGGGAATTGATCCGCCACCTCGAGCGCTTCGGTTGCGTGTTCCTCGACGAAGGAGCCAAGCACAGCCGTTATATCAACCTGGCCGATCCCACCCGTAGGAGCACCGTCCCCCGTCACACAGAGATCGCGGACCTATTGGCGCGAAAGATCTGCCGCCAGCTTGGTGTTCCCGACCCGAAGTGACCGCGCTCGGAGATTGCGCCGGCACCGTCACACGAATCTCCGAACCCACCTGCGGCCACACCATCGATAGAGACCAGGCTTGGGAAGACCGGCCGTGCCTTCCTCTACAACTCTGGAGTTTTCTGGGGCCATCCAGGACTCCCATAATCCGTATAAGAGCCGCGATACCCGATGGCGGTGAATACAAGCTGGTGCAGCAATACCGTCACGCTCGTGAGCAAGTCGATGAACTCCTGTAGTGGGAGGTGACGAGAGTGCCCGGCGTGCGCTAAACGGTTTCGAAGGTCCGCCCACGCGCGGACATATTCAGCAGTGACCTTTCCCGCCTTCGTGAGACCTCGAAGCTGGTCGGTAGCGGTCGGGCCGCACATGTTCTTGAGACGGTTCGCGATCCGCTTCTTGGCCGACTCGACGAGCGACGAAGTGTTGATGAGTTCCACGGCTTGTCGGATCTGGTCACGAAAGGTTTCGTCGGGCGCAGCCACCTTGTGGAACTCCGACTTCAAGATGCCCTCGATCTCCACCCCAAGGGTTAGCGCGTGCGTTTCAAGGGAGCCGGCACTCGCTGCCAACACTGAGTGTACCCGCTCCGAGAGCGGGTGCCATTCCTCGCCCTTGTGATTGATGACATGCTTAAGATACTGCGCGCAGAGCGTCCATGTCGCCTCGGCGCCCTCCAGGCGCGTAAAGAATATCGGTGGAAAGCGTCGGAGTACTCGGGTCATTATACGTGGCCTTACCTCTGTCCACTGGACCTTCCCGTCTTCCCTTTCTCGGAGAACCCATGGCATGGGACGCGCGAGCACAAACTCAAGTGCCTCCATGATCCTTGCTTCGATCTGAGGCGCGAGCCGCTCATCTTCCGGCTCAATTTCGAGCCAGAGAACATCATCATCCATGAGGAGGAGAAAACGGTGACCGCACGCGGTGACCTCTGCCACATTCGTTTTCTGGGCACTGCTCCGCCACTGACCTCTTATCGTTGTTGTAGTCTCAGTACCTGTCGTGCAAGGAATCTCAATACGTTCAGGAAAGAGAAGCCGGGCGTGCGCACCAGACGGCACTGTCTCGGAGACATTCACGAGCCGAGGTACAACCCCTTCGATGACGCTATGGGTGAGGCCCCTCGAGACACGCTTGGGTCGGATTCGCTCCACCTTCCACTCTCGCCCGTGTTCGTCTGTGGCGCAGAGGTCGAAGTATTCCTCGTCAGGAATCACCGCACCCGGTGGGTGGACACGTTCAGTGAGACGGCGCGTCGCTCGGGCAGAATCCTTAACGAGGATCTTGAAGGCAAACTCTCCATCGTGCGTTTGTCGTACCCATCCGGGCCCGGAGTACACCCGCGCGTGGGCAGAAGTCCGCTGGGTGAGTGCGATGCAACTGCAATCCAGTGCCCACGATCCTGCCGTCAGCTTCTCAATTTCCTTTGGACTCATCGAATTCACTTCGAACTGACTTGATATCTTTCATTTCACATCGAGCGGCGGCAGTGCGGCGATCAGCTTCTGCGTTTCGAGGCTCACGGTGATCACCCGGCCCACCAGCTTCACGATGTAGTCCGGCTCGTCCGCACGGTTCGGGTCGTTGGTGATGCCGCTCCGGGCGTCGGTGCTCACCTGGTATTGATCGATGACCGAACGGTTGCCGAGCCGGTAGGCGAAGGCGGTCTCCGGCACACCGGCGAGGGTGAGGAAGTCGTTGTAGATGATGGCCGTCTTGTCCTTGCTCAGTCGCATCCTCTTCACGCGCCAGTCCAGCGGCAGCTCGGGATTCTCCACGCGCTTGAGCGGATACTCCGCGGCGCGCTCGTAGTCGACATGCAGATCGGCGAGATTCCGGCCGCTCTCGGCATAGGCGTGAAAGACATCCGCGTCTTTACCGACCAGCGGGATGCGCGGCAGCTCGCGCCGCAGGTTGGCGGCATAGCGCGCGCGATACTCCGGGTGATGCAGCACCGCATACACGTAGTGGAAGATGTCCCACTTGGTGATCCCCTTGTCGTCATAGTGCTGCTGGAAATGTAGCAACGTTGAGGGCGGAATGTTCTCCCGCTGCCCTCCGTCCTCGCCGTCGTAGGTGTAGAAGGGGAAGCATTGGGAACTCGCGCCCGCACCCACAAGATGAAGGTCCACGATGCTCGCGGCTGCGAGGGCCATGAAGGGCTTTTCCGAGCCGCAGTCCGTGAGGCAGATCGCGACGTTTTCCTTCTCTGCTGCGTCCGTCGGGAGAAACGTCGGGAATTGATAGACGTCCTCGTTGAAGCTCTCCTCAAAGTAGTAGGCCTGCTTGGTGAACGGCCTATAGAGTGCTTCGCGCACCTTACTTTCGTGAAAGGCGACGTCCACATCGCGGACAAGCTCCTTCTTCGTCCGCCGAATCCACTTTAGTACCCGCTCGTCGACTTTCAGAAGCCCGTCGATGTTCTTGGGGCGCCCCTTCTTCCGCCAACGCGCCAGCTCGACACCGTAGCTTTCAATCATCGCCCCGGCGCGATTGACCAGCGCCTCGCGATCAAAGCCGTAGACATAGGCGTCGCTATTGGAACAAACGCCGCGGCAGTAAGCACGAAACACAGCGGGACTGTTCGCGTCCTGCTTGACTGCCTTGCTGCCGATTGCAAGCAGGCCGTCAAAGCTCGCATCCAGATCACCGGTAATCCAGCTGTTTCTACGATCCGGCGTGAGTGTCGCCCACTCAATTCCGCTGGCGTCTGCGGCCTTCGTAAGGAACGCATACTTCTCTTCCTTTCGCCAATCGGTTGGGACGGCGTGGTAGTCAACTTTTGCCGATGTCGTCCGTTCCTTGTCGTGACGGATGAGAAGCGTGATGCTCACGCCGACCTGAATACCGAAGACATTATGCGTGGTCCCGGAGAGCTTCGGGTTCTTGCGGACGTTGCCGCCAAGATCCAGGACGTAGATGGCGTCGAAGTCGCGGGCAAGATGCTTGCGCATCCCATCGCAGGCTATTCCCTCGACGAATCCGTTGTTCGTCACGAAGGCGACGACGCCCTCGTCGGCAATGCGATCCGATGCCCAGCGGAACGCTTTGATGTAGGGGTCTGCCAAGCTGTTCTGGAGCGTCGCCGATGAATCAGCGCCGTACGTGTCGCGAACCCGACTGTCGACCTCCTCGTACTTGCGGTTCTTGTTGTTGTCGTTCTCGTCCTGCTGCCACGCATTGTACGGTGGATTGCCAAGGACGACGAAGATCGGGGCGGCTTTCTGGCGCTTGACCCGCTCGGTATTCTCGGGATTGAAGAAACCAAACTCCGCCTGCGCCTTCTCCGCAGTCTCGAACGTGTCCACCAGGCAGATGCCGGGGAAGGCTTCGTAGCGGCCGATCCGCTCCCAGAACGTGTGCTCGATGTTCATCGCCGCTACGTAGTAGGGCAGCAGCATGACCTCGTTGCAGTGCAGTTCGTTCCGGTACTTGTCCTCGAGCCGGGTCTTGGGCAGCCGGCGGATGATATTCACCATGAAGTTGCCGGTGCCGACGAAGGGGTCGATGACGTGGACGCCCGGGTCGCCGAGCGTGCGGTCAAACTCGGTGCGCAGGATTTCCTCCACGCTGCCGAGGATGAATTCGACGATCTCCTGTGGCGTGTAGACGATGCCCATCGTATCGGCCCGCTCGACGGCGAAGCCTTGGAAGAACTGTTCGTAAACTGTGTTGAGGAACTTCTGCTTCTCGGAGAACTCCTGGATGGTGCCGGCGGCGTCTTCGATCGCCTTGTAGAAGCGGTCGAGCTCACGGAGGAACTGGTCGCGCGAGAAGGAACGAATGGTCAGGGCGGTGACGACTTTCTCGATCTCGGCGGCGATGTTGTTGCGCTGCATGAAATCGCCCACGTCGAAGATCTTGCGGAAGATGCGCTCGGTGAGGAGGTGCTGGATGAGCATCTCCTCGACGGCAGCAACAGCGAGGTTCGGATTGAGCGCCTGGCGGCAGAGGTTGACGAAGCCGTCGAAGATGTCCGCGTAGAGTTTGTTGCTCTTCTTTTCGGCGCGCAACAGGTCGCGCAGGGCGCGGCCGATCTCGGGGAGGCGGGTCTTGAATTCCTCGACGGCCGTTTCCCACTCGTCGAAGGCCGGGGCCTGATATCCAAAGAAGGTGTGGAGGATCTCGACGAGATGCTCTGGCTTGGAGATGTCGAGGTCGAGGGCGCGCTCGCCGTCTTGCACGAGCACGGCGCGGTGCGGCGCCTGAAACAGGATGTTGTCGCGCGGATAGCCGGCTTTGAATTTGGCGGTGATCTCCCTTTCGAGATCGTCGTCGGTGTCCTTGGCTTCCCACAAGCCGTGGATCAGGCGGAAGCTGTCGAGCAACGCGCCGTCGGGCGTGATCCGCGCGCCGGATTTCGTCTTCAGCGAATACTCCGGCACGAGCTTCCACTTGTCGGCGCGGCCTTTGTTGACCAGCGCCGTGCAGTCTTCAAGGAGCGCCTGAAAGGCAGCGCGCACCGCGGTCTCATGTGCCACACCGAGCGCGGCGAACTCCGCGAGTGACTGATGGTAGGCACCGATGCGCTTGTGATTCGCTTTCAGGGGAAGCGAGCGCATAGTGCGCAGCTTGTACCGGAGCCCGAACGCCGGGACAACTTCTCGATGGCAGCCGCGCGGCGGTCCGGGTATGAGTCGGACGGGCTCGTTGAAACGCTCGGTGATCCTTGCGGATGAGCCCGGGGCCGCCTGACAGCGTGAAGCCAACGTGGGTAGGGAGTTCCAGGAATGACGGAGACACCGCCAAGAGGGCACAAGAAGCCACGGCGAGTTGGAACGGGGGCTGGCCTCGCAGACGCGGCGCTTGCAACGGTACCGCAACCAGACTGCCAGAGGCGTCGTCAGAGAAGGAGCAATCCCAAGTGGCCCGAGTTGCGCGCCGGCGACCTCTTCCACGTCGCGCCGGTGCCCCGTGACAGTTGGGTCGTCGGAGACCAGGTGGCTGCACATCTTGGGGGAGAGCAATACACTCGCTGACTCGCACGAGGCGAGCCTGAGGTAGGACGAGGCGAGCGCGATGTAGTATGACGTAGTGTCAAGGATTGGAGAGGTTCGGTCCGCTCGCATCCAATGCTACAGGGGGAGGGAGTCACCATGCTCCAAGGCTATTCCGCGCCGCTGTCGCCCAAGGGGCGCTCCAGCCTGGTGCTGCCGCCGCCGTGGCACTACGCCGGCACCGGGCTGGTGGTGGACTTCCGTGCCGATCCGGCCGCTGTCGCCGCAGTGCTGCCGCCCGGGCTTGAGCCCGATGTCGAAGATCCGGGCGCCGCCGCGGCGCATTTCTTCGATTGGCAGGCCTGCACCTCGGGCCGCGACGAGCTCCTCGACCCCAGCCGCGCCCAGTATAAGGAGTTCTTCGTCCTCGTCTCCGCCCGCTTCGAGGGCGAGCCGGTGCTCTACTGCCCGTATATCATCGTCGACCAAGACGTGTCGCTGATGCGCGGCATCATTCAAGGGCTCCCCAAGCAGATCGGCTCGGTCTGGATGACGCGGGCCATCGACGTCGAGGGCGTGGCGACGCCGCCCATTCCAGGCGGCACGTTCGGCGCCACGCTGGCGATGAAGGACCGCCGCCTCGCTGAGGCCACCGTCACCCTGAAGCAGCAGGCTCCCAGGGCCGCCGGCCTCGCGAGCGGCCGCAAGGTGGTCGGACTTCGATACTTCCCCGAGCTGACCGCCGGCCTGCACGACAAGCCTGCGGTGTGCGAGCTGGTGCAGTTCACCGCCACCGACAGGAAGCTCTCCGCCGTCTGGACCGGGCCGGCGACGCTCGCCTACTTCCCCTCGCCGGCCCACGAACTGCACGACCTCGCCCCCCGCGAGATCCTCGCTGGCTACCGATACAGCATGTCGATGACGGTGGCGGATCTGGTGAAGCTGAAGGACTTGAGGCGCTAGCCCCTCGCGCAACCACTTCCGCAGCGCCGCCCTCGCCGATGCACCCTGCAACAGATAGCAACGAATTCCTCCTGGCACCGGTCGGTCGCTACATGGCCGGGCGTACGTGGATGGTATGGTGTGTCGATCCGACGCTCTGCGGGTCGGTCTTCTGGGGCGGTTCGAAGAGCGCGACGTTGGTCCGCTGCTGGCAGCCTACGCGCTCTGGCGAAGCCCACAAATCGATGACGCGTTGTCTGTGTTGAGTGACGCGAGTCAGCTGGAAGGAATTGACGCCGCGGCGTACAAACTCTTCGCCGCATTTATCGAAAGAAATCTTCCCGACTTCGCCAGCCGAACAGTTCGACACGCACTGGTTCGGCCGGTCGGGATCGAGGGCGCTATCATTGCCGGCTTCTACGAGGTCCTCGGCCAGCCCTCGTATCCGGTTCGGGTGTTCACGAGTGCCGTTGAGGCGCTCAAGTGGCTTGGCCGGACCGATACCAGGGCCTTGGCGGACCACATTTCTTCCCTTGTTGCCGCTGCCTCGGCGGTGCCCGAGACCGTGCAAAGACTGCGCGCGCTCCTGGCGACGAACCTCGATCTTCGGCTCGCCACGGCCGCGCGAGCCATCGGAGTTTCAGAGCGCTCCCTCCAGCGCCAGCTGCAACGGGCGCGCACCTCGCTCCGATCCGAAGTCGATGCCGCTCGTATCCGCGCCGCGCAGACGCTCCTCGCCGACACCGACGCGAAGATCACCGCCATCGCGCTGGAGATCGGCTGCGCTACGCCGCAGCATTTCAGCGCTCTCTTCCGCAAGACCACGGGCGAGACACCGAGCGCGTGGCGGGCCCGACGGCGGTCTGTCGCATCCACGTAAGCGGTTGGCGCCGCGCCGAACGCGTCACCAGCATCTCCGATAGTACGCTCGCCGCAGCTGAGCCGAGGTGGACAGCGGATGGCGAGCAAACGGACTACAGCCAAGCGTTTCGCGCACATTGTCCGCTGGAGGGAGGGCATACCGAAGTCGCCGGTCGGCCGGAGCCGAGTCATTGCCGAGTACCGGAAGCATGTTCCACCGAATGCTCGCGTCTTGCTTGCGGGTGACTATCTGGGCACGCCTTCGGTGGATGGTGCGGCGGCGACCGGCCTCTGGGCGGCCGAACGGATCCTGGCTGAGCGCGGCGTCGCATCGGGTGGCCCTCACCGGCAATAGGAACCGTTGCGTCGGCGCCCGGCATTGGTGTAGGCACGGGGCCGACATGCCAGTCAAGACGCGGGCTGCGAGCACCGAGAAGCGGCGCCGGAAGATCCTGGACGCAGCGCTGCATTGCTTTCTCGAGCGCGGCTTCGCCGCTGCGACGGCCGAAGAGATCCGCGAGCGTTCGGGCGCGAGCATCGGCAGCATCTACCATCACTTCGGTGGGAAAGAAGGGCTGGCCGGCACCTTGCACGTCGACGGCCTGCGCGACTACCAGGCAGGTTTCCTCCGCGAGCTGCAGCGTCACCGGGACGCGCGCTCCGGTGTCCAGGCCGTGGTGCGTTACCATCTCCGCTGGGTGCAGGAGCATGCCGACTGGGCTCGCTTCCTGTTCCACTTGCGTGAGGCGGAGGCGGTGCAGGCCGTCAAGCCCGAGATCCGGGAGCTCAACCGCCGCTTCGCCGCCGCGGTCGCTGACTGGATCCTCCCGCACATGCAAAAGGGTGTGATTACTCCGCTCCCGGCGGACGTCATCGGCGCGGTGTGGATCGGCCCGGCGCAACAGTTCGCCCGTCACTGGCTGGCGGGCCACGCCGCCACCACGCCCCAGAAGGCGACACGCGTCCTGGCCGCAGCGGCCTGGAAATCGCTCCGGGCAAACGCCGCCGACTAAGGCGCCGCCCCCGCAGCGGCCTCGGACGGCTAGCGGCGTCCGGACGGCTCATGTTTTCGATCGATGGACCCCTACTTGACTAGAATGGCGCTCTAGAGTAACACTCGATCAATCGAGGAGAGCGGCATGCGCGCACTGCACTTCATCGCGCCGGGACGTCTCGAGTGGAGGGACGTACCGGACCCACGGCTCGTCGATCCGGGCGACGCGCTCGTGCGGCCCATCGCCGTGGCTCTCTGCGACGCGGACATCGCCGGCCTGCGCGGCGAGTTCCCCGTGGCCGGCCCTTTCCCGTTCGGTCATGAGTTCGTCGCCGAGGTCGTGCAGGTCGGCGAAGCCGTGGACAAGTTCCACCTTGGGCAGCAGGTGGTGCTGCCCGTCCAGATCTCGTGCGGGGTGTGCGACCGCTGTCGCCGGGGTATGACCGCGTTCTGCAGAGCCGTTCCGCAGCCGGCCGCCTGGGGTCTCGGTGCTTTCGGCGGAAACTGGCCGGGCGCGTTTGCTGATCTCGTGCGCGTTCCGTTCGCGCAGCACATGCTCGTCTCGGTGCCGCCCGGCGTCGATCCCTGCAGCGTCGTCAGCGCGGGCGACAACGTCGCAGACGCGTGGCGCACCGTCGTGCCCCCGTTGCAGGAATCACCCGGGGCCGAAGTGCTGGTTGTGGGACACGGAAGCATCGGTCTATTTGCGGTGGCCATCGCGGTCGCCTGCGGCGCGTCGCGGGTAGACTACCTGGATACGGACCCCGATCGTCTGGCCTTGGCCGAAACGTTGGGTGCGATGGCCATCGAAGCACAGCGCGGTCGAGTAGGCGTCTATCCGATTGTGGTCGACGCGAGCTTCAGCGGGGCCGGGCTGGACACTGCTCTCCGCTCGGTAGGCGTGGGTGGAATCTGCACGTGCGTTTTCGGAGGACTCCAGGACGTGCCGATTCCCGTCTTCGACATGTGGCGCCGCTCGGTTCGTCTTCACACCGGCGTGGCGAACTGTCGTAGCCACATGGAGGACGTGCTGGAGCTGATCGTGTCGGGGCGCATTCGCCCGGAGCTGGTAACCTCGGAAGTCGTGCACTGGGAAGAGGCGGCAGACGCCCTCGCTGTTCCCTCTCTCAAACCCGTCATTGTGCGGGACAACGTTGCATCCGTTCAGCCCACACATGGAGACAAAGGATGAACTTCGATTTCTCAGAGGCACAGAAACTCCTGCAGCAGACGACGCGCGAGGCCTTCTTCACGGATCGCCGCGTTCCGAACTCGGACCGCCTCGACCTGACTGGGAACGGCTGGGCCTGCTCGGGCTGCCTACCGAGCCGCGGCTCGATAAGGACATCCCGTTCCAGAGCATCCCCATGGGGCGCCGGGAACGGTAACGAAGAGGGGCGGCCGTGCGACAGCTGACGTTCGTCAGGACAAAGGTCTTGGAGTGGCACGAGGTACCGGAGCCGTTACTTGAAGGACCTCGACAGGCGGTGGTGGCACCGGTGGCGGCGACCACGTGCGACCTTGACCGCAGTATCATCAAGGGCCGGGCTCCCTATGGCGGCCCGATCGCGCTCGGCCACGAGTTCGTCGCGACGGTGGTCGAGGTTGGGGACGCGGTCCGCGGTGTCGTGCCGGGTGATGTGGTCGCCGTGCCGGCGCAAATCTCATGCGGGGAATGCGACCGGTGCCGTTCGGGGTCAACCGCCTTTTGCCGCGCCGTCCCGCCGACCTCGATGTACGGGCTGGGGGCCCTGACAGGGGATTGGGGAGGCGGCTTCTCAGACCTCGTGCGAGTTCCGTTCGCTGACGCAATGCTGGTCCGGCTGCCCGAGGGAGTTTCGCCGGAGTCGGTAGCCGCAGCGAGCGACAACTTGACCAACGCGTTCGAGGCGATCGTCCCACACCTGCAGCAACTCCCCGGTGCGAACGTGTTGATCGCCGGCGTCGGCGCCACCGGGTTCTTCGCGATCCAGATGGCGAAGGCGATGGGAGCGGGGCGCATCGACTACCTGGATCACGATCGAGACCGACTCGATCTCGCAGCGAAGCTAGGGGCCAACAGCATCGAGGTCAGCAGAGGCGAGCCGAAGTCGTCTCTCGAATCGCAGTACGAGATTGCGGTGGACGCCCGAGGCGCACCCGAAGAGCTGGCGCTCGTACTGCGCTCCCTCGCGCCGAGGGGAGTTTGCACGAGCCTGTCGATGTACTTCCGTGAGACGCCGTTGCCGCTGCTTGAGATGCTGCTTCGCGGCGTTCGACTCGAGACCACACCGACGAACATCCGAGCGCACCTGCGGGAGGTGCTTTCCCTCGTTCAAACGGGCCGCATAGCCCCGGAACGAGTCACCACGGAGATTCTCTCGTGGGAGAAGCTCCCCGAGGCACTTGCAGAACCTTCGATGAAGCCCGTCTTCGTCCGCGACACCAATCGCGTCGGCGTTGTCCAGAAGTCCAGCATCCCCGAGGCAAGGAGTTGACGATGGAATCCCTCTTCTTCATCGGACCAAATTCTGTGGAGTGGCGTGAGGTCGCAGACCCGCAGTTGCGCGGGCCCGAGGACGTGCTGGTACGCCCGCTTGCTGCCGCGGCATGCGACGTCGATGCCGCCATCGTCGCGGGTATTACCCCGTACGAGCCTCCATTTCCGCTTGGCCACGAGTTTGTTGGTGAAGTCGTGGAAACCGGAGGGTCTACGCTGGTCAGCGTCGGCGATCGCGTCCTCGTCCCGTTCCAGATCTCCTGCGGAACCTGCGCGTTCTGTGCCCGTGGTCTGACAGCAAACTGTCTCAACGTGCCCCGTACTTCGACGTTCGGGATGGGCGAGAAAGGAGGAGCATGGGGTGGCGCCTTCTCCGATCTGGTTCGAGTGCCCTATGCGAATCACATGCTCATCAGCTTGCCGCGCGACATCTCTCCCGCCGTCGCCGCGCGGGTCGGCGACAACGTCGCCGACGGCTATCGCAGCGTTGCGGGGGGCCTCTCGCGCTGGCCCGGGGCACCGGTTCTCATCCTGTGCGGAGGAATTCCGGGGCTCAAAGGCAGCGTTGCGCTGTATGCCGCTCTTGCCGCCAAGGTGCTCGGCGCTCAGGTCGTGGATTTCTACGACTCGAATCCACGCCGCTTGGGGATCGCCGAGCGTCTGGGTACCATCCCCCACGAGGTTGCAGAATGGCCACGTCGATGCGGTGCGTACCCGATCACCGTCGACGCGACATTGCATCCGGATGGGCTGGCGTGCGCGCTGCGCTCTACCGAGCCCGGGGGAATCTGCACAAGCGTCTCCATGTACTTCCAGCCGCTGGTGGGGGTCCCGATGACCGAGATGTACATGAAGGGCTGCACACTGGTGACCGGCCGGGTCCAGTCGCGTGCGCTGCTACCCGAGGTCGTCGAGCTGGTGCGCAGCGGCCGACTCGATCCTGACAGGGTCGATACGCAGGTGGTCTCCTGGCGTGAGCTGGATACGGCGCTGCTCGACTTCGAAACGAAGCTGGTTGCAGTTCGTGAGGGCGTCTGAACGTTCGGCCCATGAAAAACAGCAATAGGGTATGCGTGATGGTGGACTTTCGCACTTTCTGACCGGGCCTGTCTACGTGCCGGAATGCGTAGGGA
>CAZCGA010000021.1:0-67996 GCA_964498075.1 uncultured Binatia bacterium (SeqCode) | reverse complement strand
GCGACCCAGCTTGGCGAGCACGCCGCGCTACTGGCGCATCACTGGGAAGCCGCCGCCGACGCCGTCGCGGCGGCACGCTGGCACACCCGTGCCGCGCGTTGGATCGGGGCGCGTGATCGGGCCCAGATGATGCGCCACTGGCGACAAGCGCGCGCGCTCCTCGACGGCACCCCCGAGTCGCCGGAGACGCTGGTGCGCCGCGTCACCGCCCGCATCCAAATGATTCATGGCGGCGTGTATGTCGGGCTCGACGACGCGGAGGCCACCGCACTGTTTACCGAAGCCATGCAGCTCGCCGAGCATCTCGGACAGGTCGGGCTGCAGGTGTGGCTGCTCGCCGAGCACAGCATGGGACGCGCAACGGCGGGGCACCTCGACGAAGGGCTGCGCCATCTGCAGGCGGGGCTCGATCTCGCCGATCGCGCGGGCACTGCGCTCGACCGTTTCGCCATCCGTATTGCCGGCCCGCCCGTGCTCACATGGGCCGGACGCTTGCGTGAAGCCATCGCCATCAGTCAGGAGATCGAAACGCTGAGCGGCGGCGACCCGGAGATGGTTGCGGGCGTGGTTGGGTTCAGCCCCCTCGGCATGACGCTGAGCACGCGTGGCCGGACGCTGGCACAGATGGGCCGCCTGCGCGACGCCTGGGATGCGGTGGCGGCGGCCACCGCGATCGGGCAGGCGCGCGAGGACCGCGAGGTGCTCATCGTGGCTCACTTGGTGCGCGCGGAAATCGGCTACTTCGTCGGCGATAGCACGCAAGTCCGCGCCGCCGCTTCGCAGGCCTTGGCCTTTGGCGCCTTTGGCTTCCTGCACCGCGGAATGGGACAAGCCTATATGCTGAACGGACAATGGGCCGAGGCCATCGAGAGCCTGACCGAATTGCTGGATCGCATGCGCAAGCGGCGCTGGTATCTTCCCGACGAGGCCTGGGCGCTTGCCCTGCTTGCCGAAGCGTACGCTGGCACAGGGGCCATGGACCGCGCGCGTGAGAGCGCCGAACAGGCCGTCGACTGTGCTCGGCAGCAGCAGGTGCCGGTGTGGGAGATCCACGCCCTGCTGGCCCGCGCCCGTGTGCTGCGGATGGCGGACGGCGCAGCCAGCGTGCCGCGCATCGCGGACGATCTGCGCGCTGCCGAAGCGTTGATCACCCGCACCGAAGCGCACGCGTACACGCCGTTCGTCCATGAGGAGCGTGCGCAGGTGGCGCGGCTCGCCGGCGACGCGGCTACGCACGAGCGCGAGCTGCGCGAGGCGCATCGGCTATTCATCGAGATGGGCGCAACAGGGCATGCCGCGCGGCTGGCGAAGGAGATAGGCGGCGAGGTTGTTGCCTGAGCCACGCTGTGTGTTGCGACGCCGAGCACGGCCATAGTAGGAACCACACATGGAACCCGACATCCGCTACGTCCGCAGCGCCGACGGCACCAAGATCGCCGTGGCCAGCGCCGGTAACGGGATTCCGCTGCTGTGGCTTCCCAATCTTACCGACTCCATCGAGCATTCTTGGGCACTGCCGCAGATGCGCGCTGGCCTCGAGCGGCTGGCGTCGTTCCGGCGCGTCATCATGTTCGATCCGCGCGGCCAGGGACTGTCCGATCGCGACGCGACGGATATTTCCCCGCCGACCCGGCTCGCCGACGTCGACGCGGTCATGGAGGGTCTGCAGATCGAGCGGGTGCAGTTGATCGCGCGCGGCACGGGCGGCCCGTACGGTATCGCCTACGCCGCCACGCGCCCGCAGCGGGTGTTGCGGCTGGTGCTGTGGAACGCGCCGGCGCGCGCCCGCGACCTCTACATCAGTCCCGATCGCCGCGATCTGCGGCGCCTCATAAAGACCAATTGGAAGGTGTTCTGGCAGGCGCTTGCGCTGATCGACTTTGGCTGGACCGAGGCCGGGAAGCAAAGTGCGGAGGTGGTAATCAAAAGCATCAGCCAGGAAATGTACCTGCGCGCGAGCCGTGCATTCGGTGAATTTGACGCCACCGAGTCGCTGGGCGCGATTACCTGTCCGACCCTCGTGCTGCACCAACCCGGGCCGCACGCGGTCGCATCGCTCGACACCATGCGCGAGATCGCCAGCCGCATTCCGGATGCGCGGTTCAAGGCCGCTCCGACGGCTCGGTCGCCGTACGCCTTCATCGACGACAGCGAGGCTGACATCACACTGCTGCGTGCCTTCCTCGACGAGGACGCGCCGGCGCACGCACCGATCACCGTCGCGCCCGGCACCGCGATCATCATGTTCGCCGATATCGTCGATTCGACCGGACTGACGGAGCGCCTCGGCGATGCCGCCTTTCGCGCCAAAGCGCGCGATCTCGATGCGGCGCTGCGCCGCGTCATTCGCGAGCGCAACGGCACGCCGGTGGACGGCAAGCTGCTGGGCGACGGCGTGCTCGCCGTGTTCGCTTCGGCCAGTGACGCCATCAACGCGGCCGTGGGCTGCGCGACCGCAGGCGACACCGCGGCCCTGCCGCTGCACCTCGGCATCCACGCCGGCGATGTCATCCGCGAGGACAACAACGTCTACGGTGGCGCAGTGAACATCGCGGCGCGCATTGCCGCCGCGTCCGCGCCCGGCGAGATCCTCGTCTCCGACACGGTCCGCAACTTGGCGCGTACCTCCGCCGGCGCCATCTTCGAGGATCGTGGTGAGCATACGTTGAAGGGGGTGGGCGAAGTGGTCCGCATCTTTGCGGCGCGCTGTCGGGAGCACAACGCATGAGCGACTGGCAAATCCGCTTCTGCACGAGCGACGCGGCCCAGCCGTCCGAGATCCTGGTGTCGAACGTCGTGCGCGAGCTCTGTGCCGGGAAGCACTTCCGCTTCGCCGACCGCGGAATGACCGCGCTCAAGGGCTTCGCGGAGCCGGTTCCGTTGTTCGCCGTGTCGTGGGAAGCGTGAGAGGCTGCATCGCTTCGATGAGCAAACTGCCGGGTCTTTCCGCCGACCGAGTCATCCGGAACCCGCGGAAAGCTGGCTTCGACGACAGCGCTTTCTGCGGGCAATGCGGCGGCCCATTCGACCAACACTGCGCGTCGTGTGGGCAGCCCAATCCAGCCACTTTCAGCTTCTGTCGAGCCGGCGGCGCGCGGCTCGCCGACCATGGGGCGCGGGTGAATGGGACAAAGTGTGGTAGAGACGCGGCACGCCGATGCAATGCCCAACCTGCCAGCGCGATAACCTCGCGGACTCGCTCTTCTGCACCGAGTGCGGGGCGAGGATGGAGGTTTCCTGCACTGCGTGCGGCGGAACCAACCCGCCCGCTGCGAAGTTCTGTCGTCGATGCGGCGCGCCACGGACCGACTCGCCGGCCTCCCGGCAGATCCCCGCCCCAGCGAGCTACACGCCGAAACACCTCGCCGAGAAAATACTCACCTCACGCACGGCCCTCCAGGGCGAGCGCAAGCAAGTGACGGTCCTCTTCGCGGACGTGAAGGGCTCGATGGAGCTGGCCGAGCAGGTCGATGCGGAAGAGTGGCACAAGATCATGGACCGCTTCTTCCAGATCCTCACCGACGGCGTGCACCGCTTCGAGGGGACGATCAACCAGTACACCGGCGACGGCATCATGGCGCTCTTCGGCGCGCCGATCGCGCATGAGGACCACGCGCAACGCGCCTGCTGGGCGGCGCTCCACCTCACCGATGAGCTGCGCCGCTATGCCGAGGACCTGAAGCGCACGCGCGGCCTCAGCTTCGCTGTGCGCATGGGTCTCAACTCGGGTGAGGTCATCGTCGGCACGATCGGCGACGACCTGCGCATGGACTACACGGCCCAAGGGCATACGGTCGGCCTGGCGCAGCGCATGGAGCAGCTCGCCGACCCCGGGCGGGCGTACCTCACCGAGCACACCGCCGCGCTCGTCTCGGGCTACTTTCGCCTCCGCGACCTCGGAGTGTTCGACGTGAAGGGCGTGCGCGAGCCGGTGCGCGTCCACGAGCTCGAGGGCACGGGAACGCTGCGCACGCGGCTCGATCGCTCGCAGGCGCGGGGCTTCTCCCGCTTCGTCGGCCGGGCGGACGAGATGGCGGTCCTCGAGTCCGCGCTCGCCCGTGCGCTCGAGGGCGACGGGCAGGTCGTGGGCGTCGTCGCCGACGCGGGCGTCGGCAAGAGCCGCCTCTGCTTCGAGTTCCTGGAGCGCTGCCGGGCACGCGGCATCGTCACCCACCGGGCGAGCGGCGTGGCGCACGGGAAGAGTCTCCCCTTCCTGCCCATCCTCGAGTTGCTGCGGGACTACTACGGCATCACGGCTGCCGACAGCGCCGCGATCGCGCGCGAGAAGATCGCCGGACGCCTCCTCCTGCTCGACCGCGCCTTCGACGAGATCCTGCCCGTCGTGTTTGACTTCCTCGCGGTCGGGGATCCCGAGCACCCGGCCCCGCCCATGGACCCGGAGGCGCGCCAGCGCCTGCTCTTCGAGCTATTCCGCCGCGCCATCCAGCTGCGCGGGCGGCGCGAGCCGACCGTCACCCTGCTCGAGGATCTCCACTGGTTCGACAGCGCCAGCGACGCGTTCCTCCCCCCGCTGGTGGAAGCGCGCTCGGGGACCCGCGCGCTCCTCGTGCTCAACTTCCGGCCCGAGTATCGGGCGGACTGGATGCAGCAATCCTATTACCAGCAGTTGCCGCTCCGCCCGCTCGGGGCGGAAGCGACCGATGAGCTGCTGCGCGAGCTGCTCGGGACGGACCCGTCGCTGGCGGGTCTCCCGGCACAGATTCGCACCCGCACCGGTGGCAACCCGTTCTTCATCGAGGAGGTGGTCCGCTCGCTCGAGGAGACGGCATGCCTCAACGGCGCGCGCGGCGCCTATCGGCTGGCGCGGCCGGTGGAGGCGATCGCCGTGCCGGCCACGGTCCAGGCCGTGCTCGCCGCGCGCATCGACCGGCTCGCCGAGCGCGAGAAGACCGTCCTGCAGACGGCGGCGGTCATCGGGCAGGAGTTCGGCGAGGGCGTCCTCGGCCGCGTCACGGTCCTCCCCGAGCCCGACCTCAGCGCCGCGCTGCGCGCGCTCGTCACGGCGGAGTTTCTCTACGCCTCGGCGCTCTTCCCCGAGGCGGAATACACTTTCGCCCACCCGCTGACGCGCGAGGTGGCGTACAGTTCCCAGCTCGCCGAGCGGCGCGCGCGGGTGCACGCGACGGTGGCGGCAGCGATGGAAGAGGCCGACCCGGATCGGCTCGACGAGCGCGCCGCCCTGCTGGCGCATCATTGGGAAGGTGCGGGGGATGCCCTGCGAGCGGCCCGCTGGCACCGCCGCGCGGCGACCTGGCTCCGCCGCACCGACTTCACCGCGGCGCGCCACCACCTGGAGCGGGTGCGGGCGCTCGTGGCAGAGCTTCCCGATTCATCGGAGCGAGCCGAGCTCGGTGCCATGGCGTGTGTGCAGGTGCTGGATGTTTTCTCGCGCCTGGGGCTCCCGGAGGAAGAGGCGCGGGTCGTGTTCGAGGAGGGCCGGACACTGGCCGCTGGCGAGCCACGGGCGCTCGCCGCGTTGCACGCCACCTATGCGCGTTTTCGCAGCCTCTGTCTCGGTGACACGCAGGCGTCGCTGGATCTCGCGCGCGAGGGGGTTCGCCTCGCTGATCAGGCCGGCGACGCCGGGCTCCGGCTCGCAGTGCGCGTCGCACTGCTCAGCGCCCTCTACCAGGGTTGCCGCACTCGCGAAGCCCTCGAGCTGGCCGAGGCGATGCTCTGCGAACACGTTCCGGGCGCTCCCCTCTTCGGGGGCAGCCCGACGGTGTTTGCGCTCGCCATGCGGGGCCTCCTGCAAGCGATGAGCGGTTGCCCGCTCGACGGACTAGCCGATGTGGAGCGTGCGCTCGGTGAGGCCGAAGGGCGCGAGCCCGTGGACTCGCTGGTGACCGTGCACTCGACTTTCATCGGGATCGCCACCATTCTCGGCGATGACGCGATGGTGATGAAACACGTGCAGCGCGCGGTTGCCCTCACGGCCAGCTCGCCCTCCCAGATCGTCGAGCAATGGGCGTGCAGCTTCCTCGGCCAGATGCACCTGACGCGCGACGAATGGGACGAAGCGGTGGTCGTGCTCGAACGCGTCGTCGCCTTCCAACGCGAGGTGCTGGTGCTGGGGTGGCGGCTGCCTACCGACCTCGCGCTCCTCGCCCAGGCCCACGCCGGCGCCGGCAACCTGGAGCGGGCGCGGGTGCTGGCCGCGGAGGCGGTCGGCCTGAGCCAGGCGCGCGGCCAGCGCGGCGAAGAGATCCGCGCTCAACTCGCGCGCACCCGCGTGCTCCTGCGTGCCGACCCGGCCGGCGCGCGAAACGAGATCGAGGCGGCCCTGGCGCGCGCCGAGGCGCTGATCGAGGAGACCGGCCTCATCAGCAACACGCCGCTGGTGCACCTCGAGCGGGCCGCGCTGGCCCGCGCGGTGGGCGACGAGGCCGTCCGCCAGCGCGAGCTGCGCGAGGCGCAGCGCCTGTTCACCGACATGGGCGCGACCATCCGAGCCGAGCAGGTCGCACGGGAGCTTTCCACATGAACTGTCCCGCCTGCCAGGCCGCGCTCCCTGACGGCGCCGCCTTCTGTGGCCACTGTGGCAGTGCGCTCCGACGCGAGCAGGCATGCGCCTGCTTGAAGCAGCACGGCGGGGTTACCGCCGCGCCATCTGACCTGTGCTATACACGGCCGGTGGCTAAAGCCCGCACCATCTTCGCCTGCCAAAGCTGCGGCCATCAGTCACCGCGGTGGCTCGGCCGGTGCCCCGGATGCGAGGGCTGGAACACCCTTGTCGAAGAACGCGAGGAAACCGGGGCGGAGGCCACCCGTTACGCCGTCAAGCACGACGACATCGAAGCCCAGCCGATCACGGCTCTGCACGCGGCGACCGGCGGCCGGCGCCAGTCAGGAATCGGTGAGCTCGACCGCGTGCTCGGCGGCGGCGTCGTCCCGGGCTCGGTCGTCCTGATCGGCGGCGACCCGGGCATCGGCAAGTCGACGCTGGTCCTGCAAGCGCTGGCCGCCCTCGCACGTGACGGTACCGCGCTGTACGTGTCGGGAGAGGAATCGCCGCAGCAGATCAAGATGCGCGCCGATCGCCTCGGCATCGCGGAAGATCGGTTGCTCGTCCTCGCCGAGACCTCGCTCGAGCGGATCATCGAGCAGACCAAGAAGCTGGCCCCTTCGGCCGTGGCGATCGACTCGATCCAGACCGTGTTCACCGAAAATCTGGGTTCGGCGCCGGGCAGCATCGGCCAGGTACGCGAGTGCGCGGGACAACTCGTGCTGCACGCCAAGGGAAGCAACCGCGCCACCTTCCTGGTCGGTCACGTCACCAAGGAAGGCTCCTTCGCCGGCCCCCGCGTCCTCGAGCACATGGTCGACACAGTCCTGTACTTCGAGGGCGACCGCGGCCATTCGTTCCGCATCTTGCGCGCCGTCAAGAACCGCTTCGGCTCGACGAACGAGATCGGCGTCTTCGCAATGAAGGAGGATGGGTTACAGCCGGTCGCCAACCCCTCGGAGCTGTTCCTGGCGGAGCGGCCGGTCGAGGTGCCGGGTTCCGTGGTCGTGGCGAGCATCGAGGGAACCCGTCCCATACTGGTGGAGCTGCAGGCGCTGGTGTCCGCGACGTCCCTTGGGACGGCGCGGCGCACGACGCTGGGCATCGACCCGAACCGCGTCGCGCTGTTGATCGCCGTGGTGGAGAAGAAGATGGGTTTGCACCTCCTCGGCCACGACGTGTTCGTCAACGTCGCCGGTGGGGTCCATATCGACGAGCCGGCGGTCGATCTCGGGGTGGTTGCCGCCGTTGCCTCGAGCTTCTTGGACAAGCCGGTCGATCCCCACATGCTGCTCATCGGTGAGGTGGGTTTGGCCGGCGAGGTCCGCGCCGTCAGCCAGGTCGACGTACGGGTTCGCGAGGCCATGAAGCTGGGCTTCTCGCGCTGCCTGCTTCCCGAGTCGTCGCGCCGGCAGCTGCCCAGCATGGAGGGCGTCGAGCTGCACGGGGTCAGCTCGTTGGCCGAAGCGTGGGATCTGCTTTTCTAGGGCCTGCGGCCGGCGTCATTTCTATGGCCCGCTCCCCGTTGGGTCGCTGCAGGCTGCCAAGTTCGACGGGCTGACTAGACCCACCCCGCGTAGGGTCCGGACCACCCTGAAAAATCCGCGCCCCAGGACTTGCACAGAAAGTCAGGAGTGTGGTAGCTCCAAGGCGCTCCGGTGGTGGACCCTCCTGTGGGGGGTCCGCCGGTAGGGCAGAAGAGAGCGGCTGAAAGTGACCGGAGATCCGCGTCGCCCGTACAGTGCGGGCATCAGGCAGTCAGCGTTGCATACCGAGAAGATGCAACCGAGGAGAATCGGCGTGTAGACCAAATCCACGTTGCCCGAGGGCGCCTCAGGCTCTTCCCCACCCGGGCAACCAGAAACGAAAGGAGGGAGGAACCGATGCAGTTTCGAACACGTGCTTTGCACGGTGTGGTTTTGGTTTCGTTCGGTATCATTGGCTGCGCGGCCAGCCGTCACCCGGGTGACGACCCGCAGCTCTGGTCGTGGAAGCAACAGACTTCGTCGGCGTCTCGCCAGACGCCCTATCGCCAATACGGTCTCTCGGTCAGTCCCTACCCGATCGGTCAAGCGGGGAAGCCGGCCCAGGTTGCGGACGAGTTCAACTTCTCCCATCCGCGCGTCGACAATTTCCTGACGCGATTTCAAACCAACATGAGAGGCTTCTTCAGCAGCGGCCTTTCACGCAGTGGGCGTTACGTCCCGAGGATGTCGTCCATCCTGCAAAAGGAGGGGGTGCCGCAGCAGCTCGCCTACCTGCCGCTCATCGAAAGCGGCTACCGCCAGCACGCCGTCTCACGCGCCGGTGCGGTCGGACCGTGGCAGCTCATCCCAGGGACCGGACGTCGCTACGGCCTGCGCATCGACCGCTACGTCGACGAGCGCCGCGATCCGGTGAAGTCGACTCAAGCGGCCGCAAGGTATCTCAAGGACCTGCACGCCATGTTTGGCGACTGGCATCTATCGTTGGCCGCCTACAATACCGGCGAACAGCACATCAACCGCATCCTGGAGCGCGGCCACGCCGACGACTTCTGGGAGATGAGCGATCGCGGCTACCTGTGCGAGGAGACCGAAAACTTCGTCCCCGAGTTCCTCGCGGCGCTGCAAATCGCCGAGTCGCCCGAGGCCTATGGCTTCGAGGCTCCGGACAGCGAGCCGGTGCGTTACGACCTGGTGAACGTGGACCGTCCGCTCCCACTGTCAAAGGTCGCCCAGCTCAGCGGATCCTCTCCCAGCACGATCAAGGAGCTGAATCCGGCTCTGCACCGCGGCGTCGTACCGCCGCAGGGATATGCCGTCCGCCTACCGAAGGGCTGCAAAGAGGCCTTCGAGGTCGCCTACGCCAACCTGCCCCGGAGCTTTACCGCGCCCAAGACACATCGGGTCGCGAAGCGGCGCGGGGTCGCCAAGAACCGCCAGCATCACGTGCGACGGGGTGAAACCGTGGCGTCCATCGCCAAGCAGCATAAGGTGTCGGTGAAAGCTCTCTTGAAGGCGAACGGACTCCGCAACCCGCGCAACCTGCAGGCGGGACGAAACTTGCGCGTGCCGGCGACGGCGACCCGCGACGAGGGCTCGGTGGTCGTCGCCCGGCGCAAGGGGCATTCGCGCATCCTGGATTGACGATCTTCACGACGTCACCGTCGCAACGGTGCGTCGGCGCGGCTGCTGACTATCCACCGGGCTCATCTTCGGTTAGGGTCTCCCCCAATGCGTCCGCCGAGTTCTGAGCGATGTGTGACCGGCCGGAGCTTCGCCGCCAATCATGCGCTACGTCCTCGCCATTGACGAAGGTACGACGGGCGTGCGTGCGCACGTCGTCGATGACTCCAGCGCCGTCGTCGGCGCGGCGTACCAGGAGCTGACGCCCAGCTATCCGCAGCCCGGCTGGGTGGAGCTCGACGCCGAAGTGATCTGGGAAACGACACGCGCCGTGTGTGGGCGCAGTCTGGCCGCGGCGGGCCTTGTCCCCCGTGACCTCACCGCCATCGGCGTGTGCAACCAGCGCGCGACGACGGTTGTGTGGGAGCGGGCAACAGGTCGCCCGGTGCATCCGGCTATCGTGTGGCAAGACATCCGCGCCGCCGACCGCGTCCCGGAGCTGCTGGCGCACGGCATCTATACGAACGCCATGGCATCGGCGGCGAAGCTGGAGTGGGTGCTGCGCACGATTGCGAACGGCGGCGCACGCGCCGCGAACGGTGAGCTGTGCTTCGGCACCATCGACAGCTGGCTGGTGTGGAAGCTGACCGGCGGTAAGGTGCACGTCACCGATTACTCGAACGCGTCCTGCACCGGTCTCTATGACGCCATGCAGGACGCATGGGACGCCCGTGCACAGGAGTTCCTGCAGATCCCCACGGTGATGCTGCCCGCCGTGCGGTCGTCGAGCGAAGTGTACGGGCACACGTCGCGCGCTGCGTTCGGGGCGGAGGTGCCGGTCGCTGGGATCGCCGGCGATCAGTCGGCGGCGATGTTTGGTGAGGTCGGCGTCGAGAAGGGCGCGGTCAAGATCACCTACGGCACCTCGGCGATGGCCGACGTCAACACCGGCGACATCCCCATCCTGTCGATGCGCGGTGCGTATCCGCTCATCCTCTGGGGGCTAGGTGGGCAGCGCACCTACTGTCTGGAAGGCACCGCGATCAGCGCCGGAGCCGCGGTGCAATGGTTGCGCGACGGCCTCGGCGTGCTGCACAGCTTGGAGGAAAGCGCGGCACTGGCGGCACAGGTCGCGGACTCCGGTGGCGTATGGGCGGTGCCGGCGTTTCAAGGACTGGGCACGCCGCACATGGATCCCGGCGCCCGCGCCGTGATCGGTGGGCTGTCGCGCGCCAGCACACGTGCCCACGTCGTGCGCGCCGTGCTCGAAGGCATTGCCTACCGCAGTCGTGAGGTCTTGGAGACGCTGCTCGAAGACTCGTCCACGCCACCGCCGGAACGCTTGCGCGTCGATGGCGGCGCTGCGGCCAACGACTTCCTTCTGCAACACCTCGCCGATGTCCTCGGCCTGCCGGTCGAACGCCCGCACTCGGTGCAGGCGTCGGCCCTCGGTGCGGCGTACCTCGCCGGCTTGGCCACGGGCGTGTGGCCCAACCTCGACGCGCTCAAGCGCGCCTGGCGCTCCGGCCGCATCTTCGAGCCGCGCTGGCGTCGCGACCAGCGCGACGCCAGCTTTCACAGCTGGCAAAAGGCGATCGCCGCGGCGCGCGAGCGCGTCTTCTAGGGCCTGCGGCCGGCGTCATTTCTATAGCCCGCTCCCCGTTGGGTCTCTCCGGGCTGCCAAGTCCGACGGGCTGCTAGCGCGGCGGATCGGGCCGCGAGCGGTCCGGTTGCGCGCTCACGCCCTGACCAAAGATGGCGTCGATCGTCAAATCGAGGTCCCGCTGATCCACGGAGCCGTTACCGTCGAAGTCGGCCAGCCCACATGGGCCGGGGAACACCGTGAGAATTTGGGCGACCACCTCGGTGAGATCCGCCGCCGACCGGCGTGCGTCACAGTTCGCGTCACCGAAGGGCGCCGTCGGTATCGTGGTGGCCGTTTCGGTGGGCGTCTGAGTTGGTGCGAGGGTCGCCGAGGGCGTCGGACTGGCAGTCTGTGTCGCAGTGCCCGTCTGGGTTGCAGAGGGGGTGTCCGTGGGCGATTCGGTCGCGGTCGCCGTGGGCGTGGCCGATGGGAGCGGCGTATCGGTCGGTGTGGCGGTACGCGTGGCCGTCGGCGTCGGCGTGGCGGTGGCGGTCGAGACCGGCGTGGGGGTGTCCGTCGGCGTATGGCTGGCCAGCGGCGTGGCCGTCTCGGTCGGGGTCTCGGTGGCGGTGCCGGTGGCCGTCGCCGTGTTGGTGAAGGTCGACGTGGGCGCGGGCGTACTGGTCAGTGTCGGTGTCGGAGACAACGTCGGGGTCCGTGTGGGCGTTGCCGTGCGCGTGTCGGGAGTTGGTGTCGCCGTGAAGGTTGGCGTCGGCGTCTCGGTCTTGGTGGGGGCCACGGTTGGTGTGACGGTCGGCGTGCGCGTCTGACTCGGCGTTGCGGTCACGGTGCTCGTCGGGGTGTCTGTCGGCGTACGCGTGTCGGTCGGTGATGCCGTCGGGGTCGGTGTCAGCGACGGCGTCAACGTGGTCGAGGGTGTACGTGTCTGACTCGGCGTCGGCGTCACCGTGCCGGTGCGCGTCGGTGTCGCCGTACGGGTGCCGGTCGGCGAGGCGGTTGCGGTTGGTGTAGCGGACGGGGTCGGAGACACCGTCGGCGTACGCGTCGGTGTGGCGGTGCGCGTCGCGGTCGGCGATTGCGTCGGCGTCCGCGTGCCGCTCTCGGTCGGCGTCGCCGTTGGTGTGGTGGTTTGCGTCGGCGTGCGCGTGTTGGTGCCGGTCCGTGAGGCCGTCGCGGTCGGTGTAGCCGTCGGCGTGGCGGTGCTCGTCCGAGTGCGGCTCGGCGTCTTGGTCGCCGTGGGCGTGGCAGTCGGGGTCGGGGTCGGGGTGGGTGTGCTCGTGGCGGTGTTCGTCTTGGTGCGTGTCGGCGTCCGCGTGCCCGTCGGCGTCACGGTGCGGGTCGCCGTCGGCGTGCCGGTCGGAGTGCGAGTGCGGGTGCGCGTGGGCGTGAAGCTGATCGTCGCGGTCGCAGTTGCGGTGGAGGTTTGCGTCGGCGTCGGTGTGGGTGGATTGCTCACCACGACATTCACCGCGTCCGGGTACGGGCTTTCGTCCGGGTCATTCGAGACCACGAGCAAGCGACGCATCGACTGCCCGCCCGGTGCAAGGGTCAAGTCGACGCTCACGGTCACCGCGGTCGATGTTCCCGGTTCGACGTCGAAGGGTGTCGGGGGCGGCAGACTGATCCACGGCGCGGGCGAGTCCGGCGCAATCGAGGTTACCGAGAGGGTGGCCGTGCCGTCATTGAATACGGTGAACGGCTGCGCCCCGCCGGCCGTGGCGTAGATCGAGCGGATCGCGTTGATGTCGTCTTGATTCAGGGCGGTCACCTGGTGGTAGAAGCCGTACATCACCGCGGCGGGATCGTCGGAATGGATCAGTCCCAGACTGTGCCCGGCTTCGTGCAGCGCGACGGAAAACATGTCGGGGAACGAGCCGATCTGCCAGGTTTCATCCAGATCGAAATGGATGTCTCCGGCGATCGGTTCCGGATTCGGCGGCGCGGGGAAGAAGGCGTGCGCCAGAATGCCGCCCGGGCCGTCGAAAGGGTTGTCGTCGCCGTGTGCGTGCGAGGCCCACTTGATGTCGGCCGACCGGCTCAGCCCGACCGTGGCCGTCGACGTCCACGTGATCGCGGCGTAGTCGGTCCACATCTTCAGGGCGCGCGCGACCTCGTCCAGCTCGAGATCGCCCGCGATGGCCGGGGTGCCGTTCTCGAAGTGATAGGTCAAGTTGACGGACCCTTGCCCGGGCCCGTCCCATCCGTCGTCGTGCACGGTGAAGTTGGCCACCGGGCCGAGGGCCGTCACCAGCCCCTCGCAACGGTAGACCGGAGCGCCGGCGATCACCGCATCTGAAGCCGGCCAGATCCAGCTGATCTCGTCGCTCTGCGAGAGCGTGGCAACGACGCCGGGATCGGCGCGCACCAAGTAGGTGCTCGGACCCAAATAGGAGTTGTCGACGATCGCGCCGCCGGCCGCACCGATCACGAGGCGCGCGCGATCGGGCGGAACATCAGCGAACACGTCGACGAGCGCAAATCCTTTACGCAAGGAGGCGTCCAACTGCGGACTGCGCTTGTCGTCCGGCAGTAGACGTCCGACCCAGCGGACGCCGGGAACAGACGCCGGCGTGACGTTGTCGGGAACATACGCAGCGACGGCGTGACGCGGCACGAAAGCCAAGATGCGGACGCCCAGCGCCGCCAGAGCCTGCAGAGTGGCGGGTTGCGGCGTGCCGTCGAATTGAATGAGGACATGCCCGGACATCGCAGCGGCGCTGAGAGCCGCGCTCGCCGCCGGTGTGAACTGCCGACTCTTGAGCAGGATGGCGTTGGAGTCCCCCACCTGTACGGCGCTGGAGACGGGTGCCAGTGGGAAGATCAGCATCGTCGGCTCGATGCGGATGTCGGGGACATCCGTCTGACCAACCGATCGACGGGCCGGCGCCCACAGCGCCACCCCGAGGACAACACTGATCAACGCAATGTGGTGCGACCGACGCATCCTGGGCGGCCTCTCCTTGCCCGTCCGAGCGACTTCCTCACCGCGTCAGCAGCAGGCATCCCGCCACCGGTCCGCCGCCGACGCCGACGACCGCGACCTCGCAGCTCGGCACCTGACGGTCGCCGCACTCGCGGCGCAGCTGGCGGCAGGCTTCCGCGACGAACCCGAAGCCGTGCAGGCGGCCGCCGGACAGCTGGCCGCCCCAGGTGTTGATCGGCAGCTCGCCGCCGAGCGCAATGCGACCGTTCTCGACGAACGGCCCGCTTTCACCGCGACCGCAAAAGCCCAACGCTTCGATCCACGCCAGTGTCAGAAACGAAAACCCATCGTAGAGCTGCGCGGTGTCCACGTCGGCCGGCTTGAGCTCGGTGCGCGACCACATGTGCGCCGCGGCATCGCGCGCCGCCATCGTGGTGATGTCCTGCCACTGGTCCCACATGGGCCGGGCGCGCATCGCGGTACCGACGGCGTTGAAGCGCACGGGCGCGTGCGGCAGGTCGCGCGCTACGTCGGCGCTGGAGACGATCACCGCCGTCGAGCCGTCCACCGGCGCATCGCAGTCGTAGAGCCCGAAGGGTTCGCTGACCGGGCGCGCGTTCATGTACTCCTCCATGCTCATCGGCTCGCGATACACCGCCTTTGGGTTGAAGGCGGCGTGGCGACGGAAGGTGGTCGCGATGATCCCGAGGTGCTCCTTCTTGGTGCCGAACTCGTGCATGTGCCGCTGCGCGTAGAGCGCCAGCCAGTTGGCCGCCGACATCGCGCCGAACGGGATGAAGAAGGCGGGGAAGCCGCTGATCTCGGCGGCGCCTGCACCGATGCCACGCCGCCCGGTATCGGCCGCGGCGGTGGCTTCGGTCACGGTGCGATACACCAGCGCGTGCCGGCACAACCCGGCGGCGACGGCGAGCGCCGCGTGAATGATCGGCGAGATCTGCGCCGGGCCTTCGAGGCCGGAGAGGTGCCAGCGCACATCGACGCCGAGGGCGTCCTGCACCTCGTAGATCCCCGGTCCGGCAAACCCCGGCCCGCCCTGCACCGGCCCGGGGTACGCCGCGACGCCGTCGATGTCGTCCGGCTGCAAGCCGGCGTCGGCAATCGCTTCCAGCGCCGCTTCGCAGGTGAGATCGAGATCATCGCGAAACAGCCGCCGCCCGATGGCCGACTGTCCCACCCCGGAGATGATGGCCCGGCGTTCGAGCGGCTCGGGCGGCGGCGTGCTCGGGCGCGCTGTTCGAGCCGACGGAACCTCCCCCCGATTTCCCCCCTCCTTACCAAGGAGGGGGCCAGGGGGTGGTTCCCCCGGCTCGAACAGCGGCAGCGCCACCTCGTCGCTGACCGGCTCGAACACCACCCGCAGCGGCATGCCGATCTGCACCCGCTCGAGTGGGCAGTTGATGATGTTGGTCATCAGACGCAGATTCGGTTGCTCGACCAACTCGACCAGACCGATCACATACGGCACTTCCTGGCTCGGGTACCAGCGCTGGTGATTGACGGTGAAGCTGTGCAGGCCGGCGCGGCCGCTCACGGCTTTCACATCGAGATTGCGGCCACGGCACTTCGGACAAATCGGCCGCGACGGATGGATCAGGTAGTCGCACGGGATGCAGTGGGTGAACTCCAGCCGCCCGGCATGGCAGGCACGCCAGAACGCCTCGGTGCGGGGCTCCAACGCAGGCAGGGGTCGGATGAAGCTGGTCATGGCGCGCGACTGTACACGGGAAGCCGACAGCTGTCAGCAGCTGCAAGGCTCTCCATCTTGTCAGACGCGCGCGTTCCAGGCTATGAAAATTCCATGACAGCCGCACGGTACGTGGAGTTCGACTCGCTGCTGAGGCCGGAGGAGGTCGAGCAGCTCATCGCCATCGTTCGCGACCACGCGCCGTATCCGACCTACGGTGAAGGCCGACGGCAGGAGGGCTTCGGCGCCGGCATGCCGCAGCGCTACGACGCGGCGCGCAACTTCGTGAACACGCGCGCCGGGCAGGATCCGGTGTGGAAGCTGGCCTCGCGCACCAACTACTTCCGCGAGACCTTTGCGTACGAGGAGCCCTTGTTCCCGGAGATCACGTTCTTCCAGCAATTGCCGCAGTTCATCGCCGCGGCGCAACAGGTCATGGGGCGGCGGATCGTGCGCCCGGCCATTGTCTACTTGAACATCCTCGTGCCGGGGCAAGAGCTGGCGGTGCACACCGATGTGCCGGAGTTCCGCGGCGCCAACCGCACGCGTGAGCCGGAGTGGCTGCTCGTCGCCATGCACCATTCCAGACTTTTCGAACGCTGGCGCCGTCACATCGCCACCGGAGTGAGCTGGTACCACGACTGCGACGGCGGCGAGTTCGTGTACTACCCCGATGGCCCAAACGCCGCACCACGCCGGCTACGCGTCCGCCGCAACACCGCCATCGTGCTGGACACCGATTCGGTCTTCCACGGCATCGATCCGCTGTCCCTGCGTGCCACGGAGCTGCCAATGATCGAACCGGGCGTACGCCTACACCGCGACGACGACACGCGCTGGACAGTGCGCCGCGACGGTGACGTGCGCGCTAGGTACCACTGGAACGATCTGCGCCTGTCGATCTCGTGGAAGGCGTGGTGCTTCGCCGATGAAGACGAGCTGCGGATCAACGACGATCACTCCGACGATCTGACGATGGATCAGATTCTCAGTACGCTCGTCGGCGACCTGCGGACCCGCGGCAAGATCACCGGCCGCCCCGACGATGACACCCTGGCGCGGCTGATCCTCGACGAGTACATCCGTTTCCCGCAGGAACCGGTGTGAGGTCTGAAGAGAAACGGTGTGCAGTCAGCCGCCGAAGGTCTCTCGGTGGAGGACTAGCAGCCGCGCCAGCTCGCTGATCGGCGCCGGGTGATCGTCGACGCGGAGATCGACGGCACGATCGCTGTAGCCGCCGAAGCCGCCGCCGTCGCGCACGATGAACAGCGCCGCGGATTGCTGGCCGCGGCTGTCGCCGCCCGCCGCTTGCCCCGCTTCGAGGACGGAGACCAGACGCTCAGCGAAACGTTGCCCGGCGTGCTGTTCGAACGCCGACGCCATCGCTGTGACGACCGCTTCACCGGCGAGGATGTTGCCCTGGCAGCAGAAGTGCTCGCCGCAAACATGACCGGCCCATGGCGGGCATTCGGCACCGGTGAAGGCGGCGGCGTGTCCCGTCCGATCGACCACGCCGACCTGACGCAGCTCGCGCCCGGGGTCGCCGCCGATCAATCCGGCAACCACCTCGTCGGCGCTCAGCCCCTGCTCCAACATCGCCAACCCGAGCGGTCCATAGCGCAGATTGGCCAGGGCTTGCGTGGCCAGCGCACCGATCCCGGCGCGTGCCCAGGGCACGCCGCTGCCGGCCGCCAGGAAGCGCGACTGCACGGCGACGCCCCATGACGCGCTTGCGACGTCGAACGCGACGACCGAAAAGGTGGAGATGATCTGCATGCCATGCCGTATATCGCAGGGCGAAGACCCACGACGCAAGCGGTCGGGGAGCCGTTGACCTGGCCGCACACAACAGGGATGCTACGCGTATACGCGCATGCCCGAGCATACGAACCGACTGATCCACGAGACCAGCCCGTACCTGCGCCAACACGCACACAACCCCGTCGAATGGTACCCGTGGGGCGACGAAGCGTTCACGCGTGCACGCCAGGAGAACAAGCCCATCATGCTCAGCGTCGGCTACTCCGCGTGCCACTGGTGCCACGTGATGGAGCACGAGTCGTTCGAAGACGAGGAGACGGCGCGGCTGATGAACGAGCACTTCATCAACATCAAGGTGGACCGCGAGGAGCGCCCGGACGTCGATCACATCTACATGAACGCCGTGCAGATGCTCACCGGACGCGGCGGCTGGCCGATGACCGTGTTTCTCACCCCCGACGGCAAGCCGTTCTACGGCGGCACCTACTTTCCGCCACAGGATCGCCACGGGATGCCCGGCTTCCGGCGCGTGCTGACCGCCATCGCGCAGGCATACCTTGAAAAGCCCGACGAGGTGCAGGACACGGTCGCGAAGCTGATGGCCGGCCTGCAACGCATCGAGGCGTTGCCGCCGTCGCAACAGCCCCTCGACGCGGAGGTGGTGCTCGACGCGGCCGCGAAGCTGTCGCGCTCCTACGACGAAACGCACGGCGGCCTCGGGCAGGCACCGAAGTTCCCCAACGAAGCGGTCTTCGAGCTGTTCCTGCGCGCCCATCGGAACAGCGGCGAGCCGCGCTACCTGGAGATGGTCCTCCACACGCTGCGTCAGATGGCGCACGGCGGCATCTACGATCAGCTCGGCGGCGGCTTCCACCGCTACTCGGTCGACGACCACTGGCTGGTGCCGCACTTCGAGAAGATGCTCTACGACAACGCGCAGCTGGTGCCGCTGTACCTGTCGGCGTACCAGCTCAGTGGCGATCGTTTCTTCGCCGACGTCGCCGCCGACATCCTCACCTACGTCACGCGCGAGATGCGCAGCCCCGAGGGCGGCTTCTACTCGACGCAGGACGCCGACAGCGAAGGCGAGGAGGGGAAGTTCTTCCTGTGGGACATGGACGAGGTCCGCCGTCTCGTCGGCGACGAGGTTGCGGAGATCGTCTGCCGCTACTGGGACATCTCCGAAGCCGGCAACTTCGAGCACCGCAACATCCTGCACGTCACGCTCGATATCGAGCAGATCGCGAAGCTGTTCCGCCGCGAAGCCGACGCGGTGCGCCGGTTGCTGGCCGATGCGCGGGCGCGGCTGTTCGCGGCACGCGAGCCGCGCATCAAGCCTAGCCTGGATGACAAGGTCCTCACCTCCTGGAACGCGCTGATGATCAGCGCCTACGCCAAGGCCGCGGAAGTGCTTGGTGACGACGGCTATCGGCAGATCGCGGTTGCAGCCGTCGCGTTCTTCGAAGCCAAGCTGCAGCGGGGCGACCGGCTGCTGAGCACGTACAAGGACGGCGTCGCCAAGCTCAACGGCTACCTCGACGACTATGCCTTCTTCGTCGCGGCGCTCCTCGACGTCTTCGAGCTGGTACAAGACCGTCGCTATCTCGATCGCGCCGTGGGACTCGCCGATTCCATGATCGCCCATTTCTGGGACGACCAGGCCGGCGGCTTTTGCTTCACCAGCGACGACCACGAGGCGTTGATCGTGCGCAGCAAGCCCGCGTTCGACGGTTCGATCCCGTCGGGCAACTCGGTGGCGGCGCGCACCCTGCTACGCCTCCATCACTACACGGAGAACCCCGACTATCTGGCGCGCGCCGAGGCCGTGCTGCGCTTGTACGCCGGCGGCATGCGCGAGCAGCCGTTCGGCTTCGCCAACCTGCTGTGCGCCGTCGACTTCTACGTGCAGAAGCCGCGCGAGATCATCGTAGTCACGCCGCGCGGCGCCGCAGACGGCGACCAGCTCCTGCAGCGCATTCGTCAGCTCTACCTGCCCAACCGCACGCTGACGGTGACCGACCCGACCAGCGCAGGGCCGCTGCCGTCGCTGCTCCAAGGCAAAGGGCAGCTCGACGGCAAGCCCACGGTGTACGTCTGCCGCAACATGACGTGCTCCGCCCCGGTGACGGCGTGGGCGGAGTTGGAGCCGCTGCTCAGGTAGTCACCGAACCTGTCAATTCCCTCCGTTGTCGTCGAACACGCGCAGGTTCGCGGCATCTGAGATGTTCGGGATCGCGTTCAGCGCCGTATCCGCGCTGACGATCGAGCCCACGGCGTTCGTCGTCGTCCACGTCGAGCAACTGAAGGCCTGGCCGGTGGTGCTGAACGTCAGCGTTCCGCCCTGCAGCGCCCGCAGCACCTGACCGGTGGCGGTGCTGCTCGTCCAGTGCTCCGTGTCCGGCGCGCCGTAGGCGACGGCGGGTGTTAGACAGTTCGCCGGGCTATTCAGGGGCGCCGACGACTCGCTGACTTGGAAGGCCATCTCCAGGTCGCCGCGCCGGCCGGTGCCGATCCCGCTCAGGACGACCGCGGGCCCGTTTGCCTGCGATCCGCTGGTGGGTGTCCCGCCGGTGTTACTGTCGCGCGTGTAGCTCATGCCGACGGCGTACCCGCCGCAGCAGTGCAGCGTACCGGTCGTGCCCGTCGCTTCGAACTTGAGGCACTGCGTGAAGCCCCCGCCGAGGATTCGGATGCCGACGATGACGTCGCTCCCGAGGGTGACCGTCGCGTTGCCGTTGGCGTCGGTCGTGCCGGCCGCTAAGGTGAACGATCCACTCGTGTAGGCGATCGTGCCCACGGGACCGCCGAGACCGACGATCGAGTTGAACAACCCGCCCACGGTGGAGTCGACGCTGAAGGTGCGCGTTCCCAGCGCACCCGAGCTGAAGTACGAGCAGCTCTCGAATTGACAGGTCGAGCTGCAGCCGTCGCCGCTGACCGTGTTGCCGTCGTCACAGGCTTCACCGGTGACCGTATCGATCACGCCGTTGCCGCAGGTCTCGTTGGATCGGCAGTCCGCGCTGCACCCGTCTCCCGAGACCGACGCTGCAAAGCCGATCTGCCCGCGGATCTCACCGTTTGGATTGGCGGTCGTGTGTACGTTCACGTAGAGCCCGCCACGCTTGAGCAAGGCGATTTGCGCCGGGGTGAACGCGGCCGTGGTTCCCGACCACGTGGACGGACCGCCGCTCAGCGGGAAGAGGATCGATCCCGAGACGCCGGCCGCGCCGCTGTGGATGTGTGCGGCGGTGCCGCTGAGCCCGCTCGTGGTGACGTTGTAGGTCAGCGTTTGATCGCCGTTCAGCGTGAAAGTGGCGGTGCCGGTCGCGGCGGTCACGACCGCTGGGGTCTCCTGCGCGCCAGTCAGCGTGGCGGTGTAGGCGCTGCCGCCATCGTCGCACTGCTCGCCGCGGATCGTATCGACCACGCCGTTGCCGCACGTTTCGTTGGAGAGGCAGGTGGAGCTGCAGCCGTCACCGGAGGCGCTGTCGCTGTCGTCACAGATCTCCAGCGGCTCACGCGTCCCGTTGCCGCACACGAACGGCTCGTTCTTGCAGGTCGCCGAGCATCCGTCGCCGGGGTTCGTGTTGCCGTCGTCGCACTCCTCGTTGCCTTCTCTGACGCCGTTACCACACGCAATCGCCGTGCAGTCTGGGTTGCACGTATCGCCGCGGTGGAACAGCGTATCGCACTGCTCGCCGGCATCGAGGATCCAGTCGCCGCAGTGCGCCGCGAGACACGGATAGAGGGTGAGCAGCGGGGTGCCGCCGACGCTCACGCCGGTCAGCATCTCCGCGGCGCGCGGTTTGAGGCGCCGCGCCAGCCCCTCCGCGGAGCAGTCGAGGCTGGCGTCCAAGCAGGCGATCAGGTTGTCGAGGCTGGTGAGGCTGATCGGTGGTGTCAGCGACTGGCAGTGCTCCGCGAGATTGGAGAACCCCAAGCCCTGCAGCAGCCCCGGGATGTTGGCGGTGTCGAGCTTGGAGCAGCCCGTGTGGATGGCGTTCACCTTGCCGGTCTCGGCCGTCTGGATCTTGCTCACCGCGGTATTGCAGCGTTGCTGCGCCATCGCCTGGCAGGCGGCCAGCTCCGCGCCGGCGAGACCGCGCTGCTCCACGCCGATCTGGCACTTCAGGTAACCGTCGATGCAGGCTTGCAGCTGCAGCTGCTTGGTGGCGACGTATCGCGCCGCAGCGCTGGCGACGGCGCGGTGGCAGGTGAGCACTTGGCTCGCCACGAGGCCGGTCGCGTCGCCGGGGGTGAACGACGGAATGCAGCCTTGCGGGGAGATGAAGTCCGTATAGCCGTTCGCCGAGAGCACCTCGTAGGCGCGCGGCTTGGCGCGGGCGACCAGCTCCTCCGCCGCACATTCGAGTGATTGCACCAAGCAGGCGGCGATGCCTTCCTTGGTTCCCATGCTGATGCTGAGCGCGTCACACTGCGGCTTGTTGAAACCGAAGCCCAGCCCGCCGGCCACCGCCAGCAGGTTCCCCGTGCCGACCTTCTTGCAGCCGTCGGTGATCTTCATCGCCAGGCGGTTCTCGGCGTTGGTGACCTTCGTCTGCGTACCCGCACAGAGCGTGTTGGCCTTGGTCGTGCAGTCGGCGGCCACCGGCGCGCCGGCCTCCTGGTTCACCTCGCAGGCGAGCAGCGCGTCGACGCAGTTGCGCAGCAAGCGCTGCTTCGTCTTGATGAAGAGCCGGCCCTTGCTCTCGATGGCCTTCTGACACTTGCGCAGCGCCGTGTCCTTCACCGGCGGCACCGGCACCGGGACGATAGTGCCGCTGATCTTGTTCAGCTCCAAGGCGTTGGCGATGATCGGGGCCGGAACAAAATCGATCCCCGCCAGCACCACGTTGCCGGTGACAAAGTCGAGCGGTGTGCCCTGCGCAACGGTGCCAGGGTCGGTGGGATCGGTGGAGTCTCCGGTGCCCATGGCGGCGCGGAACTTCGAGATGGGCGAGACGCCGAACAGCTCGAAGTCCATGCCGAGGCTGGAGAACCGGATGTTCCCGGCATCGTCGATGGTGCCGATGTAAATCGGCGTGCCGCCGACGCAGCCGTCCGGATTTTCGCACGGTGGCGCAAAGCGCAGCTCGGCGGGACCCGCTTGGGTTTGAAATAGAATGCCGCCGAAGCCACCGGGAGGAACGGGATTGTCCAGCTCATCGAACGGGTCCCGCCCATCGATGGCGATCACCCCGGTGGCGAAGTTGATGACCAGCGGCAGATGCACTTCGTCCTGCAAACACACGTTCGGGTTGCTGCAGATCGCCGGCTGATTGATCTGCTGTGAGACGGTCAGGCTGGTGGCCGACTTGATCCGTAGCTCGTGCAGCGTCCCTTCCGGAAGGTCGGGATTCGGACCCGGCTCATGCGCCAGCGCTACGGCGGCCCACGAGAAGAGCAATGCGGTCGGCAGACTGAAACGGCGGCTTGTCGTTCTCATCGTGCTCTCCTGCTCCGGCTAGGGTTCCACGACCTTGATCGACTTCCGTTTGGGACTCTTCTGCTTGAAGGTTCGCGTCTTGACGAAGTCGTCATCGCCCACCTCGACGGACACGGTGATGTGATTCTTGTCGAGCAGCGAGAGATCGAGCGCCCGACCGAGGACGAAGACCTGATACTCGCGGTTGGCGGCATCGACGAGCTGGATCGAGACCCGGCGTATCCCCGGCCCGGTCAGCAACGTCGGGTCGCCGAATGTGAAGCCGGTGACCGCCTTGTTGGCCACCAGCTTGCCGGCGGGAACGGTGCGCTCGAAATAGGGCTCGTCGACGTCGGCGAGCGCGATCGTGATCGGCTCGTCGAGCACCTTGATCATCTTGGTCCCCTGCATCATCGGCACGACGTCGAGGCTAGAGGACACGGGTAGGCGGAACCGCGCCTTCAGGCTGAAGCGGTCGTCGCTGGCCTCCGGCCCGAAGGTCACCAACACTTTCACCAGCCGCGTGAACGGATTGGCGAAGCGCACGGATCCGCCGGCGGCGTTGTGCGGCGCATCGAGGAACTCCTCCAGGAGGCGCAGCTGGCGCGGTGTGAGATTCGAGGTGGTGCCGTGCTGGTCGTTGATGTTCTTGCCCGCATCCGGCTTCGTGCAGTCGTCCAGTGCGCTGTTGCACGGGGTGATGCCGTGCATGAGCGTGGCGAAGCTGCCGTCGTGGTTGAATGGCGCGGTGTTCCAGACGTCGACCAGCGTCGGGGTGATGTAGTCCAGCAAGGCCCCGCGGCTTCCCGGGATCGGCAGCACCGCGTTCTGGAACTGGCCGATGTCACCCGCCACGTCGAAGGGGTCAGCAAGGTCGAAAGCGTTGAACGTCCCCACGTTGTGGCGCAGGAACGGATTTGGACCGTCAGACCGTCCCTGCTGGCCGAGGGGATAGCTCGCGTCGGGATGCTTGTCGCTGAAGTGCTGGTTGGTAGGCGAGGGGCCGTTGTGGCACTCGGCGCAGCGCGTCGTCGACGAGAAGAAGATCTTGGCGCCCTCGACCGCGTCGGCCGACGGCCCGGCGGCGAGGTTCGGGTTGCGCACGAACGAAGTCAGGCTGTAGACGTAGTCCGCCATGTGATCGAGCCGCGGGCTCAGCCCGCGATTCTGCGCGCCGAGGTCGGGGTTGGCCTCCTGCGGCTTGGCGACGTTCGACCGCATCACCAGCGCCCCGATGCACTTGTCGGGCAAGTCCTCGACGCCGTCGCAGTCGCCCGCGCCCATCAGAGAGCGGAAGGTGAACTCGAAGTCCTCCACCTCGTCGCGATCGCCGTTCCAATGCACCGTCATCATCGGATTCATGAACCGCGCTGGGTTGGTGATGTTGCGCGGAACGTTGGCAAGATCCGCCGGCAGGCACTTGGCCGCGTTGCAGGGCTGCGTCTCGCAGGCGAAGAATGCGCAGGCGTTGGTGAGCTTGCAACCGAAGCTGCAATCGCTGTCCGTCGTGCACGGCGTGGTACCGTCCTCGCGGCAGAAGCCGCCACACTCGCCGTCGGCCGTGCAGGTCAGTTGATTGTTGTTCGAGCACACGCCGCCGCATTGGCGGTCGGCGATGCAGGTGATACCCGGCGTGGGGCTATTCGCCGCGCATTTCCCGCACTGGATGTCCAACTCGCAGACCACTGATCCATCGTTGCTGCACGTGCCGACGCCGTTGTTGCCGCACTGTGAGTCGGTCGTGCACGAGACGTTCGCATTGTCCGAGCAGACGCCGGGGGCGAAGCTGGACCGGCCGCGCAGGTCCATGGAGTTGCGCACCGAGGCGCCGAACTGGGAAAAGTCCCAACTGCGGCCGTCGAACCCGCCCTCTGGATGGCAGCTGATGCAGGCCACGTACGACGCATCGTGCGAGGTGCTGACCACCGCGCCCACCGGCTCGAGCACGTCCGGGTCATCACGGTTGAAGAGCGGCGCCGCTGCATCGAGCCCGATCCCGTTCGGAACGCTCGAGTCGCGCGCCGCGGTGTGGAAGAGGATCTTGCCGTCGAGCAGTTGCGGCGGCAGTGGGTCTGGCGTGTTGATCGACGGAATGACGGCGATCACCCGCGGCGCACAGCCGTTGCAGTCCAGCCGACTCATGCAGGCGTTGCCGTTGGGGCAGAAGAACGAGTCGGCCTTCACAGCCACCACGTTGCGCGACAGGAAGTTGGCGACGTAGACCTTGGTGCCGTCCGGATGCAACGCGACGCCGTGCGGCACCGTTCCGACCGAGTCGGGAACCGCATGCATCTGCCCCGTTGTGACATCGTAGTCGTTGCCCGTGAACGCCACGCCCCCGGCGACATACACGGGATCGGGCGCGATCGGCACCAGCTGCGCCTGCGGTGCACGGATGAAGGGTAATTCGGAGGCGGTGAGGAACGAGCCGCCCGTACAGTCTTTCGTCGGATCGACGCCGCCGGGGCCGAAGTGCGACGGTGACGCGAACACGGTGGTCGGATCACCGCCTTGGCCGCGCGCGGTATTGAAGATGTGCAGGCTGTTGAAGAACTGGTCGACGGTGTACGCCGTGGTACCATCGGCGCTGAAGACGAGATCGGTTCCCTGGTTGGCCTCGTCCACGTCGACCTTGCCCACCGTCTGTCCGGTCGCCAGATCGATCTTGGCGATGATGAACCGCGTCACGTCGTGGAAGCTCACCTTATAGAGGTTGCGGGAGACCGCCGTGAAGCTCGCCGTGCAGTGCCCACCCTTCCCGCAGTCCTTGTCTTTCGTGCAGCGCTTCCCGTTCTTCGGGCCGCCCGTGCACAGCAACGGATCGGCGTGCCCACCGAAACGTGTGTCGTTCTTGAAGAGTCCCTTCGTCAGGTGGTTCTGCAAGACGCCGCCCACCCACAGTTGGCCGGCGATCCCGGCCGGAGCCCCGGGAGGGATGAGGTGGATTCCCATCAGCAAGTTCATGGCGCCCTTGCCGGAGTTGATCGTCTCGCAGGTGGTCTCGTCGGGCGGGATGTCGATCACCCGGACCACGTGCGGCGGATTCGTGGTGGTATCAATCTCACTCACGTGCGCGTTGCGACCCGGCTCGCGGGTCAGGAAGTGCGCCACGTAGACCCGCGTCCGATCGGCGCTGATGGCCATGGCGCGCGGATCGGGCCAGTCGAGCGGAACGGTAGCGTGCACCGTCGTGAGGCTAGCGTCGAGCACGACGATTTGCTGGGTGCGTTCGCAGCTCACGTAGACTTCCGGCCCGCCGCTGGCGTTCTCATTCACGACGACGCCGTACGGCGCGCAGCCGAACGGCAGGGTGAACGTATTCTGTACCGACCCGTTGGCTTGGCTCACTTGCATCACGGTTTCGGGGTTGGGCTTCGGGGTCAGATCCTGCGAGCCCTGGTTGGTGACGTAGACCCAGCCGCTGTCGAGCGCCAGCGTACGCGGGTTGTCGCCTACCGGGTACTCGCCGACCAGCATGTTGGTCGTCGTATTGATCTTCCCGAGCGAATCTGAATCGGGGTTGGCCACCCAGACGATGCTGCCATCGTCGGTGACTTGGATCGGCGAAGAGTGCCGGGGAGCCGTTGCCGCAGCCGGGCCGGCCAGAAGCATGCCCGCGACCACGAGTGCCAAGCTGCTCACCACATACGAGACGCGATCTGTACGCATAACACCCCCGTCAAGCGCTGGCGGTCCACCGCAGAGCTATGAGCGCACTACGTTAGAGCAACTGATTGAATCATTTGCTTGGTACCACGGGGCTCGCGACACTGTCAACGATTTTCTGGGCAGCCGGCTGCATCCAGGGCCGGCTGCACCTTTGCCTCAGCGGGCGCAAATGGGTAATAAGTCGGCTCAAGCAAAGGAGGTATGATGACCACCGAGCTGTCGTTTGTGCCAGCCCACGAGCTGGTGCGTCGGATACAACGGCGCGATCTGTCGCCGGTAGAGCTCATGCAGGCGACCCTGGCGCGCATCGAGGCGGTGAACCCGCCGCTCAATGCGTTCGTCGCGTTGCGCGCTGAGGAGGCGTTACGCGAAGCGCGCGCCCTGGCTGATCGGCTGGCGCGCGGCGAAGCGCCGGGGCCGTTGGCGGGATTGCCGTTCGGCGTGAAGGACCTCGAGGACGCCGCGGGGCTGCCGACGACCTACGGGTCGGTGCCTTTCAAGAACAACCGACCGGCATGCGACTCCGTCCAGGTCGAGCGCCTGAAAAAGGCTGGCGCGATCGTCGTCGGCAAGACCAACGCGCCGGAGTTCGGTTACACCGCGATGACCAAGAACCTACTCTTCGGCGTGACGCGCAACCCGTGGAACCTGGAACGCACGCCCGGCGGGTCCAGCGGCGGCTCGGCGGCGGCGGTCGCCAGCGGCATGGTGCCGTTCGCCACCTCGTCAGACGGCGGCGGCTCCATTCGTATCCCGGCCTGCTACACCGGCACCTTCGGACTGAAGCCGAACTACGGGCGCATCCCGAAGGGGCCGGTGAAGATGTTTCACTGGAGCGATACCAGCGTCGTCGGACCGATCACGCGATCGGTCTTGGATGCGGCGCTGTATATGGACGCTGCGGTAGGCGCACACCCAGCCGACCCCGATTCGTTGCCGCATCCCGGCTACTCGTACATCGAATGTCTGGACCGCCTGCCGAAGGGGCTGCGCGTCGCCTTCAACCCGACGCTCGGCTACGCGCTGGTGCAACGCGACGTGATGCGCGAGGTGCAAGCGGCGGTGAAGGTCTTCGAGGACTTCGCGCACGTCGAGCTGCACGAGGAGCCGATCCCGGACCTGGGACTCGATTGGGCGCTGGTCGGCGGCGCGGAGGTCTACGCGGACATCTGCGAGCTGGTCGAAGAGCATCGCGGCGAATGGGGCCGCAGTTTCCTCGCCGGCTTGGAGCGCACGCGACACGCCGCGGCAAGGGAGTTCGGCCACGTACAACGGGCACGGGTACGGCTCAACGATGCACTGTGGAAGTTGTTCGATCGGTTCGATCTCCTGCTCACACCGACGTTGCCGACTGAGGCGTTTGGGGCCAGCGGTCCCTTCCCCACCGAGATCAACGGGGAGCCCTTGCAGACGCCGCTGGGCGCCGTCGCGTTCACCTATCCGTTCAACCTCTCCGGCCATCCGGCGTCGTCGGTGCGCGCCGGCTTCACCGACTCCGGCATGCCGTGCGGGTTGCAGATCGTCGCGCCGCGGCATCGTGAAGACTTGGTGCTGCAGGCCTCCTACGCCTACGAGCAACGGCGGCCGTGGAACGACAAGTGGCCGGTGGACATCGCGCAGCCGTGAGGGCGTACGTCGTCGCGCTGCTGGCCGCCGCGTGTTTGATGGCGTGCGGAGCGGCAGCCGCTGAGGTTGCGGCGCGGCCGAGCACCGGCTGCAGCGCCGCGACGATTCAGACGGGACGCCGGCTGGAGCGCACGCTCGACGTCGACGGCGTGACGCGCAAATACATCCTCGACGTGCCGGAGCAGATTCAACCGGGGAAGCCCGTGCCCGTACTGTTCGACTTCCACGGATTCGGCCACAGCGCCTCGGGCGTATGGAACGTGTCGCGGTTTCGCGACTTGGCGCCGCAGGAGCGGTTCATCACCGTGTATCCGGATGGGCTGCCGGTGACCCTGATGGAGCAGACCGATCGGGGCTGGGAGATCTTCACGACCGACGGGAACCGCGACGTGGCCTTCACGCGCCGCCTGCTCGACGACCTCGAACGCACTTACTGCATCGACCGAGCACGCCTCTTTGCGACGGGTTTCTCCAACGGCGCCTTCTTCAGCGCGCTCTTAGCCTGTACGATGTCCGACCGCTTCGCCGCCGTCGCGCCGGTCAGCGGCGGCCCGCTTCCGGTCTCATGCGCGCCCAGCCGCGCCGTACCGGTGCTGATCCATCATGGGCGGCGGGATGAGCGCATCGACGTCGCAAAAGCACGGCGCGCGCGCGACGCGTGGGTCGAGAAGAACGGCTGTCACGAGCATACGAGCAACGGGTGCGATTGGTACCGCGGCTGTCGCGATGGGGCGGAGGTCGAGTACTGCGAAGACGACGGCGAGCACTACTGGCCGGTGGAAGCGACAGGTCGGATCTGGGAATTTTTCCGCGCGCATCCAATGAAGGAACAGAGAATGGAACCGCCGATACACGCCGATGAACACCGATCCGAAGAATGAGGGACACCCATGTACGACGTGATCATTCGTGGAGCTGAGATTTGTGACGGCACGGGCGCGCCGCGTCGGCGCGGGGACGTGGCGGTGCAGGATGGTCGGATCGTCGAAATCGGACGCGTCAGCGATGGCGGCACACGAACCATCGACGCGACGGGTCTGGTGCTCGCGCCGGGATTCATCGACCTGCACACGCACTACGATTGCCAGGTGTCGTGGGACCGCGCGTTGACGCCGTCGTGCTGGCACGGCGTCACCACGGTGGTGATGGGCAACTGCGGCTTCAGCATCGCGCCGTGCCGTCCGGCGGACCGCGAGCTGCTGATGCGCATGCTGCTCTACGTCGAGGGCATGCCGACGGAAGCGCTGCGCGCCGGAATTCACTGGGAGTGGGAGACGTTTCCGCAGTACCTCGATGCGGTAGAGCGCTGGCGTCCGGCCATCAACGTCGCCGTCTTCATCGGCCACAGCGCGATCCGCTACTACGTCATGGGCGCCGCCGCTGCGGAGCGCGCCGCGACGGCAGACGAGATGGCCCGCATGCAGGACATCGTCCGCGAGGCGATGCGCGCCGGCGCCTGCGGCTTCTCGACGTCCGAGTCGCCGACGCACTTCTTCGGCGACGGCACGCCGGTGCCGAGTCGCGCCGCGCCGCGCGAAGAGATCCGCGCGCTGGCATCCGTGTTGCGCGAGTTCGGCCGCGGTCTCATGGAGGTGGCGCCGCTGCATATCATCGGTTCCACCGACTCGAAAGCGGAAGACCAGGAATTTTATGCTGAGGTGGCGGCGGCGAGCGGGCGGCCGGTGACCTGGGCACCGCTCCTGCACAATCCGTTCGATCCCGACGGCTGGGTACGGCTGATCGAGGCGGCGCACACGGCGCAGCAGCGTGGCGTCGCGGTGGTGCCGCAGGTGAGCTGCCGGCCACTGGAGCTGCGCATCAGCCTCGGCGCCAGCAGCATCGCCACCGAGAACAACCCATTCTGGAGGACCATCGTGCAGAAACCCGCCGCCGAGCGCCGCGCGCTGTTTGCGAGCGCTGCGTTCCGCGACGAGCTGCGCGCCATGTCGCCCCCGGGCGGGTGGGTGGCCGCGCTGGGCCCGTCGTGGGAGCAGATCTTCCTGCGCCTCTCGCCGGTTCCCGCGCACGCGAAATGGACCGATGTGCCGATGTCGCACATCGCCCGCGAACGCCGTGGCGATCCGATCGACGCGCTGCTCGACTTGTCGCTGGAGAGCGACTGCTCCTGCCAGTTCGGTATTCCGATCATGAACACCGACGAGACGGCGGTGGCGAAGATCATCCGCCACCCAGCCGGGATCCTGGCGCTCTCGGATGCCGGCGCGCACGTCGATACGTTGTCGGATCAGGGCTTCACCAGCTATCTGCTCGGCCACTGGGTGCGTGAGCTGCAGGCGCTGTCACTGGAAGAGGCGGTGCGCTTGATCACCAGTGCGCCGGCCCGTCTCTACGGCCTGAAGGAGCGCGGTGAAATTCGTCCGGGCTTCGCCGCCGACCTCGTGCTCTTCGATCCCGCCACGATCGACCTGCAGCGCACCGAGCTGGTCGCCGACCTCCCGGGCGGCGCCTCCCGCCTCATCCAACGCGCTACCGGCGTCGAGTACGTGCTGGTGAACGGCGACGTGTTGATCGACGGCGGCAAGCAGGTCGAAGCGCGCAGCGGTCAGGTGCTGCGCGGCGCGTGAAGGGAAGGGCTTTTTCCCTTCCGCCCCGCCCCCGGTAGGGACCGACCCCCCGCCCGTTACGCTGAGGCCGCTCGCGCTGGCGGCAGGTCCGGTTGCACCACCTCTTCGACGGTGAGCGCGGGCCGCGCGCGGAACGGCTCGACGCGGACCGGGCAGTCGGCGATGTCGCAGCGGACGCAGTAGGCGCGCCAGCAGGGATCGGTGTGGAAGACGATCTCGCCGACGATGTTGCCCGCCGCGATCACTTGTCGCTCGAACGCGTCCGCCGCTTCGTGCGCCTGATCCACCGACCAGAACTCCGGCAGCACGAGATGCGCGTCGATGTGGCTGAAGCGGCCCGAGCGGATGGCGCGCAGGTTGTGGATGCGGATGATGCCCGGCACCATGCTGGCGTTGAGCGCGCCGAGGAGCTTGTGCAACAGCTCGGTGTCCTCTTCGTCGAGCAAGCCTCCGGCGGCGTGGCGGACCAGACGCAGCCCGGTCCACGCCAGATTGCAGCCCACCAGTGCGGCGACCAGCGGATCGAGCCAGAGCACGCCGGTCAACCCCACCAACGCCAACCCAATCACCACGCCCAAGCTCGTCCAGAAATCGGACAACACGTGTTTCCCGTCGGCCACCAGAGTGAGCGAGTCGTAGCGCCGGCCAGTGCGCAGGAGGAAGGCGCCGAGGGCGAGGTTGACGAAACCAGCGCCGGCGATGATCGCCAAGCCGAGATCGAGCTGGCGCACCTCGACGCCTTGCAACAGACTCACACTCGCTTGGTAGACGATCATGACGGCGGCGAAGGCGATCAGTCCACCCTCGAAGGCCGCGGAGAAGAACTCGATCTTGCCGTGCCCGTACGGATGGTTGCGGTCCGCGGGACGGCCGGCGAACACCAACCCGCCGATGGCGAAGATGGCGGCGACGACGTTGACGATACTTTCCAGCGCGTCCGACAGGACGGCGGTCGATCCGGTCAGCCGGTAGGCGACGTACTTGGCCGCCAGCAGCCCGCTGCCGATGAGCAAGGACGCCACACCCGCGCCGAGCCGAATGCGCAAATCGGCGCGCATGTCGAACTCTTCCGGCGCCGTCGACGCTACCGCGGTTGCCATGGCCGCCATGATGCCCCCTCGTGCGGCTCAGTCAAACGGCCGGCACGCCGCGATGAGGCGTCGCCGGGGCAGTTCATCTGGATAAACTGCCCGCATGGGGAACTGGTCCCCATTCCTTGGCCTCCGGCACGTAGGCCGTCACCAGCGTCGCAAAGCGTCCAATTGCCCTACACCGCTTCCACTTCCACGGGCACGCCGGTCATGTGCGCCATGTTGCTGAGCGGCTCGAAGCTGCCCGGACCGCTACGCAGCAAGCGGTTGACGTTGGTGCCCGGACGCTGTTGCGCGACGTGCATGCCGTCGGCGTCGGCGTGGCCCCAGCCGTGCGTCGCCGCGACGACGCCGGGCATGAGATCGGGATCGTGTTTCACGGGTAGCTCGACGGCGCCGCCTGCGGCGCGCACGCGCACGACGGCGCCGTCGGCGAGCCCCAAACGCGTTGCGTCGTCCGGATGCATGAAGAGGTGATTGCGCTCTCGCTCCCCGTGCTTCAGCTTGTCGATGTTGTGGAACCACGAGTTGTGCATGAAACGGTCGCGCTTGGTGATCAAGCGCAAGCGGCCGGGTGGCTCGGCTTCGAGCTCGCGGAATTGCTCTGCGGCCACACGCATCGCCGCCGCGAAGAGCGCCGGGCAACAGTCGATGCGGCCGTCGGGCGTGTGCACGTGGTCGGTGAAGAAGCGGCCGGGCTCCAGCGGTGGAAGCACGACGCCGCCGCGCGCGGCCTTGAGCTGCGCCAGAGACATGCCGCCCTTCTCGAGCATGCGCTCGAGGCGCGCGAAGACGTGCGGCGCATCACCCTCGTCGAGCGGGCCTTTGAAGCCCAGCGCCTGGCACAGCCGCGCGAAGATCCACCATTCCTCACGACGCTCGCCCTGCGGCGCGACCACCGCGTCCGTGTACTGCACGTGCGGCCGATGCTGCAGGCCGAGGCCGGCATAGGTGACGTCGGCGCGCTCGAACTGATCCGTGGCGGGCAAGACGTAGTGCGCCAGCTGCGCCGTCGCCGTGCGGTAGATGTCGATGCACACCAGCAGGTCCAACGACGCGAACGCCTGACGCAAGCGCAGCTCGTCGGTCATCGACAGCAGCGGGTTACCGGCGACGACGAACAGCGCGCGCACTTGCCCCGGACCCGGCGTGAGGATCTCGTCGGCCAGCAGGTTGCCCGGCAGCGAGCCGCGCACGTGACGGATGCGGCCGAAGCGGCTGTCGAAGAAGGCGCGCGCCGGATCGCTGCGCCCCGACCGCGACGCCGTCGGGTAGTAGCCCACCGACTCGAGGTTGCCGCCACGCTTGTCGAGATTGCCGGTGACGAACGACAGCATCTGCACCAGCCAGTACGCCAGCGTGCCGTGCCGGCCTTGATTGACGCCGGTCGACATGGTGACCGACGCGCCGGCGGCGGCCGCCCAGTCTTGCGCCACTTCCTGAATCGTCGCCGCGGGCACGCCGGTGACCGGCGCGACGCGCTCCGGCGCATACTCGGCGATGAAGACGCGCAGCCCGTCGATGTTCTTGCCGTGCGCCGCGATCACTGCCGGCTGGAACGCGCCGATCCGATCGAGCTCGTGCAGCAGCGCCGCGAGGAAATACACGTCGGTGTCCGGCCGGATCTGGATCAGCTCACCGACCCCCGACTTCACCGACTCGATGCGTCGCGGATTGACGAAGCGGATCTTCGCGCCGCGCCGCTGCGCTGCGCGCAGCACGTTGATCGGGTCGGCGATGGAGATGAAGCTCATGTGCGACACGCCGGGGTTGGAGCCGAGGATCAGCAGATAGCTCGTGTGGTCGAAGTCGGGGAGCGGATGTACGGTGCTCGAGCCGTAGACGCACTCGCCACCGGCGAACTTGTTCGAGCAGTCCTGCGAGCCGGCGCTGTAGATTTGTCGTGTCCCGAGCCCGGCGATGAACGGGGTGAGGCCGTTACCGATGAGTGCGTTGAAGGCCGTCGGGTTGCCGATGTAGGCGGCGGTTGCCCACTCGCCGCGGGCGGCGCGGATCGCGCGCATGCGCGCGGCGATCTCGGCGATCGCCTGATCCCACGCGAGCCGCTCGAAACGTCCGTCGGCGGTGCGCCGCAGTGGGTAGGACAGGCGGTCGGGGTCGTGATGGATATCGAACGTCGCCAATCCCTTGTTGCACGCCCAGCCGTGCGAGATCGGATGTTCCTTGTCCGGCGTCAGCTTGACCAGCCGGCCATCCTCGACGTGGGCGACGAGCCCACACGCGGGCTCACAGACGCGACAGAAGGTCCGCACCTCGGGCATCGCAACTCCCTTGTTTGTCAGTGCGCACAGTCTCGCATCCCGAGCGGTCAGTCAATCCGCAATCCCACGATGACCAGGTCACGCTCGACTCCGTCCAGCTCAGCAATGCGCGGCAGCAAGCCCCAGCGCTGAAATCCGAAGCTCTCGAAGAGCCGCAGGCTGGGCTGGTTGTGTCCGAAGATGTAGCCGACGAGCGTCGACAGCCCGAGCGCCGGGCTGCGCCGGATGCCCTCGGCGAGGAGCTGCCGAGCCGCACCGCGGCGACGGTCCGCCGCGGTAACGTAGATGCTGACCTCGGCGGTGGCGTGATACGCCGGCCGCCCGTAGAACGATTGGAAGCTGAACCAACCGGCGACGGTTCCGTCGCTCTCCATCACCAGCAGCGGGCGGCTGGCTGGCGTGTGCTCGCGGAACCAGGGGATGCGGCTGTCGACGGACACCGGTTCGGTGTCCGCCGTCGCCATGCGGTCGGGGATGGTGGAGTTGTAGATCTCGACGATCGCGGGGAGGTCGATCTCGCCGGCGTCGCGAATGATCATGCTGTGGTGAATCACCGAGTTCCGCATCACGCGCCCGACTTGTCGTCCCCTCCCTTCGGGACGAAGTCGAGGGAAACTGAGTTCAGGCAGTAGCGCTGGCCCGTCGGTGCGGGGCCGTCGTTGAAGACGTGCCCCAAATGGGCGTGGCACGCGGCGCAGTGGACCTCCGTCCGCCGCATGAAGAGGCCGGGGTCTTCTTCCGTGCCGATGTTTGCCGGATCGATCGGCGCCCAGAAACTCGGCCAGCCGGTGCCGGAGTCGAACTTGGTCTCGGAACCGAACACCGGGGTGCCGCAGGCGACGCAGCGGTAAACGCCGGGCACGTGGTTGTCCCAGTGCTCGCCGGTGAACGCGCGCTCCGTTCCTTTCTTCCGGCAGACGGCGTACTGCTCGGGCGTGAGCAGTTGGCGCCATTCGTCCTCAGACTTGATCACCTTGCTTTCCATGGCCGTGCGCTCCGTCTCCATCGCCGGGCATTGCAAGTGCCCCCATTCCACTCTGATGCCGCCTGTACGACATCCGATGCGGCGAAGCTAATCTCACTGCAGGCGCCGTGCAAGACGGTCTCGCTGGCTATGCCCGGCGGTTTGTGCCAGAGGCGAGGGACGCTTCCATGAAGGGACTGTGAGATTCGATGCCGGACCGTGAGCGCACCGTGCGCGCCGTCATGGCGCTGGTGTGCTGCATCTGTGTGGCGATCCCGTTTCTGGTGGTGCAGGTCCCGCCGATCACCGACTTACCGCAGCAGACGGCGCAGATCCGGCTGTTCCTCGACGCGCTGAACAACCCGGGCAGCGCGTACCGGATTCAGTGGTTCACGCCGTACAGCGTATCCTACGCGCTGCTGGGCCTCGGCTGGGCGCTCTTCGGGCCCGAGGGTGCGGGCCGCATGGCAACGCTGGTGGTTGGGTTGCTGTGGACCGTGGCGGTCCACGGGCTCGCCGCCAAGCGCCGCCGGCCGGCGGCCGCCGCCGTGCTCGCGTCGCTGCTGTTCTTCAACAGCGCCGTGTACTGGGGCTTCTTCAGCTTTGCCGTCGGTTGGCCGGCATTCGTGCTGTGGCTGCTGGTGACGGCGCGGACGCGCGCGGCGCCGTTGCGCCCGGTCGACGTCGTCATGCTCTCGGGCGCAGCGCTCCTCCTCTACATGAGTCACGCGCTGTGGTTCGGTGCGGGGATGTTGTGGCTGCTGGTGAGCAGCGTACGGTTTCCCGTGGTGCGTCGGGTGGCGCTCATGCGCCTTGCGAGCGTGGTCCCGGTCCTGGTGGCGGCAGCCGTCTGGTATCCGCAGCTGTCGGCGGCGGGTTTCGTTTCATCAACCGTGTGGGCCGACACCCCCACCGGTCGCGTGTCGTTTTCGTGGCTGGTCGACGCCGCGTTCGGCGGCCTGTACGGTCCCACCGAATATGCCGTCGCCGGTGCGCTGACGGCCTGGGTGCTGGTTGCGTTGTGGCAGCACCGGGCGGCGGCGCGGAACGACGTCGACGCCGAGCTGCTGTTCGCCGCGGCGCTGTTTCTCGTTTCGGCGCTCTTCCTGCCCGACCAGCATATGAACACGATTCAGTTTGCTGCCCGCTGGGTGCCGCCGGGTATGATCCTGCTCGTCCTCGCGGTCCCCGCCCCGGTCTTCGACGTTGCGCTGCAGCGCGTCGTGTCGCTGGCTGTCGTTGCTGTCTTTTGTCTCTCAACGGCGCTCGCGTGGATGCGGTTCGAGCGAGTCGAAATGTCTGGCCTACGCGAGGCGCTCGAGACGCTTCCGGCCACGTCGCGTGTCCTCGGTCTCGACTTCGTGAAGGACAGCGCGGTCATCAAAGGGCGGCCGTTCATGCAGGCGTTCGCGTACGCACAGGTGCTCAAAGGCGGGCAGTTGAACTTCTCGTTCGCACAGTTCGCACCCAGCCTGGTCGTCTTCAAAGAGCGGCACAAGCAGCCGTGGACGAACACGCTGGAATGGTTTGCCGAGCGGGTGCAACCGGCCGACTTCGCCTATTTCGACTACGCCATCATCAACGCGCGCCCGGACACCCATGCGGTCTTCTCGGCGAAATCGGAGATCACACCGGCAACCAGCAAGGGGCGCTGGCGGCTCTACCGGGTGACCCAACCGGTTCCATGAGTGCACGCTCGCCCCACCTGCTCATCGCGTTGGCGGCACTTGCCGGGTTGGGGACGTTGTTGGTCGTGGCCCCCGACTATCTGACCCTGCAAGGCTTCCCGCTCGATGATGCATGGATCCACGCTATGTACGGGCGCGCGCTGGCGGGGTCGGGACGCTTGGCCTACAACCCCGGCATCCCGGCGACCGGCGCGACGTCGCCGCTGTGGTCGGTGATCCTGGCGCTGCCGCATCTGCTCGCGGTGCGACCGCGCGCCATCGTGGTGCTGAGCAAGCTGCTCGGGTTTGGGTTGCACCTGTGCTCGGCGCTGCTGATCTTCCACGCCTTCGATGAGGACCAGCCGGACACGGGGATGCGGTTCACGGGTGCGGCGCTCGTGGCGTTTCATCCGAGCTTGGTAAGTGCCAGCGTCAGCGGCATGGAAATCCCGCTGGCGACACTCGCGGCGGCAGCTCTCGTGTACGCGGCGCGCCGTGGCGGCTTCGTGCCCTACGCATTCCTGTGCGCCGCTGCGCCGCTGGCGCGTCCGGAGCTGGCCGTACTGTGCTGGGGTCTGCCCGTGGCGCTGCACCTGCGACGGGCGCGCGGCAGGCTCGTAACCGCTTTGGCGGCGGCGTTCGCGGGCAACGCCGCGTCCTTCGGGTTGCTCGCTCTGCGCAACCTGTCGATCTCCGGGCGCCCGCTGCCGGCGACGTTTTATGCGAAGGTCGGGGCGGGAATCGGCGTGTTGAACGCTCAGTGGATGGGGTTCAGCGAGCTGTTGAAGCGCATTCCGATCGCCGACTCGTCCGTGCTGCTGGTGGTGCTCGCAGGCGTTGCGGGCGTCGTGCTGTGGTCGGAGCGCGCCGCCACGGGCCGCAGCGCTGCTGCGGCGTCGTTCCTCAACGGGCTGCTCTTCTGCGCCGTTTCGTTCGCCTTGATCGCGCCGGTCGACCCGGACGCCTTCTACCATCAACGCTACGTTCTGCCGGCCTTGCCATTGATCGTGGCGCCGCTGCCACGGCTCGCAAACGAGGTGATCCGCTGGCTCTCGCCGTGGTCGACCGCCGTCGGGCGAGCGGCGCTGCTGGCGATCCCGGCGGCGAGCCTGATCATCGCGGCGCCGCCGCGCTATCGGAGCCTGTCGAACGATGCGCGCAACATTGATGACGTGCAGGTCGCCATGGGACGCTTCCTGGCCACGGCGGCGCCGACCGACGTGGTGTGGGCCATTGATGCCGGTGCCGTCCGCTACTTCGGTGCGGCGTTTGTCGTGGACCTCATCGGTCTCAACAACGCGCAGATGCTCGGCAGCGACGCGCAAGCGTTCCTCGAGGCGCATCCGCCGCGCTACATCGAAGTCGTACCGACGTGGTCGATGCTCGACGAGCCTTCGCTCAACCAGATGGAAGCCATGCAGTTCACCCCGTCAACGGCGTACACCGTAACCAGCTTCGCGCCGATGCGCGACCATTGGCTGGTGCGCTGCGACGCGGGGTCGCCACCCGGGCAACTGTCGGTGCGCGCCCGTACGTTTGCCTTTTCCTGTGCCCCCGCACCGCCGCTATAGGAGTCCGCCCTGGAGATGGTGGCGGAGGGTCTCTGTGCCTGCCGGAGGCAGACGGTATACGACACGATAAGTGCGCTTCTCAACCAGCCCCTCGCCGCGCTAGGGTGGCGCGCATGACAATGTCATCGGATCACCCCAAGCCGGCGGCCGACGCGATGCCGACCACTCGTGGTACGAACTTCTATCTCGCGGACCCCAATCTCGAGTTCGTCTGCTCCACCGTGATGGCGCCTGCCGTCTTCGAGCGCGCGCGGCTGCATCTGGTGGAGATGGGCGCCGTGGCCGGCGGCGAGCTCGACGCGCTGGCGGCGGAGGCGGACCGCAACCCGCCGCTGCTGCGCGCCTGGGACGCGCGTGGCGAGCGCGTCGATGAGATCGTGCGCCACCCGGCGTACGTCGAGATGGAGCGCATCGCGTTTGCGCGCTTCGGGCTGGCCGCGATGTCGCATCGACCCGGCGCGCTCGGTTGGCCCGAGCGTGTGCCGCACGTCGTGAAGTACGCACTGTCGTACCTGTTTGCGCAATCCGAATTCGGCCTCCTCTGCCCCGTGTCGGTGACCGACTCGACGTCGCGCATGCTGCGGCTCTATGGCAGCGACGCGCTCAAGGCCGCGTACCTGCCGCGCTTGACGACCACCAACTTCGACGAGCTGTGGCAGGGCACGCAGTGGATGACGGAGAAGACGGGCGGCTCGGACGTCGGCACCAGCACGACGATCGCACGGCGCGATGCCGACGGCACTTGGCGCCTGTGGGGCGACAAGTGGTTCTGCTCAAACGCCAACGCCGAGGTAGCGCTGACGCTGGCGCGTCCGGAGGGCGCGCCCGCCGGGACCAAAGGCCTCGGCATGTTCCTGGTGTCGAAGTACTTGCCGGACGGCTCGAAGAACGCTTGGACCATCAACCGCCTCAAGGACAAGCTCGGATCGCGCTCGATGGCCACGGGCGAGGTCACATACGCCGGCGCGGTTGCGCACGTGGTCGGCGACCTGACCAAGGGCTTCCGTCAGATGATGGAGATGGTCAACGTGTCGCGACTCTCCAACGCGATGCGCGCGGCGGGCATCATGCGCCGCAGTCTCCTGGAGTCGCTGGTCCACGCCCGCCAGCGTGCCGCCTTCGGCCGGGCACTGATCGAGCTGCCGTTGTTGCGCGCCAACCTACTGGACATGCTGCTCGACAGCGAAGCCGCCGCGTCGGTAGTGCTCACCGCCGCCGCGACGCTCGATCGGTGGGATGGCGGCTCGGCGGCCGATCGCCCGCTCTTCCGCATTCTCACGCCGCTGGCGAAGTATTGGATCACCCTGCGCGCCCGCACCGTCGCCGGCGAGGCGATGAACGTGCGCGGCGGCAACGGCTACATCGAAGAGTGGGTGAACCCGCGGTTGGTGCGCGACAGCTTTCTGGGCGCGATCTGGGAAGGCGCCAGCAACGTCGTCGCTTTGGATGTGCAACGCGCGATCCAGCGCGAAGACTGTCACCCCGCGCTCGGGCGGTTGATCACGCAGCGCTTGGAGACCGTGACCGAGCCGGCGGCGGCGGCGTGCGTCAACGAGGTGCGGGCGGCGCTGCGTGACAACGAGCGCCAGATCGCCGGATGGCCGGCGCTTGCTGAGCCCGAGCGCGAGCTGTGCGCCCGGCCGGTCGCCGACGCCTTGTACCACGTGCTGGCGTCGAGTCTCCTCCTCGCGGAAGGCCAGATCCTGTGCGACCGCAGCGGCGACTTCCGCAAGTTTCTCGTCGCCGCGCTGTACGCGCGCCGATGGCTGCGTCCAGCGCCGCCCAACCTGCCGATCTTCTCGGCGCGCCACCTGGAATGGCTCGACGCGCTCGCCGACTGGACGCCGGTCCCGCCCGAGGCGCTCGCAGGCGTCGAGTAGGGGTGCGATGTGCGGACTTCAGTGAGTGGAGCGGCGCTCTACTGCGCCGCCGCAGTCTTGGCTGCGAGCGGACTGCTCTGCGTCCGCCACTTCTACCACGACGACGCGTTCATCACGCTGCGCTACGCGAGCCGTCTTCTGGCGGGCCACGGCCCCACCTGGAACGACGGCGAGTATGTGGAGGGCTTCACCCATCCGCTGTGGCTGGCGCAGGTCACGCTGCTCGGTGGGTTGGGCGTCGATCTCATAGTGGCGACACGCGTGTTGGGTCTCGCCTACCTGGCCGGTCTGTTCGCGTTGTGGTGGTGGGCACGTGCAACGCCGCTGACGCTGTTGTTGGTGGCGACACAGCCGGGTGTCCTCCTGTGGACTCTCGGGGGGCTGGAGACGACGAGCCTCTGCTTTTGGCTGGCGGCGGCGGCGTGGCTCGCACTGCAGGCGCACGAGCAGTGCACGGTCGATGATGTCCGTGCGGTCCGCACCGCCGCCTGCGCAGGTGCGGCGTTCGCGGCGGCGGCGCTCACCCGGCCCGAGGGCTTCGGCGCCGGGTTGCTCGCGCTCTGCTGGGTCGCGACGGCGCGGCGCGCGCAACCGCTGCTGAGCGCGGCGGCTGGCTTCTTCCTGCCGGTTGGTGCCTATCTCGCGTTCCGAGCGGCGTACTATGGCGATTACCTTCCCAACACGGCGCGCGCCAAGATCGAAGGATTCCCGGTTGCAGCGCAGCTGGACGCCGGGCTGCATTACCTGAACATGACGGCTCCGGAGTGGTTACCCGGCGCGTTTGCGGCGGCGCTCTGTTTGATGGTCACACCCCGAGGCCGTTCCGCTTGGATCGTGTTGCTCGCGTTCCCGGTGCTCGCCGCGCTGCTGCTCGGCGGGGGCGATCACATGGCCGGCGCGCGTCTCGTCGTCCCGGCCATCGTCCTCATTTTTTTTGCGGCGGGCACGAACGGCGCGGCGACGACGCGCGGTCGCGCGCGGCTCACCGCGGCCGTCGTGTGCGCTGCTGTGGCGTGGCAGGTGTGGTTCGCGCTGTGGCCGCAGGTGACGACCGACCGTGCCGCATTCATCGGCGAGCGGGTCGGACGTTTTCTCCAGGCGCATCTGCCACCCGGTGCGCTGGTGGCCACGGCGACCGCCGGCTCCACGCCATACTTCGCGCCGGCGTTGCGATTCGTCGATAGTCTGGGCCTGAACGATCGACACATTGCCCGGCGTGTGGTGACCCACCCAACCACGTCGAACCAGAGGATACCGGGGCACGGCAAGGGCGACGGCGCCTACGTGTTGAGTCGGCGCCCCGACGTGATCATCCTCGGACCGGCGGAGGGCTATCTCGGAGCGGATCCGCGCGTCTGGTTCCTCACCGACTTCGAGCTCCTCATGTCGGAGGAGTTCCACCTACGCTACCGTCCCTACCGCTTCCGCGTCGACTCTTCCTCTGAGCGCCCCGTCACCATCTACGTCCGCGACGACTCGGCGGCGGCAGCCTCGCTCATCGCGTTGGGGACGCCGATGACGCCGCCGTGGGAGGGAGCACCTGAGACGAGAGCCGTCGCAATGGGCGGGCAGAACGGATAGCGAGCCATGCGAACGATTCTGGTCACCAACGATGATGGCATCGACTCACCGGCGCTCGTGCCGCTGGTGCGCGCCCTGCAGCGGCTCGGAACGGTGCGCGTCGTGGTCCCGTCGACCGAGCGCAGCTGGATCGGCAAGGCGATCACGCGTTTCGAGGTGTTGCAGGCGCAGGCCACCGAGCGCGCGGGCATCTCGATGTATGCCGTGAGCGGCTCGCCGGCGGATTGTGTGAACCTCGGCGTGCACACGCTCTACAGCGATCCCCCCGATCTCGTGGTGTCGGGCATCAACCTGGGTCTGAACTTCGGGTTGGCGTTCCTGCTGTCCAGCGGCACCGTGGGTGGCGCCTTGGAGGCATGGATTGCAGGCGTGCCTTCGATTGCGTTCTCGATGGCGATTCCCAACGACGCCTACGGTCTCGCCGGCGTGCAGCGTATTGCCGCGTTGGGCGCGCGGCCTGTGGCTGCGGCCGATGCGGCGGCCGATATGGTCGAGAAGATTCTCACTGCCGGCTTCCCCGCCGAGATCGACTGTTTCTCGGTCAACATGCCTGCCGACGTGACGGCGGAGACACCGCGGGTCGTCGCGCGGGTGACCCGGTCGCGTTACGGTCCGCTGTTCGTCCCTGGTCCTGACGGCGGCTACCTGCACCGCTTCCAGTCACTGCGAGCGTTGGAGTCGCCGGATGATGGCGACATGCAAGTAGTCGCCGGCGGCGCCATCGCGATCACGCCGCTGCGCCTCGACTTCTCCGCGGCCTTGCCGACGGAGCTGCAGGCCGCGCTGGAGCGGTAGGAAGCTTGACGAGAGCATCGCTCCTGGCCGTGCTCCTGTGGTATGTGGAGGCGGCAATGGAGCAGCGGCGGTGAAGGTGGTGGCGCGCAAAGCGACCGTGAAGCGAGGGCGTTCATACGCTTCCGAAAAGAGCGTGCCCATCCCTGTCGTCCGCGAAGAATCTCGCTCCTACTCTGCGAGCACGGACCGACTCATCGGGCAACTTGGCGACCTCCGCAACCGAGAAAGGAAGCCGGCTGTTGCCCGCTCGGAGAGAGGCCTCCCTGAGTAACGCAAGAAGTCGGCAAGCGGCGTTGACTGGCGACGCACGGGCCAAGCAGATACTTCTGCGACGAACCTTCCATCGCCGAGATCCCAAGCTGCTGGCGGCCAGGAAGCCCCCTGTGGAATTCTACGATCGCCTCGCTCTTCGTACACGCCCGGGCGGAGCAAGCGGCGACCAATCCAGCGCGCAACTTGGACGGTCACCGCGTTACCAATGAGTCTCCACCGGGCAGCCCTGCGATTCGCCTCATCCTCAGCCGGCTTCGTCCAGTCTGCTCGAAACCCCTGTAGCCTCTCGGCATCTCGGATGTCCGGCTGAATGATTTCGCCGCTCGGCATCACGATAGCGGGCGGAGCAGGTATACCGAACAGTGACCCTCCCTTGAGCGGCGGGATTGCGTCCACCGCCCAGCCGAGCCCGTTGTTGCCCTCGGTCCAGTAGAAGCCACAGGCAGCCGCAACTCTCGACGCGCCGTTGAGTACTCCCGCATCATCAGCGAGGAGGACTCGCCGCGGATCAGCGCCGAGCGCGGCCAGAAGGAATACGCGGGCCCTTCGGTGTGGAACACCGAACGCACGTGAGTCCACGACGCGGTACGCCCAGCGATAACCGAGGTCCTCTAAGTGCTCGGTCACGTACTTCATTGCGCGACCGGCATTGAGTTGGAGCATAAACGGCACATTTTCCAGTAAGACCCAGGAGACAGGCCGCTGTTCGAGCAAACGGAAGACGTGTGCGACGACACCAGACTTACTGCCGTTGATCCCTGCGGTCTTGCCTGCCAGGCTCAGGTCTTGGCAAGGGAAACCCGCGGTCACCAAGTCCGTACCTTCAGGCAGTTCACTTAAGTCGCGAACGTCCTCGTGGAGCGGGACGTGTGGAAACCGTTTCTTGAGAACCGCCCGCGCAGCTGCATCCGCTTCGCATAGGAGAGTGGTAGTGTGCCCGGCCTTCTTGAGCCCGAGTTCAATGCCACCTACGCCAGCGAAGAGCCCCACGACCCTCAGTGGGCGCGGGTGGTTTCGACGTACCGCGCGGTGGTTCCCTTCCTCTATCCTCAAGATTTCGAACGCCTCTCACGTTTCATTTGCCACAAATCGCAAGAGAGGGAAACTTTGGGCAAGTTCATACTGAAGCCGCGGTCGCCACACTTCCCGGTCTTCGAGGAGTTTCGGCAGGCTTCGTACATTGAGCGGTACGAGATTCTCTGCACCAAGCTCGTGAGAGAGCGGCTCTACACCGCTGCCTGCTTGATCGTCTCGGACAGAGAGGGTGGTTTGCGTGGCCGGTACCGCGAGCCTTCGTCGGAACTGAGCTTCGAGAATTTCGTTGGTTCGCTGAGCGCTCACGCGCTCGGCCACGCCAAGGGACGGTTCTCTTAGAGGTGAGTGGGCGACATGAACCAGTGCGACTCACCTTCCTCCCCCGCCCGCAGACATCTCTTGAAGTGCGACGCCAGAAGAACCTCAACTGCCGCTCAGCGAGCGGCATCGAGGGCAGTGAGCTGGCCGGCCCGAGCGTAGCGCAGCATTTCTCGGTCGCGTGTGACCAGGGTCGCCTGCAGGCGATGCGCGGTCGCGACGATGATCCGGTCGGCTGGATCTCCATGCGGCAGGTTCGGCAGACGACTGCTATCAATCGCGATCTGCGGTGTGAGGTCGCTGAGCTGCAGCCCGGGAGCACGGACATTCTGGTGGACCCATTCATCGACCGTCGGCAGGCAGCGGATCCGTCCCTTGCTGTGGAGCATCGCGACCTCCCAAACCGAGATGACGGACACGCGGAGCCGTCCGCCGGCGCTGGCGCGCTGCAGGCGCCGTAGCGCCGTTCGGCCGAGTTGAGTCGTGGCGCCCTCGACGAGCCAGATCCAGACGTGAGTGTCGAGCAGGAGGATTCCAGCGGGCTCAGTCGGCATCGACGTCCCAGCGTTCGCCGCTCGATGCGACGATGTCGTCCAGGATCTTCACGGTCCCTTTGGAAAAGCCAACGATGGAGCGCCGCGGCGCGCGGAACGGGACCACCTGCGCGACCGGCCTGCCATGCTTGGTCACGATGATCGGCCGGCGGCTCTGGCGTACGCGCTCCAGCAGCGACAGGCAGTGCGCCTTGAACTGCGCGGCGGGGACAGTCAGTGCCACGCCGTCGTCGCCGGCTCGCTCCACGGTAGCCCGGACCGTTCGTTGGGATACCTCACGCCGTCGTGCCATTCCGTTCCTCCCAGCATCGAGTGACCAGATTCTTATGACCACAATTCAAGCGGCATGCAAGTCGGGAGCGGTCGGATCGACGGGATGCAGTCCCGCTTCCGCTGACCGCGCTACTCCGGTAAAGGGAGTGGCCATGAGTGATCGCGATTTTCGCCTGCCGAAGGACATCCGACCGACGCGCTACGATCTGCGCATCGAAGTGAACCTCGACGGCTGGCGCTTCGACGCCACGGAGCGGATCGAGCTGCGCCTGCAGCGCGCGACGCCGGAGGTCGTACTGCACGCGGTGGGGTTCGACATCCGCTCGGTCGACGCCGTGTCCGCCGGCCGGACACAAGCGGCGACGGTGACCTTCAACGCCGAGGCCGAGACGGCGACGTTGCGATTCCCCGAGCCGCTGCCCCAGGGGACGGCAACGTTGACGATCAACTTCGGTGGAGAGATCCTGGCGCGGCTCCGGGGCTTCTACCGTTCGGAGAAGGACGGTGCGCGCTACGCGGCGACGCAGTTCGAGGCGGCCGACGCGCGGCGCGCCTTCCCCTGCTTCGACGAGCCGGAGTTCAAGGCCCGCTTCACGTTGACTCTGGTGGTGCCCGCTGGGGTCACAGCCGTCTCGAACGGACCGCAACAGGAGGTGCGCACGCTCGCCGACGGTCGCAGCGAGATCCGTTTTGCGGAGACGCCGCCGATCTCTTCGTACCTGGTCGCCTACTGCATCGGCCCGTTCGAGGCGACACCCGAGGCGAAGACGCCGAGCGGCGTGCCCGTGCGCGTCGTGCTACCGCGCGGTCTGGCCGACAAAGGCCTTTACGCGCGCGACGCGCACGTGCGCTCGCTCGCCTACCTGGAGGAGTACACCGGCATTCCGTACCCGTATACCAAGGTCGACGCCATCGGCGTGCCGGACTTCGAGGCCGGCGCGATGGAGAATCCTGGCGCCATCACGTATCGGCTCACGGCGATTGCTGCCGACGCCGAGCGCTCCTCGACGCACGCGCTGAAGGCGATCTTCTACACCGCGGCCCACGAGCTGACGCACATGTGGTGGGGCGATCTGGTGACCATGGCGTGGTGGAACGATCTGTGGCTCAACGAGTCGTTCGCCACCTTCGTCGGCTACAAGGTCGTGGCCGATCTCATGCCGGAGTGGGGCATGTGGCGCGACTTCGTGGCGACGCTGGCGCGGCCGTTCGCGCTCGATGCGCTGGTGTCGACGCATCCGATCTCCTTCGAGGTGAAGAACGCCAAGCAAGCGACCGAGCGCTTCGACGTCATCACGTACTGGAAGGGCGCCGGCGTCGTGCGCATGATCGAAGGCTTCCTCGGCGCGGACGCCTTCCGTACCGGGGTGCAGAGCTACCTGCGACGTTACTGCGAGGCCAACGCAACGGCGGACGATTTCTGGCGCGAGCTGAGCGTCGCATCGGGACGCGACGTGGCGACGATCGCCAACGCTTGGATCAAGGAGCCCGGCCATCCGCTGGTGGAGACGGCCGGGCGACGGGTCCGCGACGACCTGCGGCTGCGCCTGCACCAGCAGCGGTTCTTTGCCAACCCCACCGCGGCGCAGGACGGAGACGTGCAGCGTTGGCCGGTACCGATGGTGATCAAGTTCGGTGGCAGCGGTGGCGTCACCGAGCAGCGCGTGCTGTTTTCGGACGATCAGACGAGGGTGACGTTGCCGGGTGCACGCTGGTACTTCCCCAACGGCGGCGCGACGGGCTTCTACCGCTTCACGATGGATAACGCGTCGCTGCGCGCGTTGGTCGATGTCATACAGGAGGCGCTGGCGCCGCACGAACGGCTGATGCTGGCGGACAATCAGTGGGCGCTGCTGAAGCCGGGCGCGGTGTCGATCGAGCAGTTCCTCACGCTGCTCGACGGCTATCGGCAGGAAACCGATCGCGCCGTTGTGTCCGTGCTGGCCGAGCAGCTCGGATGGCTGAGCCTGCACGTGGTCGATGACGACGGGCGGGCGCGTTTCGAGCGTTTCGTCGCAGACTACTATCGGCCGCAGTTCGACGCCCTGGGGTGGGATCCGCGTCCGGGCGAGACGGTGGATGAGCGGCTGAAACGCGCGGCGGTCATCGGTGCCCTCGGCGGTGTGGCGCGCTCCGCGTCCGTGCGCGCCGATGCTCGCGCTCGGCTCGAGCAGTACTTCAACGATCGCGCCTCACTCGATCCGAATCTCGCTTCGGTGGTGGCCGGCATCTCGGCGCGTGACGGCGATGCCGGGCTGTACGATCGCTATCTCGAGCGCAAGCGCGGCGCGGCGAGCGATCCGGAGGAAGAGCAGCGTTTCCTGCTGGCGCTGGCGGCGTTCGAGGTGCCGGAGCTGATCCAGCGGACGCTCGATCTCGCCTTCGGCGCTGAGGTGCGTGCGCAGGACCGCACCTCCCTGTTGGCCGGGTTGCTCGGCCGGCGCGCCTCGCGTCTCACTGCGTGGGCCTTCGTCCGCGAGCGCTGGGAGGAGCTGGTGAAGCTGATGGACCCGATGCTGTTGCAAGGACTCATCCGCGCCCTGGCGCAGCTCACGCTGCAGCCGGTGGCCTCGGAGGTGCGCGACTTCCTGCGCGAGCGGATCACCGACGAGACGCGCGAAACGGTCGCTCAGGTCACCGAGCAGTTGGCCATCGACGCCGCCGCCGTCGCACGCCTGCAGCCGGCGCTGGCTGCGGCGCTGAGGCAGCGGACGTAAGTCAGGCTCACCGCGTCCGTCAAGGCGCTGAAGGGATGCGGCTCCCGGCTACGGACCCTTGATCACCCGTAGCGGGTAGGTCGACTTCAGATTCTCGTCCAGCCAGTCCGGCCCGGCTTCCGGCGGAACGAACCAGTCGGTGGGGCACATGGTGAGGATCTCGACGAGGGAGAAGCCTTTGCCGTCGAGCTGCGACTGGAAGGCGTCGCGCAGGCACTGCTTGGTCCACTTGATCGCCGCGGGGGTGTGCATGGCGCCGCGGGCGACGTAGGCGACGCCGTCGAGCTGGGCAATCAGCTCGCTGATCTTGATCGGATGGCCGTGCCGCTCGACGTCGCGGCCGCCGACGCTGGTCTTGGTGTGTTGGCCGAGCACGCTCGTCGCGGTCATGTGCCCCCCGGTCTCGCCGAAGACGCCGTTGTTGAGCAGCACCGCGGTGACCTTCTCGCCGCGGGCTGCGGTGTGGATGACCTCCTGCAGGCCTTCGGACACCATGTCGCCGTCGCCCTGCAGGGTGAACACGAAGCGGTCGGGCAGCACGCGCTTCACGCCGGTGGCCACCGACGGGGCGCGCCCGTGCAGCGCCTGCTGGACGTCGATATCAATGATGCCGGGGAACGCAGTGTAGCAGCCGATGCCGCACACGCAGATCGTCCGGTCGCGCAGCTCCATCTCCTGGATCAGCTCGAGGACCGTCCGCAAGGCCGTCGGCTCGCCGCAGCCGGGACAGAGCGAGTGCTGCGTGGTCAGCAGCAGCTCGGGCTTGTCGAAAACCTTTCGGAGTGACTCGTGAGTTGGCGAAGCCTCTTGACTCATGCAGTCATCGCCTTTCGCGGATAGACATCGTGGATCCGCTGTAGGATGTACTCGACGTTGAGGATCGGTCCCACGCCGAAGCCGGAATGGTCGTGGCTGATGCCGCCGATGGCCACCACCGGCGCGCGCCCGAGGACGGCGAGCTGAACGTCTTCGATCATCTGCCCCGAGCTCAGCTCGAAGACGGCGATCGTCTTGGCATGCTCTGCCGCCTGTGCCACCACATCGGACGGAAACGGCCACAAGCTAATCGGTCGGATGTAGCCGACCTTCAGCCCTTGCTCGCGCGCCATACGCACGGCGTACTTCACGAAACGGCCGGGGAAGCCGAAGGCCACCACGACCAGGTCGGCGTCGTCCAGAAAGCCGGTATCGGCGCGCACCTCTTCCTTCTTGATGTCCGGGTGCTTGCCGATGACGTTGGCGAGCGCTGCGGCGACGTTGGTCGACAACTTCTCCGACGGTCCGAGCGGGCTGAGCGTGATCGCCTTGCGGCCCTGCGCCCCGGTCGTCGCCCACGTCTTCGGCGGCAAGCCAGCTTCGTTGAAGGTGCCGAACTCCACCAGCTCGGAAGTATGAGAGAGCAGGAAGTCGCCCATGATCATCACCGGGTTGCGCCACTTCTCGGCGAGGTAGAAGGCCTGCATCGTCAGGTCGGCAGCTTCCTGTGCCGACGACGGCGAGAGCACGATGTGGCGGTAGTCGCCGTGGCCGCCGCCGCGCGTCGATTGGAAATAGTCGCCCTGGCCGCGGCACATGTTGACGACGACGACGGGGATCTGCGCGTTGGCCAGCTCGGCGAAGCTCTCCTGCATCAAGCTGATGCCCTGCCCCGTCGATGCGGTCATGGCGCGGACGCCGCAACCGGCCGCGCCCCACACCATGCCGATGGCCTCGATCTCGCTTTCGGCGTTCATGCACACGCCGCCCACCTGCGGCAGGCGCACCGACATGTACTCCAGGATCTCCGTCGACGGCGTGATCGGGTAACCGGCGTAGAAGCGGCAGCCCGCTTGGATCGCGGCTTCGGCGAGAGCCTGCGAGCCTTCCATCAGCACCCGGGTCCCCGATCCCTGACCCCTGATTACCCCTTCACTCACGGTAGACCTCGAAGCAGAAGTCGGGGCAGATCTTACCGCACAGCTCGCATCCGGTGCAGCCGTCGTGCAGGATCGGGTAGCGGTAACCCTTGCCGTTCACCGCGGTCGACATCTCCAGCACCTTCGGCGGGCAGACGGGGATGCACAGCACGCAGCCCTTGCAGGTCTCGATGTCGATGGTGACGGTGGCTTGCATCACAGTGCTGGGTGCTGCGTGCTGAGTCCTGAGTGCTCCACTCCACCCCGGCGAATGAAGTTGGCTCCCAGGTCGAGCAGCTGCACGTTCTTCTCGGCGAGGTGCTGGCGGTGCGGGGGCAGCGAGTCGCGCATCGCGGTGACGAGGGCATCGTGATCGACGAGACCGGTCGCGGCGCAGAAGGCACCGAGGGCGATCATCCCGGCGCCCATGATGTTGCCGGCTGCTTCCGCCATCTTGGTTGCGGGAATGGCGATGCGCTCGACATCGTCGCGCGGCACGCGGTGGACCAGCGTAGAGTTGACGAACAGCACGCCACCGGGCCGCAGCTTCCTTGCGATGTCTGACAAGGCCATCGGATGCATGGCCAACACGCTCCAGGTGTGGGGAATGATCGGCGGCGCCTGGATCTCCACGTCGCTGATGACGACGGTCGACTCACTCGACCCGCCGCGCATCATGCCCTGGTACATGCCGAACAGCATGACCTGTTTGCCGGCGCGATTCGCTGCCTGCGCCATGACCTTGGCCATGAGCTGAATGCCCTGGCCGCCCATGCCGGTGATGATGACCTCGCGCTCCACGTCCAGTCGATACGCCCGCTGCGCGCGCAAAGTCAATCAGAGCTCGAGCACCTCGCCGAGCACGGGTTGAAAGCGCGTCATCTGTTCCTCGGTGCCCAGGGAGACCCGCAGGGAGTTGGGCATCGACGGAAACAGTCGACCGACCAGAAAGCCGCGCTGCTTGAGGGCGTCGATGACCGGGGGCACCGGGCCCGGCGCCTTTGGCAGCGGCGAGCATATGATCAAGGTCGACGCGATGATCGCTGGTGAGCGGAACCTTGATCGGCTCGATGCTATCGAGCGCCGCATACGAGACCACGGCCTCGAAGGTCGGCTCGGCCACTACTGGTCCGTGGCCCGGCGTGCAATAAAGCAATCTTGAGCGGCTCGATCGAGCCGCTCCCGAGCACGACCATCTCCGCATCCACGTCGAGCCTCTGCGCGATGACGTCGCGCAGCTCGTCCGCCGTCTGCTTCGGGTAGCGGTTACCCTTCTCGGCGGCGGCTACAATCGCGTCGCGCGCCGCCGGAAAGATCCCGAAGGGATTCTCGTTATAGGCGAGCACTGTGAGCGGCGTCGCCGACGGGGGTGTGGCGACCGCATATGGCCGGAGGGGAGCACAGGCACCAACGCCCACGGCTGCCGCCGTACTGCCGATGACTTGCAAGAATTGTCGCCGTGACACCCCAACTGTTCGGCCGTGTCGGTGATGATGGTCTCGCGTTCCATCCGGACGCACCTAGTCGAGCCACCAGCGGCCGATGTCGAGATCGATGGCAGCGAATGGCTCGGCTCGAATCGTCTCCTTCCCGCCGTGTGTGCTCGCAACCACCCAACGCGAGCGGTCGAGGCTGTAGACCTCGAGCGTGCGCGAGATGGGATCGACCAACCACAGATGCCCGATGGCTTCGCGAGCGTAGATGGGCATCTTACGGCCGCGATCGAGCGCTCCCGTTGTAGGCGACACGACCTCGCACACCCAGTCGGGTGCCAGTTCGAAGTAGGCAACGTCGAGCAGGGCCGGCAGGCGCGCGCGGCGCCAGCCGGCGAGGTCCGGAACGATGACGTCGGGACCGAGATGCAGCTCGGGCTCAACCAGAATCCACCAACCGCCCGGTCGTCCAGGGCCGTCGGCGGGGCGATGAAACGCGCCGTTCAGATCGCCTGCGATGCTCGACGCCGCCGTGGCGTGCGGTGATGCCGGCCGCGGCGCAGTATACAAATCGCCGTCGACAATCTCGGCCACCAGATGGTCCGGAACCTCGACCAAGTCCGCGTACGTGGCGCGGCGCCGGGCGGGATTCATGGCGGCAGCATAGCACGGATATTTGCGGATCTGTCCAGTTGAGAAGACGGCTGCAGGTCGCGCGGGAGGAGCTTGGGGCGCCCGTGGAGCTGCACGGCGCCGAAGTGCCGCGCGTCGAGCGTGGCGATCGCCCGCGTCCCGCGAAGCCGATCAGGTGAATTCGAATGCCACCTTCACCGCGCCGGCGCGGCCGCGGCCGCTGCAGGTGGCAAAGGCGTCGGCGTAGCGCTCCAGCGGGAGCTTGTGGGTGACGAGGGGCTCCAGGCTCAGGCGTCCGGCGCGCACGAGTCGGAGATAAACCTCGTAGGTGTGCAGCCGCTCGCCTTCGAAGCGCTCGGTGCCCACCGCCATCGATCCGGCGAGGTCGATCTCGCGAAACCAGATGGGTGACCACTCGACGCGTTTGGGGACGTCGACGCCGATGATCACCACCGTGCCGCGCGCGTCACACAGGCGCAGGCTGGTCTCGATCGTGCCGGCGCTGCCGATACAGTCGTAGACGCGCTGGACGCCGCCCATGAGGATCGGCTTGCCGCGCATCGGCTGGTAGCGGCGCGCGCCGGTCAGCTTGGCGACCGTGGTGATCAGCTCGTTCTCGGGGCGCGACGACACCACTTCGTTGGCACCAAGCTGCTGCGCCAGCCGCTTTTGGAAGTCGTACTTGGCGACGGCGACGATCTGCGCCTGTGGATGCAAGGCGCGCAGGCAGGCGACGGCACCCAGACCGAGAATGCCGCAGCCGTACACCAGGCAGACGTCGCGGTCGCCGGGCGGATGGCGCAGGATGGCGCGCAGCGTCACGGCCACCGGATCGGTGAGCACAGCGTGCGTCTGACTGACGTCGTCGGGCACGGCGATGCACTGCTGCTCGTGCACCGCAATGAACGGCGCGTAGCCGCCATTGACGGCGCTGTTCGATCCAATCAGCAGACCTGGTGGCAGGTTACCCTCCGCGAAGTTGCGGCACAGGCTGAACTCACCCGCCTGACACGACGCGCACGGCGGGTCGATACCGCGCGGCGTACACGAAAGCATCGGATTGATCACGACGCGCTGCCCCACCTCGACCCGGCGGACGGCAGCCCCCACCTCGACGACGCGCGCCACGATCTCGTGCCCCATCACCATCGGGAACGACACGAACGGCGTCAGCGGCGAGTCCGGGCTGCCGTGCAGGAAGAGCGCGCTCATGTCGCTGCCGCAGATGCCGCTGAGCTGGGTCTGCACCCTCACCCAGCGATCGGTGCGCAGCGCGGGCTCAGGAATGTCGGCGTACGCGAGCGCCGAGTAGCGGTCCCAGTACGCGTCAGGCCGGAAGCGCCCCAGCAGCTTCGAGTAGGCGTAGCGCGGAATCGAGAAGCGAAACTGGAGAGCCTTCATGGCGACTCGCGTTCGTGCTCGTGTTCGTGTTCGTCATGAACGAGCACGACTCACGAACACGGGCACGTCATTTTCCCCGGAACTGCGGCTGGCGGCGTTCCACGAAGGCCGTCATGCCTTCGCGCGTGTCTTCGGATTGGGTGACCAGCATCTGCGCCATGGCTTCCTCTTCGAGCGCCGTGTCGAGCGACGACTCGAGGGAACGGTTCAGCAGGCGCTTCGACATGCCGATGGCGAAGGTCGGGCCTTTGGCGAGGCGCTCGGCCCACTGGCGCGCCGTCGCCTGCAGCTGATCGCCCGGCACCACCTTGCTCACGAGGCCGACGCGTTGCGCCTCGTCGGCGCTCAGGTCGTCGCCGAAGAACACCAGCTCCTTCGCCTTCTGCAAGCCGATGAGGCGCGGCAGCAGGAACGCGCCGGCGGCATCGACCGCAATGCCGCGACGCACGAAGACTTCGATGAAACGCGCGTCCGCCGCGGCGATGACGAAGTCGCTGGCGAAGGCGAGATGCGAGCCGAGCCCGGCGGCGACGCCATTGACGGCCGCGACCACCGGCTTCTCCAGCTCCCACAGCGTCCGCATCAGTCGCTGCGAGCTGCTCTTCATCAGCTCCCGGCCGGCACCCGGACTGCTCGGCCCCTGCACGCGCGGGCCGGACAGGTCGGCGCCGGTGCAGAAACCCTTGCCGCTGCCGGTGAGCACCAGGGCGCGGATGTCGGCGTTGGTGCGCGCGCCGGTGAGCACACCGATCAGCTCGTCGCGCATCTCGGCGTTGACGGCGTTGCGCTGCTCCGGGCGATTCATGGTGATCCACGCAACGTTGTTCTCGATGGCGAGCTGGATGGCTTTGAAGTCAGACATGGTCTTCCTGCACTGAACCCTTCTTCATTTCCCGAAGCGTTGCAGCGTTGAGGCGTCGAAGAAGCTGGGTTGGTACGGTATGCGGCGATCGTTGGCGACGTCCTTGCCGCGCGGCAACAAGCCCCCGAGCGTGGCGCGGTTCATCTTGATGTTCTCGGCGCACTGGAAGGCGAAGTTCGAGGCTCCCAGCCACTCGCTGGCGCCGTCGGGACGTTTCAGCTCCTGCCGCTGGTAGGCGGTGACCTGGAGCGTGTTGAGCAGCTCACCGGTCCACGCGTACTTGCGGTTCCACGCCCCGAAATACGTCTCTTTGTCGATGTATAGCTGGATCTTCCCGAACAGGTAGTACTTATCCTTGGGGACTCCTTCGATGATCCAGACCGCGCGTCGTGCCAGCGCCGCCTGCAGGGGCGCCCACGCGACACCCTTCCAGTTCCGATCCTCGAATCCCACCACCGGCTTCTCCGGCCACACGGAGCGCCAGCCGCCGCCCGGCAACCACACCTGATGGCCCTCGCCCTGAAAGCTGAGCGGATCGACGAGGCGCAGGATCTCCGATTCGCCGACCAGCTTCCAGGTGAAGTCCTCGGGCTTGCCGTCGAAGAACGGCCCGTCGTCCTGGCTCATGTCGGAGCCCAGGAACCCGTCGGAGCGGTTCGACGGGCTGACGGCACGCACGCGCCGCAGCGCCGGAACATACACCCAGTTGGAGTCACGCTTGTCGGAGTCGCGATAGCGCCAGGTGAGCGCCGCCGTGCCGTGCAAGTCGACCGGCGAGGTGGCGACGGCGATGAACTGCCCGGAGAAGTTGTTGGGGTTCGGCAGTCGATAGCGTGAGCCCTGGCCGTCGTAGTACAGGAAGTGGACGTCCTCGGTAGCCTCGCGGTCCACGCGCGTCGGACTGACCCAGTCCAGCAGCGTGACGTTGTGGCTGTTGCCCTCGTTGTAGTAGTGGTAGTTGAAGTTCCACAGCACCTTGATGCCGGCGTTCGGATCCTGCGGATCGATGGTTGGAAACGGGAGCCCGTAGATGAGCGGCGGCTGCTTGCCGGACGCTTTGTCGACGACGGTTCCCAGCGCATTGACGTCGTAGCGGCCGCTGTTCGCCTCGCTGGCCGCCTTGAACTCCGGGTCCCACTTGTAGATGCCGAGCGGCCAATCGATGATCCGGTTGACGTACTCGCCGTCCTTGTAGTGCCGGAGAATCTCCGGCGGCAGCAAGTCCTTGGCGAGCTCCCAATTATCCTTGCCCAGCACGTCGCCGCCCTTGAGGCCGGCTTCGCGCGCCTGCTTCGCCAGCATCTCCGTATCCGGGGGCGGCGCTCCTTGCGCCCAGACGGCGTGCTGGCTGCCGAGTGCGAGCCCAACGGCGAGGACGAACCACATCGATCGACGCATCGCATGCCTCCCGATTCGTAACGGTTCGCGGTGGTGAGGGGCGCCTCCCCGCGTCTGGTCTTAGCCGCGCGCTCCGGCCTGCGCCGCCAACTGTATGCGCTGCGTCGCGCGCTGTACCGCGAAGCGCGGCCGCAGCAGCGAGACCAGTGCCGGAATGAACACCAACGCCCCGATGGCGTGGAAGATCATCAGCATCATCAGCAAGAAGGCCATCTCCGCTTCGAACTTCAGCGGATGGAACAGCCAGAACATGACGCTGACCACCAGCGTCGTGCAGGTGAAGATGATCGCCTTGCCGGTCGTGGCGATCGCCCGGACGTTCGCCGCGGCGAAGTCCTGGGTCAGCTCGTACTCCTCGACGATCCGGCTGAGGACGTAGTAACCGTAGTCGATGCCGATGCCGATGCCGATGGCGGCGACCGGCAGGGAGTTGATGTTGAAGTCGATCCCCATGAGATACATCACGGCTTCCGACAGCGGCTGCGCCACCAAGGACGGAATCATGACGATCAAGGCCGCCACCACGGAGCGATAGGTCAAGAAGCTGAGGATGAACACCGACAGGAAGATGAGCGGCACGTTCACCCGATACGACCACTCCACTTCCTCGTTGGCCGCGGCCAGGATGCCGAACAGCCCGCCCGCCAGCAGATAGCGCACGCTGTCGTCGGCGCGCGTCGCCTGCGCGATGTACGCCTTGGCGCGCTCGATGGCGCCGTGAATGACGTCGTTGTTGTAGTTCTTGTAGAAGACGGTGATCGTGTAGTTGGTGTAGTCGGGGCTGAAGAAGCGATCCATCTCGCCGCGGCTGGTGCCCGAGGTGAGCAGGAAGAAGAGCTGGCCGACGTGGTCGTCGCGCGTCGGCAGCATCTCCCACTTCGGATCGCCTTCGCGGAAGGTGCGGAAGATTTTCTTCAGCAGCGTTGTCGCGGTCAGCGAGCCGCCCGCGCCTTCACCCTGCTCCATGTAGCGCTGGAACAGGTCGAGCTGGTTGAGGACGTGCGCATCCTTCACGGCGGCCGGCTTCTTGCCTTCCGCGATGATGACCAGGCTGGCGGCGCCGACGAACTTCTCGTTCATCTTGCGGAAGGCCGCGTTGTACGGGTGATTGGCGTAGAGCAGCGCCCCGCCCGGCTCGACATCGCCGGTCTTCAGCTTGTGGCCGTAGTGCAGCCCGAACGCCATCACCACCGCAAACGTTCCGACGACCACCCAGCGCCAGCTCCCGCTCCCCAGCGCAATCAGCCCGCGCGTGATGCCGTTGTAGATCGTGTTCGACAGGCTGCCCGGCTTCTGCTCGTGCTTCGGGGGCCGCACCCACGACAAGATGATCGGGTGCAACGTGACGACGCTCAAAAAGATCGAGATGATCCAGAACGCCGCCACGTAGGCAAGCTTCTGCATGAGCGGAATACTGGCCACAGCGATGGTCAGGGTCGCTGCGGCATCGGCGGCAATGGACACCATCGCCGGGCTGTACAGGCTGACGTACGAGCTGAGGATGGCTTCGCGCTTGTCGCGGAGACGGAAGTACTCCTCGTGGTAGCGCTCCATCGACTGCACGGAGTGACTGAGGGCGCGCGCGGTGATCAAGACGAAGACCACCAGCACCAGCGGGTCGAGCGTGAACCCGCACAAGCCGGCGAACCCCAGCCCCCAGATCGCGCTCATCAATCCGGAGAAGGCCGGGATGATCACGCCTTGCAGCGTGCGGAAGTAGAACCACAGCAGGCCGATCACGGCGATGGCCGTGGCGGCCAGCACGTAGCCCATGCTCGCCAGCGCTTCCATGAAGTAGGCGTAGAGGACGGGCGGCCCGGCGACGTAGATCTTCACCTTGCCGTCGGCTTCCTCGCGCTTGACGATCTCCTGCACCTTGCTCCACATGCCGGCGAGGTCGAAGTACTCTTCCCAGAATCCGGCGGTGATCAGCGTCGCCTTGTCGTCCTCCGACACGAACAGGCCGCGGACGCCTTCGGTGGTGTAGATCTTCTGGCGCAGGAACTCGAGATCCTCCTTGTCTTGCGGGACGCGCGGGTAGGTGAGCGGTACGACCTTGATCCCGGAGCCCGAGGTCAGCGTCGTCTTGAGCTTGGGATGGGTGATCGAGATGACCTGCTCGCCGTTGACCCCGGGAATGTCGTGCAGCAGTTCGAGGGTGATGCGATCGATCTTCTGGACGATCGCGGGATCGTCGAAGATGGTGCCGTGCGTCACCTCCACCGCCATCACCAGCACGTTCGAGGTTCCGAACATGCTGCGATACTTGGTATACACCTGGATGTACGGATGGCGCGGCGGATAGAGATCGAAGAAGTTGGTGAAGATCGTCAGACGGGTCGCGGTCAACCAGACGAAGAACAACGTCCCGATACCGATGGCGATCGAGATCGGCACTCGGCGGCGCAGCAGGAAGTGCAGGTACCGTTCAATGAGCCACTTCGGCAGCATGTTCCTCTCTCTCCGCCACTTTCATCTGCTCGCCGGCCACCTGGATGGTGAGCCCGTTGGCGCCGACGAACAGTCCGTGGGTGCCGCTCACCAGCGACGCCGCCCGGATCCAACGCAGATTGGCTTCGCCCGGAACCTCCTTGCGGCGCCACGTCCCGCCGCCGTCGGTGCTGGAGAACACGCTCCCATTGTCGCCCACGGCGTACCCCAATGGCCCGATCACGACGATGTCGAAGAGCGTGGGGTTGTCGACGGCATCCTTGAAAGCGACTTGCTCCAAGGCGGCCACCTGCGTGTCGCCGTGCTGTGCTTCCCAGTGCTGGCCGCCATCTGTGGTGCGCAGGATGATCCCGTCGAGGCCGGCTGCCCAGCCATGCTGGGCGTCCGGGAAGGACACGCCGAACAGTGTCTTCTCCACCCCGCTGGCTTGTTCGGTCCAGGTCTGGCCACCGTCACCCGTCGTCAGGATGAGTCCAGCCTCGCCGACCACCCAGGCGTGCTGCGCGTCGGGCCACGACTGGCTGTTGAGGATCACGTCGCGCTCGAGCGAGCGATTCTGCCACGTCTGGCCGCCGTCGTGGGTGGCCAGGATCGTGCCCCAGTCACCGACGACCCAGGCCGTCTGCGCATCGAGCGCGCTGATCTTGAACAAGTGTCGATCCGTGCCCGAGGGCTGCGCTTGCCAGGTCTCGCCGCCGTCGGTGGTGTGTAGAACCAGACCCGAGCGCCCGGCGACCCACCCGTGCTCGACGTCGGCGAAGTCGACGCTGAACAGATGCTCGACGGTATGCGAGATCTGCGGGCGCCACGTCGCCCCGCCGTCACGGGTGCGGAAGATCGTCCCGAACGCCCCCACCGTCCAGCCGTCTTCGGCATTGACGAAGCGCGTCCCGTACAGGTTGTCGGTGATCCGCGCGCCGTTCGGCGCTGCCGCGGCTACCGGGGAAACGGAGAGCACGCACACTGCCACCGGAATCAGAGCGCGAGATACCCACCTCGCCGTGCACGTTGCATGCGCGCGCCTGGTCTTCACTGGTCGAGCTCGCTGGCGTAAAACCTGGCGGGTTATAGGGGAAGCGCTTGATTCATGTCAACCAATCGGGGCACGGCGCATCATACGAACCCGGCGCGCATTGCTCAAGAAAAATCTACACGCCGGTCGCGCCGCGCGTGGAGATTCGCTAGAAGGCCGGTGTGCGCTTGCCGTTCGTCAGGACTGCGCGCGTTCCCAGCTCGCTGGAGGCGGTGACCGCGATCCGTGCCGGGGCGGAAGTCGACCCGCGCGACGCCGACGTCGATCCGACCGGTGTGGCAGGGATCTGGAACGCCGTGCGGCGGCTGTATGCCACCGGCATCCACCCGGCCATTCAACTCTGTGTCCGGCGGCGCGGGCAGGTGATCATCGACCGCGCCATCGGACACGCCGCCGGCAACGGGCCCGACGACCCGGAGGACGCGCGTAAGGTAGCGGTGACTCCGGACACGCCGTTCAACATCTTCTCGGCGTCGAAGGCGGTGACGGCGATGGTCATTCACCTGCTGGATCAACGGCACCTCATCCACCTCGACGACCGCATCGCCGAGTACATCCCCGAGTTCGGCGCGGACAAGAAGCAGTGGATCACCATCCGCCACGTGCTGACGCATCGGGCCGGACTGCCCAACCTTCCGCCGGAGCTCATGGATCTCGACCGCCTGCAGGATCCCGACGGCATCGTGCGCTTGCTCTGCGAAACCGCGCCGGTGTGGCGGCCGGGACGGCAGCTGGCCTACCATGCGATCACCGGCGGCTTCATTCTCGGCGAGGTGGTGCGGCGGGTGATGGGCAAGGACATCCGCACGGTGCTCGAGCAGGAGATCCTGCAACCCCTCGGCTTCCGCTGGATGCGCTACGGCGTGCGGCGTCGCGACGTGAAAAAGGTGGCGTTGAATTACTTCACCGGTCCGCCGCAGTTGCCGCCGTTCTCGACGATCCTCAACCGCGCCCTCGGGGTGGACTTCCGCGACGTGGTGACGCTGTCCAACGATCCCCGCTTCCTCGCCGGCATCATGCCGTCGGGCAACGTGGTAGCGACCGCCGGGGAAATGAGTCGTTTCTATCAGCTGCTGCTCAACGGCGGTGAGCTCGACGGAGTGCGCATCTTCGAGACGCGTACGATTCGCCGCGCCACCGCGGAGCAGTCGTATTTCGAGATCGACCTGACGCTCGGCCTGCCGTTCCGCTACAGCATGGGCTTCATGCTGGGCGCGAAGACTGTCAGCCTGTACGGGCCCGACACCCAGTACGCCTTCGGCCACCTCGGCTTCACCAACATCGTCTGCTGGGCCGATCCGGAGCGCCAGGTCGCGGCGGCGCTGATGACCAGCGGCAAGCCGCTGGTCTACCTGCAGCTCTACTACGTCTACGACATCATGCGGCAGATCGCGCAGGTGTGTACCAAGGAATCCCCGCGGCGGGCGGCGAAGGTGCGGCCTGCGAAGGTGCGGCGCGCCGCAGCGGCGGCGGGTTGAGATGCGCGCCCGACGCGGTCGCTTCCTCGATCTGCTGCCCGTGGCCATGGGCAGCCTGCTGCTGCTCGGCATGATCGTCTTGCGATTTCACCTGTGGCGGTCGGCTGCGGCGCATCTCCCGGAGGCGCCGGACGCGTTTGCGTCGGCGTTCGCCGGGATGAGCAACTTCCGGCAAAGCGTGCTGCTGCCGCTGGGGTTCTTGACGGCGATCGTCACGGTGGTCGCGTTGGTGCGGCAAGGTACCGGTTCGTTGCGCGGCCGGCTGCGCGTCGTGGCGATCGTCGCCATGGTTGGAGTCTCGCTGATCTCGACCACCGCCACCGATCCGCTCGAGCAGGCCATCATTGCCAGCGCCGCCAAGGTCGGCAGTGACACGGTTGCGACCTTGCTGCATCGCTGGACCTTCTGGCAGTGGGTCAACTTCGGCCTCGTAGGGATCGTCGGGGTGTCGTTGCTGGCGGCACATCGGCTGCCGGTCCCCTCGGCGACGATTGAGGTCGCGGGCATGGCCAGCCGGCATCGCACGCTGCTGTTCCTGCTCGGCGCGGCGACGCTCTTCGAGGGCTACGACCGGTTCATCGTCTCGTTGGCGCTCCCGTACATCGGCAAAGATCTGGGAGCCTCCGAGGGTGAGCTGGGCTACGCGCTGTCGCTCATTCGCGTCGGTGCGTTGCTGTCGATCTTCCTGGGGCGCATCGCCGACCGCTACGGCCGCCGCCGTCTGCTGATCGTCAGCGTGCTGGCGTACACGTTGGCCACGGCGGCGACGGGCCTGTCGCGCGGCATGGCCACCTTCATTGTCTTTCAGCTCGTAGCCACCATCTTCCTGGTTGCCGAGCTGGCGCTGGCGCAGGTCGTCATCGCCGAGGAGTTTCCCGCCGAGGCGCGCGGTCGCGGCCAAGGGTTGCTCGGCGCCTTCGGGGCCTTGGGAGGTGGCGTTGCGGCGGTGCTGTTCCCGCTGCTGCAGCGTACCCCACTCGGGTGGCGTGGCCTGTACTTCATCGGCATCCTGCCGTTGCTGCTCATTGCGTATCTGCAGCGGGCGCTGCCGGAGACGCAACGCTGGCAGCGCTTGCATGACGACGCGCGCGGCGCGCCGGGAATTTTCGACGTGCTGCGTACCGGTCTGCGGCTGCGCTTTGCCGTGCTCATCGTCGTGGCGGGCGCGGCGGCGATGGTCGGGGGCAGCGCCTTCGGCTTCGCGTCGTATCACGCCACCAAGAACTTCGGGTGGACGCCCGCGCAGGTGAGCACCACGATCCTGACCGGCGGGGGCATCGGTTTTCTCGGGTGGTTCGTGTTCGGCCGTGGCGTCGACCTGTTCGGCCGCCGCAGGGTGGGAGCGCTGGCGATGCTCGGTGGTGCGGGTGCGGTGATCGGCTTCTACCGTACGTCGTGGCTGCTGCCGTCGTTTGCCGGCTTGGTCTTTCTGGAAGCCGGCGTGGCCATCGCCGTCAACGCGCTGGGGACCGAGCTGTTTCCCACCGCCTTGCGCGCCACTGCGAAGGCGTGGATCACCAACGCGGGCATCCTCGGCGCGATGCTCGGGTTGGCGATCGTGGGCGGCGCCAGCGATTACCTGGGTGGAGCCGAAGTGGTCATTTCCTGGCTTACCGTTGCGCCGGTCGCCACGGCGCCTCTGCTGCTGTTACTGCCGGAAACCAGCGGCCGCGAGCTGGAAGCGATCGAGCCGGACTAAGCTGTCGCCATACTCGAAGCGCTTCGTGTTTCTTCATTGATGAGAGAATGGACCGACCGACTCCGGGTGGCCGTCCATGGCCCGCAAGCACGATGCGCGTGTTACGGCGCGCTGTTGATCGTCGACGCGGTCCTGCGGCTCCGCGCTTTCGCCGTGGCGCCGCTGAGCTTCCCGGACACGGTGGGCTACATGCAAATGGCGACCCTGCCGGTTTGGGATGGTCACTTCCTGGCTGGCCAGCGGCCGTTCGTGGTGCCGCTCGTCTACCAGCTGCTCGGTCGGGATCCCGCCCTGATCGCCGACTTCCAGAGCGGCTTTGCGCTGGTGAGCTGGGCCATCTTGGCAGGAGCCGTTGCCAGTATGATCCAGTCGCGCTGGCTGAAGCCTGTCGCCTTCGGAGTCGTGCTGGGGTTCAGCCTCAGCAAGGAAGTCACGGCATGGGATCGCGTCTTGCTCAGTGAGTCGGTTGCGCTCTCGTTGATGGTCTTGTTCGTTGCTTCGTGGCTGAGGCTGCTGCGGAGCTGGCGGTGGCCGAAGGTGCTCGTCGTGGTGGCCACGGGCTTCCTCTGGGCCTGCGCTCGTGAGCCGAATGCCTACGTCCTCTGCGTGCTCAGCGTATTGCTGGCAGTCGCCGTTGCGACCGGTCACGCAGGGCGCCCCTGTCTGGCCATCGCTGTGACGTTCGCGCTGATCGGGGCGGCGAACGACGTGTCGTCGAGTCGAGGCCAGCGCTGGGTGTACCCGTTCCTGAACGTGATGGCGCAGCGGATCCTGCCCGATGCAGAGCGGACAGCGTACTTTCGTGAGCACGGTATGCCCGTCTCGCCGCGCCTGTTGAGCTTTGCCGGCAAGTGGGCCAACAGCGAGGATCGGGCGCTCTTTGAGGATCCGTCGCTGGCGGACTTCCGTGACTGGATGCACCATCGGGCCCGAGCGATGTACGCCGGCTTCCTGATTTCGCATCCACTCACGCTGTTTGGCGAACCACTCTGGCACATTAGACAACTGCTGCGCCCAAGTATGGACTTCTACGCGGCCCCGGCGTTCTCGCCGCCGCTTCCGCAGTCAATCGACTGGCTGTTCACGTTCAGCCGGGACTTGCGCTACTTGTATCTCGGCGGTGCGGTCATCATCGGCTTCGCCGTGCTGGTCGCCAGACGAGACGGGCTGAGTCCAGTGTGGGTAGTGCCGTTCAGCTTGTTGCTCTTCACCTATCCGGTCGCGGTGCTGACGTGGCATGGTGACGCGATGGGGGTTGACCGGCACACGTTGCAGTTCGCCGTGCAACTGCAGCTCGGTCTGTGGCTACTGCTCCTGTTCGCTGTCGACACGGTCGCACCAATCAAGGCGAGGAAGTAAGGCTCGCGCTTGCGGCGCTTGCACCAGCGGTGTAGGAGGCCGACATGGCCGACACGACGATTACCTTGCTCACTGAGGACGCCAGCGCTTCAGTCGATGCGCAGGTGACCGGCGACGACCTCTGGCTCGCGGCGCCCGAGCTGGCGCACGCCTCGGGCTGGACGCTGACGCGCGACGGGTTCTGCCGTGGCTCGCTGTGCATTCCGATTCCGCCGGGGCGTGAAGCCGAGTTCACCCGCGCCGACGGTCGCGTGAACTTGGCTGCCCTGGCGCGCCAGCGCGGGCAGGCGCTGGTGCATGACGACACCGGCAGCGTGTGGGCGCTCGACGCCAGCACGGTGGCGCGCAGCGCGACGCGTACGTCGTTGGAGGCACCGGACTTCACCTTGCCGGACCTCAGCGGCCGCCTGCACTCGCTGCATGAGCATCGCGGCAAGAAGGTGCTACTTGCATCCTGGGCCTCGTGGTGAGGCTGCCGCATGGACCTGCCGGTCTGGCAGGCACTCTACACTGAGCTCGCGCCCCGCAACTTCGTCGTGATCACGGTCGCCATGGACACTGGAGGCGCGACCGACGCCGCTCCGTGGATCGAGCCGGCCGCGCCGACGCATCCGAGCGTGATCGACGTGCACCATCGCGTCGCCGAGCTGTACGACTGGGTCAACGTGCCGTCAATCGCCTGGATCGACGAAGAGGGCTGTATCGTGCGCCCCAACGATCCCGGATTCGCCGGCGAGTATTTTCGCGGCATGATGGATCCTGGCTTCGACTTTCAGGTGATGATCGGCGAGCGTCAACGCAACCAGGAGCGTTACCTTGCGGCCGTCCGCGATTGGGTCGAGCGCGGTCCGGCGTGCCCGTACGCGCTTGCCCCCGAGCAAGTGCGTGCCCGGCTCGCCGGCCCCAACCCGGACCACGCGCGTGCCGCCGCCTACTTCCGTCTCGGTACGTACCTGCAAGAGCACGGGCGCACTGAAGCGGCCCAGGCGGCGTTCGCGCAGGCCAAGGCGCAGCGGCCGGAGAGCTGGAACTACAAGCGTCAAGCCTGGCACCTCGAAGAGTCCGGCAAATCCGGCGGCCCGGAATTCTGGGCTGAGGTGAAAGCGCTCGGCGACCAGCCGTACTACCCGCGTTCGGAGTTGTGAGCGGTGTCCTTAGCGTAGCGCCAGGCCACCATCGACGGGCAGACACGCGCCATTCTGGTCTGGGTGCCGCGGGGGCTTCCCTCTTCGAGGGGGTAACGGTCGGCCATCTTTTCCTCAATTCTGTTCTGCGTACTTGGGGCTGAACAGAGGTCGTGCTAGCTTGCGGCAGTGAAGCCGGTTCACTTCGGTCCACATGCTCTCACGAAGTTTGATGATCTTCGACGTTACAATGTCGTCGTTACACGTGAGCAAGTGGAGGACGCTGTGCGCAACGCGGATCGCCGCGAGGGCGGTAAGAAGGGCCGCATGCTTGCGACACGAGGATTCACTGAGCATCTCGTGCTGAGGGTGGTGTGGTGTACCGAGATGTTCAGGACGGGTTCGAGGTGGTAACGTTCTACCCCGCTCGGAGGAGTCGATATGAAGATCCGCTACGACAAGGATGAGGACATCCTCACGATTGACCAGGGAACCTCGGGTGACACGATCGGCTACGCGGAAGAGGTCGGATCAATCATCGCACACTTCACTGCCGATGGCCGACCCGTGCTCCTTGAGATCCTCGATGCCAGCGATTTTCTTTCAGCCTCCATCCGTGCGATCACGAGCCGCGCCAACGGCAAGGAAATCGAGATCAGCTAGCGTCAGGTTCCGCACTAGCTCCGCCGCGGACCCGCTTCGCGTGGGGTCCGGCGCGCGCTCCTTCCTGGAAGCAAGCGGTTACACTGGTCGCTGCCGACAACTGAGCTACGGAGAAAACCAATGTCGCTGGAGCACAAAACCATCGACACAATCACTGAAGCGGACCTGCGTCTTCTGGTGGAGAACAAGGTTCGCGAACTGAAGAAGATCGAGTTCAAGCAGGCGCTGCCCGGAAACGCCGATGCAGACAAGAAGGAGTTCCTTTACCCTCAACCTGCCAGAGACAGACCTCCTGAAGGGGCGCTTGCCACCGCTCTTCTCCACCGCTTGGGACGGTCACTTCAACTTCGACGGCTTTGTGACGCACACCTCGCCCGGCAGCGAGCCGACCCAATCGTACCTGCAGCTCTTTCGAAATGGCTGCGTGGAAGGGGTCGAGAGTCGGTTGCTGCGTTACGATCCAAAGGAGCCACTGATCCTCATCGACTGGCTGGAGAAGGCAATCGCAGACGGCGTGGTCGCATACGTCCGTGCACTTGCCGCCATGGGATGTGACCCGCCGTTTGCAGTAATGGCAACGCTGTTGGGCGTCCTCGGCTACCGACTAGTGCGGTCGAACGATTTGGGCAATCTCTTGGGCCGTCCGGTCGATCGAACGGAACTGGTGATCCCAGAAGTGACTGTTGAGGCGGTCGGGTTTGATCCGATGCAGGAACTCAGGCCGATCTTTGACGTGATTTGGAATGCGTGTGGGCGTCCTCGATCGTTGAACTACGACGAGGCCGGCAAGTGGCTACCGGGATTCTCGGGTTCCATCTGATGGGGCGTGATGCGGCGCGATCTGCTCGCGGGGTTTTCCCAGCGCCTCGGTGACGGCTTCTTCCTTTCAATGGTCTCTCTCTTGGTCAGATCGCATCTTGCCTTGCCGTAGACAGACGACTTCCTGGACTCCGAGTGATTCCCCTTCCACGAGCGCACCTCATCCATCAGAGTTCATGGAGCCACTCGGAACAAACTCAACGTAGCGCGAGGTCCCCGTCGACGGGAAGACACACGCCGGTGATGTAGCGCGCCTCGTCCGAGGCGAGGAATCGCGCGGCGTAGGCGACGTCCCAGGCCGCGCCCATGTGTCCCATGGGCACGCTCACGTTGTGCCGCCGCCGCAGCTCTTCCGTCGATACGCCAAGTCCGGTCGAGAGCCCGCGCATCGCCATCGGAGTGTCGATGAGCCCCGGCATGATGCAGTTCACCCGGATGCCTACTCGCGGGGCGGCGCTCGTGGCCGCAGATCGGGGTAGGACCAGGGACATGCCGAGCGCAGGAGGCGGTGTCCTTCGGCCTTCTCCGGGCGCCGCCGGTTTGCTATAGCGCTGTGCTCTCATGAGCGAGGCCCCATGAAGGTCGCGATCCCCAAGGAGATCGTCCCAGGCGAGCGCCGCATCGCTCTCACGCCGGACGCGGCCGCCGCGCTGGTCAAGGGCGGCCTCGAGGTGCTTATCGAGACTGGCGCCGGCGAGGGCGCGTTTCACGCCGACGCCGCTTACGAGAGATCCGGCGCCCGGATCGCCCGCGACGCGGCCACCCTCTACGGGCAGGCCGACGTCGTGCTGAAGGTACAGAAGCCTGCCCTTTCCGAGGTCGACCTGCTCCGCGAGGGTGCGGTGCTGGTGTCGTTCCTGCAAGCACTCACCAGCCTCGATCTCGTGCAGCGGCTCGCCACGCGTCGCATCACGAGCTTCGGCATAGAGGGTATCCCGCGCATCAGTCGCGCACAGAAAATGGACGCACTGTCGTCGCAGGCGAACATCGCAGGCTACAAGGCCGTCCTCATCGCGGCCGAGTCGTTGGCGAAATTCTTTCCGATGATGATGACCGCGGCCGGGACGGTCTTCGCCGCCAAAGTGCTGGTCATCGGCGCCGGCGTCGCCGGGCTGCAGGCCATCGCCACCGCGCGCCGGCTCGGGGCGCAGGTCTGGGGCTACGACGTGCGCGCCGCGGTGAAGGAGCAGGTCGCGAGCCTCGGTGCCAAGTTCCTCGAGTTCGACCTGGGCATCGCCGACGCCGAGGACAAGGGCGGCTACGCGAAGGCGCTGTCTCCGGAGGCGAGTCGCCGGCAGCAGGAGATGCTCGCCGAGAAGACCAAGGACTTCGACGTGGTGGTCACTACGGCGCTGGTGCCCGGACGGCCCGCGCCGCGCCTGGTCACCAAGGAGACGGTCGCGGGCATGCGGCCTGGCTCGGTGATCGTGGACATTGCCGCCGAGGCAGGCGGCAACTGCGAGCTGACTGAGCCCGACACGGTGGTCGTCAAGCACGGCGTGACTATCCACGGCCCGACCAACCTGCCCGCCACGATGCCGGTACACGCCAGCCAGCTCTACGCGCGTAACGTGACCGAGCTGCTCCGCGAGTTCGTCAAGGACGGCGTGCTGGCGCTCGACTTCAACGATGAAGTCATCAAGGGCGCCTGCGTCACCCACGGCGGCGAGGTCGTGAACGACGCGGTCAAGAGCGCCCTGGCGGCGGGGAAGACGGCATGACGAGCGAGCTGGAAGTCGGGCTGTACATCTTCATGCTGGCCGGGTTCCTCGGCTATCACATCATCACCCGCGTCCCGCCGCTGCTGCACACGC